>JBCCHJ010000001.1:0-246998 GCA_039028795.1 Pseudomonadota bacterium
CAGCAGCCCATCTGCCTCCAGTTTATTGGCCAGGGATTTGCCGACACCCCAGATCGATCTGACAGGCCGGTCAGCCAAAAAGTCTTCAGCTTCCGCCTCGGACCTGGACAAACCGCGGGGGCTTTCGGTGATCGGCCGGGCGGAAGCTGAAGACTTTTTGGCTGACCGGCCTGTCAGATCGATCTGGGGTGTCGGCAAATCCCTGGCCAATAAACTGGAGGCAGATGGGCTGCTGACCAATGCCGATCTGCGCCGTCAGACGCCCGAGGATCTGATGCGCCGCTATGGCCAGATCGGCAAGCGGCTTTACGATTTGTCCTTTGGACGGGACGCAAGGTTCGTCGACTCCGGCGGCGGGGCAAAGTCCATTTCGTCTGAGACGACCTTCGAGGAAGATCTCGACGATGTCGATCTGCTGGCCGGGCATCTCTGGCGGCTGGCGGTTAGAACCTCTGACCGCGCCAAAGCCAAAGACATCGCCGGCGGCACTGTGGTCCTGAAACTGACAACAGCGCAGTTTCGCAGGCTGACCAGACAGGTGGCGTTGAACCCGGCTTCGAATCTGGCCGATACGATCTATTCCGCGGCAGAGCCGTTGTTGGAGCGATCGATCCCAGACGGGCCGTTCCGTCTGATTGGAATTGGACTGACCAATCTGATGCAGGCGACTGATGAAGAATCGGTTGGACTTTTTGATGATCCGTCGCGGGCTAAGGTTGAAAAAGCCACCGATCAGATTCGCGAAAAATTCGGCAAGAACGCCATCGTTCGGGGCCGCGCCCTGCGATAACGGAATTGCCGGAGGTTAAGCTTCTGGGGCAAATCGATCATGCTGGCCCCGCGAGGGCGTAAAATCCGACGCAAAGGTATTTTCAGACTGTCCGAGGGACGGAATCTGCTGTTGCTTGGCCTAGGCTGCAGATGACCGAACGTAAGGTGCAATTTGCAATGCGGTGTGTTGCAATGCATCACTTTCATGTTGCGCTGCACGCGCACATATTGTGCCGTATTGGGCGTTCTCGGCAAATATGGTGGCTGTTACGTTACGAAACCGAAAAAATCCGAAAAAATTGTGCGGCGCACACTTGCAAATTTTGCGGCGCAATATATAGTTTTTGTCAGTGATACTTTGTATCGCTCGCCCTTCTCGGGCGTTTCCTCCCTTAGACTTGGGCCGCGGTGACGCGGCCTTTTTTTTTGGCGCGATTCGGCGGCGTTTGCGCGCCAAAACGCAATGCATTTGCGGTGAGGTTATTCTGCGGCGACGGCGATTGGCCGAGGATTGATGCCCGTCAATTGACGTGTGACATCCATCAGGCGATTCCGGACTGAGTCGAAATTACCCGACGCGGCGATGTTGGATTGATCCAAGTAAAGCCCACGGTCGATTTCGATCTGCACTGCGTGCAGGCCGCGGGCGGGCCGCCCGTACCGCTGAATGATATAGCCGCCCGCAAATGGAGCGTTCCGCGCCACCAGAAATCCTGCTGATTCGAATGCCTCTTGCGTCGCCTGAGTGATTTCCCGGGCGGCTGATGCGCCGAACCGATCCCCCAGGACGATGTCCGGTAGTTGCCCGCGGACACGTGGTGCGGCACGCAGGGCTTCGGATGGCATCGAGTGGCAATCGAAGAGAATCGCATGACCAAACGTGTGCTGGGCGCGCTTCAGCAGAAAATCCAGCCGGGCGTGATATGGCGTGTGGACGGATTGGATCCTCTGCTCGGCCTCGGCCAGGCTGATTTTGCCGTCGTAGATCGGTGTCCCTTCAGAAACAATCCGTGGGACAACGCCCAGCCCTGCAGCAATCCGCTGATTGATGCCCGAGGTCCGTGCACCGTCGATCAGGGCGGGGTCCAGTTCATGCGGGCCGCGGTTCAGGTCAACCCAGGCCCGCGGCGCAGTCGCGCAGAGCAGCGGCGCGCCGAATTCCGGTGCCGAATGGAACAGCTCGTCAACCAGCGCGTCCTCAGACGCGCGCAGGCGAACGGGGTCCAGACGTGACCGGTTCTGTAACGCTGCGGGATAGTCACGACCACTATGAGGCGAATCAAAGACCGCAGCCGATGTGAGCTGCACCGGTTCGCTGAGGCGGTATGGGACCTGTTCATCCATTGGGGTGAGTTTAGTAACTTCGTCCGAGTTTGCACGTGGTTTTCTGCCGAAATGAAAACTCTTGCGCCGGACAAAGCGCGGCCTTATAGCCTCTCCACCCCGACGGGCAGGGCGCGTAGCTCAGTGGGAGAGCACCTCGTTGACATCGAGGGGGTCGCTGGTTCAATCCCAGCCGCGCCCACCATATTTTTCAATGACTTAGCCGTCATTTACGTGGGGCCCGCTGGTTTATATAAACCAGTATAGGTCCGGAATGCTGATTTGAGGCCGTCCATGACCGCCGATCAGAAAGACCCATGCCGGGGCAGGCATTTCTCAGAAACGGCGAGAACGTTGACCTTCCCTCAGGCCGATGTACAGTTCCGGCTGCAGGGACCTTACTGAAAAATCCTCACGCACTCGGTGATCAAAACACCGTTCAGTGTCTGTGCCGTTTCGTACACAGTGATCTGGATCGTTTCCGAACCAAGGGCGTTTTCTGGGTCGCTGCCCATCGCCCTTTCGATCTTATCTTTGCACTCCTCGGCAAAGCCATCCGTCTCGATGACCAAGGGTTCATTATGTGCCTTCAAATAGATCTCCAAGGGGACCGGGTCCTCGACTTCGAAGCTTCCAATCACAACCCTCTCAACGATTGATGCAGGAATTCTATATTCAGAGAATTTTTGAAAACTGGGATTCGAAATGGCCAAAGACGGAACCAGGACAAATTGAAGTGCGATCAAAGCTTTATAAAGTTTCATAAATACTCTCCTATCGGTGTCGTTTGGTAACTTCCAGATCAGATCATCCGGCCTGCGAAGATCGAACTGTGTTTGTTTCTCGATAAGTTGGCAAATCGTACTTCTTTGCCTCATACCCGGCTCAGCAGCAAGCTGGTCTGGCTGTTCAAAACACCTGGGATCTCGCGAATTCGACGCAGTACGCCGTCAATGTCAGCGAGGGCGGCGGCCTCGATTTCCGCCACCAGGTCCCAGGACCCGTTCGTTGCGTAAAGCGCGGTGATCTCTGGCACAGCATGCAGAGCACGGATGACGGAACGCGACATCGATCCCTGCAATTCGATCATTGTTACGGCACGGACCTGATCCTGGAAGTTTTCGTTTGTGTCGATGGTGAACCGCGTGATCACCCCGCTTGAAATCAAGCCATCCAAGCGTTGCTTCACGGTGGTTCGCGATGCGCCAATCGTTTGGGCGAGTTCGGTCACCGAGGCGCGACTGTTAATCCGGAGCGCGTTCAGGATGCGGCGATCCGTCGGTGTCAGATTCGATGTTTCTCTGTCCATATTGCGCGTTTTATTGACCAGATTGATCATAGAACTACGCATTTCGACCAGTTTGGCAACTGCTCAAGGGCAATGGGGTCTGCCAATTTATCTTCCGTCGCGAGTAAAAGACGGATCTAAGCAATGCCCTCTTGCCAAATCATTGGCGCACCCGTGCAATCCGGGGCCAGTCAAGACGGATGCCTGATGGGGCCTGCCAGTTTCCGGACCGCAGGTCTGGTCGCCGCCCTGGAAGGGCAGGGGTTCGACGTCCACGATTTCGGCGATGTGCGCCCGGACCCGACGGAGCAGCGGACGCATCCCAATACCAGTCTGCGCAACCTGACCGAGATCGCGGGGTGGATCGAAACCCTTGGACGGCACGCCTACGACGCGGCAACTCAAAGCGATGTGCCTGTCTTTCTGGGCGGCGATCATTCGTTGTCTGCGGGGACGGTGCCCGCGGTAGCCAAGCGCGCGGCCGAGGCGGGTAAATCGCTCTTTGTTCTCTGGCTCGATGCCCATCCGGATATTCATACGCTGGACACCACAACCAGCGGCAACCTTCATGGGACGCCGGTGGCCTATTTTACTGGGATGAAAGGGTTCGACGCGTATCCCCCGCTGATGGCGTCTGTCGATCCGGCCAATGTGATGATGATGGGCCTGCGGTCCGTCGACCCGGACGAGGTGCGGATAATCGCAGACTCGGCCATTCATGCCGTCGACATGCGCGCCATTGACGAACACGGCGTCGCCGCGCCCTTGCGGGACTTTCTGCGCCGGGTCGAGGCCGCAGATGGCCATCTGCATGTCAGCCTGGACGTTGACTTTCTGGACCCGACCATCGCGCCTGCTGTCGGCACCACGGTGCCCGGGGGCGCAACGTTCCGCGAGGCGCATCTGATCATGGAGATCCTGCACGACTCGGGCCGTGTGACGTCTTTGGATCTGGTCGAATTGAACCCGTTTCTGGACGAACGCGGCCGGACGGCACAGTTGATGATCGACCTGGTCTCCAGCCTCTTTGGCCGCCGTATTCTCGACCGGCTGACCCGGAAATTCTGACCATGATGCTGTCTCAGCAAGCGCCCTCTGCCGTCATCATGATCCGGCCGCACAAGTTCCGGTCGAACCCTGAAACGGCGGCGGACAATGCCTTCCAGGCCAGCGATGTCGGCAACAGCGCTGCGCTGGCCCTGAACGAATTCGATCGCTCGGTTGCGACCTTGCGCGAGGCCGGTGTCACCGTCCATGTTTTTGACGATGACGGCGCCCTCGACACACCGGACAGCGTCTTTCCAAACAACTGGATATCCACCCATGCGGGCGGACACATCGCGATTTTCCCTATGGCAGCGGAAAACCGGCGGCGCGAGCGGCGCTGGGATATTGTCGACTTCCTGAAGCGCGCCTACCGGGTGCAGGACGTGATCGACTATTCCGGGTTGGAGCACGATGATCTGGCGCTTGAAGGCACCGGTGCCATGGTCCTCGACCATATCGGTCGGGTGGCTTATGTCGCCCGCTCGAACCGCGCGGACCCGGTTCTTTTGGAGCGGTTCTGCACCCATTTCAATTTCGAACCGATGGCCTTCGACGCCTATGATGCGGGCGGCACCGCCGTCTATCATACCAATGTTATGATGGCGATTGGCACCGATTACGCGCTGATCGCCGACGGTATGATCACGGATCAGGCCCGCCGCCAAGAGGTGATGGCGCGGCTGGCCGAAGGTGGGCGCGATGTCGTCTCGCTCAGCCATTACCAGATCGCCGATTTTGCGGGAAATGCCATTGAACTGATGGGCACCGGTGGGCAACGTCTGCTGGCCCTGTCGGCCCGGGCGCTTGGCACGTTGACCGGCCTGCAAAGGGCGGTCATCGAAAAATCCGCCCGGCTGTTGCCGCTGGAGATCCCCACCATCGAAACCGCAGGTGGATCGGTCCGCTGCACCATGGCGGGCATTCACCTTTCCCCCCGACCTAAAGCAAAGGCGTAACCCATGCCGGTTCACCAGAATCCCCTGCCGTCAGCTTTGGCTTATGTGCCCTTCGTCTCCGTCGACAACATGATGCGTTTGGTCAACACGATCGGCATTGAAGAGGTGTTGCGCGGCCTGGCCGACTATATCGAAGCGGACTTCCGTCGATGGCCCGAGTTCGACAAGACACCGCGTGTCGCGGCCCATTCATCGGACGGTGTGATCGAGCTGATGCCGGCGGCTGACAAAGAGCGCTACGGCTTCAAGTACGTGAACGGCCACCCGAAGAACATGGCCGAAGGCTATCAGACGGTTACCGCCTTCGGTGTCTTGGCGGATGTCGGCACGGGATACCCGGTTCTGCTTACCGAGATGACGGTGCTGACGGCACTGCGCACGGCGGCGACCTCGGCCCTGGTGGCCAAACACCTCGCGCCCAAGAGTGCAAAGACCATGGCGATGATCGGCAATGGTGCGCAGTGCGAATTCCAAGCCCTGGCCTTCAAGACGCTCTGTGGGATCGAGGAGGTGCGTCTTTACGATGTTGATCCCGCAGCCACGGAAAAGGCCGGGCGCAATCTAGAGGCAACAGGTCTGCGGGTCAGTAAATGCAGCTCAGGTGAAGATGCCGTTCAGGGCGCCGAGGTCATCACGACCTGCACGGCGGACAAACAATACGCGACGATCCTGACGGACAACATGGTTGGCAGCGGCATCCACATCAACGCGATCGGTGGGGACTGCCCCGGCAAGACAGAGCTGCACAAAGACATCCTGCTACGGTCAGACATTTTTGTGGAATACCCGCCGCAAACGCGTATCGAAGGGGAGATCCAGCAATTGGCTGAAGACCATCCCGTTACCGAGATGTGGCAGGTAATGTTGGGGCAAGCCCAAGGCCGGACATCGCCCGAGCAGATTACGCTTTTCGATAGCGTCGGCTTCGCCATCGAGGATTTTTCAGCCCTGCGTTTCATCCGCGACAAGATCGATGAGTTTGCATTCTATCAGCCGCTGGACATGCTGGCCGATCCTGATGACCCTCGGGATTTGTTCGGCATGCTGAACCGCCGGACTGTCGGGGCCGCTGCCTAGATGCAGCCGGGTCTGAGGACCTGGTCTAGACGTTCGAGCTATGCGTAGACCGTGTCTTCAGAACCGGCGGGCCCATAGCAATCGGACAACCCCAGTTGCCAGTCCTCTTACGCTGTGCAATCTGGTTTCAATGGAATCTGACAGGGAGAGAACAATGTCAAAAATCAAGGTCCTAATCGGGGCATTGGCACTATCGGCCGTGGCGGGTGCTGCACTGGCCGATGGCCATGCGGTTCGTATGGGCACGGAAGGTGCTTATCCTCCGTACAACTTCATCAATGACAAGGGTGAGATCGACGGTTTCGAACGCGACCTGGGTGATAAGCTGTGCGCTATTGCCGAACTGGAATGCACTTGGGTCAAGAACGACTGGGACTCGATTATTCCGAACCTGGTTTCAGGCAACTATGACGTCATCATTGCCGGCATGTCCGCAACCGCCGAGCGTGACAAGGTCATAGACTTCACCGCGCCTTACATCCCGCCATCTCCGTCGGCCTATATGGCCCTGGCAGGCGGGACGCCTGATTTGGCAGGCGGTGTGATTGCAGCACAGGTCAACACGATCCAGTCGGGCTATGTCGCGGCTTCTGGTGCGACGCTGGTCGAGTTCGCAACGCCGGATGAAACCATCGCCGCGGTCAAGAACGGCGAAGCAGATGCTGTTTTTGCGGACAAGGATTACCTGGCGCCGATCGTTAAAGAATCTGGCGGCGAGCTTGCCTTTACCGGTGAAGATGTCTCCATCGGTGGCGGCACCGCCCTTGGTATTCGCGAAAGCGATGGTCCGCTGAAATCGAAACTGACCAAAGCGATCAATCAGCTGAAGTACAATGGTGAGCTGAACGATTTGATCCGGAAATGGTTCCCGGACAATCCGCCGATTTGGCAATAGGCCTCAAACCATCGAAAAAGGGCGGGCGCTTCTGCGCCCGCCCTTATCCATTTCAAGCCCCGCTGGGGCAGATCAATCTGTCAAACCACCGCCTGCAACGGTGACACTGATTGTCGCCATGTCAGTGGCACCGGTGTCGTCCATGATCGTATAGTCGATCGACGTCGTCACCAGCGGCGCGAAGATCAACTGATCGACAACCGCATCATTCACATCGCGGAACTGATAGCTGCCGTCCTCGTTTACGCGGATCTGGCCGCCATTGCTGGCATCGACCCAACCGTAGTACCCATCTGCGTCCGCAGTGTCATCGCTGGTTCCGCCAGTGACCATCGAAACACTGAACGGATCGCCTTCCGGATCTGAGTCATTGTCATAGACATTGCCCAGCGAAATCTCACCGTCCGAACCGGCCAGGAAGAACAGATCTTCGGTCGTCAGGAAGCCGTCGTCATCTTCGGCGATGACGGTGCTGGGGTCGGCGGGCGGTGCATCCGGTGTGAAGCGCAGCGTGTCGATGGCACCAGAGCCGGGCAGGTGGATGGCCATCTGCGAGACACCGGAAACATCGCCGAGATTGAAGTTCAGGATCTCGCCGTCACCGACGGACGGGATGGTGATCGTCGAGATCAACGCTCCGTTTTCGTCAAAAAGCTCCATCGTTCCGCCGGGCTCTTCAACATCCAGCACGTCGATCGAACTGAGCGTAACCGGCACATCGAACGTCGCCGTGATCGTCCCGCCGCCTGCATTGTCATCCGGGTCCGATGCATCGCCGTCTTCCGAAACAATCAGGACGTTGCCGTTTGCCGGCTGGAACAGATCGTTGTCGCCGCCGGTTGGGTTTGCAGCATCGAAGATCATCGCGTCGTCGGGCGTGGACGCGCCTTTCTTGACGGCCTCGAAGGTCACGCCGTTCATTACCAACGTTCCGCCATCGCCCGCAGACAGGGCTGTGCCATCCGCAAGACTTTCGAAATCGATGATCACCTGGCCTTCGGGTACGGGACGCTCTGCTGTGATCTCGACATTGTCGATGGCAATCCGTTCGCCCCTAGCCGAGATGTCGGACGTAATCCGCAACTGGCCGGATGTGATGCTTTCCGGCAATGTGTAGGAAAAGTTCGTTCCGATATCCGTCAGCGATTGTCCTGTCTCTGACCCAACCAGGGTCTGACCGGTTCCTGTAAACATATCCAGCAGGTGAACATTGCCGTCCCGATCGACGAATTCGATCTTCAGGAAATCTCCGTACCGGGTGCCAAACTCTTCAAAGCTTCCGTTTTCGATTTCTGCATCAAAGGAAATGGTGGGAGCCTCCATTCCACTGAAATCAACCGCTTGAAACAACAACTCGCCATCGTTTCGACCGTTTGTCTTGATCTCGCCGCCACTGCTATAAAAGTCACTGGATTCGACCGTTTCTAAGTCGCCCCCAAACCCTTCGAACAGCAACACAACTGTTTCCGTCTCAGCCCCTGACATTTCTCACTCCTCAGCCTAGGAAATTGCGCTACGGGTCGCGCCGTCTCACACGAACGAACCTTCGATACGGGCCTCCGAACCTGGTGCGTTTGAAACTTCGCCGTGGACACGACGGCGGCAAATCAGTCGACAATTCAGGCGAACTTGTGGCGTTTGAGAGCTGGCAAGGCAGAATTGGGTTGTTTCACTCTGCGGTTGAAAGCGAGGCCCGCAGAAGCTTTGCATTTCCAGGATTTTTCATTGCGGAACGCCAAGCTGCCGGGACCCCGAGCACGCTTTGCATTTCGCGCCAGGTGACCTTGCTGGGTTCTTGGCGGAACGGAATCAGGAAATACGCAGCACAAAAGACATACCTGGACAGGAACAGCCGCATCGTGATGATCGATCAAAAATCGGAGGAGCCCGCAATGAACTATGTCACCATAAGCCGTGAAGGCCGGATCGCGACCGTTCGCTTTGATCGCGACATCCCGGCGAACCCTCTATCTTATCCGTTGATGCGGGAGCTGACCCAGGCGGCGCGGTCCTTCGAAAACGACGCCGAAATCTCGGCGGTGGTGCTGGCCGGTCGGGCCGACAATTTTTCGATGGGCGTCGATTTGAAGGACCCGGAAACTCAGGCCTTACGGGACCTGCCCCAGGCCGAACGGCGTCTGGCCCTGCAAACCGGCATGCGGATGTGCCGAGCATGGGAGGAGCTTCAGGCGCTGACCATTTCCGCGATCGAGGGCTGGTGTGTCGGCGGTGGCGCGGCGCTTTCAGTATCGACGGATCTGCGCATCATGGGCGCCTCAGGAACGATGTACGTTCCGGAAATCGAACGCGGTATGAACATGTCCTGGGGTGCGGTCCCCCGCATCACCAACCTGGTTGGTCCTGCCAAAGCAAAACGCATTGTCATCCTGGCCGAAAAGCTGAGTGCGGATCAGGCGCAGCAATGGGGCCTGGTAGACGAAGTCGTCCGCGACGGCACTGCGGTTGAAAAAGCCAGGGAGATGGCTGCCCGCGCCGCGTCTCTTCCGCCAGTTGCACTGCGTATGTGCAAGCAGGACATCAACGCCTATGCCAATGCACTGGCCTGGCCTGCCAGTCATGCCGACTTCGACCAATATGCCCTGGCGCAATCCGGAGACGACTTTAAGGAAGGTGTCGATGCGTTCCTGGAAAAGCGCCCACCGAACTACAGCGGCGGCTGATGTATTGTCCGACGTGGGAAGCTCAACTCGGTCGTTGGGCCAGATCTTCGAAGAACGCCTTCAGCCTGTCCCGGTCCTCTGGAACACGTCCATGAACGATGCACGGATTTCAATACCAAGCTTTGGTGTGCCTGCAAATCCAGAAGATCCGGGCGCCGGTGGCGCCACCAGGGCAAAGCCGATGCTCTGAATGGTGCTTGGGCTGGCCGTGATCGGGTCAGCCTGACAACGCGGGATTGAAAAGTTAAAACACGATCGCTCATTGCGCGACTGGGTTTCAAGCCTGTGGATAAAGACCGCCAAATCAGATCGAACCGGGAACATGCAGCTGACTTAGTGCGCCGATATCGGTGCATAGCTGTCGTGCGGCAAGCAGCTTTTCCTTGCCAGTGCTCGATCACAAGGGAATGCTGGGCGATAGATGCTTTTGATGGACCGTAGGTCCGCGCAAGCCGGGGGCCGGAAATGACGTTCACTCATGCATTTCAACCGGAAGAATACCAGCGGCGCGTCCGCGATGTCCAAGAACGGATGGAGCGTGCCGGTTTCGATCTTCTGATCTGCCAGGACCCCGCAAACATGGGATGGCTGACCGGCTTTGATGGCTGGTCGTTCTATGTGCCGCAAGCCGTGGCTCTGCACCAGGATGCGGATGCACCAATATGGTTTGGTCGGGAGCAGGATGCGAAGTCTGCCCATATCACCACGACGCTACCCGCCGAGAACATCGTCCCTTATTCCGAGCCGCTGGTGCAGCATCCCACTGATCATCCCTTTGACGAGCTTTGCGAGTTGATCAAAGCCCGCGGCTGGGGCACTGCGCGGATCGGGGTCGACTTTGATGCGCATTACTACACGGCCCGGGCGCATCAGCATCTGGTCCAAGGTCTGCCGGATGCCAAAATTGGCGACAATCAGAACCTGGTGAACTGGACCCGCCTGGTGAAGTCCGAAGCCGAATTGGCCTATATGCGCGAGGCCGGGCGCATTGTAACCGATACCATGAACAACGCTTTGGCAAAGCTGGCGCCGGGCGTTCGCCAGTACGAAGTGATCGCGGATGTCTATCAAGACCAGGTCACTGGGTTTGACCATAAATTCGGCGACTACACCGGGCTGTGCCCGCTGATCCAGGTGGGCGAGGGAACCTCTACCCCGCATCTGACATGGACCGATGCGCCCCTGCCGGATCACGGCCTTGTGGTTATGGAACTGGCGGGCGCACGGCGGCACTATCATGCACCGCTGACCCGAACAGCGCATATCGGTCCGCCGCCTGACGACATGGCGCGTCTGACCGATACGATTATCGAAGGCGGCGACCGCGCGATGGAGGCAATGAAGCCCGGCACGACCTGCGAAGAGGTCGAGGCAATCTGGCAGGCCGTGCTGAACCGCAACGGTTTCGAAAAGCCAAGCCGCGTCGGCTATTCCATCGGGCTCAACTATCCGCCGGATTGGGGCGAACGCACTGCCAGTCTGCGTCCAGGTGACAAAACGGTTCTTCAGGCCGGCATGTGTTTCCACTTCCAGTCCGGTGTCTGGTTGGATGGTTATGGCGCCGGTATCTCGGAATCCCTGGTTGTCACGGATCAGGGAGGGGTGAGTCTTTGCTCCGTGCCCCGCGAATTGGTGATTGTCTGAGTTTCCGTGCGACCCCGCCATGTGCCGGGCTGAGTTTCGGACCAGCCCGCAAAACTGCATTTGGTATGAGGATGCTGGATCAGTCGCCCGCCATCGTGTCCTGGCTGAAGACATTGATCCAGCCGTCGCCTGACCGGCGCCAGATAGAGCTGACATACATCGTTTCCGCCGGGCCATCGGGCGCACGGCGAAACTCGGCACGATAAGCGATCAGCGCCTTATCTTCGGACAGATTGATCGCCCGCGCGTCTTCGATCTGATGGCTCAGGATCGATGGTCCTTCCTTAAGTTGATCGACATGGCAGTCCCGCGCGGCAAATCCTGATGGATAAACCCCCAAAAAATCTGCGCTGATCAGGCGCCGGTCGGCGTCGGCATCGCCAGCCTCAAGCGCCGCCCAGACCTTTTCCTCCATGGCCAACAGTTCGGTCACCAATGCGTCGGTCATGATTGCAGCATCCTCCCGATGGCATCGACGAAAACCTGGGCGCCCAGCGCGATGTCTCGGTCGGAAGTATTCTCGGACCAGTGGTGGCTGATCCCGCCGATCGAAGGGACGAACATCATGGCGCTGGGGACATGCGGGGCGATGACTTGTGCATCATGCCCCGCGCCAGACGGCATAATCAGGTATTTGCCCGGCACATGGGCCTTTGCGGCCTCGACCAGTGCAGTCTGAGGTGCATCGGCCATGATAGCAGGTTTGCTTTCACCCATGACCTCGATCTTTGCGGGGCAGGGCCCTTGTCCTGCTTCTTTGACCAATTCGAACAAGCGCGCTTTCAAGCGGTCCAGGATTTCCTGATCAGCATCGCGGAACTGGAAGATCATTTCTGCCCGGCCGGGAACAATGCTGGGCCCGCCGGGGTCCAAAGTCACCCGCCCGACTGTCCAAACCGAGTGCGGTCCGACGATCTTAGGAAATTCCTCCTCGATCCGGTGCCAAAGCTGCATCAGCGCTTTTCCCGCATCCCGCCGGATGGCCATCTTCGTGGTACCGGCGTGGTTCTGACTGCCGGTGAAAGTGATCCGGTACTGCCAGATTGCCACAATAGAAGTGACGACGCCGATCTTAAGGTCTTCGCTTTCCAGGGTCTGACCCTGTTCGATATGGGCCTCGAAGAAAGCGTTGTAGCGGGATGGCTCGATCATCAGACGATCGCGTCGCGCCAGCCCTGCATTTGCAAGCAAATCCCGCAACGTGCCGCGCCCGGACCGGCAGACGGATCTGTCCATCATTTCTTCGGTCACATCGCCGGTGAAGGATTCAGACCCCAAAAAAGACGCCTCGGTAAAATGGCCTTCCTCATCCGCGAAGGCCATCACATCAACGCCGCCTGGGATGCCGGCTTCGGCAGCGGCGCGGGCGGCCTCCAAAGCATACACAACGCCCAGCGCTCCATCCAACCAGCCCGCGTGGTTTTGGCTTTCCAGGTGACTGCCGGACAGTACAAAGGGTCCATCCACCGGCGCGCGGCCATAGACGTTCGCGATGCCGTCGATCACGGTCTGATGCCCGATAGCTGTCAATTGATCTGCCAACCAGTGACGCGTCACCATGTCTTCAGGTGACAGCGTCGGCCGGTGCACGCCCGTCTTGTAAGTCCCGATTGACCTCAGATGATAGAGATCCCGCAGCACCCGGTCCGTGTTGGCGCGGATCATGTCAGCCCTCCGTCGTTCTTTGGATCTTTACCACCAGACCAGAAGCAGTGCATCACGGCAATCCCTATGGGCTGAAGGTCTGAACATAGATTTCTAGTGTCAGACGACCTTTTGCCGTTTCAGGGCGTCCACCTGATCGGCGGAGTATCCCAGACCGCGCAACACATCTTCGGTATGTTCCCCCAGGCCTGGCGGCGGTCGGTCCACCGCCGGTCCGTCCTGGGTAGCGGTGAAGGCCGAAACGGCAGGCCGATAGGCGGCGTTTGGGACGTCGGCGTGAACCTCTTTTCCCAAAACCGCCCGGCTGGCGACCTGGTCGCTGGCCAACGCCTCTCCCAACGTACGGACGCGCCCTGCCGGGACGCCTGCCTCGTTCAAGATTGCCTCCCATTCATCCGCGGACTTTCCGGCGAAGATCTGGCGTAGGATGGGTGCATCATGGGTGCAGCGCTGGGGGATATCGCGCATGCGGTACGACGTAACCTCTTGGGCCAGGTCTTCACGCCCAAGGGCACGCCACATCCGCTGATGCTGGGAGGGTGTCGCAACCCCAAGGGCCAGCAAGCCATCCGCAGTTTCGTAAAACCCGTACCCGGCCAGAAAGTCACCGCCAAAGCCGCTGCGCTTTGGGTCCTGGCCGCAGGCCAGCGTGTTGGACACATAGCAGGTCATTAACATCAGTGCCGCGTCCAGCATCGCGACATCCAGATGCTGTCCTTCGCCGGTCCGCGACCGGCGGAACAGCGCAGATGCGATTGCAAATGCCGCCTGTGCGCCGGTGCCATAGTCCAGCACCGGAGGACCGACGGGCACTGCTGCGGCCTCGGTTCCCGTGGCCATGACCATGCCCGACCACGCCTGGATGACATTGTCGAAGGCGGCATGGCCGCGCTTTGGCCCGGTTTGGCCGAACCCCGTGATCGAGCAGTAGATGATCGTCGGATTGATGGCGCGGATATCTTCATAACCCAGCTGCAGGCGCTCCATCGCCCCGGCGCGAAAATTCTCGACAATTACGTCTGCGTCCCGGGCCAGCGCCAGAAAGATCTCCCGCCCTTCGTCCGATTTCAGGTTCAGCGTCATCGCGCGTTTGTTTCCGGCTTGCGAGATGAACTGTGCACCCATCTGTGCTTCGTTCAGTTCACTGAAGATGCCAATCTCGCGGTTCATATCGGGGTTTTCGGGGTCCTCAACCTTCAGGACATCGGCGCCCAGTGCGGCCAATTGATAGGTCGAAAACGGTCCCGCCAGAACGTGCGTCAGGTCCAGAACCTTGATGCCTTCGAAGGCTTGCATTGGTGTTCTCCTCTTACCGGATGAACTGCGGCCTGATCCTGAGGCGGGGCCGATCGGCCGGCGCCAAGTGGCGGCTTAGACGGCGGTTGACCCAGCCGAAGCCCATAATGATCAGCGCGGTGCCGGCGATGAAATACGCACCGACGATGGGATAGGCGACGAACGGGTTGAAGGTCTTTTCCGCGAAGTAGTTTGCATAATAGAGCGCATCGCCTTGTTGGCGCCACGCGCCAAAGCTGGAGAAGAAGACCAATGCCGTCGCGTGGTAGAGGAAGATCGCCTCGTTCGTATAGGCAGGCCAGGCCAGCCGCAGCATTGTCGGGAAAACTATCCGGCGAAACTTGCGGAACCCTGTCATCCCAATGGCATCCGCAGCTTCGATGTCGCCCTTTGGCATCGCCTTCAGTGCGCCATAGAAGATTTGTGCGGTGTAGGCCGAGGTGTTCAGGAAGAGAACGATCAACGCTCCCAGCCATGCTTTCGCCAACCAGCGTGTTTCCGCCTTCAGCACCATAAAGCCCAGATCCAGTTCCCCCGCCAAGCGAGGCAATTGCACTACAAGCTCGTAGAAAAAGAAGAACTGAATGAACAAAGGGGTTCCGCGGAAGAGGTAGATGAACGCTTCCGCGGGCCAGGCCGTCCAGCGGTTGGAGCCGGCCTTGGCCAGCGCAAGGCACGTCGCGAAGACAAAACCCGACGCCACTGCCAGTGCCGCGAAGTAAAAGTTCCACATCATACCGGAGCCGATAAGGATCATCTGCTCGCATAGTGTAATGTCGGATTTCGGCAGCAACCGCTCGCCAATTCCGATCGCCCGCAGTCCATAGGCTTGGAAGGCCTCCAGACAGCTCATGCGGCCACCGCCATGCCGCGGCTGACCCGGGCCTGCAATCGGTCAAAACCCTTTTGGCTGACCCAAGTCAGGCCGAGGTAAAACAGCAGCAGCACCCCAAAATACCAGACCCGCCAATCGGCGTGCGCATAAGCATAGGCCTGGGTTTTCATACCGCCGAGTTCCTTGGCCCAATAGATCGCATCTTCGACGCCCAGCAGGAACAAGAGCGGCGTCGCCTTGGTCAGGATCATCCAAAGATTGGAAAGCCCTGGCAGTGCATAGACCCACATTTGCGGGACATGGACACGCCAGAAGATCTGGCGCGGCGACATGCCGATGGCCTGGCCGGCCTCTAGCTGGCCTTTAGGCACCGCCCGCATCGCACCATCGATAATGTTGGCTGCGAATGCCCCGAAGACGATTGCATAGGCGATTACCGCAAGGGCAAATCCGTAGAGATCGTGCACCCAGGCATCCGCTGTCGCCAACGGTGCCTTGGCTGCATCGCAGACTACGAAATCGTTGCCTTGCCAAACGGAGCCCTCGGCCCCTGCACATAAGGTTTTGTGACGGACATATTCGATGGCCTGATCAAGCGCGATGGGCACGAACAAGAAGAAGACGATGTCCGGGATGCCGCGCACCATGGTGGTGTAGCCCGCGCCAAGCCACCGGATTGGTGCGATGGTCGAGCGCTTTGCCACGGCCCCCGTGAACCCCAGTGCCATGATGGGCGGGACCGCCACGATCAAAAGGGCGATCACCGTTAGGAACGAGACATAGAACGAGGCATGTTTGGCCGTCGTAAAGTAGCACGACAACCAGGTCAGCCCCTCCAAGGTCTTGGGATCAGCGCAATAGGAGAACATGTATCCACCCCGGAAGCATGGTTCAGATTAAGCATCTGAGGCCCTGCCTGGAAAGCCTGTTTCGCCTGATTTGCTCCGGTCAGGCGATCATGGCCCGCCTGAATGGAATAAACGCCGTCGAAGGGGAGGACGGGATAGATGAATAATTTACAGAAACTGACGGTGTAGGCACCCGCCTGCGGAGTTGTTCGCCGATCGGGCTTCCAAAGGCGCCGATGGCTTAGTCTGCCGTCCGCGATCAATGGGTCTCATGGGGGCGGAATTTGTCCCTATCCGTGGGGAACCGTCAGGCCAGGGCCGGGGACGGTCAGGGGCACCGCCCCTGAGAAAGGTGTGACTGCACAGTCACTGGATGTTTCGGTCGGATCAATGACCACGACACCTTGGTCTCTACCCCGAACTTCAGCACCGTTTGCCCGGGCGCGGGTTGCTTTTGCCTTACGGCAGCAATCCGGCTTGCGCGGCAGTATTTAACGACTTTTCCCGAAAATTTTGTAAATCACTTTCAATTTCTCCGCGATCCTTTGCAATTTGCAAGTATTTCTGATTGTGGGCCGCAGATGTCCCAAAGTCGCCATATTTCGACGCGAGGCCAGCCCTTGTGAACCAGAGGAAAAGCCATGCGCCATCTCATGATTTATCTCGCCGGTGTTTCGATCGGCCTGTATTTCGGGATCGTCCTAGGTGGGTTGTTGATGTGGGGCGTCCTGCAACCGTTTTCCGCGCCTGTTTTGCCGTTCTCTATCCCGCAGGGGTCAAGCCTCTATTTGATGGCGCTGAGCCTTGGATTGCATGTGATCGCTTTGTTCATGATCATTCGCTTCCAGCCGCGTGAGAAGGTTTTGGTCAGCGACGAGGAACTGGTCGAGAGCGATGCGCCCGATAATGAGGTCTCAGCTACGTAAAGCCCGGGTTAATCCGCGCTCGATCTCTTCGGCCAATGCGACGCGTTCTTCTGGGGCCAGAAAGGCGCCAAGTTCAATTTCGCGGCTGCCGCCTGTCAGAGTAAGGTAATCCTCTAACCGGGCGTCTTTGTGAACCTTAAGGCGCACGCGCATTGGGTCGGCTTGCCAGCGCAGTCGCCGACCGTCGGGCTCGCAGCGTTCCACTCTGACTTCGTCGCGCCAGATCCATAGTGTCTCTGTCAGGCTCAGATTCCTGCCGTTACTCCGGATCGCAAACCAGAGCCCCCAGAACGCCAAGGCCAGGAACGGCAGCAGACCCCAAAAAACCGGTGTTCCGGCGATGCCCCACATCGGCACCGAAAGCATAAACGCCGTGATCCCCATGACCCAATGGTATCCAGGGCGCGTCATCGACTGATTAGGCCAAAGATCTACCCGATAGACCGGTGCGTCCCTTCGCTCCCGCCATCTGGGTCCGACAACAGCAACGGCCGGAGATGTTCCCCCGGCCGCGTTATTGATATGCAGATCAGCCATCGTTCTAGTGATGTGCCGGCTGTTGCTTGTCCCATTCGTCCTGGGTTGGCAGAATCTCGAATGTGTGGGCCGGTGGCGGGTTTGGGAGCGACCATTCCAGGGCCGGGTATTTGTCATCCCAGTAGTTTTCTTCCTCGACGAGTCTGCCGCGGGTCACCGTGTAGAAAACGATGCCGATAAACAGCAGGAAAGAGAAGCCAGAGATAAATGCCCCAATGGACGAGATATAGTTGTAGGTCTCGAACGCCTCCGGATAGTCGATATAACGGCGCGGCATTCCCTGACGCCCAACAAAGTGTTGCGGGAAGAAGGTGATGTTCGCGCCGATGAAGAAGATCCAGAAGTGCATTTTACCCCAGAACTCTGGGTACTGGCGACCACTCATTTTGCCGATCCAGTAGTAGATGCCCGCGAAGATCCCAAAGACTGCACCCAGGCTCATCACATAGTGGAAGTGCGCCACAACATAGTAGGTGTCGTGATAGGCCCGGTCGACCCCGGCCTGTGACAGGACGATTCCGGTCACTCCTCCGAAGGTGAAGAGGAAGATGAACCCCAACGAGAACAGCATCGGCGTGCGGAACTCGATGGAACCGCCCCACATCGTCGCAATCCAAGAGAAGATTTTGATCCCTGTCGGCACTGCGATCGTAAGTGTCGCCAGCATGAAGTAGGCCTGTGAATTCGTCGACATGCCCACCGTGTACATGTGGTGCGCCCATACCACGAACCCGAGGGCCGAGATAATCAGCATCGCCGCGACCATGGCGGCATAGCCGAACACCGGTTTACGGCTGAACGTTGACACAACATGGCTGACCACGCCGAACGCGGGCACGATCAGCATGTAGACCTCAGGGTGTCCGAAGAACCAGAAAATATGCTGATAGAGCAGAGGGTCGCCGCCGCCATCGGGCTGGAAGAAGGCCGTCCCGAAGTTGCGGTCGGTCAGCAGCATGGTGATGGCGCCTGCCAGAACCGGCAGCGACAGCAGGATCATCCATGCGGTGGCGAAGATCGACCATGGGAACAGCGGCACTTTCATCAGCTTCATGCCCGGTGCGCGCATGTTCAGGAATGTTGTGATCATGTTCACAGCGCCAAGGATCGACGATGCCCCGGAAAGGTGCAGTGCGAAGATCGCAAAGTCGGTCGCCATGCCCTGTTCAGATGTCGAAAGTGGCGCGTAGAGCACCCATCCGACGCCCGAGCCGCCCTGGCCATTACCGCCCGGTACAACGACCGACAACAGCGCCATGGTGCAGCCAGCCACATAGAGCCAGTAGCTAAGATTGTTCATTCGTGGGAACGCCATATCTGGCGCGCCGATTTGCAGAGGCATGAAATAGTTGCCGAACCCACCAAACATGGCCGGGATAATCACGAAGAACATCATCAAGATACCATGACCGGTGATCATGATGTTCCAGAGGTGTCCATTAGGGTTCCCGTCGTCGTCCACCATATATTGGACGCCGGATTCCATCAGTTCCAAGCGCATGTACATCGAGAAAGCGACGGCGATGAGGCCCATGAAACCTGCCGTGAACAGGTAGAGCGTCCCGATGTCTTTGTGATTGGTCGAGCAGAACCAGCGGGTAAAAAAGCCTACCTTGTGTTCATGTTCGTGGGCATGCGCGTGCGCGTCTGCCATGGCGTCGCTCCTCTTGGCGGTCTTCGGCACCATGAAGGTGGCGCCGAAACTTCAACTAGCTGACTTTGGATGTATCCCGCGGCTATAGCGGGCGGCAACTGTCCTCCTTGCCGCAGGACCGCGAAATTCACAGAGTGGGATCGGCATCTCGCTCTATGAAAAGCGGGCGCGGAGCTTTTACTGCTTGGTCCTGAAAATTAACGTATTTTTACCCTGGGAAGGGGCAGGCGGGTACGGGTTGGCCGTGCTGTACCCATCAGTTGCCGAAGGGTTTTCAGACGTCGAAGATCCGCGCGAACTGCCGTGACAACGCAAGATCAAGATCAGCCATCGTAATCGGCAATCCCAGGTCGACCATGCTGGTCACGCCGTGCTGAGAGATCCCGCATGGAACAATCCCATCATAATGGCTGAGATCAGGGTCCAAGTTGATCGAGATGCCGTGGAAGCTGACCCATTTGCGGATACGCACGCCGATGGCTGCGATCTTGTCCTCAGCGATCGCGCCATCCGGGCCTCGGGGACGGTCCGGACGATCGACCCAAACGCCGATACGGCCTTCGCGGCGACCTGCGGCGATCTGGAAATCGGCAAGCGTGGCGATTACCCAGTCCTCCAACAGAGATACAAAGCGGCGCACATCGCGGCCCCGAGCATTCAGATCCAGCATGACATAAGCCACCCGTTGTCCGGGGCCGTGATAGGTGTACTGTCCTCCGCGCCGGGTTTCATGAACCGGAAATCGAGGTACGATAAGGTCTTCCGGTTTGGCGCTGGTCCCGGCGGTATACAATGGCGGGTGCTCCAGCAGCCAGACCGTCTCGGGCAATCTGCCTTGAACGATGCCATCGACGCGCGCCTCCATTTCGGCAAGCGCGTCCTCATAAGGCACCGGTTGGTCGCTGATCCGCCATTCTACCATGGGGGTTCAATATTCCGCCCTGCGGGGCTTCACAAGGTGGCGCGCCTTTGATACATCGCGCCTCCTGTCAAGACGTGCGGTCGTGGCGGAATTGGTAGACGCGCAGCGTTGAGGTCGCTGTGGGGTAAAACCCGTGGAAGTTCGAGTCTTCTCGACCGCACCACATAAGGACCTTGTGCCACCTGACATTTTGAATCGTACGGCACAACGCTAATAGAGTGAACATTCATTGCCGGATTTGAGTCGACCGGCAATTGTCACGATGGGGTTCACCGAAAACCGGGCTGTCAAATTTCGCAACCGTTGCGGCTGAGATCAGTTTGCCCGCGGAAGTGCCGCCAATCGATAGAACCAGTCCTCTGCACTGCGCAACGGATCTGCGACAAGTACCGCGATGCCGCGACCCGCTGCATCATAAAGTTCAAGCTGCGCAAACCAGTCAACCACCGTAACCCAGACGCTGCCGACGGCATTCATGTCCAGGGCAAACTGCGCCGTTGCGGACGAGCTGTCCCAACAACCGCGATGAGATTTAGCCATCTCGAGCGGTCCAACATCACTCTGTAGGAGCCCAGTCGCTGGGACGATGCGGCCAAAGCTTGTCCCGTCGTCTGTTAACTGGTCCAGAAACGGCCACAGGCTGTTTGGAATTATGGGCCAGGCGCGATCTGAACCGATGTAGGGCAGGGCACGTCTGCGTTCGATATCCCGGCCATTCAGAAACGGATCCAGATGATCCTGAGGCGCGCTTTCCGACCAGTTGGCTCTGAGGGCCCGAATGGCGGAGAGGGGGGCGACATCTAACGGGATGTCTTGGAAATCGGTTGGCAGCCACACCTCTGCACCCGCATCAAGTGCCATGGCGATGTGCCGGTCATAGGAACCGGTGAGCTGGATAATGTGACTGATCTTTCCAACACCATCTGCAACAACCAGTGCAATCGGATCCGAGTCGTCACCGATCGTACGCACGGCTTGCACCACCGCCGACTTCGCAAAGCGCAGAGCGACGCGATGACGGCAAAGCCGGGTGGGCATTCCTTCGCATTGTACCGGGCCGTATCCACCGCGCCCAATGATTACAGCGCCGCTGTTACGCGTGATGATCGTTGCATCGGCTAGTTGCGTGCCTAGATAAGCAATGTCTTCGAGCCGATGGTTCAGCGGGGTGAGGCAAGCGTTCGTCTTCAAAGCGCTAAGGCTTTCCGGTACGCTGGTCCAAATCGGATGCGGACGGAACGGTAAAGCTTCTGCAACAGGCATCGACACCCCTGACAAGAGCAAGCAGGACGCTTGAACAAATCGCGAAGGCGCTGCCTGGGCTTAGGATCCCACGGGTAGCGGAAGGAAGTTGCTCGGATGCACGAACGTGCCCCTTCCTGGAAGGGCCGCTATGAGACCCCTAACCATTTTTGCTAGTCTGCCGCCGCGAACGGCGCAAGCTAAAGGATGCGCCGAAGGCGTGACAAATTGTCAGAATTCAAGCACTTAGCCGACGATAAGTTGTTTTAGCTGCAACGTTTCGTGTTCCAGTTCAGTCAGCCTAAAGTTGATCACATCACCAATGGTGACCATGCCCTTAAGGACCCCGCCTTCGACGACGGGCACGTGCCGGAAACGCCCGGCGGTCATCCGTTTCAAAACTGACAGGAGCGTCTCGTCCTGCGTACAGGTTTCGACGTTTTTCGTCATTACGTCCTGAACGAGCTGGGGCAATGTCTGGCCCGGAGTTTCAGCCAGCTTTCGTACAATGTCGCGTTCGGAAAGGATGCCCACCAGCGCCCCCGCGGTATCGGTCACCAACAGTGCACCAATCCTGCGATCGCGTAGGACTTCAACAGCCCGCCCCAATGTTTCCCCGGGTCCTATAGAAAAAACCTCACCGCCTTTCTGTGCCAGGATTTTTGCCACATTGGCCTTGTCAGCCGACAGATTGGTGGATGAACTTTGGCTGAATGTGCGGTCGCTTTGTTTGTCTTTACGGATCGGCGCTCTATACGATTCTGGCATTATGTTTCCTCCGTTGGCTTTTTCTAGCTTATGGGCAGCATAACCGATTCGGGCAGTTTTGGAGATTTCTCTTGCCAGAGCTTGTTTTGTCCCCTGCGCTGGCGACAGTAATCTTCGTGGTGGCCTGCTGGGGCGGCTATCAATACAGGCGCGTCTGGAAGGTCGAAGGACCGTCCTGGAAACTATGGATTTATGGTCTTTTGGCAGGTGGCTGTCTGCTTATCGTCGGTTTTTTGCCGCTGGAGATACAGGGCTGACAGCAAATGGCCGCTTTTGCGGCGCTTTTTAAACCCGGCTTTCTGTAACGTCTTGCAGGCCCGCACGCTCTAGCATTTTTCGGGCCCTTGGGCATTGCAAGCGGTCACGCAATGGGCTGTTCGGATCGATTTCTTTATCGCAGACAAGACAATGATCAGCATCGGCTATGGCATTCAAACCACCGCAACTGCCTTTGATCGTCCGCCCCATCAGCAAAACACCTGCCGCCATGCCAAGCATCACGAGCAGTAGGAGCCCAAATGTGAATAGAAACGTGGCCAAAGCTGCGTCCTTTTCAGTGGTCTAGGCAGTAAGCGCCTTGAACTTGGTGCTTGCATGCGTCTCGAAACGTCCGTTGTCGACACGTTCGGTAAACAGCACCGCAAGATCTTGATCTTCTGCAAGGGCCAGGCCTTCATTCTTGCCCATCGTGTGGAATGCCGTTGCCCATGCATCGGCCAGCATTGCGTTTTCGGCAAGAACGGTCGCGGAAGCGGTATTGTGTGTTACGGGGTGTCCCGTGCGGGGGTCAACAATGTGCGAGAACCGCTGACCGTCGTGTTCAAAGTAATTTCTGTAGTCACCGGAAGAGGCCAATCCCAGATCCGAGATACCGACCACGCTCAGAACATCGCGCCTGTCCGCAGCAGGTGTTTCAACGCCGATTTGCCAGGGAAGACCGTCTGGATTACGTCCGGCCGCATATATGTCGCCGCCGATCTCGACCATGTAGTCCGTGATCCCAAGGGCCTCCAAGGCGCGCCCGATCTGATCGGCGCCGTAACCTTTGCCGATCGCAGCCAGATAGACCTGAGCGTCTGGATGGGTTTTTTGAACTGAGCGCTGGTCAATCTTCAGGGTATTGGGATGCCCGGACCGGGACATCGCAGCGGCGATATCGGCCTCGGCGGGTCTTGGACGCGCGCCGGGTGCACCAAAGCCCCAAAGCTCGATCAACGGACCGATTGTCGTGTCAAACCGGGCGCCGCTGGCGGCATGTACTTTCTCAGCCGCGTGCATCACATCGGCCAGTTCCGGCGATACGTCGACTGGATCGGTATCGGTCTGCGCGTTGAAACGCGATATCTCAGAAGTCGCATCCCAGTTTGACATCTGCCGGTTGACCATCGTGAGTGCGCTGTCAATCGCCGTTTTGATCTCCGGTTTGTCAAGTCGTCCCGACGGATCCAATGCAACGACGCCATAGCTGGTTCCCATCGTTGATCCGCCAACCCGGAACACGTCCGTGCCGAACTTGCAGGCCGCCAAGGCCAATGGCATGACCATGAAGGAACGGCGGGAGAGCTTTGTCAGATCGGTCACGAATGAGCCTCTTTCTCGATCGATGCAGCTGGCAACTTACATGGGCAGCTTTTCTGCGACATTAACAGCCGATTCAACCCAAAATGGGTAGTCACATGTCGTTTGTATATTGCCATGCGCAAATTCTTTGTGCGCTGCGACAAAGAGGACGCTTTTATGAACGGCTCTGTGACGTAAGACCGTGATCGCGAACCAAGAACCTTTCGGTAATAGAATTCTTCCCTTATCGGTGCAAAATCGTTTTGGGGGGCTTAACCTGAAAGAATGTGGTTGGAGCTAATGATCTGGTCAGTCAGCGGGATGCATCTTGCATCAGCCAACGCGGGGTCGAGCAAAAGAGGCAAGCGAGTATGAAGCGTTTCTCGCTACGCAAGGGCTTGAACGTGCCGATATCGGGTGAACCGGCACCTGATGTTGAAAATGGTACATCGGTGCGGACTGTTGGCCTTCTGGGGGATGACTATCTTGGCCTGAAACCACGGCTTTCAATCGCCGAAGGTGACACTGTTGCACCTGGATCGCCGATTTTCAGCGACAAAGACCTTCCAAGCGTCAAAGTCGTGTCTCCGGTGGCCGGACAAATCAGGTCGATTAATCGCGGTGCCCGCCGCAAACTGATCAGCATTGAGATTGAAGTCAGCGAAGGCGCTGCCGAGCCAGTTGATTTTTCCGATGTCGGGGATGTTTCGACGCCGGATGGCTTGGCGGCGCGACTCTGCGCGGCCGGACTTTGGACATCGTTCCGCACGCGCCCCTATTCGCGGGTTCCTGACCCTGAAACCCGGCCGGCAGCCATATATGTGACTGCCACGGACACCGAACCGCTGGCAGCAGATCCAGAACCGATGATCCGCGAAGAAGCTCAGGCATTTTCTGATGGGCTGAAAGCGGTTGCGATGCTCTCGGAAGGGTCAACATATCTCTGTCATGGCGATACAACGGATTTGCCGGGCAGCGATCTGCCGAATGTCGAAGCAGTTGCGTTCGCAGGACCGCATCCTGCAGGTCTGGCCGGAACGCATATGCATTTCCTCGAGCCGCCCAACGCGGCAAAGACTGTTTGGACGATCGGCTTTAACGACGTGATCGTTATCGGTCGGCTGATGCAGACCGGCAAATACGACCCTAGATGTATTGTTGCGCTTTCAGGGCCGGTATTCACAAACCCGCGGTTGGTGCGAACTATCGCCGGTGCTTCAATGACTGATCTCACGGTCTTGGATATGCCGAGGGACCGGCCTATCCGGCTGATCTCTGGCTCGGTCCTCAGTGGCCGGATCGGCGATGGCCCAAGTGCGTATCTTGGCCGTTACGCGCGGCAGATCACGATGATCGAAGAAGATAACGCACAAATCCCGTTGGGTTGGATTCGCCCCATGCCCAGCAAATACGCAGTGCAGCCGGTTTTGGGGTCTGCTTGGATGAGGCGGCTGTTTCCGTTGACGTCGAACCTTAACGGCGGTCGGCGTGCCATGGTGCCCTTGGGCACGTTTGAAGAATTGATGCCGCAGGACTTTTTGCCGACCCAACTGTTGCGTGCGCTTCTGGTTATGGATACCGATCAGGCGCAAGCGCTGGGGGCACTGGAGTTGGACGAAGAAGATCTCGCACTGGTGGGCTTCGCTTGCCCGGCGAAGTACGAGTACGGTATTGCATTGCGGGACTGCCTTACCCGGATCGAGAAGGAGGGGTAGGACGTGGCTATTCGCGACTTTTTCGACCGTATCGAGCCGCATTTCGTGAAGGGCGGAAAGTGGGAGCGGTACTTCCCCATCTACGAGATGGTCGAGAGTTTCCTCTACACGCCAAAGACGGTCACCACCGTCGCCCCGCACGCCCGATCCTATATCGATATGAAGCGCATCATGACATATGTCGTGATCGCGACATTCCCATGCATCCTGATGGGACTCTACAATGTTGGCTATCAGGCCAATCTGGCCCTGGCCAACTTCGAGCCGACAGGATGGCGCGCCTGGCTGATCGATCTGTTGGGGATCGGCTTCAACCCGTCGAACCCGTTTGCGAACGTGGTTCACGGGGCGCTCTACTTCCTACCGATCTATATAACGACCCTGGTTGCAGGCGGCGTTTTCGAGGTGATCTTCGCGACTATTCGAAAGCATGAGGTAAACGAAGGTTTCCTTGTTTCTTCAATGCTTTATGCCTTGATTTTGCCAGCCACCACTCCGTTATGGCAAGTGGCACTGGGCATCATATTTGGCGTTGTAATTGGCAAGGAAGTCTTTGGTGGGACTGGAAAAAATTTCCTTAACCCTGCGCTGACTGGACGTGCATTCCTTTACTTCGCCTATCCGGCCCAGCTATCGGGCGATAGCGTATGGGTGCCGGTGGATGGGTTCACCGGCGCGACCGCTTTGGCAGTTACTGCAGCCGAAGGAATGGACCAGCTTGCCGCCCGGGGTATGACGTGGTGGGACAGCTTCATCGGATTTGTGCCCGGGTCGATTGGCGAGACCTCGACGCTTGCTTGTTTCCTGGGCCTTGTGTTCCTGCTCGCAACAAAGATCGCGAATTACCGCATGGTAGTCGGGTGCCTTGGCGGCATGATCGGCTTTTCGCTGCTTTTGAACTGGGTCGGTTCGGACAGTAATCCAATGTTTGCAATGCCCTGGTATTGGCATCTTGTATTGGGTGGGTATGCGTTCGGGCTTGTCTTCATGGTTACCGAGCCGGTGTCGGGTTCTCATACCAATCTTGGTCGCTACATATATGGGGCTTTGATTGGTTTCATGGTTGTCATGATCCGCGTGATCAACCCGGCCTTTCCAGAGGGCATGATGCTGGCGATTCTGTTTGGAAACGTCTTTGCACCTTTGATCGACTACTTTGTCGTTCAAGCCAACATCAGACGCAGGGCGCGACGCAATGCCTGACGAAGATCAGACCCCGCAGAAACCGAAAGGTTTCTTCCGCCGTTTCCTGGAGCTTCCGCCGGATTCGGTGCCGAAGACGGTCTTCGTCGCCGTATCGCTTTGCCTTGTCGCTTCTATGGTCGTGTCTGCAGCAGCCGTTGCATTGCGCCCAACACAGGCCGTCAATGCGCTGAAGGATAAGCAGATCAACATTCTGCAGGTCGCCGGCATCTATGATCCGAACAAGGATGTGATCGAATCCTTTGCTGCTTTTGAGCCGCACGTTCTGGAGTTGGCGACCGGCGCGTTCACCGAGGATTTCGATGCGGCCACTTTCGATGACCGGGCCGCTGCGGATGACCCGGAGACATCGATCGCGCTGGTCGATGATCCGGCAGGCATCGGTCGCCAAAGCAAGTTCGTAACCGTTTATTTGTTGCGCGATGATGCAGACCAGATCGACAAGGTGATCCTGCCGCTCCATGGCTATGGGCTATGGTCGACGCTTTATGGCTTCATCGCATTGGAAGCGAATGGCAATGATATTTTCGGGCTGCAATTCTATGATCATGCGGAAACACCCGGTTTAGGGGCCGAGGTCGACAATCCGCGCTGGACGGCCCAGTGGAAGGGCAAAAAGCTTGCTGATGACAGCGGCGAATTGCAGATCAGCGTAACAAAATCGGTTCCGCCAGCTGGGAAAGACTATCATATCGATGCATTGGCAGGTGCCACTCTCACAACTGTGGGAGTACATAATCTAGTCAATTTCTGGATGGGTGAAACAGGTTACAAGCCCTTTCTGGAGAACTTACGAGCGGGGAACCTGTGATGGCGCATAAGCGCAGAGAAATGCTGCTTGATCCGCTGGTCGATAACAATCCGATCACGCTGCAGGTGCTGGGCATCTGCTCCGCGCTGGCGGTGACCTCTTCGCTGTCTGTCTCGTTTGTGATGGCGATTGCCGTGATCTTTGTGACTGGCTTCTCGTCAATGTTCATCTCGATGATCCGAAGCCAAATCCCCGGTTCTATACGTATCATCGTTCAGATGGTGATCATCGCCTCTATGGTGATCCTGGTGGACCAGGTTCTAAAGGCATATGCCTATGAGATATCGAAAACGCTTTCGGTGTTTGTTGGGCTGATCATCACGAACTGCATCGTGATGGGGCGGGCTGAAGCATTCGCGATGAAGAATCCGCCGATCGAGAGTTTTATCGATGGCGTTGGCAACGGGCTCGGCTATGGCCTGATACTGATGCTGGTCGGGTTTATCCGCGAACTCTTCGGCTCTGGCAGCCTCTTTGGCATCACCATCCTCGAAACGGTGAATAATGGCGGCTGGTATGTGCCGAATGGCATGCTTTTGCTGCCGCCGTCTGCATTCTTCATAATCGGTCTGATCATATGGGCCTTCCGGTCCTGGAAACCGGAGCAGGTCGAAGAGCGCGAATATAAGATCCAGACGGTCGAGGCGCACTGATGGAAGCCTTGATCTCCCTCGCAGTGAAGGCGATCTTCGTCGAGAATCTGGCGCTGTCCTTCTTTTTGGGCATGTGCACATTCATCGCCGTGTCGAAGAAAATTTCGACCGCGATTGGTCTGGGTATCTCGGTAATGATCGTTCAATCGATCACGGTCCCGGCCAATAATCTGATCCTCAGCTACTTGTTGGCACCGGGTGCTTTGGCATGGGCAGGTTTCCCCGAAGTGGATCTGACGTTCCTGGGACTTATTTCCTATATCGGCGTGATCGCGGCGTTGGTTCAGATCCTGGAGATGGTGCTCGATAAGTACTTCCCGCCGCTTTACAACGCTTTGGGTGTCTTCCTGCCGTTGATCACCGTGAACTGCGCCATCCTGGGTGGGTCGCTCTTCATGGTCGAGCGGGATTACGACTTCACAGAATCCGTGACATACGGCATGTCATCGGGCTTTGGGTGGGCCCTTGCCATCGCTGCCATGGCAGGCGTGCGCGAAAAGCTGAAATACTCCGACATCCCCGACGGTCTTCAGGGCCTAGGCATTACCTTCATCACCGCGGGCCTTATGGCGATGGCCTTCATGTCATTCTCTGGCGTGAAACTCTGAAAGGTTAAGCACGTGGCAACTTTCGGTCTTGGGATTATCCTCTTCACGCTGATCGTCCTCGCGTTGGTCTCGATAATTCTTGCAGCGCGGTCGCGCCTTGTCTCCAGCGGCAATGTCAATATTACCATCAACGGCGAAAAGACGATCTCGGTTCCCGCGGGTGGTAAGCTGCTACAGACGCTGGCCGAACAAAAGCTTTTCGTGCCATCTGCATGCGGCGGCGGTGGAACGTGCGCTCAATGCCGGGTGAAAATTCACGCAGGCGGGGGATCGATCCTGCCCACCGAAGAAAGCCATATCACCAAACGCGAAGCCGCGTGCGGGGACCGGCTTTCCTGCCAGGTTGCCGTCAAACAGGATATGGAAGTCGAAGTCCCGGAAGAGGTTTTCGGCGTCAAAAAGTGGGAATGCACCGTCCGATCCAACGAAAACGTTGCAACGTTTATCAAGGCGCTGGTTCTGGAACTGCCTGAAGGTGAGGACGTGAACTTCCGCGCCGGCGGCTACATTCAGATCGAAGCACCGGCGCACCAAGTCGAATACAGCCAATTCGATGTCGAGGACGAGTATCGCGAGGACTGGGACAAGTTCAATCTCTGGCAGTACAAATCGACGGTTGATGAACCGATCGAGCGGGCGTATTCGATGGCAAATTATCCCGAGGAAAAGGGCATGATCATGCTCAATGTCCGGGTTGCCTCGCCGCCGCCGGGCTCTGACGGGATCCCGCCGGGCAAGATGTCGTCCTATATCTTCAATCTGAAGCCGGGCGACAAAGTCACGATCTCGGGTCCGTTTGGTGAATTTTTCGCCCGCGAGACCGAGAAGGAAATGGTCTTTATCGGCGGTGGCGCAGGCATGGCGCCGATGCGCAGCCATATCTTCGACCAGCTAAAACGGCTGAAGAACCGCGATCGCAAGATCACTTTCTGGTACGGTGCGCGGTCGAAGAAAGAGATGTTCTTCGTAGAAGACTTCGACGAACTCGCAGCAGAATTCCCGAACTTCACCTGGCACGTCGCCCTTTCCGACGCGATGGAGGAAGATCAGTGGGAAGGCTATACCGGTTTCATCCATAACGTCCTGCACGATGAATATCTGAAGGACCACCCGGCGCCTGAAGACTGCGAATACTATATGTGCGGTCCGCCGATTATGAACTCGTCCTGCATCAACATGCTGCTGGAGCTTGGCGTGGATCGCGAAGACATCATGTTGGATGACTTCGGCGGATAACCGCAGACCAACATCTCCAACTCACAGGCTTTCAGATCGGCGCAGACCAGAATCCGGAAATACGAAGGCGCGAAGCGTCGAAGCCGGCAGATTTTGCCGCATCACGCAAATGCTTAGCGTCCCTTTTTTCACCGGCGAACCAGATGTGCGAGCCCGCATGCCGGTTCATTGCTTCAAACGTGGCGTCGGCGATTTTTTCGCCGCTTGATCGCGCAAGCCAGCGAAGCTGAATGTTGGCAGGCGCGGTGATCGGATAGTCGCAGGCAGCGCCCTCTTCCGATTCCAGCAACACCTCGCCGGTTGCGTCAGTGGGAAGGTTCTCCAGAAGCCGCGCCGCGGCGGGAAACCCTGTCTCATCAGTGGCCATCAGAACTTTGTTTGCCCGCAACAATCCACCGCCGGATGGGCCGACAAGCCCGACCACATTGCGCTCTCGATTTCCCTGCATGGCTTCCCGCGCCCATTCCGTTGTGCGACCACCATCATGAAGATAGACATCGGTAACAAGTGTGCCTGCGGCATGATCCGCGGAACGTGTGGTGTAGACGGGCTTATGGGGCGCACCCGGTCCGTCGGGCCATTTAATCGAACCGTTTGCCGCGACTGTCGGCCACTCCGGCTCCGCATGCTTTGGCGGTTGGACCAACCGAAAGTGGATCGCATCGTCACCATGGGTCGAGATTTCCTCGCCCTCCAGCGTTACCCGCAAGAATACGCGACCGAGCTGCTCGACATTTGTCACGCGGACAAACTGGAAGTTCGCGGGCAGGCTGCCTTCGGTATCGCCGTCTGACCAGCGCATGGCTCTTGCAACGTCCGGCATCGTGGCACGCATTTGCTGAATCACGGCGTTCTTCATCACAAAGAGCCACCGCGCGTCCTTCGCCGCGACCATCCCGGCAGTTTCTGCCGAGGTGCCGGGGCGGAGACCAATCAGCCCGTGCGCGGTCACCACTGTCAGGTGACCGGGAGAATCTTCCAAAACCTGTAACTTTGCCGCCGTGGCCTGGGTCAGGATCATCTGCCGCATGACGGGGTAAGTCACCCCTGGCAGATCAGCCTGCGATTCATGGGGATAGTTCGTGTGGGACATGCAGCAGCCTCCGTTGGCAACATCGATGCTGGCTCTTGGAAGGGCTTGCGGTCCAATACCTAGGGCGCCTTGATACCGATACCAAGGGTGAAAGCTTACGCGAAGTCTGGACCTTCAAATCACCGGTGGACTGCGGCAGCACAAAGTTTAAGTCTAATGCCATGACAATTCGACAAGACCGATCAGAGCGTTTGCCATGGGACGCAGTCCGGCAAGGCGGCGCCCGTGTCGAAACGACGCTAGAGGTGCTGAACCGGGACCCATATCTCTGTCTTGCAGATCTCCAATTGAACATTCTGTCGGTGTTCGATGATCTCAAATACGATCGTGCCGACGCCGATATCTTATCGCCCGCAATGCGCAATCACGCGATCAGAAAACTGCGCGAAATCGGGTTTCGTCAAAAATCCGGCACGGTTCTGGTTCACGAGGAAGCGGACATACGCTTCTTGATCCCCAAGTTTCACGCCCTGGGCGCCTCGCCTTTCGACATTGCCCGGTACACGAAAAAGCGCGAGCAGGATTTCTATCTGCTGACGCCCACTCAAACCGCATGCCAATTTGTCGATCAATACCCATTGGATGAAGCGGTTGAGCGGACCAAGGCGCTGATTGCGACGCAACCGATCAATCTCTATCGATTGATGGACTATCTAGAACGCACAACTCAGCATCAAAATTTCCGGCAAGCCATCGGTCACCTTAGGTTCGTTCAACGAACGGCTATTGAATCCGAACCTTTATGCCGTCGCCGGGCGCTCGGGTAAAACTTCACACAATCACTATCAATCAGGGCCTTGTCGTCTGTGGGCTGACTGATATGCGTAGTGAAAGATCTCAGAATAGGATCCCTACATGCGACGTACCCAACTCGGCCGCTCTGGCATCGAGGTCAGCGCTTTCTGTCTTGGAACCATGACCTTCGGGACAAATACCGAAGAAGGCGAAGGTTTCCGTCAATTGGATGCAAGCCTGGACTATGGCATCGATTTTCTGGACACAGCCGAGATGTATCCGGTGAATCCGGTCCGAAAAGAAACTGTCGGTCTGACGGAACAGATCATCGGGCGCTGGATCGCCAAGACCGGTCGGCGTCAGGACTACGTAATCGCGACGAAATGCGCAGGCCAGAACGATTCCTTCGTGCGGGAAGGTCAGCCGGTCGACGCCAAAAGCATCCGGGCGGCATGCGAACAGTCGCTGCAACGGCTGCAGACGGATTACATTGACCTCTACCAACTGCACTGGCCCAACCGCGGTTCATACCATTTTCGGCAGATCTGGAGCTATGATCCCGCCGGTCAGGACCGGGCGAAAACGGTCCAGCATATGGAAGACGTTATGGGTGCGCTTGCGGATCTCTCGCGCGAAGGCAAGCTGCGGGCATTCGGGCTTTCAAACGAGAGTGCCTGGGGAACGGCGCAATGGCTGGGGGCGGGCGAACGGACCGGTGGGCCGCGTATCGCATCGATACAGAATGAATATTCCTATCTCTGCCGCATGCCATATGACGCTGATATGGCAGAACTTGGCGTGAACGAAGATGTCACGCTTCTGGCGTTTTCTCCGCTCGCTACGGGATTCGTGACCGGCAAGTATTTGGATGGTGCGTTGCCTCAGGGCTCACGCCACCAGGTCGCAGGGGGATCTCCTCGATCTTCGCCCAGGCTGGACACTGCGGTGCGCGGTTATCTGGATGTCGCTGAAAAGCATGCTGTTGATCCCGTCCACATGGCGTTGGCTTTTTGTTTACAGCGCCCGTTCCCATGCGTCCCGATCTTTGGTGCGACGACCGTTGCCCAGCTTGATCACATCGCGGAGGGTTCGGACATCGTGCTGAGCGAAGACGCTATATCAGATTTGGCAGCAGTGCATCGTGCGCACCCTATGCCATTCTAAAACTTAATGTATTGCCGATGCACCCGCTAATATGGGCTCAAGCCATCGCATTGTAGACGAAGAAGCCGGCGACCGATGCCAGGGCAGACAGCCCGGCGCCCCAGGCCACGTCGATCACCGCCATGTGCATCGTCCAGCCTTTCAAAGTGGCGAGGTTTGTTGTCTCGTACGTGCCGTATGCGATGCACCCTAGCAGAGCGCCATGCAAGGCCGCGACGACCCATGATTGCGATGCAATGGCCGGAGTGACTGCAAAAAACACCAAGCCCGCGACGTAAAGAACAAAGAACACCAGGGCAGCGCCCATTTTAGGGTCGTCCAGCATTATGGTTCCGATACTACGCACAAATATTGGGCGCATCACTGATTTGATCCACAAAAGATCGATCACCAGGAAAAGGGCAAGCGTGGCTAAATAGCTGGCAAGGTATTCCATCGAAATCCTTTCGATCCGATCTAAAGCGACGATTGCTGTCTGGGTTTGAAGTGCTGTTGCCGGTTATACGCAGCAAAGCCCGGATTGGATCAGTGCAGCCGTAAGTTATGGACGAACTGAAATAGGAGCGTCCCAGAGAGCCGTCTACTGCACCTTATGCTGATGCATTTTCAGATAGAGGCTTTGTCGGCTGAGCCCTAAAATTTGTGCTGCGGCGGCACGGTTGTTGCCGGTCAAACGTAATGCAGCACTGATGCAACGGCTTTCGATGATGTCGGTAGATCTGCGCACCAAAGTCTTCATCGGCGCAGTGCCAACCAAGTCCGTCAGTTCATCATCAGGCGATCCCAGGCCCTTAGAGGCGTTGGGTACCCCATCGGTCAATGGTTTAAAGACAAATCCGTATCCTGAAGCCTGACCGGGTTCCACAGAAATCATCGAGATATGTAAGTCTTCAATACCCGGGATGTACCCTTCCAATGCACTCAACGATGTCAGGAACCGCCCATGCGTATCGGCCTGTTGCTGTGCAAGGGCGAATGCACCTGCCGGGATCGAAAGCACGTCGTTCACAGACCGGCCGGTTGCCGTGTGGTCCGGGGTCAGGTCAGCGAATGCGTCGTTTACCCAGGTGACGATACCGCCTGAGTTCGTAAGCAGAAACGGCACGGCGATTTTGCGAAGTACTGCGATCGCAGCATGGTGTTTGCCTTGAGGCGCGGCAGACGCCTGCTCTGACAGGCGGACCACTAACATGGATTGTTCCTGGCCACGGATCGACTGGATAGTCAGATGAATCGTTTCGCCGGTCCTTTTCGTCCGGACAGGCTGGCGCGTAACATCGCGGAAAGTCATGCCATTTCCGAACGGTTCCGGCTTATCGCCAGTCTGAACGAAATGTTCCGACAGTTGCGATCCGATTAGCGCATCGACCGGCTGGTCCAACAGTCGCGATGCAATCCCGTTGGCTTCTTCGATCATCCCGGTCGCCGCGCTTACCATCAGCAAACCTTCGACGACGGTCTCAAACAAGTGCTGGTAATTTTCCGCCGAGCTGGGCCCTTTCGGTCTTTCGGCCCTGGAAATCTCGGCACCGACGGCCTGCTCAAGCAAGGTGGTGTTTATGGTCAGCGCCGTTCCGATGACGATGACGTTCTTTCCATCCCCGGCCAAATGCGCTGTATAGTTCGCGTGACTATCGTTCCGAATAAGATCAGAGTGTCTAATCCGCACGTTTTGCGTGGACTTACCTGTACGTGCGGCTTCGATAAGACTCATCATCGCAGGAACGCTGTCTGGGTGAACGAGCTCGGTGATCGAGTGGCCGTCTAGCTTCGCTGCATGATTTGCTTCTGTGCGGTCGCGGATGGTTGCACGTTCCACATCGCCGTCTGGCCAAACGTGAAATACGAAGTCTGCACAATCCAGGATCATCTGCGCTGATACCAGTTTGGCAGATCGGCTTAGACTTTCGAATGTCGTTGCCTTGGTCAACAGATGTTCCACTCAGATGGGCTCTGTGACGTGCGAGCTCTACTACGTACTATATACACAATAGTCTCAGTTCGGCAAAATTGACAGTGAAACTGCCTAAAAAAATTTACACAAATGATTGCTTAGGGCCTTTTCTTCGCAACCTGCAATGTTAGCATCGCTTTATGAGACCACTGCGACACCATCTGAGGCAAGAGACCGAAGCGGCGCACTTGGCGTTGCACCGGCACCCGGGTTTCGCTGCGATTGAGTCTGGCGAAATCGTCCCGCAAGATCATGATCAGTTGATGGCTCGGGTTGGTGGATTCTACGCTATCTTGGATCCTCTGGCTTCTGCTGCCAGTAAAGTGCTTGGCGATCACCTTGCAGGATATCGGTACCGGCCGAGGGCGGCGCTGTTTCCAAACAAAGCGGAAAAACAGATCCATGTGCCAGATCTTGCCACGCCCGCAGAACTGGCCGGTGCCGTCTATGTCGTGGATGGAGCGGTTTTGGGTGGACAAATCCTGGCCCGAGCCTTCGGCGATCAGGCTTTGCACCCCTATTGGCAGTGGTGCTGCCATCACGGCCCGGCTGTCTGGCGCACCACAAAGGCGCTGCTTGAGCATGTCGATACAGATACGGCGGCCCGAGATGAGGCGACCGAGACGGCGTTGAGGGTCTTCAAAGCCTTTTCCGAAGCGATCGATGGAGCTTTTGATAAGGCCGAAGTATGAGCGCCGACGGCCAGCCGCACAATGCGTGTGATGCTCAGCAGATCCACCTGATCGAGGCGGTTCAGTCTCATGGGGCGCTGATCTCGGTTGATGCCAAAACGCTGAAAATTTGCCACGTCAGTGAAAACGCAGAGACGTTCATTGGTGTGGCGGCAACGGATCTTTTGGGTCAGAATTTAACCGATTTTCTTTTGGAATCCGATGCGAAGTCCATCCAAAGTGAGACTCTGGCCGCAACCTACCGCAAAGTCCTAAGGCCTTTTCCGCTAAAATTGGGCGGATCGATAGATCAAGGTCTAGAGTGCCTGCCGCATCGGAATGGTGAGCGCATAAATCTGGAATTCATCAAAAAAACGGACGATCGCCGGGAAGGCTGGGAAGAAGATGATCTGAGAAGGCAGATCATTTCAGACCTGGTACGCCCGAACAATCTGGCGGACTTGGCGCAGTTGAGCGCCGATATAATGCGCCAGGTGAACGGCTTCGATCGGGTGATGATCTATCGGTTTGCCGAGGATAACCACGGCGAAGTGATTGCCGAAAGCACTGAACGGGATGACAGCTATTTGGGTCTTCACTATCCGGCTTCGGATATTCCCGAACCAGCACGACGCCACTTCATGATGAATGTCGTTCGAATGATCGGCGACGTTCACGGCACGGGCGTCCCGATCCTGGCCGAGGACCCTTCAAAACCGTTGGACCTTAGCTTTTCCGTACTGCGCGCAGTGCCCGATACACATCTGCAATATTTAAAGAATATGGGCGTCGCGGCCAGCATGTCCGTGTCGTTGGTTGCGAATGATAAGCTGTGGGGCTTGATCGCCAGTCACAATTACAACCCGCGCACCGTGTCCCCCCATACGCTGCGATTTGCAGAGCTTCTGGCGGGGACGATCTCGGCGCTATTGCAGGGAATCGAAAATCGCATGCAGTTGGGCCGCGCCATCGAGGCCGAGCGCATCGCATTCGCGATGGAAAAACAAGGCCGGTCGGGGATCGCGTTGACGGAAGTCGTCTCGGTCTGGGCGCCGGAGTTGATGGAGTTGTTAGATGCCCAGGGGCTGGTATTTCGGCAATCCGGTCAAATCGCCGAATATGGCTTGGTTCCGAAAGAGCGTCTCAGATACCGGCCTTTGCGAGCGCAACTATCTGAAGGCGTCGCAGCGACTGATCGATTGCGCGAGTTGGTCGATCTGAATGAACAGCAAATCGAAACGGCGGCCGGTGCTGGATACATGGAACTGTCAGGTGATGGTCAGGACTATCTGGTTCTGTTGCGGCGGCATTACGAACAGGTCGTCAGCTGGGCGGGAAAACCCGAAACCGTCGAAGAAAAACTGGCGGATGGATCAACACAACTGAACCCGCGTGCGTCCTTCGCGCTCTGGCGGGAAGAGCGGGTTGGACAGTCAAAGCCCTTTGACTCAACAGACCTGGAGGCGTTGCGCATTGTTCGCAGGGCTCTTTTCGCCTTGAACAGCCTTGAGCGCGAACATGCTGCCGTCTTGGCGCAAAAGGAAGCAGAGGCCGAAGAAGAACGTTTACGGCTGGCCTTGCTGGATGCCGCCCGGAAGACTTCGATGGGTGAATTGGCGTCTGCATTGGCGCATGAGTTGAATCAGCCCCTGGCCGCGGTATCCAATTATATCAACGCATGCCGGGCGCAACTGGCTGGGTTTAACGTCACGCTGCCAGACGGATTCGAGGATCTGATGCTGGACGCGGTTTCCGAAGCTTCGCGGGCGTCGGATCTGGTGCGGCGCCTGCGGGATTTCATCGCTGGTGGAGCGCTGCAATTGGAAACGGCGGATCTGGGCGCAGCGATCCGCCAGGGCGCAGATCTTGCCATGGTGGCGCACGGTTCAAATCGACCTGAATTGATTTTTGAATTTGCCGAAGACCTGCCGGAAGTCTGGATAGACCGGATTCAGATAGGCCAAGTCGTTTTAAATCTGGCGATGAACTCGATCACGGCAATGCGGGATTCGAAGCGGCGCATTTTGACGATCAGAGCACGCCGCAACGGTGACATGGTATGCGTTTCGGTTAGCGATACCGGACCGGGCATTGCCGAAGAAATGCGCCCAAGCCTTTTCGAGCCCTTCCATTCCATGACGACAAGTGGCATGGGGATTGGGCTGTCCCTGTGTCGTTCTATCGTCGAGGCGCATCGGGGCCGCATCTATGCCCCGGTCACAGAGACCGGTGGACTGGTAGAGTTTACTCTGCCGATCAATGGCGAAGGCAATGGATAGCGGACGATGCGCGTCTATGTGGTTGACGACAATGCCTCGGTGCTGCGGTCGTGCACGATACTGCTGCAGGCACATGGCTACGATACAGTCGCGTGCGAGGCCGCGGAAGTCTTCTTGAAAGCATATGACCCTGCCATTCCAGGCTGTCTTGTATTGGATATTAGGATGCCGGGCATGTCCGGGCTTGACCTGCAAAAGCATCTTAAGGATCGCGGCATCTCCATCCCGATTATCATGTTGACGGGCCATGGCGATGTTCCGGCTGCCGTCCAAGCGATCAAGAACGGTGCAGTCGATTTCATTGAAAAACCGGCGGATGAAACCGTGTTGCTGGCAGCGCTGGACGAGGCCGCCGCGATCAATCGAAATGCGCCACGCCGGATCGTGTCGAAGAACGAGGTCGACAAGCGGCTGAAACTGCTGACCTTGCGCGAGCGGGAAGTGCTGGACCATCTTGTTTTGGGTAAGATCAACAAGGAGATCGCCGAAACTCTTGGTATCAGCCAGCGTACTGTTGAAATTCACCGCGCCCGTGTGCGCGAAAAAATGCAGGCGCGCGGTATTTCTGATCTCATCATGATGCTGAGATAGCGATTTAACACGCGTCCCCTGGCAATTCTCGATCGGTCACGCATAAGGGGTTTTCCGAAGTATCCAATTCGCAGTGGCAGACCGTAAGATTTTGGGACTTGTCCGAAAAAATTACAACTCACGGACGGCGCTCGCCATTGGGGATGGGGATGAACGAGAAACGCTGGGACGTCCCGGGACTGCGGATCGAGGTTCCTTTAACTGAAGAGGAACTAGCCGCCGTAGTCGGCTGGCAGAAGGCGAATGATCTAGCATCACGCGAAACTGCCGTTCGCCAACTGGTAAGGCTCGGCCTTCTCAGCGAAATTGGCCGCGTGTTCCGCGAATCCGCAGTCGTCGAAGAGAGTGATTGAGCCAGACGCGATCGCGTCAGCCGTTCGCTCCAAGCACCGCTTCTAAATAGCCTTTTAGCCTCGCTTACCTGCGTTCCCGATCGCGTCGGCGGCCGCCACAACTATCGCGCGAGTGACCGGCGCAGCACGTAGACTAATCCGCAGTATAGTCAATTATAGTTTACACTTAACAATGCGTCAGTGTCATGCTTAACTGACAGTATGGCCGCAAGGACGAAAATCCGAACGATTCCCGAGCCAGCCACGGTCCTGGAGCTATTCAAGCCCGTGACATGGTTCCCGCCAATGTGGGCCTATGCCTGCGGTATTATCTCTGTCGGCGTACCCGTTGCTGGACGTTGGGATGAAGCGATCTTGGGCGTGTTGCTTGCCGGGCCTCTGGTTTGCGCCATGAGTCAGGCCGCCAACGACTGGTGTGATCGCCATGTCGATGCAATCAATGAACCGCATCGGCCGATACCATCCGGCCGCATGCCGGGGCGTTGGGGCCTTTGGATCGCCTGGTCTTGGACGGCGCTGTCTCTGGCGGTAGGTGCACTACTGGGCCCCTGGGGTTTCGGCGCAACAGTATTCGCCGTTGCCTGTGCCTGGGCCTATTCAGCGGAGCCTTTCCGACTTAAGCGCAATGGTTGGTGGTCCAATACGGTCTGCGCGCTTTGTTATGAAGGCGTGCCCTGGTTCACTGCAGCGGCAGTGATGGCCGCGGCAATGCCGGACCCAAAAATCATCATGGTGGCCTTGCTCTATGCAGCGGGGGCCCATGGCATCATGACGCTGAATGATTTCAAAGCATTGGATGGCGACCGGCAGATGGGCCTCGGTTCATTGCCGGTAAAACTTGGGCCGGAACGCGCGGCGCGGCTGGCCTGCTGGGTGATGGCGATCCCACAAGTGATCGTAATTGCCATGCTGACAATCTGGGACCGCCCTTTACATGCGTTGGCCATCGGCGCGGTCTTGGCTGCGCAAGTGATCCTGATGCGCCGCCTTCTGGCCGACCCAAAAGCTCTGGCGCCCTGGTATAATGCAACGGGCATCGTTCTCTACGTTTCCGGTATGATGATAACCGCATTTGCGCTGCGCGCGTTGGGAGGTGCGGCATGACACTATCCTGGCTTTCGATCGTGCGGATTGGTCTGGTGCAGACGGCACTGGGCGCTGTCGTTGTTCTCTGTACGGCGACCATCAACCGTGTGATGATTGTCGAGCTGACATTGCTGGCAATGATCCCAGCATTCCTGGTCGGTATTTATCACGGGTTCCAACTTTTGCGCCCGAAGTGGGGTCATGGTGCAGATAATCATGCCCGCCGGGCACCCTGGATTATCGGCGGCATGGCTGTTCTGGCAGCAGGAACCGTGGGCGCGGCAACAGCTACAGCCTGGATGGAGAGTGCGTTCTGGCCCGGTCTGGCGCTGGCGATCATGGCCTTCGGCATGGTTGGCCTCGGCCTGGGGGCCTCGGCCACCAATCTTCTCGCGCTTTTGGCGGCGCATGTCGCGCCCGGAAAAAAGGCCGCGGCAGGAAGCCTGGTCTGGATCCTGATGATCGGCGGACTGGCGGCCAGCGGGATCACCATCGGCCAGGTGCTGGACCCCTATTCTGGGGCGCGACTGGTGACTGTATCCTTATGTATCGCTGCGGTCGCCATGGCGGTCACAGTGTTTGCATTGTGGGGTGTCGAGGCGGGAACCGAAACTGATCTCCCAAGACCCCGCCCAAAGGTCGACTTTCGCGCTGCTGCGTCCGAGGTCTGGCATGACACGACGGCACGGGCGTTCACAGTCTTCGTGTTTGTGGCGATGCTGGCCTACAACACCCAAGATCTGATCCTCGAGCCGTTTGGTGGCCATGTGTTCGGCATGACGCCTGGGGAATCCACCGCCCTGGGCGGAAAAATGCATGCGGGCGCCTTAATGGGGATGATCCTGGTCTTCGTGACTGGCCTGATCTTCAGGGGCACGATGCTAACGCGAATGTTCATCATTGGCGGCTGTATTGGCTCGGGGCTTTGCCTGGCAGCGTTGGGCTATGGTGGAATGCAAGGCACAAGCTGGCCGCTGCAGGTCAACGTGATGGCCCTAGGCTTTTGCAACGGCGTCTTCGCCGTCGCCGCCATCGGTATGATGATGGGGTTGGCATCGGAAGGCAGGGATGCCCGCGAAGGCACGCGGATGGGTGTCTTCGGTGCTGCACAGTCTTTGGGCTTCGCGTTGGGCGCCGGGTTTGGTGCGTTGGCCCTGGACGGCATGCGCGCCATCACAGGGCTTTTGGCTCAATCCTATGCGGTGGTCTTCGTCTTCGAAGGCGCGCTGTTCCAGGTCGCAGCCGTTCTAGCATGGCGGGCCATTGCCGTCTCAGTTCCGCGGCGGGACGTTCCCGCTGTCATGGTTCCGGGGGAGTAGACTCATGAAAGATCACATTTATGACGTCGTCGTTGTGGGGGGCGGTCCGTCCGGCGCCACAGCAGTTGAACACTTGGCCCGCCAAGGACGGCAGGTCGCGTTGCTGGACAAGGCCGGAAGGATCAAGCCTTGTGGCGGTGCAATCCCGCCAAGACTGATCCGGGATTTCGATATTCCCAACAGCCAGCTCGTCGCGAAAATCTCGACTGCGCGGATGATCTCTCCGACCTCGAACATGGTGGATATCGAGATCGAGAACGGTTTTGTCGGCATGGTTGACCGAGAACATTTCGACGAATACCTCAGGGTCCGTGCCGCCGATTGCGGCGCAGACCGGTTTACCGGGACGTTCACCCGAATTGATCGGACCGATGACGGAGTCTCGATCGTGCGGTACCGCGACAAAGAGGGTGATATCCACACATTAAAGACCAAGCTGATCATCGGCGCTGACGGCGCTCGGTCGAATGTCGCACGTCAAGAGGTCGATGGCGGAGACACGATCCCATACGTCATCGCATACCACGAGATTATTGAAGCGCCCGAGGATGTGGAGACTTATCACCCGCAGCGCTGCGATGTGGTCTACGACGGCACCGTCAGCCCGGATTTTTATGGCTGGGTATTCCCCCATGGAAAATCAGCCTCGGTTGGCATGGGCTCGGCAAACCGAGATGTTGATCTTAAAGCCGCAACGGCATTGTTACGTGAAAACTCCGGACTGGCGGACTGCAAGACCATTCGCAAGGAAGGCGCACCGATCCCGTTGCAACCTCTGAAATGCTGGGACAATGGGCGTGACGTTGTTTTGGCAGGCGACGCCGCAGGCGTGGTGGCACCGGCTTCAGGAGAGGGAATTTACTATGCCATGATCGGTGGTCAGTTTGCAGCCGAGGCTGCAGAACTCACACTGGCGACCGGCAGGGCAAAGGCTCTGGCCACGGCTCGAAAACGCTTCCTGCGCGAACATGGGCAGGTCTTCAGGGTTTTGGGTATGATGCAGAAGACCTGGTACAGTTCAGACGATCGTCGTGAAAGGTTCGTATCAATATGTCATGACCTTGATGTTCAGCGCCTCACGTTCGAAGCTTACATGAACAAGAAATTGGTAAAAGCACGTCCCATGGCGCATCTGCGCATATTCGCAAAGAACATCGCCCACTTGCTAAGGCTTGTCCCGGCTGTTCGAACCGCGCGATAACGCTGATGTGAAATTTCAGGACGGCCTGGGGACCGCAAAATCAGAATCCTATAAACAAAGAGGGCATTCGAGCGCTGACAGACGCCTCACGGGAGGACCACATTATGGCGAAGGTAACCGAAGACGATGTGAAGAGGTGGGAATATGTGACTTCCGGCCTTGCAACAAGCAAGTCGGAGAAAAGCGAATGGCTATGTTTGATCGGCAGCTTTCTAGTTGCGCTGATAGTCTGTGGGATTTTCAGCTATATCCTTGGACGCACATGGATACCGATCTGGCTGGGCGCTGCATTGATTATCGGTTGTGGAGCAGCGGCATTTATCGCGGCGCGTAAAGTTTGCCAGGCGAAATACTCCAGCCAAGCGGACAACAACATGTCAGTGGATGCTGGCTTACCCCGTAATGTGGTGTCGCCCACAGCAATGACGCCAGAGATCGCCGCGCCGACCCCGATGCCGCCAGTTCCTCATCCTCCGGTTCCAGCTCCGCCGGTGGCAAGTCCTCCGACGCCGTCTTCTCGGCCGATGTTGACGGCGAACCCGCCGATTGAGATACCGCTGGCAGGAGCCGCTGGCTATGTTGCGCCAGCGTCGGATCCTGCTCCCGCTGTTGATACCGCACCCGAAGCTGCTCCTGAACCAGAACCCGCGCCAGAACCATCGCCGGAGCCAGAGCCTGCACCTATTGCGGTCGAGCCGGCACCGGAGCCAGAGCCTACCCTGGAGCCAGAACCAGCCCCTGAACCTGAACCAGAGCCCAAACCGGTTGCAACCGAGCCCACGCCAGAGCCGGCAGCAGCTGAGATAGGCACGCGACCATCGCGGCTGGACGGACCTCGCGACGGTGGTGCCGACGACCTGAAGCTAATCAAAGGGGTCGGTCCGAAGCTGGAAGATCTTTGCCACACGCTGGGCTTCTATCACTTCGATCAGATCGCGGCGTGGACGGCGGACGAGGTCGCCTGGGTCGATGAGAACCTGGAAGGCTTTAAGGGCCGGGTCAGCCGCGATGAATGGGTGGACCAGGCCAAAATTCTGGCTGAGGGCGGCGAGACCGAATTCTCGCAGCGCCAGAGCGGATAGTATCTTTACCGCAGGTTGGGGTTAAACCCCAACCTGCCAGGTTTCCGTTCACATCGTGACGGCTTTGGTTTCCAGATATTCGTGAAAGCCCAGTGGCCCGGCCTCCCGGCCATTGCCGGATTGCTTGTAGCCACCAAACGGTACGTCATAATCCCCAGCAGTGCCGTTCACGTTGACGATGCCGGTTCTGAGTTTCCGGCTGACACGGTCAATGCGTGCGCTATCCGTCGATTGCACATAAGAGGCGAGTCCATAGTCAGTGTCGTTCGCAATGGCGATCGCCTCTTCTTCAGTGTCGAAGGGTAGGATGGCCAGGACTGGTCCGAAGACCTCTTGCCGTGCGATGTTCATTTCGTTGTTCACATCCGCGAACAATGTCGGGCGGATGTAGTAGCCTTTATTGAACCCGGTCGGCAGGCCAGGACCCCCCGCCGCCAGGCGCGCGCCATCATCTATTCCGGCCTGGATCAGCCGCTGCACGTGATCGAACTGCTTCTTGTTGACGACCGGCCCGATGTGATCGCCGTCTTCCATCGGATCGCCGACCTTTGTGTTTTCTACCTCGGCGGTGACCAGGGAGACAACCTCGTCATAGACGCTGCGTTCGACCAAAAGGCGCGATGCGGCATCACAAGACTGTCCGTTGTTGATGAAACAGGCATCGACAGAGACCTTCGCCGCCTCTGCCAAGTTCGCGTCAGCGAACAGCAGGTTCGGAGATTTGCCGCCAAGCTCAAGACTGACCCGTTTGATCGTATCGGCCGCCGCTTTGGTCACCGCTTTCCCTGCGCGGGTCGAGCCGGTGAAGGACACCATGTCAATATCCGGGTGGTGCGAAATCGCCTCGCCGACGCCAGGACCATCGCCGTTGATCATGTTGAAAACCCCGGGCGGGCAGCTGGCCTCATCAATCACCTCGGCCAACATGATCGAGGTTAGCGGTGAAAATTCGCTGGGCTTCAAGACCATGGTGCAGCCTGCAGCCAGGGCCGGTGCGACCTTGATCATGATCTGGTTTACCGGCCAGTTCCAGGGTGTGATCATACCGACCACGCCGACGGGCTCATCAATCAGGGTAGAACCGCCGCGCAGGGATGGACGCTCAAATTCGTGCGCCTTCAGGGCTTCGATGGCGGCTTCCAGGTGGCCGATGCCGACGGGCATATGCACCTCGCGTGAAAACGAGATCGTCGTGCCCATCTCGTATGGCATCATTTTCACAAACTCTTCCGCGCGTGCGCTGTAGGTTTCAATAATGCGTTCCAAAAGCGCGACGCGTTCATCTACCGTTGAAAACTGCCAGGTGGCAAATGCGGCTTTTGCAGCATCAACGGCTTTGTCCACATCCGCCTTCGACCCCAGCGCGATGGTTGCAATTGCCTCTTCATTGCCGGGATGGATAACCTCGAAATCGGTCCCATCGATCGGATCTACCCAGGTGCCGTTAATGTAGAATTTCTTGTAGTTTTCCATTGTGACTCATCCCTGTCGTGATTTGGTCGCTGCACCGAATAATATGCGTCTTGGGCACATGCGAAAGCCCAAACAAATCCAGGGGCAGTTTTTCTTTACATATCCGGCCAACCACCAGCACCAGTTTTGCGTGGCGCAGGGGCTGGCCCGGGTGCAAGTTTAGGAATGGAGCAGCCAAACTTCAGGCTAAGTCGGCGCTCAATTCCATCTCTCAGGCTTGGCAGGATCCAACTAAGAAGACGCTGCCACGGGGGGACCGGGCAGCGCCAAGTTTGTCGCCGGATGGAGGGCCCCGGCGGTGCCATCCCGTCATCCTCAGACACAAAGACGACCGGGATTTAGAAGAGCGGTGCTGATGACCGCTCTAATATTGTTTATCGGGTCACCTTGTCCTCTGCAGAAATCTCGGCCGTTTGGACGGTTGGTTCCAGCGGAGCCGCTGCATAGGGGTCTTCCGGCAACGCCATGGACAGCAATTGCAACACCAGAATAAAGCCAACGCAGACGCCAAAGACGATCCCGCCGATGAGCCCGCCTTTCAGCATGTTGGCGATAGCCAGACTGCGCCAGAGAACCTTGCGTTCGCCCGGATCCGTGACCTGGGGCATTGAATACTGAGAAGCCTTCATTGTCTGATTTCCTTATTCTCAGGTCAGCTTATTCGATCGGAGCAAAGCCGCGTTCCTGGGCCCAGAGGTACCAGTTGTCGACAACAGTGCCCGTCAGAAGAATACCGATGCCGCCCGTAATGGTCGTCAGGATTGCGAACCACCAAGCCCAGCGGTGAATGCCTTCGATGGTGGCGTTGAAGCCCATGGTCCAGCGCCAGAACAGCGCCGCGCGTTCGGACGCGGACCCACGATCGACGATCTGTTCCAACTCGCGATCTCCGCCCAGCCGGGTGACAGCCAAGATGGTCGCCCCGTGCATGGCGAAGAGCAGAGCCGAGCCATAAAGGAACACGATCGAGAGCGCGTGGAATGGGTTGTAGAACAGGTTTCCATAGGTCAGCGAAAACGCGTTCGTCCAATCCAGATGGCTAAAGATCCCGTAAGGCACGGCCTCGGACCAGGATCCCATCAGCACAGGCCGGATCAGGCCCAGCACCAGGAACAGCCAGATTGCTGCCAAGAAGGCCCAGCAAACATGCTTGCCCATTCCCAGGGCCTCGGCCCGCAGATAAGTCCGGACCCACCAGCTCATCACCGAGATCAGTAGGAAGAACGACGCGATGATGAACCATCCGCCTTCATTTAACGGCGGCATCGACAGGCCGTACTCTTCGGACGGTGGATCCAGCGACAGCCAGAAAAGCTCGCGCATGAAGATCGCCAGATTGAAGTCCACCGAAATCAGCATGTTGAAGCCGACGATGAAGAACCAGATCAGGAACGAGATTACCGAAATAACCCCGAACCATCCCAGGTGGATCGGTCCGATCTGGGCGTTGCCGAAGGACCCCATCCAGGTCGAGAAGCTTACACCCGTCGAGCGTTCCAGTTCAGCACCACCGCCGGTCATACCCATTTCTGCGGGGCCGCGGACCTGAACCTGATTGAAGATGTTTTGATACTCAGCCATGTCAGGTCCCCCTCAGAGATTGGCCCAGAACGGCAACTCGCGCCACCATTCCCACCACTCGGCCCAGGCGTCGAACCACACCGTGCCAGAGATAACGATGCAGACCGCGCTCCAGAAGCCAGCGTTCAGCGCAAGGAACAGGCCAAGACGGTGAATGCCTAGCGTGCCAACCGAATATCCGATGAAATCACGGAAGAACGTGTCTTCATGGTCCGGCGTGCGCATTTCTTCGCCCTTTTCCGGATTGGCGGCCGACAGGATCAATCCGCCGTGCAATGCCAATGCCAGAGTCGTCGTAAAGAAGAACGAAACGGCTATCATATGCGCTGGATTGTAGTGGAAGTTGCCATAGGCGTAGCCCACGTTTGACACCCAATCCAAGTGGCTGAAGATCCCGTACGGGAACCCGTGGCCCCAGGCGCCCATCAACACTGGCCGGATGACGACCAGCGTCGTGTAGGCCAGGATCGCAAAGCCGAACGCGAAAGGTACATGATATCCAATGCCCAGCTTGCGGCAAATTTCGACTTCGCGCAGAGCCCAGGATATGAACGCGCCATGGGCGCAAATCGTGATGATCTGCCATAGCCCGCCTTCGGCCAGCGGCGCCATTGCAAGGCCCATCTCAATGTCGGGTGGCTCGATCGAAATAAGCCACGGATTAAACGTCCCTTGGAGCGCGGCGCCCCAAAAGATCAGGATTGTTCCGAGCGCTGCGAAAAAGATCGTCGTGACTCCGAAGAAGCCGACATAAAAAGGACCGACCCAAAAGTCGAACAGGTCCCCTCCGACCAATGTCCCGCCGCGCACGCGGTATTTTCTCTCAAAACTTAGCAGCGCCATGGTTTTTATCCCCGCATTTGGCGGTTCTTACCCTCTAAAAGGGTTTCAGATTTTCAGTTGCTGCGGGCAGGGGCCGAGACACCCGCCCGCAGCGTTTGTCGACGACTGGTTGAGCACCCAGCGCGCCTTCAACACCGGGTTATTGACCCGATCCTGAAGCCGCAGCGGCGATCTCGAACCAGTTGTAGTGGTCCGTGCTGAGCAGGACGAGGTGAATCATCGCTGCCAGCAAGAAGAGGAACACACCCTGAGCCACGAAGACGCGGCGCGGGTCGAAGACTAGCCAGATCTTGTAGAACTTGCTCATGTCATGATCCCCTTACAAATAGAACCACGGACGCCAGATGAACGTGGCTAAGTGAGCGACAACGGCAACGGCTACGAATAGCCACATTCCGCTCAAGTAAACCGCGTGCAGTTCTTGCGCCTCTTCGTCGGATAGGCCTGTAAACGATAGGCCCTTGTGTTCAGTCATAAGCTATCCTCCGGATCCCTAGACTGATGCCATGCGGATGCACGGCGACAACCCGGTCGGGAGGAACCCGGCCGGATATCTCCTGCCAGAACAGCAGGGAGATTTCGAAACCCCTGATCATGCTGAAAAGATGATCGGGGTAATGATGGCTGCGCGGCTCCAGGCGCGCGCGATAAAGCCTTTACCTTCATCGGGGCTGCCAGGCGCAGTCAGGCCAAAGGCCCAAGTGATCAGCGCCCAGGGCAACGAGAACAAAAAGATGATGGCAAAATAAATCCGGTACTCGACACTGGGGCCTTTCAGTCGCGAAGGCGTCATGCCGTTTGCGGTGTTGTCGGTCATGCGTAGGTCCCCTCTTTCTGGTTCTTTTTCTTTGGTTTGATGGTGTTGCGTCCGGCAGGCCGAAGACGTTCGATCAATTCGCGATCAATGCGGTCTTGACCGTCGGCCAGGGCGATCTTCTCGGCCTCGTCCCGCAGAGTCTTAGCTGCGGAGATCCGGGTCAGAATTGGGTGCTGGGCAACGATGTCATCCAGGATCTGTTTGGCATCTTTATCCCAAGGCAGGTCTTTCCTCAGCCGCGTCGGCGTTGCCTCGGCTGAATCCATCTCCGTGCCCAGCGGCAGGATATGGAAGAGCGCATCGAAGAGTGCGTTGCAGACTTCCTGAACCAAATAGGTTGCCCCGGCATAGCCCATGAAAGGCGTGCCAGTGGCACGCCGTATCGCGGCGCCCGGGAAACTGGCTGGAATAAATGCGGGCTTCGGCCCAGGACCCGCCGCCAGTTCGGCCATATACATTTTTTCGTTGATCGAGCCGAAGACGACCAGCGGGCGTTTTTCTGCCATCAGGTCGCGAACTTCGTCATTGTCAGTCTTCTTGCCTGCGCAACGCGCGACAGCAAAGCCGCACGGCAGGCCCAGATCGTCTTCCAAGAACAGACGGATGCCGCGGGTGTAAGTTTCGTTCGCGACGATGCCAAACGACGCCGTGGCAAAGAAGTCTTGTGTCACCGAGCGCCAGAGATCCCAGACCGGTTTGATGGTGGAATGCTTTTCACGCTCGATGAAGGGTTCAGGGTCAAGGCCTGTCAGTTCGCCCAGCTTGCGCAGGAATTTGGTGGTAGATTCAATCCCAACCGGCGCCTGCAGATAAGGTTTGCCCAGCAGTTCTGCCAGACCGCGGCCAAACTCGCGATACATCACGACGTTTACATCAGCGTTCACCAGGTTGCGCATTTCGTTCAAGTGCGCACCCAGTGGGAAGACCATATTGACCTCGGCTCCGATGCCTTCGATCAGACGACGGAGCTCGGCCAGATCCGACGGCATGTTGAACGTGCCATACATCGGGCCCAGGATATTGACGCGGGGGGCTGCGCCTTCTTCGCGCTTTTTCTCCTTCGGCATACGGCCTTTGGTTTGTCCCCATTCAGTGAACATCCAGGTCATCGCCCGGTCGGCGCATTGCCACTGATCTTCGTCGATCGTGCGCGGAAGGAAGCGTTGGATCGAGGTGCCTTGCGGCGTCACACCGCCACCGATCATCTCGGCAATAGACCCCGTCACCACAACCGCAGGCAATGCTGGATCCAGCGTGCCCCAGGCTCGCTTCATCGCGCCTTCAGTGCCGTCACGGCCCAGCTCTTCCTCGCCCAAACCACTGACGACAATGGGTAATTCATGCGGGGGCAGGGCGTCGGTATAGTGCAGGACCGAAGTCACGGGCAGGTTCTCGCACCCGACCGGGCCATCAACGATGACCTGCAGGCCCTTGGTGGCGCAGAACGCGTAAACCGCGCCCCAATATCCGCCAGCCCTATCGTGGTCCTGGATCAGCATCAGATCATCTCCGCCGCTTTGGCGGCCCGCGCCTGCTTTTCCAGTTTCTTCTGGTTCAGCGCCCGGAATTGCGGCTGCAGGTTTGGATCGCCTTCCCAAACGCCAGCTGTGTCCTCATGACCGACGCCTTCGAAGAACGACTTCATCTTGGACATGCGATCCTTGTTGCCGATCGCGGCATTGACCACCTGCTGTAGCGATCCAGCGCCCGCGACACCCATCAGTGGCCGGGCAGAGATCAGGTTGGTGAAATACAAGGACGGGATGCCCAGTTCCTTGCCCTTCTGCACCACCGGGGTCGTGCCGACGGCCAGGTCTGGCTTGATCGCCTCCATAGCGGCGCAATCGTCTTCCAGACTGGCGCGGAATTTAACCTTGGTGCCCTTGGACTCCAGCCAATCGCGGTCGGCATCGGACCAAGCGCTGCGCGCGCAGGCGGTGCCGACATAGGGAACCTCTGCGCCGCTTTCGATAAGCAGACGGCCAACAAGGAGTTCCGAACCTTCATATCCGCTTAACGTTATTGTGCCATTAATCCTTGATCCGGCCAGCGCGCCTTTGATGGCCGGCAGGACAGAACTGTGGGCCTGTCCAATCTTCTGATCAGAGATATTGAATGCGTTCCCGATGGCTCTCAGCCACTCGGCAGTACCGTCATGCCCCACCGGGGCAGACCCTATTATCGGCCGGCCGGCCGCTTCGAATTCGCGGACCGCCGCGGTGTAGAAGGGATGGATCGCCGCAACGGCACCGCAATCCAGCGCAGCGTAAAGCTCGCGCCACTCTCGGCAGGGGACAACAGGCCCTGCCGCCAATTCCATCGGAGCCAACATCTGCCCGATCATCACTGGATCGGCCGGGAACATTTCACCCAGAAGTGTGACCGTCGGCCTGTCGTCCTTGCCCGCCGCGGGCGATTGGACCGGACCCGCTTCGATTTCCTGTCGGGCATAGTTCAGCATAGCACCTGCCAGAACGTCTTTCGCCTCGGCATGGGTCGGAATGCCAAAGCCCGGCACGTCGATGCCGATGATGCGTACGCCCTTGATCTCATCCGGCAAAAGGCGCAGCGGGACGCCCGAGGCCGTAGGAACGCAAAGATTCGTCACGACGATGGCATCGTATTTTTCAGGATCGGCCATGGCATAGATGCCGTCGCGGATGTCTTCGAACAGTTTGCCGGTCACCAGAGTTTCCGAGTTGAAAGGCACGTAGCCGACCGACCGGCGCGCGCCATAGAAATGGGAGACAAAGGTTAGCCCGTAGACGCAGCAGGCCGAGCCCGACAACACCGTCGCCACCCGGCGCATGCGCAAGCCTACGCGCAAGGATCCAAAGGCCGGGCACATGCTCTGCGGCTTGTCATGCGGTCCTTGCGGGTAGTCCTTTGCATATTGATCCAGCAATTCGGACTGACCGGCGGCCCTGGCCGCAGCGTTCATTTGATCAGCGCCCGCATGACAGCCCATGCCGTCCGACGGCTGATCGGCCGGGGGTTCCACCCCGGTGATCACGTCGGCCTCGATGGCCCGGTCATAGCGGACTTCGTCGGTCATTCGGCGGCAATCCTCGCAAGGTGCGGGCATTTGGGGGCGGTATCATCGGGCACCGTGATGTCGACCAACTGCAGATGTCCGCGCTCTGTTGGAGCGGCATCAGTGTTGACCGGCATGGCTGTGTCCAAAATCTCGAGAGCAGTAAGATCAAGCATCGTCGTACACGACCTCCAGGCTGAGTTTGGGCATGGCATTTTTGCCGCGCATGTCTTCATCGGTGGCAGGTTCCAGGATGAAATCTGCACCGGTATCCTTGCCGTCAAACAGGGCTAACAGACCGTCCTGATCCAACGGTTCCGGATGGGTTGGCGGGGCCGCAGCGACGTTTTCGGCGAGTTCACCGAACAAAGCGCCCCATTGCGTCGAATCCGAACCGACGATTTCGTAAGATGCTGATTTCCGGCGTAAATCATCGTCTTGCGGGATGCTGGCCAGCACCGGAATATCAACCGATTGCGCGAAAGCCTGGGCTTGTCCAGCACCGTCATCTTTGTTGATGACCATCCCCGCGACACCGACATTGCCGCCCAATCCGCGGAAGTACTTCACGGCAGAGCAGACGTTGTTGGCGACATAAAGCGATTGCAGGTCGTTCGAGGCGACGACGATCACTTTCTGCGCCATGTCACGGGCGATGGGCAGTCCGAACCCGCCACAAACCACGTCGCCCAAGAAATCCAACAGGACATAGTCGAAGTCCCAGTCGTGGAAGCCCAGCTTTTCCAGCAGCTCGAAGCCATGGATGATGCCGCGTCCGCCACAACCGCGACCGACCTCGGGGCCGCCAAGCTCCATCGCGAAGACACCGTTTCGCTTGAAGCAGACATCTCCGATTTTTACCTCTTCGCCGGCAAGCTTTTTGGCGGTCGAGGTTTCAATGATCGTCGGACAGGCTTTGCCACCGAATAAAAGGCTGGTGGTATCCGATTTCGGATCGCAGCCGATCAGCAGCACACGCTTGCCCTGTTCTGCCATCATGTGGCTGAGGTTCGCCAACGTGAAGGATTTGCCGATACCGCCCTTGCCGTAGATCGCAATGATCTGCGTTTCCTTGGTGACCTCTGTCGCAACCGGATCTGGGTCGATCGCGGCTTCGGCGCGCAGCCTGGCAAAACCGTTTTCGGTGATAATCGGTGCGTCTGAACCGTCAGGAGGAGTCATGCGGTGCCTTCCCAGTCCAGTATCATCTTCAGGCAGGATGTGTCGGTGAACGCCGTCTCGTACGCTTTAGATGCGTCCGAAGCGGCAACCGTGTGAGTGATCAGATCATCCAGGCGCAGCTTGCCGGAATTCATCAGCGATGCGGTCGCGACCAGGTCTTCGCGGGTCCATTCTGCGGCGATGCGCAGCCGGGCCTCTTTCATGAACGCCGGCGGGAACGCAAAGCTGACAGGATCAGGATAGAACCCAGCCAGGACGATCTCGCCGCCCTTGGCCAGCCGTCCAATCAGTGTGTTCAGAAGACTTGCATCGCCAGTCGCATCAAAGATGCATCCGTAATCGGTGCGCGAATCGGCGTCTGGATCCAGAACTTCATAGTCATGGCTGCCGGCACGGCGGCTTGGATCGATCTCCCAAACCGTGGGCGCGCCGCCACGAAGGATGGCAAACCGTGCGATCAGACGTCCAAGGACACCGTGGCCGACGATCAGTTCAGGCAGATCTGCACCGGGAGCCGCAATGGCATGACGAGCGGTCGCTGCTAGTGCCAAAAGCGCACCTTCGGGACCGCAGCCCCTGTCCAGTCGGACAAGCCGTTTCGGATCGGTGACGATTGTTTGTGCGGACGCGCCAAACAGGCCCCTAATGTCGCCGAAGCAATTGGCACCAGGGATAAAAACCTTATCGCCCGGGCGCAGATTCGAGTTTGCACCAACCTCTGCAACTTCGCCCATCGCCTCGTATCCCGGAACCAGTGGATAGCCCATTCCCGGGAACGGCGGCATATCACCGGACCAGAGCAGTTTTTCAGTACCGGTTGAGATCCCTGAGACTTCAACGTTGACGACGGCGTCACTGGCATCCCCAGGAACAAGAGGCACGGATTGGAGGGCGAGACCTTTGGGGCCTTGCAGCACAACAGCGTGTGTTTCCATCCCTATCCCCCTGTTTTGTCTTTTCACAGCCGAGGCTGTCTGGTGCAGGAGATGCTGACTGTCAGAGTAAGTTTACGAAAAATAATGTCAATCAAAATAGACAATAATTCTGTTCAGCCAGGTTTACACGCGCTGACAACGCTGGTCAGAAATGGTCGACGGGTCGGGTGATGGCGAATCTGCGTGAATCCGGCTTCGTGCAACAGTTCCGAATGTCGGGCGGGGCTACGAGGGCGTCCGGTGGTCATTGCAAGGGTATAGAAGCCGAAATAGGCATCTCCGGCCCGATTTGGCGCAGTTCCACCGGACATGGGTTCCGAGATGATTAGCCGTCCCCCGGAAGGCAATGCCTTGTGGACCCGAGTCAGTAAGCGGAAGACTGTATCATCGTCGTGATCATAGAGGACGCGGATCAAGCTGACTGAATCGCCGGTCACCGTCAGGTCGTCTGAAAGAAAGCTGCCGCCCGTCATTGCGATTCGCGAAGACTGGTCCGGCTTTGACCGGGCAGCGTCGATCACCTGGGGCAGATCGAAAAGATGAAGCTCCAAGTTGCGATATCGCGCCGCGACATGATTCAGAAAGGTCCCAGTGCCGCCACCAATATCGGTCAAAGCCGTCAGATCTTTCAGAGAGATCGCATCCAGCGTTTCTTCAGCGACCAGATGCTGTGATGTCGACATCAAGGCCGAATAAGTGGCGACGGTGTCGGGATCAGCAGCCGTTGAGGCGCCCCGGACATAGGGCCAGAACTGCGACAGTTCCGGTTGAGTTTCCCCTTTCAGCAAGGCGACCGGGTCAGCCATGTCACGATAGAAGGTTTTGTGATGGAGGATCATGTCCTCAAGGCCCGGCACACCCAAAATAGCTGCACCGAGACGGCCCTGCCGATATGTCCCGTCGCGGCGGCGCACCAGAAGCCCTATCGCGGCGGCGGCCTGGCAGAGGGTTTCCATCCGCGCTTCAGGCAGGCCGTGTCGAGCGCCCAGGGCCCTGGCAGTCATCGGATGAGTCTGCACCGAATGCAATACGCCGAGTTCAGTGCAAGCCAGGAGTGTCTGTGAATAGACGAAGCCTGCGACCACATCGTAAATCTTTGCCGCGTCTTGCTTTACGAAGATACGGGTTAGGCGAAAAGATGCCGCCCAGCGTTGAAAATCCGCTGACGCGATCTTGTTCAGCCGCCAGGCGTGGATCCGATCAACCAGACGGCGCACCGGCCCTGGTGGGCTGGATTGGCCGATATAGGTCATCGCAGGCTCAGACCGTGTGCGGTTGATAGGCCAGCGGCATCAGTCGGTCGGCCTGTTTGCGGACCAACGCGCACAGCGCAGCTTCACCGGGGCAGGCGGGGATCGATGTGATCGCCGCAGACAACGAGTCGTTCAGCTTTTTCACAGCGCCCTCGATACCGTACTCAGTCACGGCATTCGGTCGATCGTGGACCGCGTCCTGCCCCGCCGGTTTTCCCAGTTCTTCTTCGTCCAGAAGGGCATCGCGCAGGTCATCAGCAACCTGATAGGCTTCGCCAATTCGGCTGCCCAATTCGTCCCATTCCGCAGCGTCAGCGCCGGCTGCAACAGCCCCCATACGCGTGGCGGCGGTAAACAGCGCGCCGGTTTTTGCCCGGTGATATGCTGCCAGGTCTACTTCAGCTTCGCTTTCCCAGGCCTGGCCGGCGCAGATGCCGTGAGGTGAGCCGGTTGAAGAGGCCAAGACCTGGATCAGTCCGGCAGCGCGGGCGCAGTCTTCAGAAGCGGTCTGTGCCAGCGACTCGAAGGCTGAAATGATCAGCGTGTCACCGACAAGAACGGCGATCTCTTCCCCGAAAGCGCGATGCACAGAAGGCTTGCCGCGGCGGATATCGGCATCGTCAAAGCATGGCAGATCGTCGTGGACCAGACTGGCGCAATGCATCAATTCCAACGAGGCAGCCCCGGCAGAACTAAGCGCTGGTCGATCATCGCCGCAGGCCAAAGCCACCGAAAGACACAGCATCGGGCGCACTCGGGCGCCGCCCGGCAATACTGCATATTCCAGGGCCGCTGCTAGTTTCGGAGGCGCAGGCCGTCGTTGCGCACGCCGCAGTGCGCCTTTGACGGACTTTTCGATGCGGTCCTGTGGCGACATGGCGGGCTCCCTTGAGTGTCATATTAAACAGACAATCTATTTTGTACATTAAAGTGGACACATTGATGGCGCCATGTCAACATCGCTTGACTTGAGATGAGGCCTGGATGCTGAAGCAAAATCCTGACAGCAAGATCCTGGTGATCGGTGCAGGGGTCGGCGGGCTTTCAGCCGCGCTTCGTCTGGCGGCGGCCGGTCGAGACGTCTTGGTGGTCGAAAAGTCAGCTGCACCCGGAGGCAAGCTGCGATCCGTGCCCAGCGCCGCAGGGCCCGTAGACACCGGCCCGACTGTTTTGACCATGTTGCCGGTCTTCGAAGAGATCTTTGCCCAAGCGGGCGAGCAGATAACTGACCATCTGTCGATCAGTCAGGAAGAGACGCTGGCCCGGCATTGGTGGCCAGATGGAACGACGCTGGATCTCTTCGCGGACCGGGAGGCCAGTGCCGAGGCGGTGAGAGAGTTTGCCGGCGCAAAGGCTGAAGACGAGTTTCGGAATTTCTGCGCGACAACGGCGCGATTGTTCCAGGCGTTTGAAAAACCGGTGATGCAATCAGAGAAACCGAACCTTGGGCGCATTATTGCGGCAACATTGGCCCGACCAGACCTGATATCGCATTTGCGCCCGGGCAGGACACTATGGAAGGCGTTGTCCCGGCAGTTCAGCGATCACCGGCTGCGTCAGTTGTTCGCGCGATATGCGACCTATGTCGGTGGTTCTCCGTTTCTGACCCCGGCGTTGATAAGTTTGATCTGGCATGCAGAGGCATCCGGTGTCTGGACCGTGGGCGGCGGTATGGCCAAGCTTGCAAAGGCTTTCGAAGCGGTCGCATGCCGTCATGGCGCGCACTTTCAATACGATGATGGCGCAGACCGAATTGAGCGTAACCCGGACGGCACGTTCCACGTGCACATGCAATCAGCGGCCCATCATCACGTGCGAACCGTGTTATTCAACGGCGATCCTGCAGCCTTGGCAAATGGGCACTTGGGACCGGACGTTGTCGCAGCGGTTAAAGCCCGCCATGTGGAAAAGCGGGCGCTATCCGCTTGGGTCTGGGCCTTTGCGGCAGAGCCGACAGGGCGTGCGCTTGCGCATCACAATGTCTTCTTTAACACGCAGTACCGCCGAGAGTTCCAGGCCATCGATACTGGGATAATGCCCGATGATTCAGCGCTTTATGTTTGTGCGCAGGATCGACAGAACGGGTTTGCACCTGACGGACCCGAGCGCTTTGAAATCATCATCAACGGTGCACCTGTTGCACCGGACAGCCGTGAAATCCCCGAGGAGTACCAGCAATGTCTGATACACACCTTCACGACATTGGCCGCGCGGGGTCTGCATTTCGATCAGATACCCGGGCGCGCGGCGCTGTCGACACCGCACGACTTCGCACGACGGTTTCCCGGGTCGGGCGGCTCCCTTTACGGGCAGAGCCCGCATGGGATGATGGCCAGCTTCCGACGCCCGGTGGTGCGGTCCAGGATACCGGGCCTTTATCTAGCCGGGGGCGGGGTGCACCCAGGGGCGGGTTTGCCGATGGCGGCTACCTCCGGCAGGCTCGCGGCCGAGGCGATCTTGAAGGACCTTGCTTTGACCTCGCGGTCCCGCCGGACGGTTACGCATGGTGGTATGTCGACGGACTTTCAGACTGTGGGCGCTACGGCGTCTCGATCATCGGTTTCATAGGTTCGGTCTTTTCGCCATGGTATCGCTGGTATGGTCGGCGCCGCCCGCATGACCATGTCTGCATCAATGTAGCACTTTATGGCCCTGGTGGCCGCTTCACCATGACGGAGCGGGGCGAAGACGCCTTGGTCCAGTCACCACATCGTTTTCAGGTGGGCCCGTCATCCATGGAATGGCGGGACGGCATGTTGGTGATCGATGTCGACGAGATATCGAATCCGATTATCAGCCGTTTGAAAGGGCAGATTCGGTTGCACCCTGCGGGTATCACAGCGATCGAGATGCCTTTGAAGGCCGATGGCACGCATATCTGGCGGCCGTTTGCGCCCACCGCGCGAATCGAGGTCGACCTGAACCGGTCCCATTGGCGTTGGTCTGGTCACGGCTATTTCGATGCGAATTTCGGAACCCGGGCGTTGGAGGACGATTTCAGCTATTGGACATGGGGACGGTATCCAGTGGCCGATGGGACGATGGCATTTTATGACGCTGACCGGCGGGATGGAACGACGCTGGCCACCGGTATTCATTTCGGGCGCAATGGCACAGCCGAGGTCATCGAGACGCCGCCGCCTAAAACGCGCTTTGCCCGGAACCTATGGATGGTGCGCCGCGAAACGCGGGCAGATCCAGGCTATACGCCGCGCGAGGTTACGCCGATGCTGCATGCGCCGTTCTATGCAAGGGCTGCCGTCCGAACGCAGATCGATGGAAATGAAACCGTCGGGGTGCACGAAGCGCTGGACCTGGACCGATTTGCATCACCTTTACTGAAGCCAATGCTTGCTGTCCGGGTGCCCCGCGTGCCTGATTGGGCGGCGTTTGCACGCAGCTAAACCGATTTTCCTTTCTCTAATAGCCGACTACGCAGTCGTAGTCGGGAAGGGACTGCCTATGAACTTACTGAAGACCATCATGATCCCCCTGGTCTGTGCCGCGTGGGCAAATCTGACCGCGCAGGCTCAATCCAATCTGATGATTAAAGAGCTTTGGCAAATCCAGGGAACACCGCTGGGAACCGAGAGGGCTTTGGATCCATATCTGGCGCTGACGCAATCGCGGTTGTTTATCAGCGGATCGATCGAGATTGATCGCAACCGTCGGCAAGTGATCCAGGTCTTCGATGGTCAAACCGGGAGTTATGTGCAGACAATTGAAGATCCTACCGGGACCGTCTTTGCCGGGCTGGGCGATGTGCTGGCAGCAAACGAAGAATTCCTGGTCACATCCACATATCGCGGTGCAACTGCCGGTTCGGGGTCACTTCAGGTATTCGATACAGCGACCGGAGAACACCTGCGTACCATCGAAAACCCACGCGCCGGTGACAGCAGCTTCTTTGGCCAACTGCCGATCGCTATCACCGGGTCCAGGGCAATGGCTGGGATCGCCCTATCCGATGACAATCAAAGCACCGTCTGGATCTTCGATCTGGCAACTGGAGACGTCGTGCTGACGATCGACGAGCCAGACGATGAAGGTGGTTTCCTCTCGAATGCGGAACGTACGATTTTCGGGTTTGGCAAAGCGTTAAGCTCGACCCATGCCTTGATCAGTGCGCGGCAGAAAAGCCTGGGTGATCTGCGTGGTGTCGGAGCAGCTTTTTTGTTCGATGCCAAGACCGGAGACCTGCTGCAGACGTTCCGGCCAGAAGACCCGCAAGTCGATATGTTCTTTGGCACCAAGGTTGCACTGACCGATTCGATGGCCTTTGTCGAAGGGTCACGAAATGCCGGGCCAATGGATTGGCCGATAAGAGAGATTTCTGCCTACGATCTGCAAACTGGTGCGTTGAAGTATCGTCTGCAAGACCCATACGTTCCCCAAACGGCCGAGGCGGTCGTCGCGGGCCAACAGGGGTCTGGGTTTGGCTTTGACTTCGTTATCTCTAACGGATTGCTGATCGTCGGGATGCCTGATCTGACTCTATCGGGCAAACGAGGTGTCGGCGGGTTTCAAATCTACGATGCCAATACAGGTGAGCGTCTCATGTCCTATGAACATGCGGCAGGGACACAGAATGAAAATCTAGGGTATGCTTTGGTGGCAAACGGGACAAGATTTGGCATTGTTTCGACGCCCGAGGTCGCGTCGTTCCGTAAAGTCACCCGTTTCATTATGTACGAGTTGGAACGTTGAACAGGGTCTCATAATCCGCTGCACAAGGGCACTCTTCGCCGTCGATCATCCTGCAATCACTTGCCCATTATAACAGGCTCCACATCCGGGTTCATCCGCCACATGGCCACATTCAGCGCCGTTGCGATGGTGCACCAGATTAGGTAGGGCACGAACAGCAGGCCCGCAATCGTGCTGAGTTGAAAGAACGCCAGCATCGTGGCGCCAACCGCCAGCCACAACGCACCGACAACAATTATCGCGGCCCCAAATCTCCTCAATCCGAAGAACACCGGCGACCAAACTGTGTTCAGTGCAATCTGAAGGCCCCAAAGCGCCAGCCCGACGCCGCTGCCTTCGATCGGGGCAACAATTGCAGCCGCCGCAGACATGGCCAGATACAATGTCGTCCACGCCACTGGGAAAACCCAATTTGGCGGCGTCCACGAGGGCCTGTTCAGCGTTAGATACCATGGTCCTGGAGGGAAAGCGGCACCAGTCGAGCCTGCAGCGCCGCAGGCCGCAAAACAGATCAGGAAAACCCAAATATCCATCAGGCGATGTTGAAGGGTGGCGATCGACGATCAAGCGATCGGGTCCGGTCTTGATCCCTGGTTTTCATATGGGCCATGACCGATACCAGCGTATCGGCGGCGCTGGCTCGACGAGGTTCTGCCGCCGCCGCTGCGTCAACCAGGAAGGCAACCTCTGGCAATGGGGGCGCGTAAATTACAGCTGATCGTGGCATCACCGCGTCGGCGGCGGCCGAACCCATAGACACGACCAATAAGCCGATCTTTTCCGAAAGGCTGGTATGTGCCCGACGCGTGATTGAATCGAAACGCGCCGACCGAATGTGCCTGCCGATGCCAGCATAGATATAGCGCGCAGCGTAAACTCCTGGGCGGCAGCTTGAGGGCAGGGCCGAGATCCCGGCTTCGGATCGGTAATAGAGCCGGTTCGCCTCGACCAATAGGCGTTTCGCCATCTCGCCGATTTCGGGGATTGGTTGTGGGTCGGCCAGGAAGGCGTCAATGTCGATGCCTGCTTCGTCGAACCAGTTCACCGGCAGGTAGAGCCGCCCCTCCAAAGCATCCTCACCGATGTCCCTGGCGATGTTAGTCAACTGCATGGCAACGCCCAGATCGCATGCACGGGCCAACGCATTCCGGTCGCGGACCCCCATCAGGACGGACATCATCACGCCGACGGCGCTGGCCACCCGCGCAGAGTAAGCCCTGACATCTGATAACGTGCGGTAACGGTAACCCTTTGCATCCCAATGCAGGCCATCGATCAACGCGTCAGGCAGGGCGCGGGGCATGTCGCAATCTTCGATCATCCTGATGAACGAGCGTTCCACCGGATCATCCTTAGGCGCGCCTGCATAGGCCCGATCCAGTCGTGCCTTCAGCGTCTCAACGGCCTGGAGTTTGGCGTCCCCCAGGTCCACCGCGTCATCGGCCAACCGGCAAAATGCATAGAGAGCTAGGGCTGGATCGCGCACCCTCGCCGGTAAAAGTTTCGAGGCTGCATAGAAGGACTTCGAACCATGTTTGATTGCTTCGCGGCAATGGGCCAGGTCTTCCTCGGGCGTCATCGCACAACCTCTGCATGGGGAATCAACTTGTCCAAAACTTCCGCAGAGGCCACGACGCCCGGTAAGCCTGCACCCGGGTGCGTGCCAGCGCCGACCAGATAGAGACCCGGCAATTCCTCGGACACGTTGTGAGGACGGAACCAGGCGGATTGCAGAATCCTCGGCTCTATAGAAAAGCCGCAGCCGTGCGGGCTGAGATAGCGGTCTTTAAAGTCAACGGGCGTCATCAGGTGGCTTGCGACGATCCGGTCACTCAAGCCGGGCAGCAAAGTTTTTTCCAGGAAAGCCTGTACTTTTTGGCGATACGGTTCGGCCTCTGCCGCCCAATCCACCGGGTTTTCAAAACCGAGATGGGGAACAGGCGAAAGGGCATAGAAACTATCCCCGCCATCCGGTGCGGCCGTCGGGTCCGTCACGGTCGGGCGGTGTACATATAGACTCATATCCTCGGCCAGATGGCCGTTGATGAAGATGTCTTTGACGAGCCCCTGGTAGCGCGGGCCATTCATGATGGTGTGATGACCGACATTCTGCCAAATGGTGCGCGTGTCACGGGTGCCGAAATACCAAACGAAAAGCCCCATCGACCACCGCGTCTGGCCCAGTTTTTTCGATGTCCATCGCGAGGGCGCTCTGTCGCGCAGCAGTCGGGCATAGGAGTGTCCGGCATCGGCATTCGAGATGACCGCTTTGGCATCCAGTCGCTGTCCGCCGACGGTGCGAATGCCGGAAGCGCGACCGCCTTCGGTTAAGATCTCGTCCACCTCGCAGTTATAGCTGATGCGCCCGCCTTTCTTGCGGATCACGTTTGCCATCGCCTCGGCCATGGCACCGACGCCACCCATGGCATAGTGTACGCCGAACTGGCTCTCTAGATGCGAGACCAGAGAATACATCGATGTCACATGGAACGGATCGCCGCCGATAAACAGCGGATGGAAGGATAGCGCCATGCGCAGACGCGGGTCGCGCACCTTGCGAGCAACATGTGCATAGATCGATCTGTCCGCCCGGTACCAGCCAAAGATCGGCATCACTTTGGCCAGATCCCAGAACTTGTGCATCGGGCGTCGTCCGAGATTTTCGAACCCGAAATGATAGCGGCGCTCTGCTGCCTTCAACAGCCAGTCATAGCCTTGGAGATCGCCGGGCGAGAGCCGGGCCACTTCGGCCCGCATCTTCGCGGGGTCCTTGTGCGCCGTCAGGCAGGATCCATCCAGCCAACGGATCTGATAAAACGGATCCATCGCACGCAAGTCGACGTCATGATCGAAATCCTCGCCAGCTGCCTCCCATAGTTCGCGAAAAACCTGCGGTGCCGTGACGATGGTGGGCCCCAAATCGAAACGGTATCCATCCTTCAAGACGGCGGTGCCGCGTCCTCCTGGGGTATCCAGTCGGTCCAAAACCTCGACCCGGTACCCTTTGGCGGCCAGGCGCATGCCCGCCGCCAATCCGCCGATGCCAGCACCGATCACGGCAGCAACCGGGCGGGCGTCTCCGTCCGTCGGGGTAGCTAAACTCGACTCTGCGCGCGTAAGCATAAATTGACGATAGCAGTGTCTAGATTAATTGACAATCAGTGCAATCGATCAGAACATGTCCTGAACTCGGGCCGATGAAGATGCACATAGACCGAAACCAGCACGACGGACCGATTACCACACTCTGCCTGTTCCGTTTTCCGGGATTGGCCGGACGGCTTTGGGCGTTTTCGCAGATGGTGTTCGCGCGCCCTTACTTGGCCCGCATACCAGGGATCGGATTCTGGAAGCTGTTTGGCTCAGGCACTGGCGAAGGATTCACTCCCGTCCCCAACACTGCCGTTTGGGGCATCCTGGCGACATGGCCATCCCTGGCCGCGGCTGAAGAGGGTCTGAAAGCCCCAGTCTTTCGCCGCTATCGCGCACGGGCAGGGGAAAACTGGACGCTGTTTCTGCAGACGACGTCGGTTCGGGGCAGTTGGAGCCAGAGTGAGCCATTTGCCGTCACCACAAAACCTGCCAAGGGATCCTTGGCGGCGCTGACTCGCGCGACGATCCGACCGCGCATTCTTTTGAAGTTCTGGCAAAGGGTTCCATCGATCTCTGCCGCCATCGGATCCGACCCGAATGTTGCTTTCAAGATTGGCTTGGGAGAGGTGCCTTGGTTTCACCAGGTCACCTTCTCGATCTGGCCGGATACTGAGAGCATGGCGAAGTTCGCCCGCAAAGATGGCCCGCATGCCCGTGCCATCACAGCGGTGCGCGACGGCAAATGGTTTGCCGAAGAACTCTATGCCCGGTTCCATATTGTCGGCGCGCAAGGATCGTGGAATGGTGCCGATCCGTTAGCAGATCTGAAGGGGACTGTGCCCGCATGACCAAACCGTTTCCGTTCTCGGCCATCGTCGGTCAGGACGAAATGAAGCACGCCCTGATGGTGGCGGCCGTCGATCCCTCGGTTGGCGGGGTCTTGGTGTTCGGCGACCGCGGAACGGGCAAGTCCACTGCGGTTCGAGCCTTAGCCGCGTTGTTACCGCCGATCAGCGCCCGGCCGAACTGTGCCTACAACAGTGCCATTGGCGACGTTGTGCCTGGTCGGTCGGCGGAGGAAAAAGAACCACGCCCGGTGAAGATCGCAACGCCGGTGGTGGATCTTCCGCTGGGTGCAACCGAGGACCGCGTGGTCGGTACATTGGATCTGGAACGAGCTTTGGCCACAGGTGAAAAGCGGTTCGAACCCGGTCTTCTGGCCCGGGCCAATCGAGGGTTTCTTTATATCGACGAGGTAAACCTTCTGGAGGACCACCTGGTCGATCTGTTGCTGGACGTTGCGGCCTCGGGCGAAAATGTGGTCGAACGGGAGGGCCTCTCAATCCGCCATCCCGCCCGGTTCGTTCTCGTCGGCTCGGGCAATCCAGAGGAGGGTGAGTTGAGGCCTCAGCTTTTAGATCGGTTTGGACTGTCGGTCGAGATTGGGTCTCCGGACGACATTAAGGACCGGGTTGAGGTGATCCGCCGCCGGGATTCTTATGATCGGGATGCCGAGGGGTTCTTGACCGCCTGGACCGATGAAGAGGCCACGGCGCAGAAACGTATTGTGTCCGCCCGTAAGGCCTTGGCGAAAGTCGAAACACCTGATGAGGCGATTGAAGCTGCGGCGCGGCTTTGTCAGGCCGTTGGGTCAGATGGGTTGCGCGGGGAACTGACGCTGATTCGCACCGCGCGCGCGTCTGCTGCGCTGGACCGTCGGCGGAAGGTCAAGGTTTCGGACATTGCCAGGGTTGCGGCACCCGCGCTACGGCATCGGCTGCGTCGAGATCCGTTAGACGAAACGGGATCTACGACGCGCATCGCCCGAGCGGTATCCGAGGTTTTGGGCGTCTAAATTGATCCGGAAGACTTGGATTTATTTTTTTCGATTTTCGGAAGGTTGATCTATCAGATGTTCAAGTTGCCTCTATCTTTCGTTCCGCAGATGCGCGCCCATAGGGTGGGCGGGGTTGCGAGAATTGAGGGCCATGAAAGGCTTCTTGTTGTATGCATATCTTGCCAGGAGCAGCTCGCGTGGACATGACGCCCGATCGCTGGCTTTTGGCAACCACCGCCGCGGCGGCGATGGCCACAGATCCATCTGGATTGCGCGGGCTGATCGTTCGCGACCGCCCCGGTCCGGTGCGGGACGGATTTCTAGATATGCTTACGGGTCTATTGGATCGCCCGCTCCACCGCCTGCCAGGAACGCTGGATGCGACGGCGTTATCACCTTCATTGGACCTGGGCGAGACTTTACGCATGGGGCAAGAGGTATACACCCAGAACTTGCTAACCCGCGCAGCTGACCGTGTGTTGCTGGTCCCGATGGCCGAGCGGTTGGCGACCGGGACGGCCTCGATCGTAGCCTCGGCCTCGGATGACTATGGCCCATCGTTATTGCTTTTGGACGAAGGGATTGAGCCGGATGAAACCGTGCCACAGGCTTTATCCGACCGGCTGGCAATCTCGCTGAACTTTGATGGTATGGCACGCGGGGATCTGGGCGCACCTGGGTTCGACAGTAGAGACATCCGCGCCGCGCGAAAGCGCCTGGCAGATGTCGAGGACGGCGAAGCAACCGAAGCGCTGACAACATTGGCTGCTTCCTTGGGGATCGGGTCCTTGCGAGTGCCCGTGCTGGCACTGAAGTTGGCCCGCGCCTTGGCGGCGCTGGACCGGGCAAAGACAATCGCTGAGCCACACATCGTTATGGCGACCTTGCTGTGCTTGGCGCCGAGGGCCACAGTGATCCCCGCCTCTGACGATGAACCTGAGGAAGCCCCTCCGCCTCCACCTGAGGACGAGCCGCAAGATCGCGAAGACAAGCAATCCTCGGAACAGGGTCCGTTGCAAGACCGGGTGTTGGAGGCTGTGGCCGCGATTCTTCCGGAGTTGGTGCTTACGGGAACCCGGCAACGGGGCGGTGCGAAATCCTCTGGCGCAGGTGACCGCAAGAAGTCCGCTAGCCATGGCCGCCCGGTTCGGTCGCGTCCCGGAAAACCCGATGGCAAGCGGCTGGATGTCTTTGCAACCCTGCTAACGGCCGCGCCCTGGCAACCACTGCGCCGCCGGTCGGCCCCGGATCGAAAGGGGTTGATCGTCGTGCCCGACGATTTTCGGATCAAGCAGTACGATCGCCCAACTGAAAGCGTACTGATTTTCTTGGTCGATGCTTCAGGGTCGCAAGCCGCTGCTCGCATGGCCGAGGCAAAAGGCGCTATGGAGCTCATGTTGGCCGAGGCCTATCGCCGCCGGGAAAAGGTCGCCTTAATGGCTTTTCGGGGCACGAGTGCTGACCTGATCCTTCCGCCCACGCGCTCGCTTCTGCAGGCAAAGCGGCGGCTTGCAGTGCTGCCGGGTGGCGGGCCGACTCCCTTGGCCAGTGCTCTTGTTGCGGGACGGGAAGTGGCTGAACAGATAAGCCGCCGTGGGGCCACGCCTTATTTGGTCTTGCTGACGGATGGACGTGGCAATATTGCACTGGATGGCACAGCCGGCCGGGCCCAAGCTGCTGAGGATCAGGCACTGGCTGCGCGCGCCCTGGCGACCTGTGGCATCACTTCCGCCTTGATCGACACCGCCAACCGGCCGCAAGCCGATGCACAGGCATTGGCGAAAACGATGGGCGCTCGCTATCTGGCTTTACCCCGTGCTGATGCCAAGGGTCTCGCCAAGATCGTGCGGGCCAGCGTGGCGGCATGACTTGCCCCGTCCATCCGGACTGGGACCGCGCAGGTGCCGATTGGCCAAATCGAGAGGCAAGCCAGTTTCTGCAGGTCGGCAGAGTGCGCTGGCATTATCAACGCATGGGGCAGGGTCCTGTCTTACTGCTGCTTCATGGCACCGGCGCTGCAACCCATAGCTGGCGCGATATGATGCCTCTGTTGGCAGAAAAATTCGACGTTATCGCCCTAGATTTGCCCGGTCATGGCTTCACCCGAATACAATCGCGACGGCAGTGTTCGCTGCCGGCTATGGGCGGCGCAATTGCGGAATTTCTAAAGGCTCTGGACCTGCAACCCAACATGCTAATCGGCCATTCTGCGGGGACGGCCATTGCCTTGAGATCTGTGCTTTCAGATGGAGTATCGACCGAAAGGGTGATCGGCTTCAACCCTGCGCTGACCCCGTTCCGTGGCGTCGCCGGTGTCGTCTTTCCACCCTTGGCAAAACTGCTGGCACTGAACCCGTTCGTGCCTTGGATGTTTGCATCATTACCAGGGTCCCGAACTCAGGCACGACGCTTGATCGACAGCACCGGTTCCAACATCGATGCCAGAGGCCACGCACTTTATGCACGCCTTTTCACCCGATCGGATCATGTCGATGGCGCGCTTGCGATGATGGCTCTATGGGACCTGGACCCCTTGCTGAAGGCGTTACCGAATCTCGATACCCCTATCGATCTGTACGTCGGGGAGGGGGATCAGATGGTCCCCCCGAAAGAGGCGATAGGTTTGGGCCGGACGATTGATCGCATTACGACACATAAGGTGCCCAGTTTGGGACACCTGATGCATGAGGAAGAGCCTCAAACATTCGCCGATATTATCAAAGATGTTGCATGCGGGTAATGACAAGGTAGTTTGACGCACGGAAGGCAAAGGTGCGTCAGTTCCCGTCCCGATCCAGCAAGTCGAACCGCCGCAGTTTGACATAGAGGCTTTGGCGGCTCAGCCCGAGCATCTCGGCCGCCGAGGCCCGATTGTTGCCAGTTTTCTTCAAGGCTGCTTCGATGCACATCTTTTCGATCTCTTCGGTCGACGCCCTGACCAGTTCTTTCATCGGCACCGTGCCTACCAGTTCGACCAGATCCGAATTCACTTCGGTAGCGCCTTCATTCTTGCGGGCAGGAATCTGGTCATACCGACTGATGTCTCGCAAGACGAAACCGATCAACGGTTCTGGGTCCACGATTGCTGCGACCGAAACTTCAACCCTGATTTCCGACCCGAACGCGCCGGTCAGCAATGAAGAGAACGCCCGCAAGCGGCCATGTGACTGAGCATTCTGAATGATGATGTCCATGTCCACGCCCGGCCGGCCCAAGAAGCGTGCCAGGGCTTCACCCTGCGCCTGAGGTGCCAGGGCGATCTCGGCCATTCCCAGAAACGCCTCGTTGCACCAGCGGATCAGGCCCTCTTCATCGGTGAGCACCAATGCATCTGGGATACGTTCGACCATTTCCAAGAGATGTTTTTCAACGCCTCCGGCGCTCTGAGATAGCTGATCATCAGGTGTGATCGCGCAGAGAATCATATTGGTTGCGGCGGCGCGAAAGATCGACAGATTACATCGCACCGCGATTTTTGTTTCCTTGACTCGTGCCGCGAAACCATCGGCCTGCCCCGAAGCACTGACACGGTTGACCGCTTCCATAATTCCGGTGGTGTCAGATGTGTCGAACAACGCGTCAATCGTCTGCCCCTTGACGGTTGCCACATCGCCGCCCATCAACTGTGCAGCCGCCGAGTTCGCATCTTCGACTTTTCTGCTCGCCGCGTTCACGACCACCAGGCATTCGGATGACGTCTGAAATAGCACCCGGTATTGCGTCTCCATCTGGCGAAGACGGCTATAATCTTCATCCAGTGCCCGCTGTGCCTCGATCAGTCTGGATTGCAGCGCTGCGATGGCCCTAATTTCATGGCCCAGAAAGATGACGGAGTCCCCGGCACCTACTGCATTGTAGCGCACCGGAAATTCGTCCAAACCTTCGATGCGGTGGTTGATCTCGCGGTGACGGCCACCCTCAGCGGGCCCGTCCGCCTTTAACATCTGTTCGATTTTCGGACGACTTTCTAGCGTCACAATCTCGAACAATGTTAGGCCGATTAGACTGTCTGGGTCGAAGGCTTGCTTGGCCTCGACCTGCCAGATGACGTCCAGAATTTTGCCGTCACGATCTGTGACGAAGGCGATGTCGGAAACGGATGAAACCAGAGCCACGAAGTCTGCTGGCAAACCTATCTCAAGCATATCGCTCTTGAGGAAGTGTGCATTCATATGCGGTGCTCAAACCGGTCTTTTACTGCTCTGGGTGTAACCTCATCAGCCATATAACCATGTCAATGGTTTAGTGCCGTAGCCACCATTCTTTGAAGTACAAGTGGCGCGGTGGTGACATCACGTAAGATCAGATCCGCCCCGACTCTATCTGCGATTTGCGGATCAATCTCGGTGAGATGCCCGCCAAGGACGACGATTGCGTCGGGTTGGGCGTCGCGCAAACGCTGAACGGTGTCTTTCAGCAGTTCGCTTCCGGTTTCGCATCCAGCAGACAGACCGATTAGATCATAGCTGCCAGTGGCTGCCTGAGCACACAGGATTTCCAGTTCGTGAGACGTGTTCAAGTCGACGGTCCAGCCAGCTCGTCGGAAGAAATCGGCCGCAATCGTGATGCCCAGTACATGAGTCTCTCCGGGTGATGCAGAAAACAGCGCCGTATGCCGCAGCGCTGGTTGACGGAACACCGGGATAAAGTCGCTGTGGAGCGATCTCAGGAACCCGTGAAGCCTGGCCGATCCCAGCGTAACTTCCAAAAAGCCGCATTCATCCGAGACCCATCTTTCGCCCAGGCGCCGTGCTGCCTGTGCGATGTAACCAAGGCAAAGCGAATCTGCGGTGATGTTTCGCGCTCTTAGGACTTCAAAAAAGTCCATCGCGGATCTTGCGTCCGGGGAGATTAAAGCGTCGCAAAATGTCTCGATCTCCGCATCCAATGGCACGTCGCGCACTGGCGCGGTGTCTAGTCTTTTGGGTAATCTCTTAGCAAGGCGTGCCACCAATTCATTGGTCACTGCCTTTAGGGCAGGATTGGACAGCATCTTGCGATCGCTGGTTGCTAAAGGATCAGCCACAAGCGATGATCCAGCATCATGTAGGGATCTTACAGGACCTTCCATGTCTCCTCCCGTCGCCGCCTTGTTCTGGTATCCACCAGATTTGGCAAGCGCCCGGGCCAGCGATACTCCCATTACAACTGACCCTGTCGAGATGGAAACACGGAATTGCAAAAGCGTCAAACAGAATTGACATACACCTATGATTGCCTCGCCTTTTCAGGCCTTTGATAAGCGCTTTGAGTGGCGAATGACCCAATCATAGACAGAATCTGTAGGAATGATTCGCGCATAAGGTGAAATCCCGGTTTGTGTATGAAAAGCATTACGTAAGTTTTAATTGACACTTTTTCCCGCCGCGCCTTACAGTCACGCATGACCCTTGGTGCCAGGGAGGGACCCCTCATGGCCGGGCAGGCATTAAAAACCCGCCGCTCCGGACCGCTATATACCCCGGAACAGCGCAAGCGCCGTGACAGCACGCCGTGGACGTTGGTCCAAGGGATTTTAGCTCCGCTGCAGTTTGCCGTTTTCCTTGTCTCTTTGGCACTCGTTATTCGGTATCTGATGACCGGTGACGGACTTTGGATCGCCACCCTTTCGATCGTGATCAAAACGATGGTGCTCTACACCATAATGGTCACCGGTGCGATCTGGGAAAAAATCGTTTTTGGCCAATACCTTCTGGCGCCTGCCTTCTTCTGGGAAGACGTCTTTTCGTTCTTCGTGATCGCGCTGCATACGGCTTACCTTTGGGCGCTATTTTCAGGGCTTTCAGCGGACGTTCAGATATGGATCGCCCTGGCAGCTTATGCGGCCTATGTTGTCAATGCAGCGCAGTTCCTCTTGAAGCTGCGTACAGCCCGGCTGGATGCCCAGGCGGTGCCGGTATGAACCTACCATTTTCAACGAATGGCTGTCAGGCTACACCCATCCTGAAAGAGCGCGGCCAGCGCGAGGTTTTCTGCGGCCTGACGGGAATCATCTGGCTGCACCGGAAAATGCAGGATGCATTCTTCCTGGTCGTCGGGTCGCGGACCTGCGCGCACCTGCTGCAATCGGCGGCCGGTGTGATGATCTTCGCCGAGCCGCGTTTCGGCACCGCCATCATGGAAGAAAAGGACTTGGCCGGATTGGCCGATGCCAATGAAGAGCTGGACCGTGAAGTCGCACGCTTGTTGGAACGTCGGCCGGATATCCGCCAACTTTTCCTGGTTGGGTCTTGTCCGTCCGAGGTGATCAAGCTGGATCTCTCGCGGGCGGCAGAGCGACTTTCCCGCGAACATGCCCCGCACGTTCGGGTTTTGAATTATTCGGGCAGCGGCATTGAGACGACGTTCACCGAAGGCGAGGACGCCTGCCTTGCCTCGATGGTGCCCGTCCTGCCGTTGGCTCAGGAAAGCCAACTTTTGATTGTCGGCGCGTTGCCCGATGTTGTCGAAGACCAGCTTCTGCGACTGCTGCGGGACATCGGTGTTAGCTCCCTTCGCTGCTTGCCTGCGCGACGCACCGACGATGCGCCGGGGATCGGGGCGGGCACTAAGTACCTCCTTGCTCAACCGTTCCTCGGCGCCACCGCAGCCGAACTGGACCGACGTGGTGCCGAGCGGATTGCTGCGCCCTTCCCCTTCGGAGAAGAAGGCACCACAGCTTGGCTGCGCGCCGCGGCAAAGGCTTTTGACATCCCTGATGAAAAGGTTGACGCAGTGATCGAAGCGCCCCGCGCCCGGGCGAAAGCAGCCGTTGCCAGGGTTGCTGATACGCTGCGCGACAAATCGATCTTCTTCTTCCCGGACAGCCAGCTGGAAATCCCGTTAGCTCGGTTTCTCACGCGGGAATGCGGCATGACGGCCATCGAGGTCGGCGCGCCTTATATCCATGGCGATCTGATGGCCGAAGATCTGGCCATGCTGCCCTATGGTCCTCAGCTTTCCGAAGGCCAGGATGTCGATCTTCAACTGGACAGGTGCCGCGCCGCCAAACCCGACCTGACGGTATGTGGCCTGGGCCTGGCTAATCCGCTGGAGGCCGAAGGGCTGCGCACCAAATGGGCCATCGAATTGGTCTTCACACCGGTCCATGGATACGAGCAAGCCGCTGATCTCGCAGAGCTTTTCGCCCGACCGCTTCGTCGCAAGGAAAGGTTGGCAGTATGAAGTTGGCGGTTTGGACATATGAAGGCCCACCCCATGTAGGCGCCATGCGCATTGCGACCGGGATGCAGGGATTGCACTATGTTCTGCACGCGCCGCAGGGCGACACTTATGCGGATCTGCTGTTCACCATGATTGAACGGCGCAACCACCGCCCACCGGTCACCTACACGACATTCCAGGCACGGGATCTGGGATCGGACACGGCGACTTTGTTCAAGGATGCGTGTCAGGACGCCTATGAACGGTTCCAACCACAGGCGATGATTGTCGGTTCGTCGTGTACGGCCGAATTAATCCAGGACGACCCGGGCGGTCTGGCACTAGCGCTGGATCTGCCTATTCCCGCCGTGGCTCTGGAACTGCCCTCCTACCAGCGCAAAGAAAACTGGGGCGCGGCCGAGACGTTCTATCAGCTGGTCCGTCACTTGGCGCAACCGATGGAGCGCACGCCGGAAGTTTCGTGCAATGTCTTGGGGCCCACGGCGCTGGGCTTCCGACACCGTGACGATGTCATTGAGATCACCCGCATGCTGGAAAACATGGGCATCGCGGTGAATGTCGTTGCACCGATGGCTGCGACGCCGGCTGACCTGCAAAACCTAGGCGCGGCTCATTTCAACGTTGTGCTGTATCCGGAGATTGCTGACACCGCCGCGCGTTGGATGGAGAAGAACCTGGATCAGCCGCGCACAACCGTGATCCCTATCGGGGTTGGCGCAACCCGGGACTTCGTCGAAGAGATCAGCCGTATTCTGAAGCGCACGGTGATCACCGACGAATCCAGCCTGCGCCTGCCTTGGTGGTCGCGGTCGGTAGACTCGACCTACCTAACCGGCAAGCGCGTTTTCATCTTTGGCGATGCAACGCACGCCGTGGCCATGGCCCGGGTTGCAAAGGAAGAGATGGGCTTCGAGGTCGTCGGCCTCGGCTGTTACAATCGCGAGTTTGCCCGCGATATCCGTGCCGCCGCAAAGAAATACGGCGTCGAACCGTTGATCACGGATGATTACCTGGATGTGGAAGCAGCCATCGCCGCGGCGCAGCCAGAAATGATTCTGGGCACGCAGATGGAGCGCCATATCGGCAAGCGCCTCGGCATTCCCTGCGCCGTGATTTCGGCCCCGGTGCATGTTCAGGATTTCCCCGCGCGATTCTCGCCGGTCATGGGGTGGGAAGGCGCGAATGTCCTCTTTGACACGTTGATCCATCCGCTGGTTATGGGCCTTGAAGAACACCTGTTGGCGATGTTCCGCGAGGATTTTGAATTCCACGACGAAGCCGGACCTTCGCATTTGGGTGGTCATGCGCCGTCGCAGCCTGCGGTGCAGCAAGCGCCCGAGCCTGAAGAAATCGCTGCTGCCAATTTGTCCGGAGCCCCGGCTTGGGCACCCGATGCCGAACAGGAACTGCGCAAGATTCCTTTCTTCGTCCGCGGCAAGGCACGGCGGAACACAGAGAAATTCGCGACCGAAATGGGTCGCACAATCATTGACGTGGAAACGCTCTACGATGCTAAAGCGCACTTCGCCCGCTGACGCGCCACCCGTGCGGGTGGTGATCGTCACATTGGACAGCCACTTGGCTGCTCCGGTGGCGTCTGCGCAAAAATCATTGCAACGGGATATTCCCGGTCTGCGTTTGGATCTGCATGCGGCGGCAGAATGGTCTTCTTCGCCAGCAACCTTAACCGCTTGTAAAGCCGACATCGCTCAGGCTGATATCATCATCGCGACGATGCTGTTCCTGGACGATCACATCCAGGCAATTCTACCGGATCTGCAGGCCCGTGCGCCCCATTGTGATGCCATTGTCGGATGCATGGCGGCCGGAGAGGTGATCAAGCTGACCCGTCTTGGTCGGTTCCAAATGGGTGCTAAGCAAAGCGGTGCGATGGCACTGCTGAAGCGTTTGCGGGGCTCCGGCAAGAAGAAGGTCTCGTCCGGCGCACATCAAATGCGGATGCTGAAGCGCATTCCGAAGATCCTACGCTTCATTCCTGGTACCGCCCAGGATGTTCGGGCCTACTTCCTGACGATGCAGTATTGGATGGCAGGTTCGGACGACAATGTCGCCGCAATGATCCGCTTCCTGATTGACCGGTACGCATCGGGTCCGCGGGAGTATCTGCGGGGTGAGTTCAAGGTACCGGCGCCGGCGGAGTACCCGGAGGTCGGGTTGTATCATCCCGATCTGCCTGGTCGCCGCGTAACCGATCAATTAGACGACCTGCCGGGCCGGCGAGGACCCGGTCGACACGGAACCGTCGGTCTTTTGCTGATGCGGGCCTATGTACTGGCCGGGGATACCGCCCATTATGATGGAGTGATCTGGGCGTTAGAGGCCCGAGGGCTGAAGGTTGTGCCGATCTTCGCAGCGGGCTTGGATGCACGGCCCGCAATCGATGCCTTTCTCAAGGACAAGGATCGACCCTGCGTTGATGCACTGCTCTCGCTAACGGGCTTTTCGTTAGTTGGCGGGCCCGCCTATAACGACACCGCTGCAGCGGAACAGGCCCTGGCTGATCTGGATGTACCTTACGTTGCCGCCCATGCGCTGGAATTCCAAACATTAGAAGAATGGCGCTGTGGTGCGCGTGGCTTATCCCCGGTTGAGGCGACCATGATGGTCGCTATCCCAGAAATCGACGGTGCAACCGGTCCCATGGTTTATGGCGGACGCACCACCGGTGATCGTGCGATGCAGTCCGACGGTGAGCGTGCTGGTAGCTTGGCCGATCGGATCGCGAAGCTGGTGGCTCTGCGCCGGACCAAGCCGTCCGACCGCAACGTTGCAGTCGTGCTTTACGGCTTCCCGCCAAATGCTGGTGCTGTTGGGACGGCCGCGCATTTAGCTGTCTTTGAATCGCTGCACAACACGCTGACCGCCATGGCGGCGGAAGGTTATGATGTCGAGGTTCCCGATACAATCGACGCCTTGCGCGATGCAATCCTTTGCGGGAATGCTGAAGACCATGGCCAGCAGGCCAATGTCGCAGCCGCAATCCCCGCCGATGACATTGTCGCTCGCGACCCTTACCTGGCTGAGATCGAGGCGCAGTGGGGCGTCGCCCCTGGCAAGCACCAGACTAATGGCCGCGATGTATTCGTACTGGGCCGTCAATTCGGTAAGGTCTTCATCGGCGTGCAGCCAGCCTTTGGCTACGAGGGTGACCCAATGCGGTTGCTGTTCGAAAAAGGCTTCGCCCCGACGCATGCTTTCAGCGCATTCTACCGTTACTTGCGCGAGGATTTCGGAGCTGATGTCGCGCTTCACTTCGGCATGCACGGAGCCATGGAGTTTATGCCCGGCAAGCAGTGCGGTCTGGGTCCGGAGTGCTGGCCTGATCGGCTAATCGGCGATCTACCGAATGTCTATCTCTATGCCATGAACAACCCGTCTGAGGGTGCGTTGGCCAAACGGCGTGGGGCAGCGACGATTATAACGCACCTGACGCCTCCGGTCGCAAAAGCTGGACTATACAAAGGCTTGGCCGAGTTAAAGGCTTCGTTGGAGCGGTGGCGCACGCAAGAGCCGGGCGCGCCAGACCGCGCCGATCTGGCTGAATTGATCCGCGAGCAGGCCGCAGAGGTGGACCTGCCGGTGACGGACGGCCATGCAGGTGTGGACGCTCTGTGGAAGGACCTGATCGAATACGAATACTCTCTGATCCCTTACGGCCTGCACGTCGTCGGCCAACCGCCATCGCAAGACGCGCAGCAGGATCTACTGGCCTGCATGGCGGAGGCTTTGCCGGATAATGATCTATCCGAAGCAGCGCAGCATCTAGAGGAAGATCATGAGACGCCTGCGATCCTTCATGCACTGGGCGGTGGTTTTATCCGGCCGGTTCCGGGGGCTGACCTGATCCGCGCACCGCAGGCCCTGCCGACTGGGCGTAATTTGCACGCTTTCGATCCATTCAGAATGCCATCGGCTTTTGCGCTGGAGGATGGTGCGAAACAGGCTGAGCGTCTGTTGGAACGCCATCTGGCCGAGGGTAATACACTGCCGCGGTCAATTGCTTTAGTGCTTTGGGGTGCCGATAATCTGAAGACCGAAGGTGGGCCGATCGCCCAGGCCATGGCGCTGATGGGCGCACGGCCCCGATTTGACTCATATGGCCGTCTTTGCGGGGCGGAACTGATCCCGCTGGAAGAACTCAAGCGCCCCCGTATCGACGTTGTAATGACGCTGAGCGGCATCTTCCGGGACTTGTTGCCCTTGCAGACCCGGATGTTGGCTGAAGCTGCCTGGCTGGCCGCCACAGCGGACGAACCAGAGCACCTGAATAGTGTTCGAGCCAATTCGATTGCCCACGCCGAAGACCAAGACATCGACTTCGATACAGCAGCACTCCGAGTATTCTCCAATGCTGATGGAGCCTATGGATCGAACGTCAACCAGATGATCGATGCCGGTGTCTGGGATGACGAGGATGAACTGGCCGACACTTTCCAAAAACGTAAGTGCTTCGCCTATGGCCGCGATGGTGATCCAGCAGCACAGCCTGCTCTGATGAATGCGATCTTGTCTGAGGTCGACTTGGCCTATCAGAACCTGGAGTCGGTCGAACTGGGTGTGACGACGATCGATCATTACTTCGACACCCTGGGTGGAATATCCCGCGCTGTGCGCCGGGCAAAAAGCCAAGACGTACCAGTCTACATTTCTGATCAGACGCGTGGTGACGGCAAAGTACGCATGTTGTCCGAACAAGTGGCCCTGGAAACTCGCACGCGCGCCCTTAATCCGAAGTGGTACGAGGGCATGCTGAACCACGGACACGAAGGCGTGCGCCAGATCGAGGCGCACGTCACGAATTCGGTCGGTTGGTCTGCAACAACAGGACAAGTCGACCCCTGGGTCTATCAGCGTCTCACTGAAACTTACCTGCTGGACCCAGAAATGCGCCGTCGTTTGAGCGACTTAAATCCACAGGCTTCGGCCCGGTTAGCCAACCGTCTGATCGAGGCGCAGGAACGCGCCTATTGGACCCCCGACGACGAAACGCTCGCAGCCCTGCGTCAGGCAGGGGACGAACTAGAGGACCGGCTGGAGGGCATCCCGTTGCCCGAAGTCGCTGCCGAATGAGGAGAGACCGATGAGCCCATTGGACAACCGGGACTTGATGCGCAAAGCGGCAGGTGTCGCCGAGGCGCGTAGACCCGTGGGCAAAGTACCGCCCGCCTTGAGGGGGCAGGATGGCGAAGGCAGCGTGCAGGTCCAAATGGATCCAACCGCGACCATCGATACAGCCAAGGTGTTCAGTGTCTACGGCAAAGGTGGGATCGGTAAGTCGACGACGTCGTCTAACCTTTCGGCCGCCTTTTCCAAATTGGGCAAGCGCGTACTGCAGATCGGCTGTGATCCGAAGCACGATTCTACCTTCACCTTGACCAAATCGCTTGTACCCACAGTGATCGACACGTTGAAAGAGGTCGACTTCCACGCCGAGGAACTGCGCCCCGAAGACTTCGTCTACGAAGGCTACAATGGTGTCATGTGCGTCGAGGCTGGTGGACCGCCCGCAGGCACCGGATGCGGTGGATATGTGGTGGGGCAGACTGTGAAGCTTCTGAAGCAGCACCACCTTTTGGACGACACGGATGTGGTGCTATTCGACGTGCTGGGTGACGTGGTCTGTGGCGGGTTTGCCGCGCCCTTGCAGCACGCTGACCGAGCGGTCGTTGTGACGGCAAACGATTTCGACAGCATTTACGCCATGAACCGCATCATCGCGGCAGTTCAGGCGAAATCGAAGAACTATCAGGTCCGTCTGGCAGGTTGTGTTGCTAACCGGTCCAAGGACACGGATCAGGTCGACAAATACTGCAACACCGTCGGCTTCCGACGGATCGCACATATGCCTGATGTCGATGCGATACGCCGCAGTCGCCTCCACAAATGCACGGTTTTCGAGATGCCGGATGAAGAGGACATTGCCTACGTCCAGAAGGAATATGTCCGTCTTGCCGAAACGCTTTGGAATGGCACTGAACCTTTGGCACCCGCGCCGATGGAAGATCGCGACATCTTCGAACTGCTGGGATTCGATTGAGGACGGCATGAGCGACACCTACTCGCATACGCGCGGCAGGCTTGAAGAATACTTCGACCGCACGGCGGCCGAAACCTGGGAGCGTCTGACCTCGGATGCACCGGTTTCGAAGATCCGCCAGACTGTACGCGCGGGTCGCGACCATATGCGAGCGACATTGCTCAGCAGACTACCGCAACAACTCTATGGCAAGCGTGTGCTGGATGCTGGCTGCGGGGCCGGGCAGCTTTCCGTCGAATTGGCCAAACGAGGAGCTGATGTCGTTTCGGTCGATATCTCTGCGAGCCTTTTGGGTGTTGCGCGAAGAAGGACACCAGAGGACATCGCGCATCGCATCGACTATCGCACTGGCGACATGCTGGATGCAGGCCTTGGGCTTTTCGACCACATCGTCGCCATGGATAGCCTGATCCACTATGCGCCAGAGGACATTATAAAGGCGCTGGCAAGCCTTGGCCAACGGACCAGGGAGTCGATCCACTTCACAGTCGCACCACGCACGCCATTGCTGGCCGCGATGCATACGGTGGGCAAGCTATTTCCACGGGATGACAGATCGCCTGCGATCCAGCCGGTCGCTGAGTTCCGTCTGCGCCGTGATATTAACCGCGATCCGATGCTGCGCCGTTGGAAGTTGCCGCCGTCCGAACGCGTCAAATCTGGATTTTATATTTCCCAAGCGATGAGGTTGGTCCGGTGATCATCCCGCGCGCAGCTCTTTTGAAACTGTCAAGGCGTTACATGCCGTTTGCAGACGTGGGAAGCGAAGGGTTTCCGCTGCATCAGATTCTGCGCCTATCACTTTTCCAGGTTTCAGTTGGTATGGCGACAGTGATGTTGCTGGGTACGCTGAACCGCGTGATGATCGTGGAACTGGGCGTTGCGGCCTCCGTTGTTGCGGCGATGGTTGCATTGCCCGTTCTGATCGCACCTTTCAGGGCTTTGCTAGGTTTTCGGTCAGACACCTATCGGTCGGCCATCGGCTGGAAGCGGGTGCCATATATCTGGTTTGGCTCGCTATGGCAGATGGGCGGGCTGGCAGTGATGCCGTTCGCCATCCTGGTTTTGTCCGGCGATCAGATGGTGGGCCCCGCCTGGGCCGGCGAAGCTCTGGCCGCCGCCGCTTTCCTGATGACGGGGCTTGGCCTGCACATGACGCAAACGGCCGGGCTGGCATTGGCCAGTGACCTGTCTGATGACGAGACACGCCCGCGAGTCGTGGCACTTCTCTATGTGATGTTCCTGGTCGGTATGGCGATTTCGGCGGTCATCGTCGGCGCGTTGCTCGCGGATTTCTCGAAACTGCGTTTGATCCAGGTGGTGCAGGGCACGGCTTTGGCCACGCTGCTGCTGAATCTGGTCGCACTCTGGAAACAGGAACGTGTGCGTCCAATGTCGAAGGAAGAACGCGCTCAACCGCGTCCCAAGTTCCGCGATGCATGGACAGATCTGCGTGCAGGTGGCACCGCAGGGCGCCTGTTGGCCGTGGTCTTCATCGGTACCATGGCATTTCAGATGCAAGACGTTCTTCTGGAACCATATGGAGGTGAAATCCTTGGCCTGTCGGTATCCGCCACAACCTTACTGACGGCGGTTTGGTCCTTGGGTGCATTGCTCGGCTTTGTCCTGGCCTCGCGCTGGTTGTTCGCTGGAACCGGTCCGCATTGGATATCTGCCCGCGGGATCCTTCTGGGCCTTGCGGCCTTTAGCGCCGTGATTCTGGCCGCGCCGATGGAATCTGCTGCGCTGTTCTTCGTAGGCGCATTCGGTATCGGCTTGGGTGGCGGGCTTTTCGCCATCGCGACGCTAACCGCAGCGATGACCATGCCGGTATCTGGTACCGCAGGACGGGGGCTTGCCCTGGGCGCTTGGGGCGCGGCACAAGCGACAGCCGCCGGACTTGGTATTGCACTGGGTGGCGGCCTGAAAGACCTGATTGGTAAGGCCGCCACGTCGGGGTACTTCGGCGACGCCTTCAGCGGCAAGGATGCCGGATACACGGCTGTCTATCACCTGGAACTCGGACTTCTGTTCCTGACCATCATCGTGCTCGCACCGCTGGTACGGCGCCGCGCGCACAGACCTGAAACACCGGAAAATGCCAAGATCGGCTTGGCCGAATTCCCAACCTGATCACGGGGGAGAAGGAGAAACACCATGATCCCAGCTATTGTCGGAAACATAGACCTTGCATTGGTCTCTTTGTATTTGTTCTGGCTCTTTTTTGCGGGCCTGATCATCTATCTGCAGCGCGAGAATATGCGCGAAGGCTATCCGCTGGAAAATGACGATGGGACCCAGGCGGGAAACCAGGGACCGTTTTCCCTGCCATACCCGAAGACCTTCAAGCGCCCCTTCGGTGCTGGCGAATTCACCGTCCCTAACGATGCAAAGGACGATGACAGGGTCATCGCCATGGAGCAGACATCTCCTGCGGCTGGCAGTCCGTTCGAGCCAACGGGCGACCCGATGGCCGATGGCGTCGGACCTGCGGCCTGGGCCATGCGTGAAGACGTGCCGGAAGTGGATGGCCATGGTCATCCGAAACTGCGGCCGATGAGCGGGCTCGCAGATTTCTTGGTGACCGCTGGGCGTGATGCGCGCGGTCTTCCGGTTCACTCCCATGATGGTCAGGTCGTTGCGACCGTTTCCGATATGTGGGTGGACGTACCTGAAGCACTTGTTCGCTATCTGGAAATCGACTTGGCTGATGGCGGCGGTAAACGTCTGGCTCCGATCCAATTGGTTAAGATCAAGTCTGAACATGTTGGAGTGCATTCGCTCTACGCTCATCACTTCAGTGGAATTCCGACGCATGCGGCGGCAGACCAGGTCACCAAGCTCGAGGAAGAAAAAATCTCGGCATATTGGTGCGGCGGAAAGCTTTATGCGCACGAAAACCGCTTAGAAGCGCAATTCTAGGGGACACGTCATGGACGACGATGATTTCCAGCCGCCTGAACCGATCGAAGGGCTGCCAGAAGTCCCGCCTGAAGGCGAGCGCATTTTGTGGCAGGGCAAGCCCAATTGGTGGCGGCTCGCCCAGGATGCGTTGATGCTGAAATGGGTGGCGATCTATTTCGGGTTCATCGCGCTCTGGCAAGGTGTCGGCGCCTGGATGAACGGTGATCCCGGCTTGGCGGCCGCATCAGTCGCTTGGCTAGTCGGCATGGGCGTTGTGGCGTGTGCGATCCTGGCATTGTTTGCCTGGGTACAAGCTTGGGCCACAGTCTATACCGTGACGAACCGGCGGATCGTTATGCGCATTGGGGCGGCGTTAACCGTGTCTCTGAATATTCCGTATCGCTGGATCGGCTCGGCCGACCTGCAGATGCGTGGTGGAGGCACCGGGACGATCGCGCTGGATCTGCTGGGCGAGTCTAAGTTCTCCTATTTAATGTGTTGGCCTCATATTCGGCCATGGCGCATTCGGAAAACGCAACCCGCCTTGCGATGTATTCCTGAGGCAGAACAAGTCGCACGACTGATCGCTCAGAATGCCACGGCTCAGGTCACGGTGGGTGTTGAAGCAGCCCCCGATGCCAGCGCCATAGCTGCGGAATAGGAGGTAGGCCATGGCCACTACTACCTTGCAACGTGACCGCGAAAAGGTGCCTCGCGTCCTTCTGCGCGCCATCGCGTTGCTGCTAGTGATCACTCTGGGCATGGTCACATGGGCACGGTTGACCGGCCAACCGCCTGCCGCCATGCCGCCCGATGAAAGCCAGATCATCGCAGAGCGGAAGATCCAATTGATCGGTGAAAAAAATGGCGCGACAAGGGTGTTGGACGCTGATGGCAGCTTGATTGCCGATCTTGGCCCGAACGAAGCGGGTTTCGTGTCCGCAGTGACCCGATCGCTTAAATTGAAACGCCGCCTGGCAGGCGTGGACGAAACCCTACCCATCCGGCTGGTTCGCTTCTCCGACGGCCATCTGGCTGTCCGCGATGACCTCACGGGATGGCGGGCTGAATTGCTTGGGTTCGGGAAAGACAATGCAGCCGCGTTCGAGCGTCTGTTCACCAACTAGCACAACGACAAAGAAAATTATGGAGGGCTAGAAGATGGGACTTTTCACACGAAAGCGGGATTTGGCGCCGTGCACCGTCGAAATCTCGCACTGCTTTGAAAGCCTGCATGCGCATGTACGGTTCAATGATGGCTCGGTAGTCCATCCCGGTGACACCGTACAAGTCGAGGGGCCAGAGATCATGGCCCCGTTTGGTGAAATTGTTCGCGAAGATCGCACCGCCGTGATCACGCGGGCGTCGGCAGTTGAACGGCTGTGGACCAGATGGACCGGCGACTTCGAGGTCATGGAGCTCTGCGAATTCAGTTTCTCAGAAGAGGTGCGGCTATGAACATGCAGCGCGCCACCCACACCGCCGATGCGACCACGGTTGAAGAAGGTTTGGCCATCGCCGAGGAAATGGCCAAGTTCGATAGCGATGACGCCACTGCCTTGGCCATGCAGGACACTATCCTGACGCCGCGGTTCTACACGACCAACTTCGACGAACTGGACGCGATTGATGTCACCCCGGTTCGCGAAGAATGGGACGCCCTGATCACCGAGATGAAGTCGGATCCAAACAAGGGGCACTTCAAGAAAAACGAGGACTGGGACAAGATCGACTGGGATGCGATGGATCCGCACCTGAAAAAGGAATTCATCGATTTCCTGATCTCTTCCTGCACCTCGGAATTCTCGGGTTGCGTGCTCTACAAGGAAATGAAGCGCCGCGGAAATAATGACGACATCACTGGGCTGTTTCAGATGATGGCGCGGGACGAAGCACGCCATGCAGGCTTTATCAACGATGCCCTGCGCGAAGTTGGTGTTGCGGTGAATCTGGGCTTCCTGACCCAGCAGAAGAAGTACACCTATTTCCGACCTAAGTTCATCTACTACGCCACTTACCTTTCGGAAAAGATCGGCTATGCCCGGTATATCACGATCTTCCGGCATCTTCAGGCGAACCCCGACAAGCGGTTCCATCCGATCTTCAAATGGTTCGAACAATGGTGCAATGACGAGTTCCGCCATGGCGAGGCTTTCAGCTTATTGATGCGCGCGGACCGCAGAACCATAGAAGGCCTAAACAAGTACTGGATCCGGTTCTTCCTGATCGCTGTCTTCGTGACCATGTGGGTGCGTGATCATCAACGGCCTTATTTCCACGAAGCTCTGGATGTGGATATCGAGGACTATGACCGGAAAGTGATCTGCCTGACGTCTGAGATTTCCCGCCAGTGCTTCCCGGTAGAGTTGGATCTGGACAACGAACGATTCTGGGAACTCTGCAAAGCGATGTCGCGGATTTCTGACAAGATGGACCAGGCCCGCGCGCAGGGTGGTCTGATCGGTCGACTGCGCCGGATCGGTCTTGGCGCCCGGGCTGGGCTGGTATTCGCCCGGCTTTACCTTTTGCCGGTGAAGCGAAACGACCTGCCCGAAAACTCGCGCCTGCAGCCGGTCTGGTAATCTAATGACCGCAGCCGTCCTGATCGCACTTTTTACTTGGTGGTTTTCCACCGGCGCGATCCTTTGGGCGGTTAGCCGCGGGGCAGGGCGCACTGCCGTTATTGCCAGTGCGCCCATCGCGATGATCGCCCTAGCAACGCTGATCTGGGCATCTGGCCAAACCGGTGCCATCGCGGCCTATATCGGGTTTGGGATGGCAATCCTGATCTGGGGATGGTTCGAACTGGCCTTCCTGACCGGGGTGATCACCGGACCGGTAACGCGGCCATGCCCTCCTGGATTGAATGGTCCTGGGCACTTTCTGATGGCATGGGGCACGGTTGCGCATCACGAACTGGCGCTTTTGTTCACCGCGATCCTACTGGGAACCTTGACCTGGGCCGCTCCAGAACAGACAGGGCTATGGACATTCCTGGTTCTGTTTTTTGCTAGGATCTCGGCAAAACTGAACGTCTATCTGGGTGTGCCGAACCTCAGCCATGAAATGATGCCTGGCCCAGTCGCTCATATGAAGAGCTACTTTGCTACCCGGCGGATGAATTGGTTGTTCCCGGTCTCGGTCACCTTTCTGACCGTCGGGGTCGTGATTTGGATTGCGCGCGCAGTCGACAATCCGAACCTGATGGTCGGACATACCTTGCTGGCTACGCTGACCGCGCTGGCCCTACTGGAACACTGGTTGATGGTGCTGCCTGTGCGCGACTCTGCGCTTTGGCAGTGGATGACAAAACGAAATGACGGACGCCCTGCGGGCGCAGAACCCGCGGACTGACCTGAGGAGGGAACCCATGGACTATGAGGCCCATTTCCGTACACGCCTAGACGCCCTTCGGGATGAAGGCAATTATCGAGTCTTTGCGGATCTGGAGCGCCGAGTTGGCGAATTTCCCAGCGCCGCGCGCCACGTTGGCGAAGGTGGGAACGCATCCACCCATGACGTGACGGTTTGGTGCTCGAACGACTATCTGGGTATGGGTCAGCACCAGGCGGTCCGCGAAGCGATGAAGGATGCCATTGATGCTTGCGGAGCGGGTGCCGGAGGGACCCGCAATATTTCAGGCACCAATCACAATCACGTCCTTCTGGAAGAGGAACTCGCCGACCTGCATGGCAAGGAAGCCGCTCTTTTATTCACCTCTGGATATGTGTCGAACTTTGCGGCGCTTGGCACCCTGGGCGCCACCATTCCCGGATGCGTGATCCTATCTGATGCGTTGAACCATGCCAGCATGATCGAAGGCATCCGCCATTCCCGCGCCGAAAAGAAGATCTGGAAGCACAATGATCTTCGCGATCTGGAAGAAAAGCTAAAGGCGCTGGATCGGGATCAGCCTAAGATGATCGCTTTCGAAAGTGTCTATTCCATGGATGGTGATATCGCACCGATCCACGAGATCTGTGATCTGGCCGACCATTACAATGCTATGACCTACCTGGATGAGGTTCATGCGGTTGGAATGTACGGCCCGCGTGGTGGCGGTATCGCAGAACAGGAAGGCGCAATGCAGCGTCTGACGATCATTGAAGGTACTTTGGCCAAGGCTTATGGCACCTTGGGCGGCTACGTCGCCGGCTCTGCAGCCATGTGTGACTATATCCGGTCGTTCTCCAGCGGGTTTATCTTTACCACCGCGCTGCCACCGGCGGTTGCAGCCGGTGCAAAGGTCGCTGTGCGCCATCTGAAATGGTCCAACCACGAAAGGGTCCAACAACGCCGTGCTGTGGACAGTTTGCGCGCAAAACTGGACGCTCAAGGTATTCCGCACATGCCGAATCCGAGCCACATCATACCGGTCATGGTCGGCGACCCGGTAAAATGCAAAATGCTGTCGGACATCCTATTGGATGATTATGGGATCTATGTTCAGCCCATCAACTATCCAACGGTGCCGAAAGGAACCGAAAGACTGCGCTTTACACCTGGACCTTTGCACACGGAAGACCACATAAATCATTTGGTCCAAGCATTGTCGGCGCTTTGGTCGCAATGTGCACTGTCGCGCGCTGTTGCATAAAGGAGCATCAAGCAAGCAGATCAACTTTCTGTCATTCAACGACGAGGCACAGAATAAACAGCGTAGAACGACTGTTATTTGGGTACTGGCACGTTGAAGACAAGATCTGCCGAGCCATTTGTCTGCTTGCCCGAAGGGTCGGCATAAAACTCACGTGGCGAAAAACGAGGAAACTATGACACTGATCACCAGACGCACTCTTCTTGTTTCTACTGGCGCACTTATGGTGCTGCCTTCTCTTCCGGCGTTGTCTGCGACGGCACACGATGTGGAGATGCTGAATAAAGATCCGGACGACAAAAAGCGGCGGATGCTTTTCAAACCGATAATCCAAGTCGTTGAGCCAGGTGATACGGTGAAATTTTTGCCGACCGACAAGGGCCACAATTCTGCCTCGCTCAAAGGCATGATCCCTGAGGGAACCGAGGCCTGGAAGGGCAAGATCAATAAAGAAATCGAAGTGACCTTCGAAAAGCCCGGCTTCTATGGCTATCAGTGCACGCCCCATTATTCGATCGGTATGGTCGGGCTGGTAATCTGCAAAGGTGACGGCATGATGGATAACCTAGAAGCCGCGCAAGGTGTTAAACAACGCGGCAAGGCCAAGAAAACATGGGCAGCCATCTGGGAACAAGCTGAAGCAGACGGCCTTCTGGCTTAATAGGTTTTCATTTCCTATCACTGGCGAGGTTCAAGTGCGTGCACTCTTAGGGGTGCACGCTTTTTTTGTGGTTTTCTTACATGTGGACCTTCGCGACGTTGGTCGCCGTCGGCGCGAATCCGCTACATCCCCGGGTCGAGCGACGCAGCCAACGTCATCACCAGTGTTTTGACTGAAAACACAGGTAGCCCAGTCGCGTCGATCACCGCACCTTGATATGGCGGCATGTTCGTACATTCGAAGATCAGTGCACCCAACTCAGGATGGGCTGCCTGAAAACGAACTGCAGCGTCGACCATGTCTCGCTCGGCCTGTGCGACGTCCAGTCGAGCTTCATTGTTCAGGATAACACGCTGGAATTCGCATCCCTCGGCTACGCCAGCGACCAGCGTATCCGGCGGCACACCCGCACCAGTAAGATGTGCTTCGGTCAGCGTCTCAGGCGAAATCGTCAGAATGCCAACCTTCTTTCCTTCCGGCAGCATCGCTTGGATCGATGCTGCCTGCAGCATCGCTGAAGTGGCCACCGGGACCGGCAATGCTTCGGTCAATTGACGCTGGAACTTTGCTAGAAACCCGCAATTGGTCGTGATCAGGCGGCAACCGTCTGCGACCAACTCCAAACCGGCTTCGATGAATTCATCCAGCGTCCCCTCGGCGCCGCACCGAACCACCAGATCAGGCGACGCTCCCCGAACGATCCTATACCTAACAGGAAAGGGCCAGGTGCGGGCGTTGCCCATGTCTCCCACGATGCGGGGAAATCGCGCATCCAGCATTAGGATGCCAACATCGATGCCGTAGATCGGCTGCTCACCTGTCGCGATCATCTTCGCCTCCCGCAAGAGTTGTTTTCCATTGACCTGCTTGTGCGCGAACGTCAACCATCGTGGCCATGGTCACGCCGATTGACCGAAGATCAGGGAGACAGACAATGAAAAAGTTCCTTGCAAGTGCAGCGGCAGTTATATTGGCCGCAGGAACAGTCCAGGCCGCAGATTGGGATATGCCCATGGCCTATGCTGATTCCAACTATCACAGTCAAAACGGGAAGCTCTTCGCAGAAGCTGTCGGTGTTTGCACGGGCGGCTCCTTAAACATAACCGTGCATGCCGGCGGCTCGCTGTTCGGTGGTGGCGACATCAAGCGTGCGGTGCAGACTGGACAGGCTCCAATCGGAGAGCGGTTGCTAAGCGCCCATCAGAACGAGAACCCGATATTCGGTATCGACAGTGTGCCGTTCCTGGCCTCGTCATTTGAAGACAGCGATAAGCTCTGGGCCGCGTCAAAGGAAAAGATGGGTTCGCTGCTACGCGAGCAGAACCTGGTGCTACTGTATTCAGTGCCATGGCCGCCGCAAGGGCTGTACTTTAAGAAGGAGGTCAACGGCACCGGTGACACTCAAGGTGTCAAGTTCCGCGCCTATAATGCCGCGACTGCGCGGTTGGCTGAACTGATGGGTATGCTGCCGGTTCAAGTAGAAGCCGCCGAATTGGTTCAGGCATTGTCAACGGGCGTGGCCGAGGCATTCGTGTCATCCGGTTCGACCGGTTACGATCGCAAAGTCTGGGAACACCTGACCCATTTTTATGACACTCAGGCCTGGCTTCCCCGCAACTATGTCTTTGCTAACAAAGACGCGTTTGGTGAACTTACCGAAGCCGAGCAGAATTGCCTAAGATCATCGGCCATGCTTGCTCAGGCGGCTGGTACTGCGCGCGCTCATCAACTCGCTGACTGGTATGTCGCACAACTTGCCGCTAATGGCATGACGGTGCAATCCCCTGGGGATGGCCTGAAAGCCGACTTGACCGCGATTGGCGCCACGATGGCAGCGGAATGGGCCGACGCAGCGGGTGCTGATGGTGCAGCTTTAGTTGACGCCTATAAAGCGCAGTGATCTGGCAAAGGGCGGCGGCCTCGCCGCCGCTTTCTTTATGCGAGGGACCTGATGATCGAAAGTGTCGTCAACCTCTTTGGCGAAGTGCCGAAGGCCGCGCAAATTTATGCGATAGGCGCTGTGATCGCGCTGGCGGCGGTTGTGATGCGGATTGCCCTACCAAGGGTTCTGGACGGCATTTATGAGATTGCCGGTTATGTCGCCGCGCTTTTCCTCATCGCGATCCTGGTTATCATTTGTATGAACATGGGCGCGCGATGGACTTCGATCACCTTTCCTGGCGCTCAGAACTATGCCGGGTATTGCATGGCGGCTTCGTCGTTTTTCGCTTTGGCATATGCGCTGAACCATGGCGCGCACATTCGTGTCAGCCTGTTTCTGGGGCGCATGGGGCAGTATCGGCGGTGGGGTGAGATTTGGTGTTATGCCGTCGCTGCAGTGACGGCGACCTTTCTTGCCCGCTATGCTATGAAAACCAATTACTGGTCCGAGAAGTTAAACGACATCAGCCAGGGCCAGGATGCGATGCCGCTCTGGCAACCGCAGATCCCGATGTCGATCGGTGCCGTGCTGTTGGCGGTGGCGCTATGGGACCATCTTTATCGAATTCTCGCTACGGATCACATTGGCGTCGACCAACCTGATCTGACGGAGGCACGGGACTGATGGATCAAGTCGCGCTGACCATCGTCTTTTTGTTCGTTCTGTTCCTTTTGCTGGGATCGGGTGTCTGGGTTGGCCTGGCGCTAATGGGCGTGGCTTATGTTGGGATGGAGATGTTCACGTCCCGCCCGGCGGGCGACGCGATGCTTACGGTGATCTGGACGTCCTCGTCATCTTGGACTCTGACCGCGCTGCCACTGTTCATTTGGATGGGTGAGATCCTCTATCGAACACGGTTGTCCGAGGATATGTTCCGCGGGCTGAGTCCCTGGATGACGCGTCTTCCGGGCGGCCTGCTGCACACCAATGTCGTGGGTTGTACAATCTTTGCAGCTGTGTCCGGATCTTCCGCTGCAACGCTGACTACTGTCGGTAAAATGTCCATACCGGAACTACGCAAGCGTGGTTATCCCGAGTTTATGACCATCGGCACGCTTTGCGGGGCTGCAACGCTGGGCTTAATGATACCGCCCTCGTTAACCCTGATCGTCTATGGCGTCACGATCAATGAATCGATCACGCAGCTCTTCATGGCGGGCGTGATTCCGGGGTTGGTTCTGGCCTTGATGTTCATGGTTTACATCGTTGCCTGGTGTTACCTGCGCCCCGGTCAACGCCCGGCGCCTGATAGCAGCATGACGTTCGGTGAAAAGCTGTGGAACTCGCGCTTCTTGATCCCGGTGATCTGCTTGGTTCTACTGGTGATAGGTTCGATGTACTTCGGCTTTGCCACAGCCACCGAGGCGGCTGCTTTCGGCGTGATCGGTGCGCTGGGTTTGGCGGCTGCTCAAGGGTCACTTAATCTATCTACTTTCATGGAAAGTCTGCTCGGCGCGACTCGAACGTCGGCCATGATTGCATTGATTCTGATGGGCGCGGCCTTCCTTTCGCTGAGTATGGGCTTCACCGGGCTACCGCGTAGCCTAGCAAACTTCATCTCTGACTTGGAATTGTCGCCATTTATGCTGATTGCGGCTCTGACTATCTTTTACATCATCATTGGCTGTTTCTTGGATGGCATTTCGTCCGTAGTTCTCACCATGGCGATTGTCGAGCCGATGATCCGCGAAGCCGGAATTGATGTGATATGGTTCGGGATCTTCATCGTTGTCGTCGTCGAAATGGCGCAGATCACACCGCCTATCGGGTTCAATCTTTTTGTCATGCAGGGGATGACTGATCACGAGATCGGCTACATAGCGCGAACGGCAATCCCGATGTTCTTGATTATGGTGCTGATGGTGGTGGTTCTGACTGTATTTCCTGAAATTGCGACCTGGTTGCCTGAAAACCTGCGCAAACAAACTTAATCCGCTGACCATAGAGGTCGATAACAAGATTTACGCGCAGAAATTTCCCCTGACATCCGTGGATAGAAGTTCAGCATCGGTGCGTTGGTTTGCGACGTGGCGGTGCTACGTCTCGCCGCCCTCGAAAGCCTCTCTGTCCCTCACAGCACGAAGTCAGTTGCGGTGATGGCATCTCCGTCGCTGGTGGTGAGCAGGAGCGTGAAGTCGGCCACGGTGTCGCCATCGACATCGGCCTCGATGGTCCAGTCACTTCCGGAGGTGTTCTCGGCCCGAAGCTCGCCTGCCGTGCCGCTGAACGCGGCCTCGGCGATGAAGGCGAATGCGTCGTCGGCTGTGGTGCTATCGTCGGCATCCAGCGACGAGAGGCTGATCAGGTCGCCATCGGTGAAGTCCAGGATCTGGTCCTCGGCCCCGGATGTGCTGTCCGAGAGGTTGGAATAGAGGAACGTGTCGTCCCCGGCGTTGCCGGTCAGGCTGTCGGCGCCGCCCCGGCCAGAGATGAAGTCGTCGCCGGCAGAACCCAGGATCACATCCGCGCCATCGCCTGAGAAGACAAAGAGGAAGCCATCCAACTCGGCGGATCCGTCGAAGGTCAGCGTCTCGTCGCTTTCGAGTGTGTTGGCGCTGATCACCAGGCTTTCACCCGAGGCGACATTGCCATCGTCCAGGGTCAGATCGTAGCTGTAGGAGGCATCAAGATCCGACCCGCCGAAGCGGCTGTCGCTGCTGGAGAGCACTGCGAGGATCTCGATGCCACTCAACTGATCATCCGCCAGCGTCAGCCCGGTGGAATAATCCCCCTGTAGGCCGATCGAGTCGAAGCTGCCGTCCTGGCCATCGACCTTATCGTCGGTGGTGAACCGGTCCGTGCCGAAGAAGAAAGAGTCGTCCTGCTGGCTGCCGGTGATCACATCTGCGCCGAGCCCGCCGAAGGTGAAGACACTGCCATCCAGCTCGGCTGAGGCATCCAGGGTGAACCCTTCGCCCGCCTGCAACTGGTTGGCCTGGAAGGTGAGTTCTTCGCCTGCGTCGATGTTCGCATCGACCAGGGTCAGGTCGTAGCTGTAGAGCTCGTCCCCCGGGGCGCCGAATGTCGTGGTGCTGCCGGGCAGCAGGACAACTGCTTCGACGTTGACGACGGCATCGGGCCCGAAGGTCACCCCGCCGGAATAATCGCCCTGCAGGCCAATCTGATCCAGGCTGCCATCGCCGCCGTCGACTGCGTCGGCCTCGTCCAAGGCTGCCCCGAAGAAGACCGCGTCATTGCCTTCGCCTGTACTGGCGCTGTCGGACCCGCCGTCATCCAGGAAGATGAAATCAGCGCCGTCCAGGCTGAGCACCAGGTCATTGCCTGCGCCGGGATCCTGGCTGTCAGCACCCGAGGTGCCTTCCAGGATGTCCGGGCCGATGGTGGCCTCGGTCTGGGTCTCGAATGCACCGAGGTCCACGGTGTTGGAACCATTGTTGGCGATGGCATCGACATCCACCGCGCGGGTGAAGCCGCGGGCATCGGTCGAGAGCGTGTCGTCGCCGTCGCCGTCGCCGTTCAGATCGAGGCCCACCGTCGCCTCGACCAGCAGGGTATCGTCGCCCGCATCGATCGCCGGGTTGGTCAAGGATGCCAGCAGGGCGATCGTCTGAACGTCCCCGCCATTGTCGGCCAAAACACCGCCTTCGATATCTGTCCCCAGGCTCCGCTCGTCTGTGCCCTCCACGCCGTCCCCGTCGAGATCGACGAAACTGATCGTCTCATCGAAGAGGCTCTGCGCCACCTCTGCCACGGTACTGGCCAGGGTGCTTGACCCGCCCGCGCCGTCATAGAGCGTCGTGCCGATGATCGATGGACCGGTCACGGTTTGTGTCACGTCCGATGGATGGTAAACTTCAGCACCAGACGTGGCAGCCCCATTGCCCACGATCAGAGTATTCGCAAGGGTCAGACCACCCGGAGTTAAATTGGCGTTGCTGCTCGCCTCGATCCCGACACCCCCGCCGGTTTGCGAGCTGTAGTTTCCGGTGACCGTTGAACTGATCAATGACACATCACTGGATTCCAACGTCCTGATGCCGCCTCCTATGACACTTACCCCACCATCGGCGCTGGAGCCGCTGGAGACCGCGATGTTCCCAGCCACGGTGCTGTTGATCAACGTCAGACCACCGCCGTCGACGCGGATTCCACCGCCTTCGACTTCGATTTCCTTGTCGTCCGTGCTGGAAACCGTGTCTGTCGCGCTGACTTCGTTGTTCGCAACAACGCTGTTGATCAGCGTAACATCGCCCAGCCTGGACCGAATCCCGCCGCCTTCGACATCAATGCCGCCGCCGCTGATCGAGACGCCGTCGATGGTCGCGCTGTTTCCAGTCACCTCGGTGCCACTGATGGTGATGTTTCCGTCTGTCGTTCTGATGCCCCCACCTTCGACATCGATAAAGACGGTGGACGACGTGTCGGGGCGGGCTACTCCGATTGCGTGGTTGTTCGAAATGATGCTGTCGGTGATCGTAATATCGCCTTCGAAGGCAGCGACACCGCCACCGCTGGCGAGATATCCGGTCGTTGTGTTGTCCGTGATGGTGCTGTCTTGGATGGTAACTCCGCCATAGCTGGTGTTCTTGACGCCGCCGCCAGCACCTGTTGCGCGGTTCCCGCTGATCTCGGTGTTGGATATGTATATGTCCACATACCGCTCTCCGCTGACCGCGGCCGGAACGGCGATCGCGCCGCCATCCACGTAGAGCCCAGTAACTTGGTTTCCCGCAATGACGCTATCGGTAACCGTGAGGTTTGCGATTGTGCGCACGCCAGCCCCATCACCGGTGCTTGCATCATCGGTTGTCGAGCCGCCCGTGATAATCAGGCCATTCAGCGTCGTTTCCGCAGTCTCGGAAGAGATGTTCAGAACGCGGCTATTATCATCCAGCGAGGTTTCATCGGCCAGAAGGCTTGCATCAACATCTGTGATGCCGCTGGTGTCTGTGATATCGTCATTGCCTGCATCGCCCGAGATTACAACGTCGGCGACGCCGTCATCATCCAGGTCGCCGTCAACGATCACTGCGTCGGTGATTTCGATCTCGCCTTCGGTCAGCCGTACGATGTCGGCGGTCTCGCCATCAAAGACGCTGGCATCGAAAGTGACTGTATCGACATCATTGCCGTCACCGTCCGCATCCGTGGCGCTGTTGGCGAAGGCGATGGCTTCGCGTAGGGATGTGACGCCATCCGTGTTGTCGACTACGTCCTCGGCGGTGGTTACGATCAGACTGGCGGGCTCGACCTGCAGTTCAACCGCACCGGCGTCAACCGTTCCACCATTGTCGAGGCTGGGCTGATCAAACTCGCGTGCATTGCCATTGGCGTCCGTGGTCACGCCGCTTGGCAGATCACCGATATCCAGCGCCGGGTTCGATGCATCCAAAAGCAAGGCAACCGTCTCGACCGGACCACCATTGTCGGCCAACGCACCGGCGGTTACGTTGTTGACTGTGACTGTGGTGTCAAAGACGTCCGACGCCGAAATCGTGCCGCTGCCTATCAGGTTGCCGCCGCCATCCGTGTAGTCGCCGACGACCTGGCTGCCCCGGTTGCCAACCACCAGCGAATTGGTCAATGTGACGTCGGAAGCATCTTCAATGTAAACCCCACCATATCTGATAGTTATCGTGCCGTTGGACTGAGACGCTGACGTGTTCCCGGTGAACGTCGTGTTTGTGAGAGTTGCCGTCCCGCTGAGATAAGCACCACCGCCAGAAAAGAACGAGTCGTTGCCATAGAACGTGCTGTTGATCACAGTTGCGGCAGACTGGCTGTTCAAGCCTCCACCATATCCTCCCGCAAGGTTGTTTGCGAGTGTGACCGTATCCAAAACGACGGCGCCGTTCGAGAAGATCCCACCACCATGGTTAAACACCGCGTTGTCGCTCAGCGTTGAGTTCGTGACCGTAAGCTCTCCGGTCCCCAGGTTTGCAATGCCGCCGCCTGATCCACGGGCGCTTTGGATGGTCTGGCCACCCGTGATCGTCAGGCCGGAGAATGCCGTGTCTCCACCGCTGACAATGAACACGCGGGTATCGCCGTCATCTGTATCGGCTGCGCTGTTGGCACTGATGGTGATGTCGGCCTTGCCATCGCCGTCAATATCACCGTCGATGGTCATGCCGACTTCCAGCGTCAGCGAGCCCTGATCGGTCGGGCGATAGAACGTGCTGCCCGACAAGGATTCATCGAAGGTAATCGTCGAGCCTTCGTCAAAGATACCGTCATTGATGAAGCTGATGGCCTCGCGTAGCGAGATGAGGCCATCAAAAGGATCGATCGTATCGTCGGTGGACGTGACGATCAGGCTTTCGGTTTCGGCGCCCGTAAGTTGCAATTCCACAGCGCCGGCATCAACCGTGCCTCCATTGCTGATGTTGCTTAGATCCACCTCGCGCGCGTTGCCGTTTGCATCTGTTGTCAGACCGCTCGGCAGATCGCCAACTTCCACCGCCGGATTCACGCCCGAAGCCAGCAGAGCCACCGTCTGGACATCCCCGCCATTGTCGGCCAGCACACCAGAGGTGACGCCATTGGCGGTTTGGGTGGTGTCGAAGACCTCTGCCGCGGTGATTCCGGTGGTAACCTCGGTGCCGTCGGTGCTCAGGGTGTCGCCGACGATGTTCCCGCCAACATAGGTGACCGTAGGATTGTAGAGCGTTCCGACCGCAATGTCTGCGTCTCCGGACGCCGCCAGGTTGCCCAAAAGCAGGCTGTTGCTCAGCGAAGTGCCCTCGCCATAGCCGCCTTGCAGGTAGAGGCCACCACCATAACTTGCAGTGCCCAACGCCGTGTTGCCAGTGAAGGTGCTGTTGGTGATCGACGTCGCGCGATAGGCGAAGATGCCGCCGCCCTTGGACTCATCCCCGGAGATTGCGTTGTCAGCAACCGTGGTGTTGGTCAACGTCACAGAACCGAAGCTCTTGATCCCGCCGCCATCTGCATTATCGCCCGCGGTCGTGTTGCCGCTGACGGTGCTGTTGACCAGCACCACGTCGGCAAAGTCCGATGAGAACACCCCGCCACCGTCACTGCTGACGCCCAACGTAGCATTGCTGCTGATCGTCGAGTTGGTGACGGTCAGATCACCGCTTGTGAAAATTCCGCCGCCTTCGGAGGAGTTGCCAACCGTGAGATTCTCGCTGACAGTCGAACCAGTCAGAGTCACGTCGCCGGTGCTGAAGATACCGCCGCCTTGGGAAAGGTCGCCTCGCGTCCCGTTCCCGCGGATCGTGGTATCGGTGAGCGTCAGGTCGGCGACCGAGCGGATTGCACCGCCGTCGATGTTGCTGGAATAGGTGTACCCGCCGGTCAGCGTCAGACCATTGATCGTGGTCGCGGCATCCGAGTCTGTGATGTTGAAGATCCGGCCGTTTTCGTAGAGATAGCCCGTGCTGGCCGCGACATCGGTGATGTAGGTGCCGGTCACCAGGATGTCGTCGTTGCCTGCGTCCCCGGTAATCACGATATTCGTGCCAGTCGATCCGTCGATGCTGACGGCGTCAGTGATCAGGATGCGCCCGTCCAGCAGGCGGATCAGGCTGTTCGCACCGCCTGTGAAGACCGAGGCATCGAAGGTCACGGTATCGACATCCTCGCCGTCGTTGTCGGCATCTGTTGCGCTATTGGCAAATGCGATGGCCTCGCGCAGGGACGTCACGCCGTCATCGGCGACGACGTCTTCTGCAGTGGTGACCACCAGGCTTGGTGTTTCCTGGACTTCACTGGCCCCAAGGTCACTTGTCGCTGTCCCATCGCCGTCGCCATCGACAATGCGCGTGTTACCATTCGCATCGACACTGACAGTGGTCGTCTCGATCGTCCCGTCCAGATCGACGTCGATGCCAAGGTCATCTTCGGTCGGGACTTCACTGTTGGTGCCGCTGTCAAGCGCAGGGTTCGAAAGATCAAACAGCAGAGCGATCGTCTCGACCGGTCCGCCATTGTCGGCCAGGACGCCCGCATCGACACCGTTGTTATCGAACGTCTCCGCAAAGACCTCGACGGCGGTTGTCGTTCCAACGCTAGAACCGCCGGAGGCAATGGTTGTCCCAATGATGTTGGCGTCGACGAAAGTGATTACAGCCGCATTGTCTCTGACAACCTCGCTGGCTACGGAGTTCGGGGCGTAGTTCCCCATTATAATGCTGTTGCTTATCTGGGCGGAGCCGTTGCTAAGGAATACCGAGCCGTTTGAGTTTCCGGTCGAGGTGTAGTTCCCGCTGATTGTTGCGTTGGTGATGGTCAGATCGCCGCCGCCCTGGCTGAAGACGGCACTTCCGTCTGAATTCGAACCCAGGGTTCCGTTTGCAGCCAGTGTCGTGTTGACCAACGTTATCCCTGCCGCGCCATAGATGCCGCCTCCGTAGGAATTGGTCCCGTTCGTATAGCTGTCGCTGATCGTGCTGTTGGCGACGGTCAACTCACCGTTCGCGAAGATGGCGCCGCCCGCCGAATAGTCGTTCCGGGTTTCGTTTCCGTCGAAGGTCGACTGATTGATTGTGACGGTGCTGCGGCCATAGATGCCACCGCCTTCCGCATTCTTGTTACCAGTACTGTTTGCATTGACCTCGCTGGATGTGATCGTGATCGTGTCGTCACCGAAAATGCCACCGCCCTGGCCGCCATAACTGAAGGTGGCATTGTACGAGACCGCGCTGTCTGTCACAGTCAGCGCACCGCCTGCGTAAACCCCACCGCCAAGGGCGTACCGACCAGTCCCGAAATTGCTCGTAATGGTGGAATCGTCGGCAACGACGACCGCCGCGCTGCCATGGACACCCGCGCCTTGGGCATAGTCACCTGACGTCATGTTGGATTTGACCGTCGAGCCATACAACCTGACCAGCCCCGACCCGTGCACGCCGCCACCATCGGAATAGTCACCTGCAGTGCTGTTGGACTGCACTGTGCTGTCGGTCAATGTGATGGAGCTAGTGGCTGAGACGCCACCACCTAGCGCAGCAAATCCTGTTGTCTGGTTCGAGTATAAAGTTGTGTTTGTCAGGGTGAGGACCGCTCCTACAGCTCCGAAGATGCCGCCCCCGTCGGCGAATTGGCCCGCGGTTCCATTTCCGCTGATGGTGCTGTCTTCGATGGTCAGATCAGCCGACGTCCGGATCGCGCCGCCATCCTCGCCCTGGCCACCCGTGTATCCGCCGGTCAACGTCAACCCAATCAAAGTCGTATCGGCACTGGAACTTGTGATGTTGAAGACGCGACTATTGTCGTCCAGGGTTCCGGCCGTAGTGCTGGCTTCGATATCGGTGATGAAGGTCGTGCTGTTGGCGGTATCATCCCCATCCGCATCGCCGGTGATGACGATGTCGGTGCCTGTTGACCCATCAATCGTGATGCTTTTGTCGATCTCCAGCTCGCCCAGGGTCAGCTGGATCAGGCTGTCGGAACCACCGGTAAAGACATCAGCATCAAAGCTGATCGTGCCCCCGTCAGCGATCAGCGCAATTGCCTCGCGCAGACTCAGGCTGCCGTCCGAGATGTTGCCATCGTCATTGTCGTCGGCAGTATTGACGACAATTGTTGCATTGTTTGCCACGCCTGGATTGCTGGGCTGGTTGATCCAGACGTCATCTCCGTCACTGGACCGCACATAGGAATTACCAGTATCGTTTCCTGGCAGAAACTCGGAGGTACCCACCTGAGTTGCAGTGGTGCTGGCGGCGCTGCGAAACGTGGCGATGTCGGTGGCTTCGTCATCACCGTTTCTGATCCCGCCCAAATAGATGAACTCGTCCGCATCCGGGTTGAAGAGGATCAGGGAGTCGGTGCCGCTGCTATAGGAGAGATTGGAATCTGTGAACGAAGCCTCACCTTCAACGTTGGTGATCTCTGTGTCACCACTGCCGCTGTTGACCAGCGTAAAGAAACCATTTGCCGGGATAGTATCGCCAGCGTCAAATGTGTGAACCAGCGTGACGCCGTTTAGGTAAAGCTGCCAACCCTCCAGATCGACCGCGACGCTCGAGGTGTTGTAGAACTCGACAAACCGATCCCCGTTGTCGACATCGCCGTCACCATCGAAGTCATTGGTCAGGACCGCTCCCGGGCTTTGCAGAAGCTCGTTGAAGGCCACTCCGCTTAGCTGTGCCGTTGTTTGGGCCATGAATTCTCTCTCGGATGTCAGACGACGAATTCTTCAGAACATGAAGGTTTCGGGTCGCATGGTTGCGCGGCGCGAGCGATTGGGTTTGTGGCTTTTGCCGTCCCTGTCAGGGCGGCCGGGAATCCATTCCAGACGATCTTTCGGGAAGTCCTGGCGGTGGCGGACCCGCATCCGGTTCTGGGCTCTGAAAAGGCGCATAATCAGTCTCCATTGCGTTTGTTGCGGGTTTGTCGCATTTGACGCAGCGGGAGATCTTCAGAGCAAAATCAGCAGATCATCATCAATTTGATTGGAAACCTCAGCAATTCTTGGCAAATATCATTTTGCGGAATGTATCTAAGGGCTTCAATGTGTTGGGCCATTCTTGGATAGATAAGAGAGCCTGCAAATTGGCGGACCAGCGCTGCGGCAGGGCAGCATTGGCGTTGGAACCGAAGGCATTCAAATTGCCGAAACTTTTTTAGCAATAATGAGTCGTTGGATTTAGCGAAAGTTTGGTGCAGATCGAGATTGGTCGGATTCTTCCCGGTTCACCCTTGCGCTTTGGCTGCGATTTTTGCCGCATGCTGCCCGGCGAGGCGGCCAAAGGCGATGGCGGTTAACAATCCGTTTCCCGACAGGTACCCAGAGATGTGCGGCCCTGACACTCCGCATGCGGAACCTCCAGCAGCGAATACGTTAATATCAACGTTCTTCGTCTGAACGCGAGCATCTGGGCCGATCATCAGACCGCCCTGAGTGTGAAATAGTGCGCCAGTCACCTTAACTGCACAGAGTGGAGAGCCTAGCGGTGGCTGATAGGTAAAGTCCCGGCCGTGCGGGTCGACTTTCACTCCGCTAGTGAAGGCACGAACATCTTCTAGCGTTTGGGCGAGCCCAACCGGGTCGATCCCTGTGGATTTAGCCAGGCTGGAGGCATCCGAAGCCGTGAGAACGGCTCCTGTTGCTTCGGCGTCGCGGAAATCAGGAAAGCCGCAGGCCGTCTGATAGAGGCGCTGGTCAAAGATGCACCAGGCCAAGCCGTCAGTTTGGGCCAGAACATCAACCGATTGCTCGGAATAACCGCGATGCTCGTTCGAGAACCGCCGTCCTTCGGCATTTACCTGAATGCCACCCTCCATCATAAGGGCCCAGGTGATCAGGGCCCCATGCGGGTGTGCCAGCGATCCGTGGCCTTGCGCCCCTGACAAGCAGCTGGTGTCAGCCCCAAGAGCATTGCCCCAGATCAGTGCATCGCCAACATTGCCGGAATGGCCCCAGTAGGGCGCGTCACTCATGATGGGGATATGCTGTCGAACCAAGTCGCGATTGGCCCCGAAGCCGCAGCAGGCCAGGATCAAGGCACGGCACCCAATCTGTTCAGTGCACCCGTCTGATCGCACCACCCGGGCGCCCGCGATCAACCCATCCGAACCGGTGAAAAGTGTCGTCACACGGGCCCCGGTGGCGATCGGAATGCCGTGCGTGGCCGCGGCTGAAAGCAGCTGCTGAAGAAGCGCGGCCCCCGTGCGTTCGGGCACCGCATGCATGCGGTGCCTTCGATGCCCGGGATAGAGAAACCCGTCGAGCACCTGCCACTCCAGCCCATGTTCCTCCTCAAGCCAATCCAAGGCGGGTGCGATCTGCTGGGTGGCCATCGCGACCAGCGACGGTTCGGCCAACCCAGCCGCCTTGGCCTGAATGTCTTCGGCGAAGATTTCTGTGCTGTCTTCGATGCCCTGGCGTGTTTGGGCAGCGGTCCCCGCGGCTGGGACGAAACCGGAAGACATGGATGTGGAACCTGTCGGCCGGTCATCGCGTTCAAGGACAAGAACCTTGGCCCCGGCATCGCGTGCGGCCAAGGCAGCCGTCACCCCCGCAGCCCCAGCGCCAATGATCAGGACGGGGACGGTTGTCTCGAAAACAACGCCCTCTGCGTGCAGCACTGTGGGATTATTTGGCATCGGCCCATGCCTGCGCCTCGGCCACCGTCATAACCGGAGAGATCGTGGCAAGGGACCCCAAGGCAGCTTCGTGGGCCGCGGAAAAAAACGCAGCACATCCATCCGACAGTACGATGGTGTGAAAGTCCCGCACATGGGCATCGCGCACGGTCGAGGCGACGCCGCCATTGGTCACGATCCCCGCAATCAAAAGGGTCGAGATCCCAGCGCGTTGGAGGCAGAACTGCAACCGCGATTGGTAAAAGGCAGAGTAGGCGATCTTCTCGACCGCAATATCGACGGGCTGTAGTTCATCGACAATCTGGTTGCCCCAAGAGCCCGGCGCAAAATCGCCCTTGGTCAGAAAGGGCCGCATCCGGGCGAGGTGATCAGAGATGAAGGGGGCCCCCTCTCGCCCCGGCACCAGGGTGAATTGTGTCGAAACCACCCAACCACCCTTCTCGCGGACCGCCGTGGCCAGGGGCGACAAACGGTTGGGCAATGCCGCAATGTCGACCGACGTTTGCCCGCCCCGCGCATAAGCGCCGTTGGGGTGGATAAAGTCGTTCTGCAGATCGACGAGCAGAAGTGCCGTCCTGGCAGGATCGATTTGGTCCGTCATGTATCCTCGGTGATGATCAAGTTGCCGTGGCGGTCGACCCGGCCTGTCAGCCCGGGATCGAGGAAGATGGTGGTATCGTTCTGTTCCAGGATGGCCGGGCCTTGGATTTGCGCGTCTACGGCCAGGGCCAGGCGGTCATATACTGGGGCCTGATGCGTCCGCCCCTCTGCGGTGACCGATCGCTTTCCTATTATACAATCGGCAGCTGGGCGCCCATCAACGGGTGTGAACACGTTCATGTCAAAGGCTTCACGGCGACCGACTACGGCGATCCGGTGGTTCATGACACGGGTTGCTGCCCCTTCAAGTAGGCGGCCATAGGCCGCGAGATAGGTGCGGTCGAAGGCCCGCGAAATGTCGTCACGGGTTAAACTGGCGGTGACGTCAAGGGGAACCGCCAAAGTATGCGTTTGACCGACGTAAAGCATGTCCAACTCTGCGATGCGATCCGTGCGTTCGACGGTAATATTTGATTCGGCTAAACGTCTCTCCAGCGCCTCGGTAGTAGCGATCATTTCGTCGGCCAGCGCAGCTGCGTCGAGACCCTCTAAAGCCGCATTTACGGTTTGCACCCGATCGTGGCGCATATCGGCGACCACGCAGCCCAAGGCGGATGTCACGCCGGGGAACCGCGGAACCAGAGTACGGCCCAATCCGACATCGCGCATCAAGGCACCTGCGTGCAGAGCACCGCCGCCACCAAAGGGCATGGCGGTGAACTTGGCGGGATCGTGCCCGCGCTCGATCGAGACAAGCCGGATTGCCCCAGCCATCTTGGCGTTCGCAACCTTCAAAATTGCTTCTGCGGCTGCAAGTGTGTCCAGGCCAAGCGGGGTGGCGATGTGGTCTGCAATCGCTGCTTGCGCGGCGTCGATGTCCAGACGGTCGAGCTTACCGCCAATCGGCCGGTCTGGGTTGATCCGACCCAGGACCAGGTTGGCATCGGTCGTGGTGGGCCGGGTGTTGCCCAGACCATAGCAAACAGGTCCCGGATCCGATCCCGCGCTTTCCGGGCCAACCTGCAACAGCCCCCCGGCATCGACATAAGCGATAGATCCACCGCCCGCGCCGATGGTCGTGATCTCGATCATCGGTTGGCGGATGACCATACCAAAGTCGACCGAGGCCTGGGCTGACAGTGCGGCTTCTCCGTCTGCGATCAGCGATACATCGAAACTTGTGCCGCCCATATCGCAGGTGATCACGTCCGGATAGCCCGCTGCATGCGCGATGGCTTTGGCGGCCATCACGCCGGCCGCGGGCCCGGAAAGTGCGGTCTTGACCGGTTGGGTTCGGGCAGCCTCGACGGTCATCACACCGCCATTCGATTGCACGATCAGGAGGTCGCCACCGGCACCCTGGCCCGTCAGCCCTTCGCGCAACCGAACAAGATAAGAAGACACGACCGGTTGAAGATAGGCATTGAGGACGGCAGTCGAGCAACGCTCGAACTCTCGAATTTCGGGAAGGATCTCTGCAGCGGCGGTGACATCCGCTGTAGGCCAGATCTCGCGAACAGCAGCGGCGGCGTTGGCCTCGTTTTCTGGGTTGGCATATGCGTTTATGAACGCAACGGCGATCGACTGGCAGCCTTCGGCCAGCAGGGCTTTCGCCTGGACACGGACGGCATCGAGATCCACGGGCGTATGGACGGAACCATCCGCAAGCACACGTTCCGGGACTTCCCGGCGCAGGTCGCGTGGAACCACAGGTGTAAACTGGCCCCAAAGACCCCATGTGGTTGGCCGGTCCCGGCGCCGCATCTCCAAAACATCGCGGAAGCCTTCTGTCGTCAGGATACCGGTCTTGGCACCTTTCCGTTCCAAAAGTGCATTCGTCCCCGTAGTGGTGCCGTGAACAACGGTTGCGATCTGCGTGAAGTCATCGACCACCTGGGCAATGCCTGCAATGAACCCCTGCGATTGATCGTCAAGCGTGGTCGGCGTTTTGGCAATCGCCACCGTCCCGGTTTGACGGTCGGCCAGGAAGACATCGGTGAAGGTGCCGCCGACATCGACCCCCAGGACAAAGCGGGTCATGTGCCGGATCCGGTGGTGTAGCCCAGGGCATGGTCCTGTTCGTGCGCATCAGAGCTTCGCGCCTCGGGCGGACCGTAACCGCCGCCGCCCGGTGTTTCGAGCTTCAGCCGCTGCCCTGCCGACAATTTCGCACCGACCAGTTTCGAGGCCATCGGCGGGTCTGCCCAACCTTCCGCGGTTTGCCATTGAAAACGGGTGGTCTTGCCGTCGCCACCACCGACGACGCCACGGGGCGCGAAGCGACCCCGCTCGCCAAAAAGAAACAGATCCGCCTCTCCTACCAACAGCTCGATTTCGTAAATGGCGCCTAAGCCGCCTCGATGCTGGCCTGGGCCGCCCGAGTCGGGGCGCAGCGCCCATTGTGTAAAGCGTATGGGGTAGGCGGCTTCGAGGATTTCCAAAGGTGGTATGGTCGCGGTCGAGATCGGCGCATTGCCATGGGCCAATCCATCACCTGCGGGCGAGCCGCCATGACCCCCGCCGAAGAACGAGAACATCACCCAGGGCGCGCCATCGCGCTGCCCCGCCAGCGAGAGCGCATTGATGGTGCCATATGCGCATCCATTCGATCTATCGGGCGCAATCTGCGCCACCGCCAGGAAGACCACATCGATCAGACGCAAGATCGTCTCGGTATACCCGCCAACGGGTTTGGGCCGGGTTGCCGCCAGGATCGAACCATCGTCGATCAGGATCTCGATCGGGTCCAGCACACCGGCATTGGCAGGCACCTCGCCGAAGACGTGTTTCAAAGCGACATAGCACGCGGCCACGGTGGTCGAGCGGGAGATGTTGACAGGACCGGCACAGGCGGGTGCCGAACGGCGAAAGTCCAGGATCATCTGGTCGCCGGTCACTTCCAGATCCAATGCTATCTTAAGTGGCGCGTCGACCACGCCGTCATTGTCCAACCAATCATCGGCCGAAACTCGCCCATCGGGCAGCGCCGAGATTTCAGATCGCATGATCGCCGCGGCTCGGTCCTTCAAGGCACTCATTGCGTTCGAAACGGTGGCGTCGCCGTAATCGTCCAACAGCGACTCCATTCGCCGGATGCCAAGATCCAGTGCATTGATCTGGGCGTTCAAGTCCCCCCAAGCGCTGTCAGGCAAGCGGGAATTGTGCGTCAGGATATCGACAATGTCGTCCTGCAGCACGCCCGCATCGAACAGCTTGACCGGTGGGATCAAAACGCCTTCCATATGGATATCGGTGGCACGCGGGTTGTAGTTTCCAGGTACGCCGCCGCCGACATCACGCCAATGGCCGACCGAGGCGAGATAACAGAAAACCTGGCCATTCCGGATCAGCGGGCGCACCAGGCGCAGGTCGCTGAGATGAGTGCCGCTGTCATAGGGTTCGTTGAAGATCCAGACATCGCCTTCTTTGGGTGTGCCCCGGGTGGCAGCCTTGTCGATAACGGCTTTCACAGCGAACGCCATGACACCGACAAAGATCGGCAGGCCGGATTTGCCCTGGGCCAACGTTTCCCCTGTCGCCGCGTCGTAGATCCCGTGACTGGCATCATGCGCCTCGGCGATGATCGGATTGAAGGCCGAACGAAAGAGGGTTGCATCCATCTCGTCGGCGATTTGTTCAAGCCGGCCCTTCAGGACGGCCAGGGTGACAGGGTCGAGGCTCACGTCGCATCCCCATCGTAACGCGCTCCGACGGCTAGGATCTCATCCGTGCCGACTATCTGACCGAGACCTTCGAAATCCAACATGCGGTCTGCGAAGGCCGCTGTCGTGCCCTCGGCGACCAGGCTGGTGTAGAAATCCCGGGCCTGCGCGGCCAGTGCCCGGACAATGCCAGCGGGGAAGATGACCAGCGCAAACCCCATTTGCTGCAGATCAGCGGCTGATTTCAGCGGAGTTCTACCCCCTTCGACCATATTGGCCATCACCGGGACCTGACCTGACAGGGTGTCCACAGCGGTCCGCATCTGATCCTCGGAGGTCAGCGCGTCGAGGAAGATCATATCTGCGCCGGCCTCGACATAAGCTGTTGCGCGATCCAGCGCAGCCGGGAAACCCTCGACGGCCAAAGCATCTGTACGGGCAATGATCAGGAATTGGTCAGACACCCGTGCATCCAGCGCCGCCTTCAGCTTGCCGACCATCTCGGAACACGGGATGACCTGCTTACCGCTAAGATGGCCGCACCGTTTCGGCATAGATTGATCTTCGATCTGCACAGCCGTCGCGCCCGCACGTTCGAAAACCCGCACGGTACGTTGGACATTCAGGGCATTCCCAAACCCGGTATCGGCGTCGACAATCAGCGGCAACGCGGTACGGTCGCGCACGACACCCACCGTGTCGGCCACTTCGGCCATAGAAACCAGTCCGATGTCGGGACGGCCGAAGCGCGTATAGGCAATCCCGGCACCAGACAGATAGAGCGTCTCGGCCCCGGCCTGCTCGGCAATCGTTGCGGTCAACCCGTCGTAAACGCCCGGGGTTAGGACGATGGGTTTACGGGTTAGGCGGTCTTTCAGGGTCATCTCATTCTACCTTCCCGTCAAATGCCGAGATAGGACCGTTGCAGGTCCGGACTGTCCATAAGTTCGGTGGCGGACCCTTGCATAGCCACAACACCATTCTCCAACACATAGGCCCGGTCGGCGATTTCGAGCGACTGAGCCACGTTCTGTTCGACCAGCAGGATCGTCAGCCCTTCGGCATTAAGACGTTGGATCAGGGCGAACATCTCTTCGACCAAAAGCGGCGAAAGGCCCAGCGACGGCTCGTCCAAGATCAGAAGCTTTGGCTCACCCATCAATCCGCGCCCAATCGCAAGCATCTGCTGCTCGCCGCCCGAAAGCGTGCCCGCCAATTGGCCCTGGCGTTCGGCCAAGCGCGGGAAGATTTCATAGGCCCGGTCGATGTTCTGTGGCCGTCGGTCACGACCGCGGCGATAGCCACCCAGCATCAGATTTTCGATCACCGACAGGTTGGGAAAGATCTTTCGCCCTTCTGGCACATGGATCAGGCCCTGGGCGATGATATCGCGCGGGCGCGTGCCGGTTATGTTTTGCCCATCGAACAAGATCGTGCCGCCGGTTGGGCGCACGACACCAGAGAGCGCGTTGTTCAGTGTAGATTTGCCAGCGCCATTGGCACCGAGCACGGCGACGATTTCACCTCTTGAGAGCGAGACATCGATGCCGCGCAGCACTTCCATCTGGCCGTATCCGGCGCGGAGCGACTGGACCTCAAGCATCGGTCCGCGCCTTCAATCGCTTTGCCATGCCAGGTCCCAGATAGGCCTCGATCACGGCAGGGTCCTGGACAATCTGCTGCGGGGTCCCCTCGGCGATGATCTTACCCTGAGACAGAACATAGGCGCGGTCCGACAGGTTCATAACCGCCTGCATCACATGCTCGATCAGCAGGATCGTAACACCCTGATCGCGAAGGGTCTGGATTGTAGGCGTGATCTCTTCGATCTCGGTCGGGTTGAGCCCTGCCATCACCTCGTCAAGCAGCAGCAAGACGGGGTCCGTGGCCACGGCCCGCGCGACCTCCAGCCGTTTACGCCCGGCCACAGGCAACTCCCCGGCAATCTGATCTAGAAGCGGGGCCATGCCCAGTGCCTCGGCAACCGTTTCGGCCTTTGTGGTCGCCTCGCGGCGCGAACGGATACGGGTATGGGCGGCGATGGTGATATTCTCGCGCACGGTCAGGGTCGGGAACGGACGCACGATCTGGAATGTGCGGACAAGGCCCTGTGCCGCAAGCTGATGCGGGCGCAGGCCTATCACATCCTTATGCCGGTATTGCACGGCACCTTCGTCCGGCCGAAGAAACCCAGAGATCAACGCAAACAAGGTCGTCTTACCCGCGCCGTTCGGTCCAATCAGCGAGACGATCTCGCCCCGTTGCACTTTGAGCGATGCATCGTTCACGGCAACCAGCCCGCCAAAGCGTTTGGTGAGGTTCTGCACATCAAGCATCAGCGACCCCTCCTGCCCAGGAGATTTGTGAACAGCCCAACGATACCCCTTGGTAGGAAGGCAAGCACCAGGACAAGCATGACGCCGTAAAGGATCAGGTCGAGCCCCGGCGCCGATGTGCCTGCGGCTGCGATCACGCCCTTTGCACCTTCACCGACACCATGCAGGAAGAATGCGCCGACGACGGGTCCTGCAACGGTTCCAAGTCCGCCAATGATCGGGGCAACCAAAGCCTCGACCGACTTACCTGGACCGTACGCAATACCAGGATCGACGAAGAGGAACTTCTGCACATAATAAACCCCCGCCGAGGCGGCGATTGCACCCGAGAGGCAGATTGCCTGCATCTTGACCTGGAAGGCGTTGACGCCCAGCGCTTCGGCGGCATCCTCGTTTTCACGCACGGAAAGAAGCTGTGCGCCGAAACGCCCGGCCTCCATGCGCCATGTTAGCACGCAGGCAACAACCAGCAGGAAGAGAACGGTATAGTAGTAGCCCGCATGGCTGAGAAACGGGCCCGCGAATGTGAACTGAAAGGTGCTCAACGCCTGGGCCGGATCCTGGTTCAGCGTCAGTTGGATACCGCGACCGCCTTCCGTAATGCTGACCAGCGAGCGGGCCAATACATGGAACGCCTCGGCAAAAGCCAGGGTTATCAACGCAAAATAGGATCCCCGCAGGCCGTATCGAAAACTGAGGAAGCCAATGAACGAACCCACCAGCGCCCCAAAGGCAATGGCAAAGGGGGCGGCGGCCCAAGGACCGAGCCCATAGCGGAATTGCAGCATGGCTTGGATGTAGGCACCTGTGCCGAAGAAGACAGCGTGCCCGAAAGAGTATTGCCCCCCATAACCGCCCAAGATGTTCCAAGCTTGCCCCAAAAGGCTGACAAAGAGGGTCAGTTCGACAAAATCCAGCCAGCGCCCCGAATGGATGAAAAACGGTAACAGAGCCGCGATGGCGATGGCGACAGTCCAGCCGATCAGACGGGTCGGGGTGTTCATTGGCGCTGTCCGAACAGTCCGGTGGGGCGCAGAAGCAGGATCAGAATGAACGTGGCTGAGATTGTGATCAGCCCCAGGCTTTCGCCAAGGTACAATCGTCCGATCTGTTCGGTGATGCCGATGATGAACCCGCCGACCAGCGCACCAGCAAAGGATCCCATACCGCCGAGAACCACCACCGTGAAGGCGATCAGGACGAAGAGATAGCCGAATTGCGGATGCACAGCATATGTCGGCGCCAGAAGGCAGGCGGCGGCCGCGACACAAGCCGCCCCAATGCCAAAGCTGATGCCGTAGATGTGGTCGACATCGATGCCCATCAACTCGGCCCCGCGGCGTTCCTTGGCAACCGCCTGGATCGCCCGGCCCGTATCGGTGCGGGTCATGAAAAGCCAGACAGCCACCGTTACCACCAGCGACCCAGCAAGCGCGGCTATTTCCGGCCAGACGGCGTAAGTCACCCCCAGATCGATGCCGTCGAAATCATAGGGAACCACCACCTGACGTTCGGTGGCCGAAAAGGCAAAAAGCGCGCCATTCTCGATGATGATCGCGATACCCAGGGTGACAAGAAGCGTAATCTCGTCCCGGCCATGGCTAAAGCGCCCGATCACGCCGCGTTGTAGGGCATAGCCTGCAAGGAACCCGCCAGGGATCAGGATGATGAGCGAGACGTAAGGGTCTAGCCCAACCGCAGACCAGAGAAAGTAGACAGCATACATGAAGATCATCAACAGCGCCCCATGGGCGAAGTTGATGATGTGCAAGACGCCATAGACAATGGTCAGTCCCAGCGCGACAAGCGCATAAAGCGCGCCCAGAAAAACGCCCGAGATCATTGATCCCGCAACGGTCTCCCATGAATAGCTGGGCAGCGTCAGGCCAAAAACGTCCATACCGGTCCAGTCGGCTGGTTGCGATCCAGATGGCGGCATCCCCCTCCCCGACCGGGGGAGGGATGCCAGCCGAGAGATCAGCGTGGAAGATCAGGCAAAGGGGAACTTGGCCGGTTTGGTCGCGAAATCTGCAGGTGCGACGACCTCGATCTCTTCGCCCTGAATCTGCGTGACCAGGGGTTGAGAGCCTGTGTTCTGACCATCGTCCATTGCTGTTGGCCCATAGGGCATAAAGTGGCCATCCCAGGTAGAGGCCGCCATGGCTTCGGTGATCTTGGCACGATCAGGGCTGCCTGCGCGTTCGATGGCATCGGCAGCAAACATGGTGGCCGTGTAGGCTAGGAACACCTCATAGGAAAATGACTTGCCAGCAGCTTCGGTCTTAGCCCGAAGTGCCTGTGCGGCTTCATTCTTGGGATCGATCCAGTGGTTACAATCAAAGACGCCTTGGGCGGCTTCCGGGAACTCGCCAAGGAAACGGTATTGCGAAGATGCACCGCCAAGCACGGAATAGATCACTTTCGGGCTGACCCGCTGACGCTGCAGCGTGCGCAGGAACAAGACGCCCTCGTTATAGTAATGCGACGGGATCACGACATCCGGGTTCAGCTCTTTGATCTTAAGCGCGATATTGCGGAAGTCTTTGTTGGGTGTCGGGTGCGGCAGGATCTCGAGCACCTCGAAACCGGCAGGTTCCAGTCCTTCCTTCATCAGACCGGCCATGAACGACCCGAACGGCGTCGTGTTTTCGTGCACAATGACGCAGGTCTTCACCGGGTTGTCCGCAGCAGCGTTCAGATCGATCAACCCTTGCACGCCTGCCTTTGTGATCACCCCAAAACCCGGGCCAAAGCGGAAAGTGTTCTCCAACCCACGGGTCACGATCTTGTCGTTCACACCGACATCTACGACATGCGGGATGCCGTGCTTTGCAGCCGCCTGGGTGGTGGCGAGGCAAATCCCCGACGCGAATGCGCCGACAATCGCGTGCACCCCCTCGTCCTGGAAGCGTTCGACCTCCGCAGCGCCGATCTCTGGCTTGGACTGGGCGTCACCCAGAACCGCTTCGATCTGAGCGCCACCCAGTGACTTGATGCCACCTGCCGCATTGATCTCGGCAATCGCGGTCTCGGCACCGAACCGGCATTGCGAGCCCGAGAACTGCAGGAAGCCGGTCACCGGATGCACCACCCCCAGCTTTACCGGAGCACCTTGCGCACGGAGGATGCCGGGTGCAGCCAGCACGCCAGAGGTTGCGGCCGCCCCGGCTAAAAGTTGGCGACGGGTCGTTTTCACGAGGCTTTGGGTCATTGGAACGTCTCCCTGTTGTTGTTCCTGTCTCTATTCTGCAGCGGCAACGGGCGCCCATAGCGCGGGGCCGTCTGAATCTCGTGTTAGTTCCAGGCGCATCCGGTGTTGATAGCGATCGGGACGGTAGAGGGCGATTAGCCATTCAACCGGGCGGTCAGCGCGGTCTCTTACAATCCGGCTAAGACGAAGCAGCGGCGCCCCGACCTCCGTTTCCAGCAAAGGCGCGATATCGGCGTCGGCAAGGCAGGCCGTGATTGTTTGATCGGCACTGTGGACGGTGATGTCAGCGCGCTGGAGCAGGGCGAGCAATGGCTCCTTTCCCAGTTCGGCTTCCGAGTAGGTCCGTCCAATATCACCTGGCACCCAAGTGGTCAGATAGCTGATCGGCACCCCATCCTGACTGCGCAGGCGCACGGCACGTTGGACTTCCGATTTACCGGGAAGCCCTAGGTGGTGCCGAACATCCTCGGGCGCGGTGCGGTAGTCGAAGGCCAAGACACGCGCATCAGTCTTCAACCCCATGGCCAGAAGGTTCTCGAACAAACCTTCGGCTTTGGCCTCGACCGGGACCATGGCCTCAGGCGGACGGGCGAAGGTCCCGCGCCCGCGCGCGCGCTCGGCCAAGCGATCAGCAGCAAGCTCGTTCAACGCACGCTGTGCGGTGATACGGCTGACATTGTACTGTGCGGACAGATCGTTTTCCCCTGGAAGCATCGCGCCGTACGGGTAAGTACCATCCAGAATTTGCTGCCGGAGGATCAGATAGATTCGATGATAGAGAGGCGCGCGGAGACTGGTTCGAGCATTCCCAGTTTGTTGAGTTTTCCGCATTGCATCCCTAGCACCGGCGACCAGATGACTTAATGATATAACAACTCGACAGCTTGTCCAGTCGGAGAGCTTGATGGATCAGCGTATAAACTTGGACTTATCGCGAGCAATCCACTCGGCGGTGTGATCAACAAAAGCACGGACCCGGGCTGTGTTTCTCAGGTCGCCGTGCAGAAGCACCCAGATCGATCTGCTCGGCTCGACCGGAACGCCGGGGACGCGGGTTAGCCGTGGGTCCAGATCGGCCAAGAACGCGGGAACCCAGGCCATGCCTAAGCCGTACGCCGCAGCTTCAATCTGCATGAATATCTCTGGCAGCACATGGCGAATAGGCGCGTTTGGAAACGGGCCGGACGCAACCCAATCCGCGCTTCCGCCATAGCCGAGCCAGTGCGCCTCTGCACCATCGCCAACTGTAAGATTCGGACGCGCAGCCAGATAGTCTGGGCTTGCAAATGCAGCAGTGACATAGCGCACCAATCGACGGCCCACGACGTCGTCGTCAATCTCGTGAGCTGCGCGAATTGAGATGTCCGCCTCCAGCCGGGTTAGATCCGAAATCCGGTTCGTTCCGATCACGTGGACATTTATGTTGGGGTGCTTTTCCGTGAAGTCCGCCAGGATCGGTGCGAAAAACCCTTGGGCAAAGGATGGAGGCATGCTGACCCGAATGATGCCGGAGGGGGCAGCATCTAGGCCGGAGAGCCTGCGCGAAATACGATTAGTCTCCTGTTCGACGCGGCGCGCATGATCAATCAGGATCTCACCAGGCTGCGTCGGGGATAACCCATCCGCCGATCGGTCAAACAAGCGCGTGTCAAGCTGTTCTTCTAGCCGCACGATCGCGCGGCGTACCGTGGCGTGACCAATGCCAAGCGCATCTGCGGCCTTTCGCAGACTGCCTGCCTGCGCGGTGGTCAGAAAGATTCGTAGATGGTCCCAATCCAGTCCCTGCATCCCTTTTCGCTTCCGTGACAAGAGTATCAAAAACGATACGGTATGGCTCGAATTCTTCACTATCGGTTCGAATTCGGCAGTGCAAATAAATCCCAAAGACGACAAAAGAGGAGCCGCAATATGCCGGACAAAGTCACGTTCGTATCGATTGGGACCGGTGATCCCGATCAATCTATGCAACGCAGGCGCCACCAATCTTGATAAAGGTGGGTGCTGTACCGCGCATTAAAGCCAACCTGGTTGAAGAACTTGTTGGCGATGGTGCGCCTCAGACCGTCTTTATTGCCGACTTCCCGAACGCCGAGGCTGTTCGCGAAGCGTTCGGCAGCGATGCCTATCAAGCGTTGGTCCCTGCGCGCGAAAAGGCCTTCAAGAAGCTCAACTTCTTCCTGGTTGAGGAATTCTGAGGCGGCTCTGCGCTTTGCCGTCGGTCTGCGATTGATCGGAGCACATCATGGACTTCACAAACAAAACGATCCTGCTGACAGGCGGAAACAGCGGGATCGGCTTGGCCACCGCCAAGGCCTTTGCAAAAAAGGGTGCGGCGGTGGCGATTTGTGGCCGGTCACAGGCGAAGTTGGACGATGCACTTGCCGAACTTGGACCCAAGGCGATGGGTTCTGTTGTCGAAATGACTTCGGTCGAAGCAATCCGCGCGTTCACCAAAAGTGTCGTTAACACCTACGGACAGATCGATGCCGTCGTTGCGTCGGCAGGTGGCGCCATCGTCCGTCCGTTTGAAGCGGTCGATGAAGTGCTCTTCGACGACGATCTCGGGCGCAACTTTAAAGGCGCGTACTTTACGGCGCAGGCCGCATTGCCGTTTCTGACGGACGGCGGATCGATCGTGTTCCTCGGCTCAGCGGCCGGGTCAAAGGGCTTTGCCGGCATGTCGGTATATGGACCGGCGAAGGCCGCGTTGCGTGACCTTGCCCGTGTTCTGACGGCCGAATTGTCCCCACGCAACATCCGGGTGAATGTTGTGTCACCGGGGCCTGTACCAACACCTGGCATGGATCGTTTAGGACTGCCCCAGAAAGAGCTGGAAGCGGCGAAGGCTGGCTTCGCTGGAATGGTTCCGCTCGGCCGGATGGGCTCACCGGAAGAGATCGCGGCGGTGATCGAGTTTCTTTGCTCTGACGCTTCCAGCTTCATCACCGGCACCGAAATCGCCGTCGATGGCGGCATGGCTCAAATCTGAAATCACATCTGAACTCAGGAGGTTCTTATGGCTTTTCTTCCACATTTGTCACGCCGTCGGCTCTTGGCGATGGGCGCAACTCTGCCGGTTGCCGGTGCAGGCATCACCGCTGTTGGAACGACCGCAGACTCGGCGCAAGATCCCGTCCGTCCCTATGGGTTGGATATCTCACCTGACTTTCCGTTCAGCAAGAAATCTGTCGATGTTCAGGGATCGCAAATCGCTTACGTCGACGAAGGGGCGGGGCAACCCGTGCTGTTCCTGCACGGGAATCCAACGTCATCATATCTTTGGCGGAACATCATCCCTTACGTCACGGCAGGGTACCGGGCGGTCGCGCCGGACATGATTGGCATGGGCGACAGTGCAAAGCCAGACATCGGCTACACCTTCCTGGAACACGCGGCTTATATCGACGGTTTCATTGAGGCGCTGGGTCTCAATGACATCATCCTGGTAATACACGACTGGGGATCTGCGATCGGGATGCGCTATGCACGGATGAACCCGGGTCGCGTCGCCGCGATAGCGTTCATGGAAGCGATCGTTCCCCCCAGCCTTCCCGTGCCTGGTTTCGATGTGATGCCCAAAGCGATGGGAGATTTCTTCCGCATGGTGCGCACCGACGACGGCAAGGACCTGATCCTTGGCAAAAACTTCTTTGTTGAGACGGTGCTGCCGACCATGGGCGTGTTGCGTCCGATGTCCGCGTCTGAGATGGAGGCTTATCGCCGCCCATTCCCGACGCGGGAAAGCCGACTGCCAACGCTTCAATGGCCGCGCGAGATTCCGATCGGCGGCAATCCGGCAGAGGCCACGGCTGAAGTCTTAGCCAATGGCGAATGGCTTTACGCTTCGGATGTTCCAAAACTTCTGTTCTATGCCGAGCCAGGGTCGCTGGCGCCGAAGCCGGTGGTTGAACATATGACCACGAAGCTTACAAACCTGGAAACCCGTTTCCTGGGCGCTGGTCTGCACTTCTTGCAGGAAGAGCATCCGCATCTGATCGGTCAAGGACTGGCCGACTGGTTGCGCCGGATTTGAAACACAGGAAAAGGAGACGATACCATGGCCAAAGTTGCTGTTACGACAACTGTGAAAGCTCCGCTGGAACAGGTTTGGGCCAGTTGGGATGATTTCGGCAATATCTACCGCTTCAACCCCAATCTGAAAGGGTCATACCTGCTGCCGGGCAGCCAACCAACTGGCCCTGGTGCCCGACGCCAGTGCGATCTGGCGGATGGCAAGAACTACATTCGGGAAAAGATCATCGGTTACCAGGACCAAAAGGAAATGGTCATCGATATCTACGAAGGCACGATGCCCCTGAAGTCCGCTGTCGCCATTTTATCCTTCCGGTCAACGGGCTCAGACCAGACGGTGGTGACGATGGAGATGGATTTCAAACCGAAGTTCGGACCGATCGGAGCGCTTATGGTTCCGATGATGAAGCCGAAGTTCCGGCAGATGTTACAGGCCTTGCTGGATGCCAACGCGGCCTATGTAGAAAACGGCAAAACAGCGGGTCTGGCGGCATGAGTAAGCTGTCGCAGGCCACGGTCCCTTGGGTTGACGGTTTGCCGGAAGGCACAATCTTCAATCCCGGGAACCGGTGGCATTTCATGCGTATCAAACCTTTCACTGGTACTGTGCGCATTCTGAAGGAAGGCCAGATTCTGGCGGTCAGCGCGAATGCCGTGCGCCTGATCGAGGTTGGTCGCAGTTTTTACGACCCGGTGTTCTATCTGCCAAAAGACGATATCTCGGCCAGGTTGATCCAAAATGATGCGGCGACGCATTGTCCGCTGAAAGGCGACGCGACCTACTTCGATTTGGAGGGCGATGCGACCCCTCCAAGTGCCCCAGGGATCGCCTGGAGCTATCCCAGACCTGTCGACTTTGCCGCCGACATCGCTGGCCGTGTCGCGTTCTATGCCAATCAAGTGATCATCGAGGAAGCATCAGAATAAATAAAAGTACGTGCCAGGCCGTCGTAAGAGAATATGAGAACGATAGATGAAATCCTCGCATAAGTGTCGACCACAAAGGCAACGAAGCCGCAAGATTTGTAGGGTTTGAGCCGTCCACAGTAAAAAAGGGCTGTTGTTGAAAATAGGGCGAACAGCGCCGGAAAACCTTGGCTCTGCCCTTTGCATGCGGTGACCAAATGACAACCGAGCGGCTTCATCAAAGCCTTAACGAGGAGCGACAATGACCACTGCGTTTCTGTCGAACGAGCGGTCATTTGTTCCTGGTAGCGTACTGTGGGCGAACGGCGGGTAAGTTTGCCAGGCGGTATCTTCGATCTGCCGCTCCCATCCGCCCTGCCAACCCGAACTTGGCAGGGACAGTATACTTAGATTCGTTTCAGCGCGTTTGATGGCCGCTTAGAGCCCAGATTATTCATGCGTCAGAGAACAAGGTCCGGATCCTGGCTGAGAATTAAGCCTCAGGGCTAACGTATGAACTCCGCCAGCCAATCTCTGATCGCCTGCCCAATCGCCGTCGGCTGATCCTCTGGCAGATAGTGTAGACCTGCCCCGATGGACTTGACCGTCAGGTTTTTGAAGTTCTGGCGGGCATAGTCCACGGCTGGTGGTTGGGTGATCAAACCGGGCTCGGCGGTCAAGAGCAGGATCGGGATATCGGTCTCACGCAAGCCCGCAGCGTTGCGGTTCATCGCAGCCGCAATGTCGCCTTCGTCTGTCGACATTCCGCCGGATGGAACGTTCGCGGGCCCTGGTCCTTCCAGGACAACGCGGCGGTATTCGATGTCCGCGTAGGGCGCCGTATAGCGCGCATCTTCCGCGGGCTTCAGGTCACGGATTGTTCCTATCGACAATGTGTTCGCCTGCAGGATGGGATTGTCCAGGATGAACAAACGGGCCAACCAATCGCTGCGCATGACGGACAACATCGCCTGTTGCCAAGTCGGGATCTGCGCATACCAATCCTCGGCGGGCATGAAGACCGCCTCCAGCAGCACGATACCCTTGATGCGTTCCTGATTTCGCATGGCATAGTCGAGACCGAGGACCGAGGCGAGATCCGTCACGACCAGCACGAGCGAACCCTCAGGGCGTGCATCGAGAAACTGGGCCATCGGTGTATAAAGGCCCGGGTAAGTGTAGTCGCCGCTGGCCGGAACCGAGGACTTTCCGTAACCCGGCAGATCAAAGGCCACCACCTTGGCCTCTTCCGCGACGATCGGCGCAACATTCCGCCAAAGATACGAATTGGCCGGCAGGCCGTGCATCATCACGACGGTCGTCTCACTTTCCCCGGTTTCGTAGAACGAAATGGTGTCTTCGCCGACGCTTTGGGAAATCTCGGCAAATGGCAATTCGGTCGAGATGTTCCTTTCGACCGGCCCGTATTGCGTACACGCGGCCAAGCCAGCCAGACAGGTCAGTGCTGCGAGCGTTCTCATCTGCTACCTCGTCTTTTGACAACCGGTGCTCGGCTATCAGCCATCCAGTAAATCGATATGTCACTGGTTTGCGTTCGGTATTGAAGGAAGTCACACGGCCGGAAAGAACCGGCCATGTGGTGCCGGTGCACTTACTTCGCCGCCTTCGCGATCGCCAGGATCGCAGAAATCACTTCGGCAGGCGCTTCAAAGGACGGGGCGTGGCCGATCCCTTCGATGGCGACATATTCGCCATTGGGCGCGGCGGCGGCCGCGTCGACGGATGACACCGGTTGCACGATCTGATCCGCCGTGCCGTGCAGGAACCGGATGGGGACATTGACCGAAGGTAGCGTATCGGAGATGTGATTCACCGACCGGCTGACCAGGCCCGCGCGCGCCTGCGGCGGCACCACCATGGCCGTGGCAACACCGAAGGTGAAGAGATCCGGCGGCAGCGGTTTGGCGGTGTTCGCCATCGAGACCGCAATGGTCGCGGGCACACTGACGGCAATGTCAGGCGACATCATCGCCGCAGCGTACTGAGCAAAACCACCACCGATGTAAGGATTTGCTGCTTCACCCAGCGTATGACCAGCGCCCAGGTAGACAGCCCCCGCGATGGCGTCGTCGCCGTATTTCGCCAGGTAGTCGCCCAGGATGACGCCACCGATGGACCATGCGACTACGATGGGTTTTTGATCACCGGCAAGTCCGATCACCGCAGCTAGATCATCCGCCAGTATGCCACCGTCCTGATAGGCCGCCATGTCGGTCGGTTTTTCCGAATTTCCATGGCCGCGATTGTCGAATGTGATCAGGCGAAAATTCTCGGCCAACGGCCCCTGTGCCACAATCGGCAGATAGCCCAGATGGCTGCTGACCAGAGCATGGATGAACACGACCGGCGGACCATCTGGATTACCCCATTCCTGCACAGCGATCTGTACGCCGCCGCCGCCCGTTACGGATTGGGTGGCGTGCGGCTTTGGGATGGCGGATGCTGCGTTTGCAGAATCGTCTGCGGCATATGCAGAGACCGTCGGCGTCACGCTCATGCTGGCGGCAAGCGCGAGAGACGCGGCCCAGGCGGATTTCATAAGGTTTCTCATCTTTCATTCCTGGTTTTAGGTTGGCGGGCGCCCTGCTCCGATAAGCGGCAACGGGCGCGACATTTAAGTTTGGTCCATCGCCCGGCGGGCATTGCCGGGGCTGGGCACGGCTCACGCAGGTGCAATGATCACCGCAGCGCGGCTCTTTTGCGCCTTGCGCGTCGCATCAGAGGCGATTTTTCCCGGATGCTTTTGACCTGTGCGGGCGTAATGGGCGAGTTCGTCGATAACGCCGGGCATGATCTTGGCGAACCGCCATTTCATCATCGAAGCCATGAGGTAATTGAAAGGAAACGAAAGATCCCCTTCCAGACGCATGCGTACTTCTGTCTTAGCTTCGTTGATCTCCCGAAACTCCCAATTGTTCACAAGGCTTTTCACGAAGGCGGGAAAGCTCTTGCTATTGGCGTCGTAGGAAAGTTTGCGTGCGTCGGGGTCATAGACCTTGATGGTTTCGATAAGTGGGTGCTTGCCCAGGCTGGTATGACAGACGCGGCCTTCGATCGGGGCACCGTTCACCCCCGCGCCCGGGCGGGCTTGCGAGACGTAGACGCCGGACACGACATTCGCGATGTCGGCATATTCTTCACCCATCACCCGCCAGAGGGCGGACGCCGGGGCATCGACGGTTTTCGACAGTTCAACGATCATCGTCATTCTCCAATGATTGAGTGTTTGAAGCCGGGCGCTCTTGGCGCCCGGCAAAAAGCGGCCGGGAACTACTCGGCCGCGATCGGCTGCTTGGCCCAAGCAAGCGATTGCAACGCGCTGTCCAACGGCGTTTTGGCCAGATGATTGGTGTAGTTCGACATGATCTTCTGCGCGTAGCCGAGCACCACCTCGAGCACTTGGCGCTTGGTGAAACCGGCTTCAAAGAACGCCTGCAATCCGGCTTCGTCGACATGGCCCCGCTCGCGGATCACACGAAGGGTGAAGGTACGCAGCGCCTCGAGCCGATCCGTCGGAAGTTCGGTTCCGCTTCGCAATGCGTCGATCACGGCCTGATCGACGCCCATGTGCTTTGCGATGCCCGTATGCGCTGGCACGCAATAGGTGCAGTCGTTTTCAACGTTGATCGTTTGCCAGACGACCGTTTGTTCGGCAGCGTCGAAGCTGGTCTGCGTGAACAGAGTATGTGTTGTCTTATAGGCCTCGAGAAGCCCTGGTGCCTCGGCCATTACGGCATGCATGTTCGGGATCATGCCGAATGCGGCTTTTGAATCCGCCAGCATCGGTTTGCTGGCATCCGGGGCGGTTTCTTCAGTGTGGATCGTAAATTCGGTCATCGTCAGCTCCATGCGCTGGTGTCGGGATTTGCATGTAGAGAGACATAGGAGATTTGAGTGATTGCTCAAAGTATAATTTGAGCGATCACTCAAAAGTGATTGCAAACTTCATTCGATGCCAGTAATTTGCGAAGTGAAGAAGAAGGTATCCGATGGCACGAGCACGCCCCTACGACCGCCAGACAGCGATTGACGCCGCGACCCAGCTCTTTTGGGAGAAGGGATTTGTCGGCACATCGCTCAAAGACCTGGAGCATGTCTTGTCGATGAAGCCGGGCAGCATCTATGCGGCATTCAAAAGCAAGGAAGCGCTCTACCTGATGGCGCTTGATCAATACTTCACGCAAAGCCTTACGGTGCTGAATGCTGTCAATGAAAGCGACGGTTCATTGCTGTCTGCGCTTTCGGACGTTCTTCGCCGCATCGGGAAGAACGCACCGGATGATCCGCTATGCCGCCCCTGCATGGTCGTGAAGACGCTGCTGGAAACAGCGACGGTAAGCGCCGAAATCACCGATCGCTGCCATCTCTATCTGAACAATATGATTGAAGGCATCAAATCCGTTTTGGACATGGCGCAGGCGAAGGGCGAACTGCCGGCCGATGTAGATACCGCGCAGCTTGCGCGCCGTTATCAGGCGAACCTTACGGCCTTGCGCCTAGAAGCGCATGTCAGCCAGGAACCCGGGAACCTCGATCAATTGGCGAATGATATGGCCGAAGAGATAGAGCGCTTTCGGTATCGATCCGAGATTGCCTAACTTCTCGAGATGAGAAGTCGTTGATCTGGTTACGCCGATCTGATGGATCACATCCGTACGCGGCATGCCTTGCCCCACAAGAATCTCAACGAGCCGAAGCTTCGTGACAATCTCTTCCGGTTTGGCTCGCTTGTTCGCCATCTCTGCTCCCCCGTTTCCCTAACTTTGACGTTGGACCAACTCAGCTGGTGAGGCTCGGGGACATAAACGACCTCTGGGCATCGAATGCCGCTGATGAAGCTGTGCGTGCGCGTCTTTGGGTTCGTTGCATCTGAAGTACGAAAGCTGGCCGAGCGCAGTCAGGACGCAGAGCAGCAAATCCGTCACTCACATCTGAGACCGCGCCGACTTCGAGCGAACGGCTGGTCAAAAGCTCGAATTCTGAGCTGCCTCCTGAGTGACATGACACTTCGCAGAACAGGTCGAAATGCATCGCCCTGTGGGGCATACTCACTACCTTCAAAAAAATTAATCGTTTGCATTGACTTCAATAGAGAGCGTTCTAGGTAATATTTGTTATCATATCAAAATTCTGCCACGTCTTTGCCTCAATTCGCAAGCTTCTAAGGTCCCAGTTGATTGAGTAGTGGGGGCGCACGATGGGTGAGCGTACTATCCTTGAAAGACGTGACTTTGGCAAAATGGCCGGGTACGCGTCACTGGCTGCGGCAGCAGGTTTGGCCGCCACAGCGACAAATGCATCAGCAGCACAAGACATTAGCCACAAAATTAAGATCGCTGGCGAGCTAAGAACCTTTGTACAACGAATGGCTTTGGCCACCGCGTTCGTCAAGCTGGATGTCGATCGCAAGCACTTTTTGGAGGTGCTTACCGAAGAGTTTGAGCTTTTCAACGCCGACATCCAAGCTCTGAAAAGCGGTGATCCGAAATACGCGATGCCGGCAGAGGACAACAAGCTGGTTCTAGAGGCCATCGGCACGGTCGAAATCGGCTGGAAGGTGCTCGGTCCGCAGTTGAAAGATGTCATTGACGCGGGCGATGTGGATGCACCCCACTTCACAAAGATCGAGAAGGTCAACGGGCACGTTCTGGCGTTAACTGACAGTCTGCTCCACCGGATCATGCACGAATACAAATCATCGTTGCCGTTGGAATTGGCGTATCAAATTGATGTCGCCGGTGTGCAGCAGATGCTATCACAAAAGATGATCAAGGAAGCCATTCTGGTGGCGTTGGAATTCGAGGCAGACAAGCATCACGATATGTTGGTCGGCTCGATGCAGCTCTTTGATTTCGGTATGGACAAACTGAACGGCATCATGCTGCACAATGAAGTGATGCTGCCCAAACCGACGGACGACATCCAACCCAAACTGGACGAAGCCAAGGTATATTGGGAAAAACTGCAACCGATCCTTCATCATGTTGATCAGGCGCATCGGGCCACGAACGAGGAATTGGCTGAATTGGCCAGGGAATCCGACATCCTGATGGATATCTACGGACACATCATCAACGCCCTGATCGAACGCGCCGCTGCAGTCTGAACACTCTGTCTAAGACAGACCCGGCCTCTGTCGCCGGAAAAGTAACCCGAGAGGAATAGGTATGAATACTGGTAAACGCACCATCAGTCGTCGTGAATTTGCGTTGGGTGCAGCGGCGGCCACCGGGGCAGCTTCACTGCTGTCGAACGCGGCCTTGGCCGCAACAGGCACAAGTTTCGCGCAAGCCGTCCATCGCGTTGGCCTGGCAGAGGAACAGGCTGTTTTGACCCAACGCATCCCAATGTGTGCGGGGTTCATCAAGCTGAACGTCGAACCGTCCCGGTTCTTGTCGAACATCGAAGAGGCGGCGGTTCGTTTCAGGAAGGTTCTCGCCGGCCTGCGCAATGGAGATGCCGAACTTGACCTGACCGGTGAAGAAAGCGGTGAAGTGCTAGAGGCGCTTTCGGCTGTCGAAGCTGTTTGGCCGACGATGGAATCCGCGGTTGAAAAGATTGTCTCGTCCGGTTTGGTTGATGATGGAGCCTATGAGGAGATCGCCAAGTCGAACGCGGCCCTGCTGTTCATGTGCGAGAACGTGGAAAAGCGGCTGGTATCGGTTTACGGCGACACTGGCGAACACCTTAGCCTGCTGATTGCGGTGGAACTTTCTGCCCGTCAGGAAATGCTGACGCAGAAAATGGCGAAAGAAGTCACCAAGATTGCGCTGGGTTTCAAACCCAATGACAATCGAAAAATCCTGGCACAGACCATTTCTCTGTTCGAAAACTCATTGGAAGCGTTGCTGGGCGGCGTTGAGGCGCTGAAACTTCCCGTTCCGCCTGAACATATCAAACTTGCGTTGATCGAAGAAAAGGCACGGTGGAGCGATCTGCGGCCCGTGCTTCAGACTATCGCTGAAGGCGGTGAGGTCGGGCTGCTCGAACTCTACTCGATTGCTTCTCAGGAAGAAGCAATGCTGGAAGCCGCAAAACACGTCGAACACATGTACGAAGAAATGGGAGCGAATGGGTAAGATCGGGCGCTTGGGGGCATAGAAACTTGACAAGTGATGTATCCGCAGGACCTCCGGTTTCGACCGGCTGGTAGGCAGGCAGAAATGTTTGCTGCGGCTCAAAGTATCCCAACCTTTGATGCGGTACTGCGGATGTAATCTCTGTCTCATCCCATCCAAGCTCAATGGCGCTCTGCACGCCGGGTAGCTGGGAGGAGATGCCCAAGCCAGCCTAATGAAAGCTTAAGCAGGAATCGGTGTTCCAGTTCTGGACCTGGATGATCGAGTGAAAGAAAGTTGAGAGGTGTAAGATGCTTGTCCACCGTTGGTTTGAGGCACGGATGCCGGCCGCATCAAATTCGTTGAAAGTTGGTGTACTGGCCGCGGCGTCATTCGCGTTGACAATGGGCTCATCCACTTTGCCCAGTATCGCACAGTCGGATAATAAGGTGACGCTAGAGGCGATCGACGGCAGCACCAGAATTCGCGGCGAGTTGATCGAATACAATGAAGACGTTTACATCATAAAATCCAACCTTGGCACGTTGACCGTTGCCTTCGACTCGGTCGAATGTACTGGCGCCGCATGCCCCGACCTTTCACCTGACCCAGCGCTCACCCGTCAGGTGATACTGACAGCAGTTTCCGACGGGACGGTGATCATGGGAGAGCTTGTTGATTACAGCAGCGATCACTACACCATACGGACCGCGCTAGGTGAGTTCAGGATCTCCAACAGACTGGTCGATTGTGTCGGTGACGTTTGCCCAGAGATCGAAGTTTACGATCCAAACTTCTCAATCCGGATTGCCGATCGTTCGACTAGCAACATGATGCAAACGTTGCTCAGGGGTTTCGCCAGGTCGCAACAACAGCTCTATCAAGCGGCTTCAAGCGAAGGACGCACGGACGTCGTGCGCATCAATGACCAAGAATCCGGTGAACTGATCGCAAATATAAACTTCGTTCATGGCGCAGATGACGGCCCGGGCGGAGCATTCGAAGATAGCAAGACTGAAGCGCTTATCTTGAACCGTGAACTCAGCGCCGATGCTCAGCAAGATTTCTCATCTTTCGGCAGCCTCAACGCGACGTTGCTTGGGCAAAGTGGTTTGGTCTTCATCGCCAATGACGATAATCCTGTGCGTGATCTCAGCGTCGAGGAACTGGCGGCCATTTGGAGCGGCGATCTTCGGTCTTGGCGATCGCTGGGTGCGGGCGACTTTCCAATTACGCTTCACCTCGCAGAGGACCGGGTGATCCGGGATGCGGACTCCCTGGTCAAATTGGCAAACTTCATCGACAATCAGCCGGATGAGATCGTCGTTCATGCCACAGACGAAGATGTCATTGCCGCCGTCCAGTCAGAACGTCACGTGATAGGGTTGGTGGAACGCGTTTCTGCGGTAAACTCAAAGTCCAAAATGCTCAGCATTCGCAATGTCTGCGGCTTGGTCTCTTCTCCTTCCAACTTCGATGTAAAGGTTGGGCGCTACCCACTTGCTTCGCCGATATATGCATACACAAAGTCGAAAGGTGGCCACCCGTTTATCGAAGCCTTCATCGAATGGGCGCAAACGGACGAAGCTCAGCAGCTTGTAGCACAGGCAGGCTTTGCAAGTCGGACATTGCAGCGGATGAAGATCCAGGACATGGGAGCTGCCGTGATCCACACGGCAGCGGTCGAACCTGACTTCGACGGTGCAGAGTTCGCCTCGATGATGCGCGAGCTTCGCTATGCCGACCGTCTATCGATCACTTTCCGTTTCTTGCAAGGCTCAAGCCGTCTGGACGCCGAGTCAGTGGCGAACGTTCAAGAATTGGCGAAGCGCCTCCGGAACCGTGAGTTTGAAGGCCAGGAGGTTCTCGTTGTCGGGTTTGCCGACAGCGTCGGACCAGCGCCTAGGAACACGATCCTGGCAGCCCAGCGTGCCGATACGGTCCGCGAACTTCTGGCCGCACAGTTCAGCCCAGAGACGCTGCTGCAGGTGCCTTTGACATCGCTGAGCTTTGGCGAGCAAATGCCGGTTGACTGTAACAACACCGATGATGGCCGTGCCAACAATCGCCGGGTTGAAATCTGGGTTCGACTGCAATCGGAAAGCTGATAATTGGCAATACAGGCCGCCAGCTGCTCTGCCATCGAGAGCAGCTGGTGCCCTGGAGCAGAGGATCAAGTGGAATCGATACTCAGTATCCACACAGAGTTGCGAGCGCCAATTTATTGAAAGAGTTGTGTTTTACATCTGAGACTAGTCAGCCATTTTGAACCTGCTTTCGGACGCTGAGCAAAGCGGTCATCCAACAGACGAAATCAGAGCGATGAAATAAGCTTGTTGGCGGCGAATTAGGTGACATAACTTTCAGAAGAAATAAGCTTGATGAAAGGTTCAGTACTCAATCCGATTTGAGACTTCATAAAATAGCCTCTCGCTTGATAGACCAAGTATAGTTTTCAGAGAAATTGGAAGTCAGCATCTGCATTCAGCGTGTCTTCGTCCAGGTTAACTGTGTTGACTTGGAAGCCGACGGCGACGGTTTGGCCTGCCGCAAGTTCACCGTTCCAGCCGACATCCGTGACGGTCACGCCGTTGCTTGTGGCGGCCCATTCACTGTTCCAGTTGCCCAGGATCGACGCCGCATCAAAGTCGAATGTGACGGTCCAGCCGCCATTGAACTGCAACTGATCGACATTGGTGATTTCCAGATTGATCACCGCACCACTGCCCCAATCGTTTTCGATGGTCAGCCGTGCATCCAAGCTGTCAGATCCATCGCCGGACGACGGCGCCGGGATTGGCTCGACAGGATCTGGATCAGGCACTACTGGGTTCGGTTCAACGGGATCGGATGCAGTCGGTATAGGTGGGTTACCCGTTGAAGGCAGAGCATCGCCCAGTGGATCACCCAACACCACCATCGATTGGAAATAGTCGATGACGTCTTGATGCGGCACGTCGAGCGCTGGCCATTGTGGCCAGTCGAACGTGTCGTTCATGAAGGGCTGCGTTTGGTCGTGGCTCAGCACAGTCAGATGGTTTACATCATGAGCGATGGCACCTTCAGGCAGGTTCAACCAGCCATGGGTGCGGCCATGCATCCACCCGCCATAGTGCGGTTCCATCTTCAGCGTGTTTACGAAGTGGTGGAACAACCCATTGTCGGTCAGGAAATCGGCGAACCCGTCATGGCCATATTGTTCGACCATGGTGATCACATTTGCTGGTTCTCCCGAACGCGCTTCGCGCTGGATATCTGCCAGGATCTGAGGATCGAAGGCATCGTCGCTGATCCAACCAACCTTCGCGCCTTGCATTGCGTACCAAAGGCCTACACCTTGCAGATCGCCGCCCCAGGCTTGGGTGTTGTTGGTCAGCGTGTTGTCAAAGGCCCAAGTGCCTACTTCCTCTATTGTCGCATCTTCCAGGCCAAGGTAGTTACGAAGGCCGTTGTAAGCGATCACGGCCTCTGTCGTGATCGCTGTGCGGCCTCCCATCAGCTCATCATGACCGGTATGGCTGCTGGTGCCGTGATGGACGCCATACTCGGTGATGTCTGTGAACTCACCTGGCATTGGATGAGGGTGCGGATGTGGATCTGGATCTGGTTCGACCGGATCTGGATCAACTGGATTGCTGGTGTCGTCGTCATAGATGGTGCCGGTGGCCTCCAGAACTCCTGCTACGTTGTCGCCGGAGACGCGGAAGATGAAGGTCTCGGTATCCTCGACGAGGGTATCTGGATGAACCGAAACGACCACGGTCTTGGTCTGCTCGCCCGCAGCGAAGGTCAGCGTGCCTGAGGCTTCGTGATAGTCCCAGGCGATACTGCTGGTCGTATCCGCAACAGCGGTGCCATCGGCTGTTGCGTAAGTCAGCACCAGCTCCTCTGTTGCTGGTGCATCCAGCGAGACCGTGAAGGTTATATAGCGGTGCCCGTCATCGTGAACATGCATCGAGCCATCGTCGTGGGTGTGGCCCATCATCGGATCGGCCTCGGTCACCGATCCGCCGGTCACAGTCACCACGACCGGGGCATAGCCGGTGCCGCCGCCGGGGCCACCGCCCGGATCGGTCACCTCACCGATCGGGGTCCCAGTATAGTCCGGCTGGCTGTGATATGACGCACGGTCGACGCCGCCCGCCATGGCAACACTCTTGCCGCTGAAGATATTCTCGGTTGGGTAGCTGAAATTATCGATCACGCTCTCCAGGCCCATACGCCCGGCAATGCCGTCTTCCAACTGGTTGGCGCGCCATTCGAAATGCGAACTGTCCAGGTCTGAGAAGCTCACGTCGCGAAGCGTTATGCTCTGCCCCGTCAGCGGGCTGTAGAACCGGGCGCCTTCTGAGGTGTCCTCGACCGCGAAGTTGAGCTGACCGTCGCCGCGGACAGACAGGTAGAAGAAACTGACCTTGTCGGTGGCGGGGTTGAAGTCGACGATCTCCTCGACGCCCTCTTCGTGGGACCGTACATAAACCGTGTTCGCCCGGACCAGACCCGAGCCGTCCGCATAGGCGAGCGCCGCGCTGATGTCCTGCTGCAGGTGGCTGTCCAAAATAGGCGCGAAGCTTTCGGGGTGCAGATCGGCAAGGCTGACACCCTCCACCAGCATCGAGAGGCTGGAATTGAACATGTGCAGCATCACAAAGCCGTCGGGCGTGTCGATCGGGATCTGGTTGTGAATTGAGTTCGGTCCCAGATCGAGCACATCCCGCGTCGGGTCGAAGCCAGTCACGACATTGGTCTGACCGACGAAATAGGTCTGGCCACCGCCAACGAATGGGCCAGAGCCTCCGCCTGAGCCAGGGTCCACAGGATCAGGATCGACCGGATCGGGATCCACCGGCATCGGATCGGGATCCAGCGGATCCGAAAGTTCGCTGATCGGCGTGCCGGTGTAATCCGGCTGGCTGTGATATGGGGCACGATCGACGCCCCCTGCCATCGCAACGCTTTTACCGCTGAAGATGTTCTCGGTTGTGTAGCTGAAATTGTCGATGACGCCTTCCAGGCCCATACGCCCGGCGATGCCGTCCTCCAGCTGATTGGCGCGCCATTCGAAGTGTGAGCTGTCCAGATCCGAGAAACTGACGCCCCGAAGCGTCAGGCTCTGCCCGGTCAGCGGGCTGTAGAACCGGGCGCCTTCGGCGGTTTGATCCACTGCGAAGTTGAGCTGACCATCACCGCGCACAGATAGATAGAAGAAGCTGACCTTGTCCGTTGCTGGGTTGAAATCAACGACCTCCTCGACGCCCTGTTCATGCGAGCGGACATAAACTGTGTTCGGCCGGGCCAGACCGCTTTCGTCCGCATATGCCAGCGCGGCACTCAGATCCTGCTGCAGGTGACTGTCGGCGATCGGTACGAAGTTCTCTGGATGCAGATCGGCCAGATTAACGCCTTCGACCAGCAAAGACAGGCTGGGGTTGAACATGTGTAGCATCATGAAGCCGTCAGGCGTGTCGACCGGTATCTGGTTGTGGATCGAGTTCGGTCCAAGATCGAGCACATCGCGTGTCGGGTCAAATCCGGTGACGACCGATGTCTGGCCAACGAAATAGGTCTGGCCGCCGCCGACAAACGGGCCAGGGTCAACCGGGTCCGGATCAACAGGATCGGGGTCGACTGGAATTGGATCGGGATCAATGGGCGGGCCAACAGGGTCTGGATCGCCTGGCAATGGCCCGCTTCCTGCGATCAGCGTTGTGTCGATCAAAGACAGTCCATCGGATGGTCCGCTGCCTTGGAAGCCAACTTCAATGGTTTCACCCGACCCGATGCTGGCATTCCAACTCGCGTTTTGGATTGTCAGGATGCCTGGTTCATGGCTGACGATTTCAGCATTCCAGATATTCGTAATATTGGCATTCGTGGCGATGCGGGCAGTCCAACCGCCGTTTACGGCAACTTCTGGCGTAAAGTTGAACCGGGCGACAAAGCCTGATCCCCAATCGTCAATCGAAAGACTGAAAGCACCATAGTCATCGCTGGGCGGGTCAACAGGGTCTGGATCAACCGGATCAGGATCGACAGGGTCGGGGTCCACAGGGTCTGGATCCACTGCTTGGTCATCGTCGATAATCGTGCCTGTGGCTGTCAGATCGGTGCCGTCCAGATCGCTGAGCACCAATGAAAAGGTTTCGTTATCTTCAATATCATTGTCTGACAGTATCTCGATCCGGACCTGCGCGGTTTGTTGACCTACGGCAAAGCTGACAGTCCCAGTGCTGGCGACATAGTCTTGTCCACCCGTTGCTGTTCCGTCTTGTGTCTCGTAGTGATAGCTGACCGCCTCTGTCGCAGGCGCGTCCAGAACCACGTCGAACGTCACATAGATCGGGCCACCGACGGGACCGCCAACTGCATCACCGTCCAGAAGCGGATCCAATAGATCTGCCGCGTTTTGGCGAATGGTTACCCAGTCATCCAGCAGATAACCTCCGGTATCGCCGGAATTCGGGTTCCAGGACCACCAGGCGAAGCTGGGGCCCACCGCGTCTGCATTTAGATCGCTTATGCCGTCGCCGTCGAAGTCGCCGCCTAGATAGGCGGTGATCGCATCGGCCCAAAGCAGGTCCTGGGCATTCTCCAGCCGGGAACCGAATTCGCCCAACAGAACCGGCGCAATACCCTCTTCGTATATGAAACCCCAGTTTTCACGGAAAACGTCATAGAGGTTCGACCCATCGTTGAACCACGGCTGATTGAAAACCGATGCTGGATAGTCGTGTGGTGAGTAGATTAGTTTATTGTCAACGTTCAGCTCAACCGGACGGTCGCGTACGCCTTGAAGCTGGCCACCCCACCAATAATTATCGCCATCATAGGTACCGATTCCTTCGACCAGGATCAGCCAATTCGGCGCCACGTCTAGTACAGCGTTTCCGGCCTGCTCGGCAGCTGCGGCCCAATCGTTCCGGTTCCCAGTGCCCCAGGTCCCAAGATGCGGCTCGTTCAAAAGATCAGCGCCGATTACTGCAGAGCTGTCACCATATCGCTCCGCCAGTAGCTCCCAAGTATCAATCCAATCGGCCTCGTCGTACTCGCCGGAATACCAGATACCCTCTGCGCCATTGCCCTGGGTGATCCGATGCGCATCAAGGATGATCTTGATGCCGATTTCTTCTGCGTAAGCGACGATCCGATCAAAGATCTCCAGGGTTGTCAGCCCCGCCAGGCTGGGATCGCCATTGACCGCTGTGGCGACCTGATCCTCCAGGATATTCTGTACGGAAAATGGCAGCCGGATGGCGTTAAAGCCCTCGGCCACCATCTGGTCCATCATTTCGGTCATTGGGCGCTGCCATAGACCGTGCGGCGCTCGTACGTCATTTTCAGCACCGAACCAATTGACGGCGCGGATCTGTACAGCATTGCCGTTCGCATCGATGATTTGATTGCCTGAAGTCGACAAGGGACCGTCTACAATGAAACTGCCTGCGGGCGACGGCGTCCCTGTGCCGCCGCCAGTTCCGGGATCTCCTTCGACCGCGCTCGCATCGCTGATGGAAACCATAGGGTCTGGGGGCGGCGTGGGATCGCCGTCACCATCTGTGATCTGACCCACGCCGGTACCATCGGCAATCTCTGCCCCTTGCGCCGACAAAAGCCGCAATTCGAACTGTTCCGTTGGCTCTGGTATCGCGTCATCGGCCAGTTGGATCGTTATAGTGGCCGATGTCTGTCCCGCTGGAATTACGACTTGAGCCTGGATTGCGGTGAAGTCGCTACCTTCCGAAGCCGTTGCGGCAAAGGTCTGGTAGTCGATTGTGACGTTCTCACTTGTGGCCTCGGACAATGACAGTGTGAATGCAATCGTGCCGTCTTCTTCGGAGGCCACTGCATCGCCCAACGAAACCGTTGGGGTTGGTGCAGGGACTGGATCACTGCCTCCGCCATCGAACGGGTCATCATTGATCGAAATTGGTATGACTTCAGTTGCGCTTCCGCTGCCTTCGAACCCGAACATAGTCGAGGCACCGCCCGCAAGTACGCTATTGTATCCCATATTTTCGACGATGTAGCGATTGCCATCGCGCGAGTCGACACGTGCGTTCCAGATGTTGACGATATCGCCGTTGTACTCGAACTCAATAATCCATCCGTTCAGAGACAACTCGGCCGTCAGAGTTAGGTCGACCACGATGCCGCTGCTCCAACTACTCCGCAGTGCCACATCAAGATCGGCAGTGGGCGACTCTGAAGTAGGCATGATTGTCCCTTTGTCTTTCGCGCCCGAATTTGCGACGGTGCGCATTCTTTTGATCGTTGCACGTACCGAACACAGAGGATTGGAAGAAACTTTAGGAAGAACGACTCAACGCACATTCATCCGTCGATTGTTTGTTAAGATTGTGACGAAGTTGCGTCAGCGTTGCCAGTCTGCACGGTATTCTCGCTGTCTTCGACCACTTGCGAGGCGTGGGCTTACGGACCGCACTTTCGAGCCTTGTGTGGGATAGTTGATCTCCACCGCATGCATATTGTTCGTCCTCTGCGCCGCGCAGTTCTGAAAATAGCTTGCGCTATTGCCGGAAGCAGGGCCTTAGAAGTCAAGAATTATCAATATATTTCAGTTATTTAGGGAAGAATTCAGCATCTGAAGTGCAATTTGGTGCCCGGAGGGAGACTCGAACTCCCACAGCCGTAAGGCCGGCGGATTTTGAATCCGCTGCGTCTACCAATTCCGCCATCCGGGCAGGCTGGCGCATCATAGGGATGCCGCGCTTTGGGTCAACGATTGATCTTGCCTCCCTGTGGTGAAAATCTGATCCCGATCTTAGGCGGGATTGATCATGACCTCAGAGCCTTGGCACGCGAACCGGGTGGCGGTGGTAACCGGCGGGAATGCTGGGATCGGGCTTGCAATTGCAAAGGCGCTGGCGGTTCGTGGCGCCAGAGTGGCCGTTGGCGCACGGCGCACTGGCGATGCTGCGGTTGCGGCGCAGACGGAAGACGAAATCGGGAATGGGGCGGTCGCAGCTGCGCTGGATGTTTGCCACACGGCTTCTGTCGCGGATTTTATCGCAGACGTAAGGGATCGATTGGGCACACCCGATATACTGGTGAACTCTGCTGGCGTCTCGGTCCATCAAACCGTGTGCGGCCATTCCGACGAAGACTGGGATGCGGTCATCGACGCTAATCTATCCGGGCCGTTCCGTATGATCAGGGCCTGCCTTCCCAGCATGATCCAATCAGGATGGGGCCGCATCATCAACGTCGCCTCGACCGCAGCTACGACAGCGATGCCGACCCATGCGGCCTATTGCGCGTCGAAATCCGGACTGCTGGGCTTGACCCGTGCCGTGGCGCAGGAAGGCGCCCCGCACGGTGTCACGGCTTTGGCCGTCAGCCCGACGTGGGTCGAGACTGATATGCTGCGCGCCAGCGCCGCGAAGCAAGCCGCTGCGGCCGGGCATGACTATGCCACGGAAATGGCGGCTCTGGCATCTGCCAATCCGCAGAATCGGCTGGTGCAAGCAGAGGAGATCGCAGCGCTGGTATCCTTCATATGCTCGGACCAGGCACCGGGCCTGACCATGGAGGATATCCAGCTCAACGCAGGCGCTCAATGGTGATCGGCAAGCGGCTTAGTCGTTGCGGAAAAGATTCTGATCGTTGAAGGCGATCCGCCCGAGCATCTTTCATCTTTCCGAAGCCGTTATGCCCTGATAACTGGCGGCGGTTGAGCGTGCAGGCCGGACGACCATGGACGGTCGACATCTTTATGCTGAATGGGCCGAACACGTCATGGACGCAGAGACAAAGCAAGACGATGCCATCTCAGACCGGTTGCTGGCGCTAGCAACAGCAGCCTCGGGCGAGCATGTGACATTGGGCTGGGTTCTGGACGAACTGCATGGGCGGGCCTTTGGCCTTTTTCTGCTGATCCTGGCGCTGCCGTGCTGCATTCCGTTCCTCTACGGAATTCCGCAGATCGTATCGTTGCCCTTGGTGTTCGTCGCCGCGCAGATCGTGATGGGACGGAACGCGCCATGGTTGCCGCAAAAACTGCGACAGCGCCAGGTTTCGACGGCGGGCCTTGCGGCTTTGGCAACCCGGGCTAAGCCGTGGCTGACGCGGGTAGAAGCACTCAGCCGGCCCAGACTGGGCTTCCTGACCCGGCGTCCTGTCTCGCAAATCGTCGGATTGGCTTTGTTGCTGTTCAGTGCTTCGATCATGGTTCCGTTGCCCGGGACCAACACGGTCCCAGGTTTCGCGGTTGTGCTGGTGTCCATGGGTCTGTTGCAACGCGATGGCATTTTGGTCGTGGTCGGCGGCGTGATCGGCACAGTTTGGATCGCCACATTGGTCTTCGCCGGGGCGACAGTTGCCACCTTGTTGAAGTTATGGCTGGGATTATAAATTCAGCCAGCATCGCGCCGCTGATTATCAATTGTAGTTGAGGCCTGACCTAGGGTAGGACCTACGACATGTCGGTTTATGGACGAATACTGTTAGCGGGATTGGGATCGTTTCTGCTTTTGGCGGGGGCGTTCGGATTTCAATTTATCGGTGAACTCGCACCATGTCCGATGTGTATTTGGCAGCGCTGGCCGCACGCGGTGGCGATCTTGATAGCCGTCTCCGCGATGACTTTGCTTTGGCAGCAGCGCCGCGTACTGGCAGGAATGGGCGCGGCCACCATGGCGTTTAGCACCGGACTGGGCATCTTCCATGCAGGAGTAGAGCAGAAATGGTGGAAGGGCCCCGGCAGTTGTTCTGGTGCGGATCCCGGGGCGTTAAGCTCTGACCAACTGCTTGATCAGTTGCTGGAAACGCCGTTGGTCCGCTGCGACGAGATCGTGTGGGATCTGTTCGGCATCACCATGGCCGGGTGGAACGGGTTGATCTCGATCGGGTTAGCGGTGCTTTGGATCTTTGCCGCTTTCCCGAAAACGCCGACACGGCATGTTGTGCCGGGGTAGGGTGCGGGCGTTTCGAATTACATTAGTTATTATCAAACACGGTGCGGCGTGATCTACTACCAAGCATCAAGTACTGCTTAGAAGTCCTTTGATCTTTAGTTAGATCAGGCAGATCTACATTAGACGCATTGCGTCATCCGGCCTGCCGCAAGATCTCTGTGGCACGCAGGCGAGAGACCAGATGGTCTACAACTGCCCGAATGCGGGCGGAAACGCGGCCGGTTTCCCGATGCAAGACATGGACCGGCACGGGTGGCGGGATGTAGTTGGCCAGCACGATCTCCAGCCGTCCATTCGCCAATTCATCTGCGACCTGATAGGACAGGACCCTGGCAATACCGCGGCCCGCAATCGCCCCGGCAATTGTTACATCGCCCGTGTTCGTCCGCAGGCGGGAGGAAACGGGCACTGCAAATTTCTTCCCATCCCGTTCCAACGACCAGTCGACCGCCAGACTTGATCCAGTGAACAATAGGATATCATGGTCCGGTAGCTGGTCGGGGTGTTCCGGGCGGCCGTGCTTGTCCAGATACTCCGGCGCAGCGCAAAGTAGTTGCCGGACTGCACCGACTTTGACAGCGGTCAGAGAGGAATCTGGCAGCTCGGCGATTCGCACCGCGATGTCCAAACCTTCGTCCACCATGTTCACCACGCGGTCTACAAACATCGTGGTGACCGAGATATCCGGATAGAGATCCAGCATCTCGAACAGAGCGGGTGCCACGATCTTGCGACCAAACAGCACCGAGGCCGTGATGCTCACTTCGCCTCGCGGCGCGGCATGCAAGCCCGCCGCCTGCCGGTCGGCATCTTCCAGTTCCGCAAGGATCCGCTTGCTGTCAGCGTAGTACCTTTGCCCAGCGTCGGTCAGACTGACCGCCCTTGTGGTCCGATGCACCAACCTTGCGCCCAGACGGTTTTCCAAAGTGCTGATGGCCCGCGTCACGGTCGGGGGCGACAGGTTCAACCTGCGGGCCGCGGCGGCGAACCCCGCGTCCTCGGCCACCGCGCAAAAGATCGACAGCGTGCGAAGGCGATCCATATCATTTCACTTTCTGAAATAATGAATTTCTACCTCTACAGGTTCTTTATTAAAATCAAAATGGTCATCTTCCCCGCAGCAACAGCCGGAGGAACACATCCATGATCGCGAAGCCATTAACTCAGGGGGCCCACCACATCGGTCTGACTGTCCCGAATCTGCAGATGACCCGGGACTTCTTTACCGGCATTCTGGGGTTCTCCGTTGTTGGGGAGCGGCCCGATTATCCAGCGGCTTTCGTCACTGATGGCGCGACGATGATCACGCTCTGGCAGGCAAAGGATCCCGCAACGGCCGTGCCCTTCGACCGCAAGACAGTGATTGGCTTGCACCACTTGGCGCTTAAGGTGCCGGACCACGAAGCTTTGGAAGAGCTTGGGAGGACACTCGCCGACACCGATGGCGTGGAAATCGAGTTCGCACCGGAACCTCTGGGCGAAACCCCGCTGCGCCATCTGATGTGCACGATCCCCGGCGGCATCCGATTCGAGTTCATTGCTTCCCCGGCACAGGCCTGAGATAGGAGCGAACAGATGTGGGAAGGACCATCCCCCTATCACGAAGGCGAACTCGCCGTGCAGGAACTTCTCGGCGTGCGAGAGCGCGTCGACGGTACCGGACGACGCATGATCCGACCCATTCTGATCGATCAGCATCGCGAATTCTATGGCGAGTTGCCCTTCCTGGTGCTGGGATCGGTTGACGTCGAAGGACGTCCTTGGGCCTCGATCGTTACAGGCAGCCCAGGCTTTCTTTCGACGCCCTACGAGGGCACGCTGGATATTGCAGCAGTCCCGGTCGAGGGCGATCCTCTGGCGGAGAACCTGGCCCTGGAGGCGGACATCGGTGTCTTAGGTATCCAATTGGAAACTCGGCGCCGCAACCGCATGTCTGGCCGAGTTAAGGCGCTGAAAGATGATGGCTTCGCCCTCGATGTGCTCCAGAGCTTTGGCAATTGTCCTCAGTATATCCAGACCCGGACCGTTGCGCTGGATGATGCAGCGATGCCGATTGTCCGCAGCGGAGACCGGTTTGACGATACTGTGCAATCCGTTTTGACACGGTCCGATACCCTGTTCATCGCAAGCACATATCGCGCGAATGCAGAGGATGTGACTCACGGCACCGATGTCTCGCACCGTGGTGGCAAGCCTGGGTTCGTGAAGATCGATGATAACCGGACGCTGACTATCCCTGATTTCCGCGGAAACAACGCCTTTAACACTATCGGTAATCTGCACGTGAACCCGAAGGCGGGCTTTCTGTTCCCGGATTTCCAAACCCGCACAATGGTGACTATGACCGGCAAGGCAGAGATGATTTGGGATGGGCCCGAGGTCGACGCCTTCGAGGGCGCTCAGCGTTTGATCCGGTTCCGCGCCGATCTGGTGCACACCATCGAAGACGGTTTGCCCTTGACGACGGAGTTTGGCGAGTATTCCCGGCAGCTAGAACGCACCGGCGAGTGGTCTGCCTGAGGACACCCTATTCTGCCTGCCGGCATTCTGGCCTCGAAATTTGGTTCCGAACCTGTCAATCAAAAGACCAGGATTCACGAAGCCGAGTTAATGGGTACAGCGCAGGACAATTGGGGCAGCACCGCCCGGTTCGGCATCTTTATTGTCGGGACCGAAGTAGTGCCAGAGGCTGAATGGTGGGCCATGGCGCCAACCGACGTGTCTGTGCACGCGGCCCGGGTACTAGCGCCCGCCCCGTGGGCACCCTGGCTGGATGATGGGACAGGCGTGGAGTTAGCCCTGGATTTGGAGCGAGGCGCGGCAGCGTTCAAAGGCATGGCGCTGGACGCGGTGGTGATGGCCCATACCTCCAGTAGTGTCTTGGGCGGACCAGGCTGGGATCAGGCCGTGATCACTCGGCTGCAATCCGAAGTGCACCCCAAAACGCGGGTGACCACGAACGGGATCGATTGCGCGCACGCCTTGCAGGCAATGGGAGTGACAAAGCCGTTCATTGTCTTCCCGCCTTGGTTTGGGGAAAAACTGATCGCGGCAGGCATGGCTTACTTTGCCGCGCTTGGCTTTCCAGAGGCCGCACTGCACCATAGCGACGCCGGTGAAAAATGGGCAGGCATCCCGCCGCAAGATCTCTATGGCCGTCTTATGCATATCGAGCAGGATGTTGGCCTGTTGCACGATCAGATTGTCGCGAACTGTCCGGCGACGGCGGATGGCATTTTGATCGCGGGCACTGGCGTGCGTTGCATTGGGATCATCGACGCCCTGGAACAGACCCTGCAACGACCGGTAATCACGGCGAACCAGGCGAGCCTGTGGCGATGCGTAGGTCTCGCAGGTGTTGACATGCCGGTCCATGGGTATGGGCGACTGTTGTCTGGGCCTCGCGGCCGAGTCTGATGCCGCACCGCGTCGATTTTGGGTGAAACCGCAATCAGTTCCGTGCTTGTCTTGTTGGAAGATAGTCGATCCGGGGGGACCACCATGGCAGACCATCCACTTGACCCGCTGAGCGCCGCGGAAATCGAGGCTGCGGCTAAGGCAGTGCGCCGCGATGCTGGCATGGACGCCACGGCCTGGTTCGAAACGATCACCCTGGACGAACCTACGCGGGAAGAACGTGCGGCGGGCAGTCCGGAGCGCCGCGCCTATGTCTGCTGCTATGAACGATCTTCCAATCGGACTATGCGCGGGCTGGTGCGCCTGTCGGATGGCGCGTTGTTAAATTGGGAACATGTTCCAGGCGTCCAGGCCAGGATCGTGCCGGATGAATTCGCCGAGGGTGACAAGATCTGCAAACAGGACCAGCGGGTTGTCGATGCCTTGGCCAAGCGCGGGATCACTGATCTGGACACAGTGCTGATTGAAACCTGGGCGGCCGGGAACTTTGGGATCACCGAGGAAGACGGCGAGCGCATCGCCTATTGCCATTGCTGGGTGATCAACGATGCGGGCGACAACCGCTATGGCCGCCCTATTGCCAACCTCCACCCGGTTGTCGACTTGCACCGGCATGAAGTCATCCGGGTCGATGATTTCGGTGCGGTGCCTTTGCCGCCCGACACAGCGGCGATCCGGCCCACGGAAGGCTTGCGCACCGACATCAAACCGCTGGAGATCACACAGCCCCATGGGCCGAGTTTCGAAGTCGACGGGTATGGGGTGCGATGGCAGAACTGGTCCATGCGTGTGGGGTACAACCACCGCGAAGGCCTGGTTCTGCATGACATCGCCTATCATGACCAGGGCCGGGATCGGCCGATCATGCACCGGGCATCGATGGCTGAAATGGTCGTGCCCTATGGCGATCCCACCGGGGGCAACTACCGCCGGAATGCCTTCGACACCGGCGAATACGGGATCGGCGCGGCGCTGGACAGTTTGAAACTGGGCTGCGATTGTCTGGGGCACATCCACTATTTCGACCTCTGCACCCATGACTGGCAGGGCAATCCACAACCCATCCCAAATGCCGTCTGCATGCATGAGGAAGATTTCGGGCTGCTGTGGAAGCATACGGATGTGCACACCGGCAAGATGCGGGCCGTGCGGTCGCGGCGGCTGGTGATTTCCTCAATCGCAACAATCGGAAACTATGTCTATGGCTTCTTTTGGTACTTCTACCAGGACGGCAATATTGGGGTCGAGATCAAGGCGACCGGCATCCCGTTTCCGTCGGGCATCGCCCCGGGGGAAGACCCGGTCTTCGGCGCAATGGTCGCCCCGGGGGTCGCCAGCCACGTGCACCAACATGCTTTCAGTTTCCGGTTTGAGATGTGCGTCGATGGCAATGCCAATTCGGTGGCCGAGGTCGAATTCCAGCCCGCGCCCATGGGTCCGGACAACCCCCATGGCAATGCGGTGGGGATTGTCGACCGGGTGTTCGCGTCAGAAGCCGAAGCAGGGCGCAAGCTGGACCCGCTGACCGGGCGCAGTTGGAAAGTACAAAGCGCGGACAAGGTGAACGGCCTCGGCAAACCCTCGGCGTACCGTTTGGCACCCGGGGCAAACACCTTACCCATGCTGGATCCCGAGGCCCCTGTAGCAAAGCGGGCAGGTTTTATGTTCAACCACTTCTGGGCCACTCAATACCGTAGGGATGAACGCTATCCGGCGGGGGAATGGGTGAACCAAAGCCAGGGCACCGATGGCTTGCCGGTCTGGGTGCAGCAGGACAGGTCTCTGGTCGGCAAAGATATCACCGCCTGGTACACGCTGAATTTCAGCCACTTGCCCAGGCCCGAGGATTGGCCTGTGCAACCCGTTGTCTATGCGAACTTCCATTGGATGCCTGAAGGCTTCTTCGATCAAAATCCATCGCTGGATGTGCCGCCGAATGATTGGAATGGCTGAAAACTGTTGAAACAAAGGCTATGCCGCCAGAACCGACGTTGCGACAGGTTGCCCCAAGGTTTTTCTTGGTTCTTCTTGGCGATGCGCTAGATCGTCGGAATGGAAAGCGTTTCCAGTCTTTGACAACTGCGTAAATTCGTCCACTCGACGGGTGCGCGGCGATTTGACAAAGGATATGCTGCACTGCAGCAAAAGCTGCTAGCAGAAAAGAAAAACGACGGCTCATCACAGCCAGCAGCGGAGAGGGACAGATGAAAATTGGAGCGCCCAAGGAAATTTTCCCAGGCGAGGCTCGGGTCGCACTGACTCCGGACAGTGCAGCGCGGCTGCAGAAACTTGGTTACGAATGTCTGGTCGAAAGCGGCGCGGGTGCAGCGGCGTCGATTTCAGACGGGGCCTATACTGAGGCCGGCGTTACGGTCGTCTCATCGGCGTCGGATCTTTGGTCACAGGCTGATGTGATAGCCAAAGTCCGAGAACCGTCTTCCGAAGAAGTTGCAGCAGCCCCCGACGGGAAGACGCTGGTTTCGTTTGTCTGGCCTGCCGCCAATGAAGAATTGCTGGCTGCCATGAACGCCAAGAACATGTCCGTGCTGGCCATGGACATGGTGCCCCGGATCTCTCGCGCGCAGAAAATGGATGCTCTGTCATCCATGGCCAACATCGGCGGCTATCGCGCGGTGATCGAGGCCGGGAATAATTTCGGCCGATTCTTCACGGGTCAGGTCACGGCAGCGGGTAAGGTGCCGCCCGCCAAGGTTCTGGTCGTCGGGGCAGGGGTTGCTGGGTTGGCGGCCATCGGCACTTCGGTCGCGCTGGGCGCAATCACCATGGCCTTCGACGTGCGCCCCGAAGTAGCCGAGCAGATCGAGAGCATGGGCGCCGAGTTCGTTTTCCTGGACTTCGAAGAAGCCCAGCAGGACGGCGCGGCCACAGGCGGCTACGCGGCCCCGTCCAGCCCGGAGTTTCAGGCTAAGCAGTTGGAGAAATTCCGCGAGTTGGCGCCCGAGATTGACATCGTCATCACCACGGCGCTGATCCCGAACCGGCCCGCGCCGGTGCTGTGGACCGCCGAAATGGTGGCCCTGCAGAAACCGGGTTCGGTGGTGGTTGACCTGGCCGCTGAACGGGGCGGTAACTGCGAACTGACGGTCAAGGATGAAAAGATCGTGTCGGGCAACGGCGTGACCGTTATCGGCTATACGGATTTCCCCAGCCGCATGGCGACCCAGGCCTCGAACCTCTATGGCAACAACATCCGGCATATGATGGATGATCTGACGCCGGAAAAAGACGGCGTTCCGAACATCAATATGGAGGACGACGTCATCCGCGGAGCACTGGTCTGCCACCAGGGCGAGATCACCTATCCGCCGCCGCCGCCCAAAGTCGCCGCCATCGCCGCACAGCCGAAGAAAAAGGAAGTCGAAGAGACCGCTGAACAAAAGGCCGCGCGCGAGCAGGCAGAGATGAAGAAGTCCCTGGACCGCACGGCCTGGATGTTAGGCGTAGGCGGGGCGCTGTTGCTGCTGGTCGGCACAGTTGCGCCAGGGTCGTTCATGCAGCACTTCATCGTCTTCGTGCTGTCAGTCTTCGTCGGCTTTTACGTGATCTGGGGTGTCGCGCACGCGCTGCATACTCCACTGATGGCGATCACCAATGCCATTTCCTCGATCATCATCGTCGGGGCACTGCTTCAGATCGGATCGAGTAGCACCATCGTCGTCATATTGGCGGCGCTCAGCATCCTGATGGCTTCGGTCAACATTTTCGGCGGGTTCCTTGTGACCCGGCGGATGTTGGCCATGTTCGAACGCAGCTAAGGGAGCGGGATCATGAGCATCGGACTTGTTTCTGCCGCCTATGTCGTTGCGGCTATTCTATTCATCCTGGCCCTGGGCGGATTGTCTAACCAAGAGAAAGCCAAGCGGGCGATCTGGTACGGTATTATCGGCATGGCCCTGGCCGTGGGCGCGACCATCGGCGCGCCGGGTGTCGGGGCCTATTGGCTGATCATCTTGATGGTCGCCATCGGCGGTGTTGGCGGCTGGTTCGTCGCCAACAAAGTGCAGATGACCCAGATGCCGGAACTGGTCGCCGGGTTCCACAGCCTGGTCGGCCTGGCCGCGGTCTTTATCGGCATCAATGCAGATCTAGAGATGAATGCGGCGCTGGCGGCGAAAGAGTCTGGAAGCGACGCGGTGGCGGATCTGGCCGGATTTGCTGCAACGATTGCCAAGAAGACGTCGGTCGAGATCTCGATCCTGAAGGTTGAGTTATTCCTTGGGATTCTGATCGGGGCGATCACGTTCACCGGTTCGGTCGTGGCCTATGGCAAGCTGGCGGGCAAGATCTCTTCGGCCGCGCTGACCCTGCCCATGCGGCACCAAATCAACATCGCCGCGTTCGTGATCTGCTTCGTGCTGGGGATCATGTATCTCTATGGCGCTGGCCTCTGGACGATGATCCTTGTGGCGATCATCGCAGGTGCCATCGGATGGCACCTGATCATGGCCATCGGCGGCGCCGATATGCCGGTCGTGGTGTCAATGCTGAACTCTTATTCGGGTTGGGCTGCGGCGGCGATTGGCTTCACGCTGGGCAATGACCTGTTGATCGTGGTCGGTGCGCTGGTGGGGTCCTCTGGTGCGATCCTCAGCTACATCATGTGTAAGGGTATGAACCGGTCGTTCATCAGCGTCATCCTGGGCGGCTGGGGCGGCGAGGCCCAGGCCAGCGGTGAAGGCCCGGAAGGCGAGATGGTCGAGGCGTCGGTCGATGCCGTGGCCAGTGCCCTGCAGGATGCCGACAGCGTCATCATCATCCCGGGCTATGGCATGGCCGTGGCCCAGGCCCAGCAGGCCGTCAGTGAGGTGACCCGCCGGTTGCGCGAACAGGGCAAGACCGTGCGCTTTGCGATCCACCCAGTGGCGGGGCGTCTGCCGGGGCATATGAACGTGCTGCTGGCCGAAGCAAAGGTGCCCTATGATATCGTGCTGGAGATGGAGGAGATCAACGAGGATTTCCCGGAAACCGATGTCTCCATCGTCATCGGTGCGAATGATATCGTGAACCCGGCGGCGCAGGACGATCCAGGCTCGCCGATTGCGGGCATGCCGGTTCTGGAGTGCTGGAAATCCCGGCAAGTCTTCATTCTGAAACGGGGCCGCGGCACAGGGTACTCGGGCATCGAGAACCCGCTGTTCTTTAAAGAGAACAGCCGCATGTTCTATGGCGACGCCAAGGCGTCCATGGACAATCTGCTGCCGAACCTTTGATAGAATACGGCGCGCGGTTCGAGCCGCGCGCCTGGCTTCACTGACCGGCGAGAATGGCCTTCGCTGCCTCTGGCGGAATGCCGAGACCAGCAACCAATTTGCCGAGAAATGTGTTTTCCTTCTTCGCCATCTCACCATCTGCGGCGATCACCATAAAGGCCACGCGCAACACATCGGCCTTGTCACCTCTCTGCAACGAACATCAGGTCCTCGGTGTATCCACCAACGCGACGCACGGCATCAGCGGTTTGGATCATCGCGAACAGCAGCAGAAAAGCGGCGCAAAGCCGTGTTAGAATTGAACTTCTATCACTTGGATCGAAATTGCATTGTTGGTCAGTTCTTCCGAGGGTACTTGCAAGGCAACATTTCATTTTTGTGGAGTGCGAGTTTGCGCGGCGCAGAAGTTGACAGCTGTCAAATCAGGCACCGCGCGGTCCTTGTTTGCAAAGGCTTGGCCGGGGAACGAAAAATACCCTGTCCATTTCCATGCTTAACAAATTGTAAAATTTAATGAAAATTAACCGAGCGGATTTGCCCGATAGCTTCGATCAGAAGCTAACGGTCAATTCTGCACCAACGGTACGGCTGTCGCCAACGCTGCCCCGACTGCCGCCGATGTTGATGCCGGTCAGATAATTGTTGTCGAGCAGGTTCTGAACGAAGATTTGCGCTCGGAAATGCTCAATTTCATAGCCGACAGAGGCATTCACCAGGAAAAACCCATCGATTTCGCGGGATGGCGTGTTGCCGAGATCGCCATTCGAGAAGTACGAGCCGGTGTAGTTCACATCTGCGCTGGCAAAATATCCTTCTTCGTGCCGGTAGGTGCCGCCGACTGCTGCGGTGATCGAGGGCGCCTCTGGGAACTCGTTTCCGGCGCAGGTCGGGTTTGCAGCGCCGCAAGGGCTTGTCGTAGGATCGAAGGGAATGCTGTCGATTTCCGTTTTCAGATAGCCCAGCGCACCGAACAGACTAAGCCCATTGTCCATGGCATAGCGGCCTTCGATCTCGAATCCATAGGAATTCGAACTGCCCGCATTTCGCGTCTCGGTTCTGAAGCCGGGAGTGGTTCGGATAAACTGCTGGTCACTGTAATCGCTGTAGAACGCGTTCGCGCCGACGCTTAGCCCCGCGTCATCATCGTAGCGATAGGCAAGCTCGTAGGTCCAGACAAATTCTGGATCGACATCGTTCTGAGCGCCGGCAATGCTCTCAGTGAACCCCGCCCGATATCCGCGTTTCGCGGTTGCGGAGAGTGTCTGATTGTCGTCTATCTCGAACATCAGGCCGCCACTGGGCAAAAAGACATTGAACTCTGCTTCGATGTCGAAATTGCTGGCAAAGGACGTGAATGTGTCCAGATCAAAACCCGTTATGTCTGAGGTCTGGCGCACCTTGTCTTTCTGGTACCTTAGACCACCGATCACGGAAAATGGTCCATATATATTGTACTTCAGATCAGCATAGAGCGCGAAGCTGGTTGTTTCCGTCGACGACGTGCCCAGTTGAACCGGCGTCAGGCCCGGCGGCAAAAACATTGCAAATGCTGGTGCAAGCGCCTGTAGGTCGGCACGGATATCTGTATCTGTCGTCTGTTCGATCACACCATAATAGGCGCCGATCAGGCCCGATAACCCATGACCGGAGTCTTCGATCTCCAGCACCAGTTCCTGACTGACATCGCCGCCATCTCTGAGATCATCGCGGCTAAAGAATGGCGAGCCCTGCACACCGAGGATCTCAAGATCGGTATCCACATATGACGTGATCGAGCGCAGCGTCAGGTCATCGGTTAGGTCCAGCGACAAGTCGGCAATATAGTTGTGCACGGTCGTCTCGCGGACTTCTGACGTGAAGCCATCTTCTGAGAAAATCCGATCAGAAAATGAAATGCCATTGGGAAGGTCCTGGGTGACCGAGGGACTCGCTGTTCTGTCGAATGCATAGTTGAAGGTCAGCAACGCGCTGAAACCCGGAGCGAAGTCAGGCTCTGCTAGAAGCTTCACCCGGGCGTTGCGGAAATCATCCTCGGCAAAGAACGCGTTCAGCGGGCTATTGATCGTTATGTCGGTCTCTTCCCCCCAGAATTCGCGTTGGAGCCGAAGTTGACCTCGGCCGCGCCCTCATAGGCGAAGGTCGGATCTTTCGATTTCAACACGACGGCGCCTGCTAGGGCGGCGCGGCCATAAAGGCCTGACTGCGGTCCGCGCAGCACCTCGACCTGTTCGAGGTCCCAGGTCGATCGCGCACCCCGACGCAAGCCTTCCGAATTTTGTTCAGCCCCGTCGATGATCAACGCAATGGCGGTCGCGGGGTTGGCGATGCCGGCGACGCCGTCGGCACCAAAGCCGCGGATTTGAAGCTGTCATTGCCGCCATTGGTGTTCAGTCTCCGCACATTTGCCAGAAGGTTGAAGCCTTCAAACGTGTCCTTGACCACGTAGTCCTTGATTTGCTGATCCGTTAGCACACCGACGCTTGTGGGTGTCTCCAGGAAGCCGCTTTCAACCTTTGTTCCGAAGATGACGATATCTTCGCCGACTAATCCTTCAGCCGCAGCGCTATTTTCGGTGTCTTGGGCGGATACGGTTAACGGCATCAATGCGATCGCCACGGCGATGAGTCTACCGCCCCCAATGCGGGTCCTGCGTGCAAACATTCTAATCCCCCCGGAGGTGTCTGATAACGCTTTCGTGATGACGAGAGTAAATCTGACTATAAATGTCAAGAAATATTGATCAGCGTTTTGGCAGGTGGAAACGATAGTTGAAATTCTTAGATGAAATCACCTTTTATGAAGCAATAAAATATATATTTTGCAAGGCTCTGAGAGGCATATTTGACTTTCAATATCCGGATCTGAAATTGCCGTCACTTACGTGTAAAGTAGATTTCCCAATCCGTGCCAGTGAAGTGTTCGGCCAGGGCATCGAAGTTTGATATCTGATCAGGCAATGATCCCGTGCTGATCTTTTTGCTGACGTCCTCGGGCGGGTGGTAGTCCACGCCCAAAAAGGCACAGAGTTGATGTTGGGCGTCGACTGGCATGGTTATCAGCGCCTCATATGTCATGTCGACCGATGCACATCCATCAAGTGCTGCCTTGATCGCCCTTGGCAAAAGCGCCTCGGTTTTGAAGAAGTTCTCCAAGTCTGTTGCATCGATTTTTATCGGTTCGCCTTCTGGTGTGCCGGAAGCGTCGAAGACCATCCAGACTTTGTTTTCCAAGGCGCGTGCTTGTGAGACATATCGGGCCAACAGGTTTTCTCGGCTGAGATAAATCACGTGCAGATCGTCAACGTTTGCAAGGTGCTGACGAACCTGCTGGAACGCGCGATGAAATTGCGGTTCTGGAAGTTTGAAGCCTGCGGCTCGGATCTGAGCCGGGCGCAGTTGCCAGGCGACGGCCTCGAGGAAGGCGCCGGGATCTGTTGCCCGCACGGCCTCACCACAAGACGGGTTTTCCGGTGCCATCGGATGCCAGATCAACTGCGTCGGATTGAGCAATTCACCATAACAATGGATTGAGGGATGGGCGTTCAGTCTTTCCGTCAACAAGGTCGAGCCGCTTCGGAACGGTGAGATGATGACGAAACGCCGATAATCTGATTGCTCCATCCCGCAGGCCTATCAGCTTTTTCGCGGTCAGTCTTTGGGGAGCGTTAACGAGGTAACCTGCACAACCCGTTACTCATTCAGACCGAACAGATCCCGGACCTGGTCTTGCCACGACTTTGAGCGCTGTGTGCCGCAGGCACCATTCTGGATGTCCTGAGCGATTAGTGTTTCTCGCCTAACCGGGCGACGGCAGCTTTGGTGATCGGAATTGCCAGCACATACCTGTTTGTGGCGTTCGAGTATCTTCAAGCGGGTGCAGGCGAAGTCCGACCTTTGTGTATCTTCATTTGTGAATGGGGTTTCCGTGTATTCAAGCAACTGCAATGCGTAGGACAGGACCCGCATGTGATCATCGGTGGCCTCCAGGCCGTCCAGCATTTCCTGATATCGCGCTTCTGGCAATGATTGGTGCAGGCGCAGCATACGGATCACCGGTCGATAAAGCCCATAACGCATAGCCTTCTGCAGTGCCGCCCTGGCGCCGTCCGGGTCCGAGGAACTCCAAAGAAGATCGGATTTTGCCCGTAGAATATCGGGCTCGTATGGGTCTAGTTCCAGTCGTTGATCGACATAGTAGGCAAGCGTTTCGCTGTCCCCGGTGCGCAGCCAAAGTCTCTTTGCAAAGTCGAAATTCATCGCGCCGGTGGTCATCGCCAGGGCGCGGGCTTCGTCCCATCTGCCGTCCAAGGCCAAGGCTTCGATATGGTATCTGAGAAACAGTGACCGCGGGCCTTCGGCGAGCAGCCGTAATGCATCTTCGGACCCGGTTTGCGCATATTCAGCGACGGCCATGCATTGCTCGAAGGTCATCTGCGTCGTCGGGTCGGTTCTAAGATTGCAGAAAACCGGTGTTTCGTGCCACTTGCCGTTCCAACGAGGGTACGTCTGCCACAAGGTTGCAAGAGTAGCCTGATCGTGGCCGGCGTGTTTGAAGATCACGTCCAGCGCGCGATCCTGCGCTTCTTCGTCACCCAGATAAGCTGCCGCGACCTGTAGATCATAAGCGGCCGACAATTGGGCCGGCTGCGCCTTGAGCGCAGAACGATAGAGCGGAATAGCTTCGCGCAGGCGAACGCCCATTTCCACCAAAGCGCCGCTGGGCGTCTCGTTCACATACGCGTAGCCACGAAAGAGATAGGCCAGGTAGCTGAGCGCATGACCGCGCGCGGTCATGGCGTAGGGTGATTTAGGATTTGCGGTGATCCAACTTTCCGTCGCCTGCTGCACTAGCGGTTCCGTGGTCTTGAAGACCTGGTAGGGAGCGAGATAGGCATGACGCGTTATCTCGTCGTCCTCGAATTCCGTTTGATGGTCGGCGAATGCGGTCTCTAGCCCATCGATGTTCTGATCCAGGGCAAGAAGCCGGGCATCGTCATAGGTCAAGGCTTCAGAGAGCGAGCCAGTGCTCGTCCAGATCAGCACGAGGATTACGATCAAAAACTGACGCATAGGATCACTCCGTCAGATCCAGCAAGTATCTCATCCGGTCTTTCCACGTTACGGACTGTCCGCACTGCGCCAGGACCCTGAGCCGGTTGATGATCCTATCGCGTTCGATGACCCGTCCATGTTCGCACGTGTAGTCGCCGCCGGTTTGAAAGTCGGCGCCAACCTCTTTGCACCATGCTTTGTGACGCTCCAAAAACAGCAACTGGATGCAGGGAAAATCGTCTCTCTCGGTGCCATCGCGCGTATGGGTCATGAAGTCCCTTGGGTTCACCAATCTCGACGATTGTCTGGACACGAAGTCCATGTGCCCACCTGTTGCGGCAAATGCGTCTTTCAGTTCATCGACGACATCCCAGCGCAAGTCCTCATGAGCTTCCATTATTCCAATCCTCATAAACCGGATTGCCGGGTAGTGTGCGCCTAACTCCATGGACTTTTCCATGGACTCCCATGCGGCAGCTAGATTTGTTTGAGACTGAACAAGATGGAGGGCTGAGAGCCAAGTCGGATTGAACGGATCGTAAGCCAAGACAGGCTCGATGAATTCCTTCAAAACCTCTTCGTAACCAACAGTGTAGGCCAGCATCATAGCATGATCCCCGGTCATGAAGTCCCGGGTGGTTGTCGCAAAGGCGAAGGCATCCTTATGTTCGATTGAAAAGCGCTGACTGAAATGCGCCTCTGGGAACAACTTTTCGGGCCCGTCGGACAGGATCTGCCGTCGTCGGTCCCAAAGCTCGGGCGTCGCGTCGCTTTGTTCTGCAAGCGCAATGATCACACATTGTTGTCGCGTGATAGTGGTTTTCTTTGTGCGAATACCACAAAGGGACTCAGGTCGTCCTGGCGTGGAGCCCCAGGACAGGTCGATCAATCTAAGCTCGGCCAGCAGGGCATGGTCGGGATCATCATGAGCCCAAAGCAGTTCCTGTGCCAAAACACGCAGCGCGGCCTGTTGTGTGATTGCCCCTAACAGGTCCAAGGATCTTGCGGCAGGTAAATGCGCCGGTTCGGCTGCTAGGCCTTGCGTCAACAAAGGTATTGCCGATGCGGCGAGCGCCGCGATCTTCGCACGCGCGGGCTCAGACAGTTCTCCGGGATGCATGCGCCCGCGGATGAGATTGGCCGAATGAACCAATAGAATTCCTCTAGCGGCCTTCGCCTGGGCCGATTCAGGATAGTCGTTCAGCCATTTCTCGGTCGTCTCTGAAACTGTGGGATGCGTTGTCTGGAATGCTGAAAACGCTTTGACATAGGCGTCACGGGGCAGGGTCCCAGATACGAATGTCTCATGAAGGGTTTGAAAGGCAGTTTCCAACGCCTCAGCTTCGCCCCCGAGCGCAAGGGTTCTAGCTTCGCTTTGCGTCAGAGCATTTGCTGTGGAGAAGCTCGAAACCTGAAGAAAAATGCAAACTGCAATGGCAAAGAAATTCTTCAACATCGGCTCGCCTTGAAAATGAACTCAGCTCCTGTGCGACCATGACAGCCACCGCCTGAAACTGTCAATAACGGCGCCTTGAAGTCAGTCCAGAAGCCTGGGATCAAACGGGTGCTTGGTCATGTTTTCATACCCGGTCTCGGTGACCAGCACTTGATCTTCCAGCTTGATCGAAAAGCCCAGATCCTTTGATCCGATCAGCGCCTCGACACACAGCATCATGCCGGGTTCCAATTCGTAATCGAATGCGCCCTCGCGCCAATCCTGGGGGTAGGCAATCAGCGGCCATTCATCGCAAAGGCCGACACCGTGCATCCGGCAGCTATAGCGACCTTCGGTGAACTCGTTGGTCAATTGGTGGCCCCCGAAAGTCAATTCGCGGAACGAGACCCCCGGCGCCAGCAGTTCCATATTTTCCTGAATGTGATCGACGGCAAAGCGCATGGCGCGCTTTACTTCTGACGAGGGCTCTCCATCGCCGACCCAATAGGTGCGCGAGATATCAGCGCAAAGCCCATAGGGTCCCACAAGGTCCGTGTCATAAGCGACGATTTCATTGTTCTGAATCACGCGCGGGCCGCATTCCTGGAACCAGGGATAGGTCCGCGGTCCCGAGGACAGCAAGCGGCATTCGATCCATTCGCCGCCGCGCTTGATGTTCTCGGCATGCATAACGGCCCAGACGTCATCTTCGGTCATGCCTGGCTCGGTCGCCTCTTCCATCAGCCGGACCGACGTCTCGGTCGAATTAATACAGCAGCGCATCGCTTTGATTTCATCAGCACCTTTGATGGCGCGGACTTTTTCGGACAGCTCTTCGCCATGCTCGACAGAAAAGCCCGCAGCCATGAAGGCCTTGAAGCCAGAGATCGCGATCTTGTCGATGGCCAGCCGCATGTTGCCGCCGCCATGTTCTTTGATCAGGTCGCGGATTTCCTGGGCGAAGCCGCCGGCATCGTCGTCCTCCATGTCGCCATTGGCAAAATAGAACATCGCGGCGCCACCGCGGACTTCTTTGACCAGGGGATTGAAGTCAGAAAGAAAGGTTGCGCCGCCCTTGTAGTCGAAGAGGACCACGTACCCGTCAGCGCCGATGAACACTGCCCGAAACGGATTGTGCGTGTTCCATAGCTGCATGTTGGAGCTGTCGGTCGCGTAGCGGATGTTGAGCGGATCGAAGAACAACGCACCGCCATAGTTGCGCTTGTTGATGCCAGCTACCAGCCTGGCGTGCCGGTCGCGGCGCAACTGGGCCAAGTTGGGTGCTTCAAGCCCGGCATCGGTCCATTCTTTGAATGCGAGCGGCGTGGGGCCGATTTCAGCGCGATCATTGTCGCCGGGGGTGCCGTCCGGACGCACCCTGGTAGGATCGATCTTGCGGGTGTCGGAAAAATGCTGGTTCATCTCTGGCGCTCCGTCATCTCTATCAGAGTTGGGCGGTTCACCGGGTTACGCTTGTCAGTTTGCGTCGTCAAAACGTCGCATCTATGCAATCTGAATTTGGCCAGTTTCGTTGGAATCTGGTCCAGATTGACCCCAAGAACTCAGAAAATTTGCGCGCGCAGAGCGCCCGCCTGCCGTGGCGGTCTGTCCGGGATGTTGATGACTTCGTTAAGTCGGGAAGCGCTGGCGGGGCCGTCGATGCGAAACCCGATAGATCCGGTAGTAGCGCACGCTAAGGGTGTCGCCAGGGTAGGCAGGCTGTTTTCCAGCAGTCCCCCATCTTGTCGGCGACAGCCACAATGCAGGAAATATCTATTTTCCGCTCGGCTTTTTCAAAGGCCCCTGCGACGATGCTGGCGGCGCTGAGCGCTCGGCGCCCGTCATTACAGTAAAAGATTAAGTGGGTTGCCGATTTTGCGTCCAAGGCTTCTTCGATCTGCACGACGAAGTGCGCTTTGATTGACGGTAGACGATCGCAACGCCACTCGATATGCCAGACTGTGCGGTTAAGCTCGTCCAGATCAGGTTGGCCTTCTTCTTCGACTTCGGCTTCGCGCCGAACATCTACCAATGCCGCGCCATGATCGATTGCCAGGATGTTCCATGCATCCTCGGCCTCGATTTGATGAATGTGAGATGCATCCATCCCGGTCATTTGCGCCCCCTTTTGTGGCTTCGATCTTGCCACCCAGGTAGGAAGTTGACGTAAACGTCACAACTCACGGCTGATAACCGGTTCGCCAGGATTTGAAACAATTCAGAAGAGACCGTTTTCGGCTTAAAATGAATACAAATGGTGCACCGCGATCATGTGCACGAAACATCCGTGGGGCAAACCGACAACATACTTAAGCACATTCCGGCTTACGGCCCACCGACGCGTTCAGATGATCCCGGTCGATCGGGACTAAACCCTCTCGCTGTCCAGCATCTGCATGCCATTGTCATCGTACCGGGCACCTGCGACGGCTTCTGCTGGAACAGCAGCTTCTATCTTAGCAATCTCTTCGCCGGAGAGGTTGATCTTCAGTGCGCCGAGCGTTTCAGAGAGTTGGTCCTGGCGGCGCGCGCCAATCAGCGGAACAACATCGCGCCCTCGCTTAAGAACCCAAGCAATGGCCAGTTGAGCCGTGGTGCAGCCGTGCGCCTTCGCGAGTTGAGAGAGCGCCTCGGTGAGCGAGAGATTTTTCGTGAGATTGTCGCCAGAGAAGCGGGGCGCCATGGTGCGAAATTCTCTGCGCCCGTCGAGTGTGTCGGCACCGATATGGCCAGACAAAAGTCCGCGCGAAAGCACACCGTACGCTGTAACGCCGATCCCAAGCTCTCGGCAGGTGGGCAGAACGTTTTGCTCGATGGATCGCGACATCAGCGACCATTCCTGCTGAATGGCGGCGATCGGGTGGATCTTGTTTGCTGCGCTGATGGTCGGCCCGCCAGCTTCGCTGAGTCCGATATGGCGAATCCATCCTGCCTGGACACAATCACCCAGCGTACCCATCCAATCTTCGATCGGAACATCATGGGGTACGCGAGCAGGTTGGTAGAGGTCGATGTATTCGGTTCCGAGGCGGCGCAGCGATTGCGCGAGCGCGTTCTTGATCGACGTCGGCCGCCAGTCCCCGCCCAGGAAGCCCCCGGTCGGATCGCGCAAAACACCGAACTTGACCTGAATGAATGCCTGATCGCGGCGTCCCGCCAAGGCCCGTGCGAGCAACATTTCGTTGTGTCCAGAGCCATAGAAGTCTGCCGTGTCGAACACTGTGATCCCGGCGTCCATCGCGGCGTAGATGGTTGCGAGGCTCTCTTTCTCGTCCGCTGGGCCATAGAAGTCGGACATGCCCATTAGGCCGAGGCCAATCGGAAACTGCGCGGGTACGTCTTTGCTGAGGATGCGGACGTCTTCTGTCATGGGATCCCCTTCTCTATGCAGCGGGGACGACGGTCGTTTGTGCCGACCGTTATCGTTTCTTTCTAGCGGGTCACGTAACCGCCGTTGATGAAGAGCGTTTGGCCATTCGTCCAACCGCCTTGCTCTGTGGTCAGGCTTGCGACCACAGGGACAATGTCAGCTTCGGTTCCCAACCGCCCCGATGGGGCCAGCGATGCGGCATATGCTGCGGTCTTGGGGTTTTCAGCCGCATGGAAGAAGCTGTTGTCCAGTGGGCCGGGCGCGACGTTGTTTACGGTGATCCCACGCGATCCAAGTTCCCGCGCCATCATTCGCGTAAACTCCTCGACTGGCGCTTTGGTGCCCGCATAGACGGCATACCCCGGGGCAGTTCCCGCCGTCAAAGAGGTGCCGACCGCAACAATCCGGCCACCGTTGCGGAGGCGCTGGGCTCCTTCGCGCATGGCGTAGAACGTGGTCCGCGTGTTGTCGTTCAGCAGTTGCTCGAAATCCGCATCCGTGAAGTCAGCGACGGGTTTCTTGATGATGGCCCCCGCAGTGTGGACCAGGATATCCGCGCCGCCGAATTCCGATTCCGCCAGATCGAAAAGACTAGCGGCGGTGGTGGGGTCGCCCAGGTCGCCCATCCCTATGACGCTGCGCCCACCGGCCTCAGCCACCAGGCGTGCGGTTTCGGCCGTATCGGTTGCGCCGTCGGGCTGATGGTGGTGCAAAACGATGTCGGCGCCCATTGTCGCAAGCTGAACGGCATAGGCCCGGCCCTGGTTGCGGCGTGCGCCTGTTACAACGGCAACTTTGCCGGAAAGGACCTTGTCGGATGTTGCAGCCTGGGCGGAAACAGAGGCGGCAATTGCGGAGCCTGCAGTCGCGATACCGGCTAGGGCCATTCGGCGAGAAATCTCTGTCATTGGGTTTTCCTTCGGATTGCAATCGGCTGCATGTGCGTTGCTCAGATCGGCGGGATGCTGACCTGCCGATGAAATGAGGATACCCATCAATCAGATTGCTAGAACTGCGAAAAAATTGTTATTTTTCATCTGAAATTCAGATGAATTGGAATGACTATGCTAGAACGCGTCACGCTTGATCAGTTGCGGATGCTGGTGGCCATCGCCGATGCGGGCAGTTTTACAGCAGCGGCCCGTGAACTTGATCGTGCGCAATCTGCCGTCAGTCACGCCATTGCAACGCTGGAGACCGACATTAGCGTGGCGCTCTTCGATCGGACGACACGGACACCGAAAATCACATCCGCCGGACGCGCCGTGCTGGCGGAAGCTCGGACCATCCTGGGACGCGTTGATCATCTGAAGGCCCGGGCACGCGCAATATCTGCCGGTTTGGAAGCAGAGTTGCTGTTGGCTGTGAGCGTGGTTGCGCCGCGCGCCGCGTTGATCGACATGCTTGATGCGTTTCGAACCGAGTTTCCATCCGTTGGATTGAGATTGTTTGTCGAGGAGCTTGGAGGTGCCCCTCAACTGGTGATGGATGGTCAGGCAGATCTGGGGCTGGTTGGGCGTCCCAGCCTGGCTGCAAGTCTTTATGAAAGCCTAGAGGCCGTGGCCGTGGGTACCGTGGAGATTGTTGCCGTCGCGCATCCTGAACATCCCCTGGCTAAGCTGGACCGACCCCTTTCCGAGGCCGATATGGACGATCACAGACAGCTTGTTCCAACGTCACGCGCCCTGCCGCGCTATCCCAACCGCCTGGTTCAGGATGTTTGGGAAATTGCGGATCTGGTGGTGCGGCGCGACATGCTGATCCGCGGACTTGGGTGGGGGACCGTTCCAAGGCACTTGGTGCAAGACGCGCTGCAACGCGCCGATCTTGTGGAGCTCGACATTTCAGCGCGTCCCCAAGAAGCGATGCGTGTGCCGCTCTATGCGTGTCATCGTAAAGACACGGCTCCAGGACCTGCTGCGCAATGGCTGATCGAAAAGATGGAGAAAGTTCTTTAGAAAGCCGATTGAATGCATCAAATGGTGCTTTCAGGAGTTATAATTGCGAGCGCAGTTAAAGTTAGGTACAATAACCAGATTACAAAAAAATAACTGACAGACAAAGATGCAGTTATTACTAGAGATATGTGAATTTCTTACGGCGGTGCCGCAATGGATTGTGGCATTGGTTGCTCTTGTTGCACTTCTTGGATTCGTCCTCTGGTGGATCGTCCGGCCGATCGCATGGCTGGTGGGGGCGCTGGGCGTCAAAAGCGCCGCCCGCCTTGCAGTTTGGCTATGGATGACGATTTTTTATAGCAGGCGCTATGAGTGGTCTGAAATTGGAAAACTGATCGAGGAAGTGCGCATTCCTCTGGTAACCGCGACGGTTATTGGTCTTGTCCTGGCATTCTTGGGCCAACCTCAAGAGATCTTATTGCGAATGGCCGAAGATCTGCCGTTGCTGACCACCTCAGGCGATCTGATCGACCTCCTAAGTACAACCGACGCGATGTCGATGTATTTGCTGGTCCTTCTGGAGCTTAGCATCTACGCCCACACGCGCTTTCTGTTGCCAGACACCCCCCAACTGATCGGGCCGATGACAACTGCTCAAGTGAAAAAGGCCAGGGTCCGCGAGATTGGCCGGAACTGGCTGCCTCAGATCCTTGCTGCGATTCCACTTCTGGGAGTGCTACACGGTGTCAAAAGCATTGCGGATTCGGTGCCGGACGATCGAGTTGCCAACACGCTCAATGCGTTGGTCGCAGTGTTGTTTGCTGCCCACGCAGCCGTCTTTTTCATAATTTACCGTTTGCTTGAGAGTCATTCCTGGCAATGGTCTCGGTTTTGGCACTGGTTCAATATTGCGGTACGCCTGATAGGCTATGGGGCGACGCCAATTCTTCTGGTCCTTTTCCTGTTCTCGCAGATCGACGTGCCGAGGTTCCTTGGCTCGTTTGGACTGCTTGTGTTGTTCGGCGTGGCGCTTGTTTCGGCGCTAAGCGGGCTGACCTGGCTCGGGCAGAAACTGCGCTTTCCAATTGTTACAACTTTCGTTGTCGTCGGCGTCGGGATGTCTGTGACGGACTGGAACGACAACCACGCGATCACTGTGCAATTGCCACCTGCGCTTGAAGATAAAGAGAACGCAGATCAGAATTTTCCGAATGGTGCGCTTAACCTTTGGAGCAAATATCGACTGGGCGTTGAGTTGACGTTCCCGCCGATCAAAACAGAAGATGAGGTCATTGTCGTCGCAGCGCAAGGCGGAGGGCTTTATGCCGCCTACCACACCGCGATGTTCCTGGCCCACCTACAGGATAAGAATCCGGATACCGCTGACCGGGTCTTTGCCGTCAGTGGCGTGTCAGGCGGCGCGGTTGGCGCCGCGGTTTTTCAGATCATCCGGCGCAGCGGCGCTTGCTCGCGGGATCCAGCACCAAGTGACAGTGAAGGATGCCATACGCGCCTCACCCGCTCGATTCTGCGCAACGATTTCCTGGCCCCTGTGTTGGCGGCATTCCTATTCCCAGACCTTGCCGCAAGGTTGGTGCCTGGACAGCTCACGGAAGACGTCAGTCGTGCTAAAGCGCTGGAACGTGCATTCGCCAAGTCTTTACGCGAAGTATTGTTGACCGAACGTATGGAGGCCCTGAAAAAGAGTTCAGAAACCCCTCTATCACCGCAAGAACTTGCCGAAGCAAGCGACCAAGTTGCCTATGAGGTAGAGGCCGCGATCAACACCCATTTGCTGGCGTCATGGTCGCCAGAACCAGGCGGCGGCCCGCTTCTGCTGCTGAATGCGACGGATGTCGGAACCGGTCAACGCATGCTCTTGACGCGGTTGTTGCTGTTGGATGGGGCCAGCGCACCTGATCGCCGAGTTGTAAGAACCTATGCAGAGCTGGCGGGTTGTAAAACTGCGAATGACTGCGTCGGGCCCACGTTGCTGACGTCCGCCTTGATCAGTGCGCGTTTTCCTTTGGTGACGCCAGCGGCGACAATCACCTTCTCGCAAGCGCAGGATCAGCCGGAGCCGTTGCCGGTCAGGACAGTTCGCTATGTCGACGGCGGATACTTCGAAAACTCCGGCATTGAAACTGCGCTGGATCTGATCGACCAGATTGCTTTTTATTCCTCTGGCATGTCCGTGCGGTTGGTGGTTTTGGATTTCCCGGCCCGTACCCAAGCTGAGGCGGATAGAGAGCGCCGTCGGTACCTGGGGGAATTGATGTCACCGATCCGGGCATTTTTGGCGGCGCGCTCTGCACGCAGTGCGCTGGCTCAGCGGCGGGCGGCGAAACTGGGTGAGTCCACCGGCTTCAACGGTCGACGACTGGAATACACACCTGTCAGTCTCGACAATCGCTACGCTGACTATACGCTCGGCTGGTCGCTGTCGGACCGCACATTTGATCGAATAGAGTGCGATCTTTGGCAGGGGGAGGCCTGCACCAGAGTTTTCGATACGAACGGCAGTGCTGAGTCCTCAAAAGGCACTCGACGAAGCGATGTGCACGTCAACAACAAAGCCGCGTTCGCGACCTTGTTGGGCGTGTCGGAGTGACGTCGGTGTACGCTGCGACGCTCTCCGAGGTACTTTCTAGCCAGCACGGTTCCTATTCGTTTTCGGGGAATGCCTGACATGCAGGGCGTTACTTAGAATGAAACTCCAGATCCTAACTCAATAACTTTTCATCAAACGGATAGCGGGTCAGGTTCTCGACCCCGTCTTCGGTGATGAGGACCTGGTCTTCCAATTTGATCCCATCGGGGGCGCCGGGGATGCCCATGTATGCCTCGACGCACAGCATCATGCCGGGCTCCAGCATATAGTCATTGCCTTTAGGTGGAAGGTCGCAAGGCCATTTGATGGACGGCCACTCATCGCAGAGCCCAACCCCGTGCATCTTGGATCCATAGCGCTGCGGGATGAACTCTTCGGCAAACTCGCGGCCAGCATAGGTGACCTCTTCAAAAGTCATTCCTGGTTTCATTGACGCCGTGTTCTCGGAAATTAGGGCGTGGGCTTCACGGTAAAGGCGCCGCTGTTCAGTAGAGGGTTCGTCCGGACCGACCCACCAGGTGCGGGACAGGTCGGCGCACATACCATAGCAGCCGATCATATCGGTATCGAAGGCGAAAAGTTCATTTTCCTGTATCACCCGCGGCCCGCATTCCTGCATCCACGGGTTGGTGCGCGGACCTGAACAGAGGATACGTGTCTCGATCCATTCTCCGCCGCGAATGTGGTTGCCATGTTGTAGGATAGCCCAGGCATCGACCTCGGTCATGCCGGGCTTCAGAGCGGCCTCCATTTCGTGCATGGCTTGCTCGCAGGCATGGATGGCGCAGCGCATGGCGGCGATCTCATCCGGGCCTTTGATGACGCGGGTCTTCTCCATCATTTCTTCGCCTTCGCAGACCTCAAGGCCGCCATGTTCGAAGGCACGAACGCCGTCCAGCATCAGCTTATCGACGGCGATGCGATTGTTGTCCGACCCATGTTCCCGCATGAGATCTTTGATCTGGTCAGTCAGCGAGTTCGCACGTTCCTCCATCATGTCCCCGGCGGAGAAATAGAAGAGTCCCGCGCCCTCCCGCACCTCTTGGATCAGCGGGTTATAGGCTGTCAGATGCGGGGTGCGAGCATAGTCCCACATCATCATATACCCGTCCGGCAGCAACAGGCAGTAGCGGAACGGATTGTGGGTGTTCCAAAGCTGCATATTGGTGGTGTCGGTCGCATACCGAATGTTCAAGGGATCCGTCAGCAGCAGTGCGCCATAGTCCCATTCATGCAAGGCCGCCAGTAGCCTGTCATACCGGTACTTGCGCATCCGGGGCAGGTTCGGTGGTTGCAGGCCCACGGCGGCCCATTCGTCAAAGGCCAGCCCAGTAGGGCCGATTTCCACCCGATCATTGTCGTCCGGGGTGCCGTCGGGCTTCAGCTTTTGCCCAGGTCCGATTTTGCGTTGGTTGACGTAGTGCTGGTTCATGGCGCGTCTCCCTTGCTTTTTCAGTCTGATAGGAACGAGCCGGCGTTTCTGTTGAAAATCCGTCAAACGGTGTCGTGGTTAGGGTGTTCGGCAGGCTTTTACGACCGGCCCCAGTTGACAGTGCGGGGTGGGTTTGGGACGACGCACGTCATGGATGCCGTCAGACAGCAATACGAGAGCTATCCCTATCCGGCCCGCGATCCTGCCGATGAGGCGACGCGCCTGATCGAAGGCTCGCCATCCCACCCTTTGGAGATCGACCATTTCCTGTTCGGTGGGCGGCGGGATTGGTCGCAGCCGTTCAGGGCTTTAGTCGCCGGGGGTGGCACTGGTGATGGCCTGATAATGCTGGCGCAGAAACTGGCGGATTTAGGGTGTCCGGCAGAGGTGACCTATATCGACATGTCCGAGGCGTCGCGTGTGATTGCCGAGGCGCGCGCAAAGGCGCGGGATTTGGAGATCCGGTATGTCACCGGGGACCTGCTGACCGCCCCCGATTACGGTCCTTTCGATTACATCGATTGCTGCGGCGTGTTGCACCATTTGCCGGACCCCGACGCGGGCTTCGCAGCACTGGCGGCGGCGTTGGCCCCGGAAGGTGGTATGGGTCTAATGGTCTATGCTCCCTATGGCCGGTCCGGGGTCTATCCGTTGCAAGATGCTTTTGGCGCGTTATTTGGCGGCGATGCGCCGGGCGATCAGATAGCGTTGGCAAAGGCAGCCATGGAGACGCTTCCGGGCGCACATCCTTTCAATCGCAATAAAGTTCTGGGGGACCATCGGGATTCGGATGCCGGATTCTATGATCTATTGCTCCATTCCCGTGACAGGGCCTACACGGCGACGGAGTTTATCGAGGCGTTGGAACGTGCGGGCCTTAGCTTGGTCAGTTTCCTAGAACCTGCACGGTATGATCCGTTGCACTATCTACCAAAGACGCCGGAGATGGCAGAGAGGGTTAATGCGTTGCCGCCGAAGGCACGAATGGCGGTGGCAGAGAAATTAAGCGGCACCATCAAGACCCATGTGGTCTACGCTGCCCCTGCTGCACGGGCGACCAAGGTGATGGCGCGACCCACCAAACCTGACCTGATCCCGCATCTTTCTGGCGCCCCGGCGCAGGCCTTGGCACAAACCGTTACCAATCAGGGTGGCTTCACTGCAGATCTTGATGGGGTAAGCCATCGGATCGAGATCCCGGAAACAGCGGCAAATCTAATTGCCGGTATCAACGGGCAGCGTACCTTGGGCGATCTTTCTCAGGGTGCTGATTGGATGGCGTTTGCGCAAGCCTGGGGTCCTGTGCATCGTGGCCTGACCGGCATGAACTTCCTGCACTATTCACTGGGGGCGGTTCGGTGATCCTGCTGGACCACGCACCCTACACGCCCTTTGCGCACCCGCGCTGGGCGCATCCACCGGGCCTGACCGCCTTGGCAATGGATGAATGGATCGTGGTGCATGACGACTACTCCGCTCAGATGGACTATCGCGCCGAAATCCTGGATCGGCATCGGGGAGTTGTTCTGGCAGAGCAGCCCAGTGCCCGATCAGCGACTGAAGAGCTGTTCGATGCTGTCCTCGATAATCTAGACCAGCGGCCGGATTTTCAGGTTTCAGAAGATCATGCAATCAGGCCGGATACAGCCAAAGTCGCATTGGACCGCGGTCGGCCGTTGGAGACTTTGAACAACCTGGTCGCCGAGGATTGGTGCGTCATGCAGCGCCACGAGGATGAGGATGAATACCGTCTAACAGCGGCGATACTGTGTTTTCCGTCCCGATGGCTGTTGTCCGAGAAGATCGGTCATCCGCTGACCATGATCCATGATCCGGTGCCGCATTACGATGATAAGTTGGCGCGCCGTGTAAATCGGGTCTTCGACGTGTTGTCACCTGAGAAACCCTTGGTGCGTTGCAACTGGCTAGTTCACGGTGATCCAGAACTGCACCGCCCTTTGGGCCGCTTTCAGAAGGACCATACCCGCGAAGAGCCGGTGCACGGCTTGTTCTTGCGCACAGAACGTCAAACCTTGGTGCGCCTGCCGAAAACAGATGCGGTGGTATTCGGAATAAAGACGTCAGTGACACCTTTGGATCGACTAACCAGGGATGCCTCGGTTGCCTTGTTGGCAGAGCTTGAAGCCCTGGCTCAGGAGACTTTGGATTACAGCGAGCGGGGCGATGTGTTTACATCGGCGGTCGAAGATTTGCGAATGCGCGTTGCACCATAAGCTGCTTCGGTGTTCTTGGCGATTTGATGCGGGAACATAGCGGCGCGAATCGCTTGAAAGCGCTGATCTCTGGGGCTAGTTTCTGAATTAAGTGAACAAGCGTTCAATTCCATGCCAGGAGAATCCTTATGTCCGATCCCATTGTCATCGTCGGTGCTGCCAGAACGCCCATGGGGGGCTTTCAAGGAGAATTGAGCGAAGCCAAAGCCCCAGAATTAGGTGCGGTGGCCATCAAGGCAGCATTGGACCGTGCGGGCGTCGCGGCAGTCGATGTCGATGAGGTTCTAATGGGCTGCGTTCTGCCCGCAGGACAAGGCCAGGCCCCGGCGCGGCAGGCCGCTTTTGGCGCTGGCCTGCCGGAAGGTGTGCCCTGCACAACCGTCAACAAGATGTGCGGGTCCGGCATGAAGACCGTGATGATGGGCATGGATCAGTTGCGCGCGGGCGAAGGGTCGGTTGTTGTTGCAGGCGGGATGGAGAGCATGACGAACGCTCCCTACGTCGTGCCCAATATGCGTAGCGGTGCCCGTCTTGGCCATGCGGCAATGAAAGACCACATGTTCTTGGACGGTCTGGAAGACGCCTATGAGGAAGGCCGGCTGATGGGGTCTTTTGCCGAGGATTGTGCGGAAAAGTATCAGTTCACCCGGGAAGAACAGGATGCCTATGCGATTGGCTCATTAGAGGCGGCGCTGAAGGCGCAAACCGACGGCACCTTCGATCGTGAAGTTGCACCAGTTACGATAAAGACCCGTAAGGGAGAGATTACTATAGAGTCTGACGAACAACCCCGGACAGCTCGCCCAGATAAGATCCCGACCTTGAAACCGGCCTTCAAGAAGGACGGAACGATTACGCCTGCCAATGCGTCCTCGATCTCCGACGGTGCGGCGGCCTTGGTCTTGATGCGCGAATCTGATGCCAAGGACGTGCCGGTCAGGGCGCGGATACTTTCACATGCGTCTCATGCAGCAGCGCCGGGTTGGTTCACAACGGCTCCGATCAAGGCCATTGAAAAGGCCCTGGATAAGGCCGGGTGGTCTGCAGACGACGTCGACTTGTGGGAGATCAACGAAGCCTTCGCCGTGGTCCCGATGGCGGCTGCCCGCGAACTTGGCATCCCTCGCGAGAAGCTCAACGTGAACGGCGGAGCCTGTGCTTTGGGCCATCCTGTTGGCGCATCCGGTACAAGGATCATCGTGACGCTGCTACACGAAATGGAGAAACGCGGTTTGAAAAAGGGTGTCGCATCACTCTGTATTGGGGGTGGCGAAGGTACGGCTGTGACGATCGAGCGGGATTGATCGCACGCAACGGAATTCTTTCATCGCGCACACGGGATCGCGAACTCGAAGGTTCGCGGAATGCGCTAAATTATAGGGACAACTCGATACAGGAGGATCTAATGACACGCTTTATGTCCACCGCCGCGTTGGTCCTGACCATCGGCATTGCCAGCGCTCATGCCGAGCCACGTACTTATGATATTGACCCGGATCATGCCGCTGTTGCCTTTAAGGTTGAACATATCGGCTATGCCAAGATGCTGGGTCAGTTCCTAAAAACCTCCGGCAGTTTTGTGTACGATGAAGAAACCCGGGAATTGGGCGAAGTGACAGTGGATGTCGATGCGGCATCAGTGTTCTCGAACCACAGGGCACGCGATAATCATATCGTCGGCAAGGACTTCCTTTGGGTTGAAAAATCCCCGGTTATCACCTTTCGCGCCAATGGCGGAGAAGCGACCGGTGATGCCACCGGCACCGTAACCGGGGATCTGACCTTTCGCGGTGAAACGAATCCGGTGACCTTGGATGTGACCTTGAACAAGGCCGGCCCCTATCCGTTTGGCCACAAGAAGCACACCTTGGGAATTTCAGCCAAGGGACTGATCAAACGTTCTGATTGGAGCATGACTTATGCCTTGGGCGGAATCGTCGGCGACGAGGTTGAACTGATCATCGAGATCGAAGCGATCCAACGTGATGAATGAGCGGACTGCCAACGCATGACGAAACTGGCCGACCGCCCGGACTGGGTTTACCTGCTGCGGGAAGTACGAGAGCTGTACCGTCTGTCCGGCGCTGGCGGTTCGACAAAGATAAGATCGCATCAACGTGTTGTGCGTGAAGGGATTTCGAAGATCCTGGCCAACGGCACAGAGACGGTCGCAACAGAATGCGACAACAAGCCCGTGACTGTGCATCTTCGCCGTGCGATGGACAATGGCAGAGCGGGATCGACCTGGCCGATCATTCGCGCCTTGGACGCCATTCTACCAGAACTTTCCTGGCTATATGGATATGAAAAGGTTCCCCGCGGCCTTGCGAAAAAATACGCTTTTGCCGAGATTGCTGGCCAGCGCGGCCCGATTATCAGTCCTGGCCTGACCCTGGGTTTGGTTCTTTTCGGGCCGAAATGCACATATCCTGCCCACGCCCATGATGGCCTGACGGAAAGTTACTACGTGCTTTCCGGTTCTGTCAGTGAAAATGACGAGGGTGTCTGGGCGCCCGGATCGCTGATCTTCAATCCGCCTGGCCGGATGCATCGCATCACGGTTTCTGATAGAGAGCCAGCGTTACTGGCCTATGCCTGGCATGGGCCAAAAGAGAAACTTGCAAGCCAGAAAATGGTGTTTACACGCACAGCGAAGGGACAATCTTGACCCATTGGCTGACATATGTGACGCCGCAACCGACGCAGAAGCCAAAAGAAGTGCAGCCGAGCTTTAACCCTCTGCGCGCCAGCGACCGACCTGCTTTTTATCCGACGAGCAGCCGATACCTTTGGAACGAGGTGCGTAAAGACGACACAATCTGGATGATCGGCGTGACCCGGATCGGCGGGCGTTTGTTACCACCTGCGTTGGACGGCAAGCTTGTTGTTGGCAATTGCTGGCGGACTTCAGAGAAAAAGATGCCTGCAGGACCGGGCTCGCAAGTGAGTGACCGATCTTTTTGGTTTGAGCCGGGTGAAGGATCGACCTGGTATCCGTGGTTGGATGCGGCCGATCAGATTTCGAAACTGGATCTACGTCTTAAGGATGGAGCACCCCGGCGTCTGCCGCAGCGCGAGGACGGTAATGCGGATGGTTGCGAATGGTGGCGCACATGGGGCAACCTTATCCGGGCTGGATCGAAACTTTCCGACAAGAGCGGCACGGTCTTGCAGGCCCATGCTGATCGAGCGCTTTCGAGGACCGTCTTCATCAGCTATGCTTGGCGCGATGGCGCGCGGCTGGCCGCCAGATTGGCCGAGATTTTTCCGGCAAGAAGGTACCTGTTTGGTTGGACCGGTTTTCGGCACCTCGGCGACTGGCCTATCTGATGGGACAAGCAGCCGACGGTACGTTAGGCCCATTTTTGGAAAAGGCTCTGGAGAAATCCGATGCGTTTGCTGCCATCCGGACACCGCAAGGCGAGCGGCCACCAAAACCCGAAAGGAAAGCTGGTGCTTGTATGAACTTGAAGCAGCGCGGAAACGGAATATGCCGGGATCGGACATCGACCTTGTGATAGACAGGGGCGCCTTTCGGAGGAAACTGGGTGATGCTCACAATAATGCAATGACACTATTGGCCGATAAGGTTCTGGCGAGCCTGGAGAACAGCGAGATGAAGGCATGAAAAAAGTCAAAGACATGGTTGCAGCGGCGAACGAGGTTGTAGATCACGCACCCGCAGCAGATCTGTTGGATCAGCATGGCGCCGAAGGGGTTACCTTTGTCGACCTGCGCGACCCCCGTGAATTGGAGCGCGAAGGCATGATACCCGGCGCTTTCCACTGCCCGCGAGGGATGCTGGAGTTCTGGATCGATCCGGAATCGCCTTATGCCAAGGAACAGTTCCAAACCGGCAACAAGTTCATCTTCTATTGCGCCTCTGGCTGGCGGTCGGCCTTGTCCGCCCAGGTTGCGCAGGAAATGGGATTAGAAAACGTCAGCCACATCGCGGACGGTTTTGGCGGTTGGCGCAAGGCGAATGGTCCAGTAGGCGAGAAGCCGTCGAAGAAAAAGTAGAAAGTGATCAAGTGCGTAATACCGGGTTGTCGATTCACTGGACCCGCCCGAGGTGGGTCTTAGGCCTGAAAGGAGTCGATGTTTTGCTGGATGAAACCAAAGCTGCCTTTCTGGGGTCAAGCGGATCTTTGATGTTGTCGCACCCTCCTGGGGACTGCTTTGTGACCTTTGTTCTACGCGCGTTTCGAGATCGCCCAACGGACCAGATGCGGGTGAACATACCGCCCGGGGGCATCAGGAAGGTTGAACTCAAATACAGCCGCATGCGGGGATGTTTGTGCGTCTGGGTCAATCCGACAGCGTAGCGGGCCTTGCGAGCAGGAGAGATGATATGCTGACCGAAGAACAGATCCTGATCCGCGATACAGCTAGGGACTATGCGCAAACCCGGCTGGCGCCAACGGCGGCTGCGCGTGAGAAGGCAGCTGTGATCGAGCCAGATGTGATTTCCGAGTTGGGAGAGCTCGGCTTTTTGGGCATGACCATCGATCCCGATTGGGGCGGGGCTGGGGCGGATTACGTCTCTTACGCCTTGGCGTTGACCGAACTCGGGGCAGGGGATGGCTCGGTTGGTACTATGGTTTCTGTCCACAATGCGCCGGTTTGCGCTGTGCTGGATCGATGGGCGTCGGATGATCAGAAAGAGCGTTGGCTCAAGCCCCTGGCAGAGGGGCAGCATATCGGGTCATTTGCGCTAACGGAACCACAGGCAGGCTCAGACGCTGCGGCGTTGAAATCGAAGGCCGCCAAGACCAACACTGGCTATCGGATCAACGGATCGAAACAGTTCATCTCATCCGCTCGGATCGGCAGGGTGACCGTGCTGTTCGCAATGACCGATCCGGACGCAGGCAAGAAGGGCATGTCTGCCTTTGTCTGTGAAAACGCCGCAGATGGGTTCGAAATCACCCGTGTTGAAGACAAGCTTGGGCAAAAGGCGTCCGACAGTTGCGCCTTGTCTTTTACCGACTTGGAGATCCCATTCGAAGACCGCATTGGTGAGGAGGGCCAGGGCTATGCCATCGCGTTGTCTTCTTTGGAGTCCGGGCGCATCGGCATTGCTGCGCTGGCCACCGGCATGGCCCAGGCCGCCTATGAAAAAGCCCTAGCCTATGCCCAGGAACGTGAAGCCTTCGGTGCACCGATCTTCAAGCTTCAGGCGGTGCAGTTTCGGCTGGCCGAAATGGCGACGCAACTTGAGGCGGCGCGCGGATTGTTGCTGAATGCGGCATCGATGAAAGATCGGGGCGATCCTTGTCTTAAAGAGGCCTGCATGGCCAAGCTTTTCTGTGCTGAAGCGGCGGAAAAGATCACGTCGGATGCTATCCAAACGCTGGGTGGTTATGGATATCTGGCGGATTACGAGATTGAGCGGATATATCGCGATCAAAAGGTCTGCCGGATCTACGAAGGTACGGATGATATTCAAAAGCTGCTGATCGCCCGGCAGATCGCGGCATGAGGCATCTGGCGATGGTTTTGATGATCGCCGTCGGCCTGCCCGCGCAGGCCGAGCAGATCGCCAATGCTGATCTCAGCGCTAGCATTGCCATCCCATTCATCGGTCAACCCATTCCATTGGAACGACCTGACGGACTTTGGGCTTATGCCGCGCCCGACGGCCCCGTTCCTTCACCGCCTCTTTCGCCTATGAACCCGAACCATCCGATGGATCGGGCATTGGTTTGCATGGCCCGGAACATGTACTACGAGAGCCGAGGCCAAAGTCGCCAGGGTCAGGTGGCTGTCGGTCATGTCGTTTTGAACCGGGTCAAGCACCGATACTATCCGAACTCGGTCTGCCATGTGGTCAAGCAGGGCGGCATAAAGGGACCATGCCAGTTCTCTTGGTACTGCGACGGCCGTTCAAATAATCCTGGCGATTTGAAGACTTACTCTAAGATTTTGAACCTTTCGCTGCAGCTGCTATCCGGGGAAACGTCTGATCCGACCAATGGCGCGAACATGTTCCATTCGACCAGCGTGCGGCCGAATTGGGCTGGTAAGGCGCAATCCCGGGGGCGGATCGGTGATCATCATTTCTACTACTTGCGGACACGGTAAGTTCGGGCTTGAAATCGGAGCATCTGAATGAGTGACGTCTTGATCGTTGGCGCCGGGATCGTTGGGCTGTCGACGGCCTATTGGCTGACAAAAGCCGGGCATTCCGTCACGGTAGTTGAACAGGGTCCAGTGCCGTGCCCAACCGCGTCGTCGACGGATCATCACCGCCTGATCCGCTATCCCTATGGGAAGTCCTTGGGCTACTGCGCGCGGGTTGCAGATGCCTTCGCCGCGTGGCGTGAGATGTGGGCGGATCTGCCGAGTGATACAAGGCGGTATTACAACGACACGGGTATCCTCTGTGTCTCTCAATATGCCGGCGACTACACGGATATCTCGATGCAGGAGATGGACCGCATCGACGTTCCCTACGAGAAGATCGCGGGCGAAGACATCGCCAAGCTTTTCCCGTTTTTGAAGCCCGGGAACTTTGATTGCGCTACGATGTCCGAGGGCGGAGCCCTTATGGCGCGGAACATACTCACAGATCTTGTCGATTGGCTGCGCCGAGCCGGGGTCGTGGCTTTGGAGCATATGCCCGTTACATCGGTGGACACCGGCGCCGGAGCAGTTACGCTTTCAGACGGTCGGATCTTATCTGCAGGCTGTGTGGTGGTAGCTGCGGGAATTGCGACCGGACGTCTGCTGCCAGACATGGGTTTGCCACTGACGCCGCATCGAACCGTCCTGGTTTATGCGTCACCTCCTGAAGATCTGGCCGGGCTCTACGCGGATATCCCTTGCTGGAATTCGCTGGGCGGGGACACTGACCTTTACGGGATGCCTGCGATGGATGGGTTGCCGATGAAGTTGGGCAATGGGGGTATGGGATACCGTGACCCCGATGCTGACAACCGGCAGATGTCGCCGGAAGAAGTCAACCGGATGCTGTCTGATTACACGCTGCGCTTTCAGGGTGCGGAACGATTCAACGTGCATTGGCATCAGGCAAATTACTGGACGGCAGCACCAGGGAAGGAATTTCAACTGCACCAAGACGGGCGGACTCTGGCCGTTTCCGCCTGTTCCGGTCACGGGTTCAAGTTTGGAGCTTTGTCCGGTCGTGATGTCGCCGAGGCTGTCAGTGACGCTCGCTCCATCGCTGATGTACAATCCCGTATGGCGGCGCAGGTGTAACAAAAATCATGTGCAGAACGGTTCAAGGCGCTAAGGTCGCCAGAGACGGAATGAAACTCTGGAGCGACTGATATGAGAAGACTTCTCGTTTGTGCAATGATCCCGATTCTTCTGACAGGCCCTGCCATGGCCGACGATTTCGAGGAATCGGTCGAAGCTGCATTAGAGGCCTACCGTGCTGGTGACATCAAGGCCGCGAAGGAAGAAATCGACTTCGCAGCAACGCTGCTGAACCAGTTGAAAGCCGAGGGTCTGAACGCATTCCTGCCGCCGGCTTTAGAAGGCTGGACACGCGAAGATCAGCAAGGCGACCAGGCAGCGGCTGCATTTGGCGGGGGTCAGGTCGCCAGCGCACGCTATGAAAAAGATGACAAGCGTATCGAGATCCAGTTCATGGCGAACAACCAGATGGTGACCGCCTTGGGTGCGATGTTCTCCAATCCGACACTGATGGGCGCTGCCGGGAAAGTGAAGCGCATCAATCGGCAAAAGGTTGTCGTGACGAATGATGGGGAAATCCAAGCTATGGTTGATGGTCGGATCATGGTCCAGATCACCGGTTCGGGTGAGGTCGAGGACAAAGAAGCCTACTTTGAAGAGATCGACATCAAAGGTTTGAAAGAGTTCTGAGTATTGGCGGTGCGCCTATCCGCGATAGGCGCCATCCGCTAAATGCTCGAGAACCAGCTTTGACAGGACTTGCGTACGGCTCAACGACTGTCGGCGGGCGTAAAATTCCACTGTTCCATGGCCAGAAGTTTCTGACGCCCGCCTAACCGTTCAACCAATGCTGCTTGATCTGCATGTGCGCGGTCATTAGTGGCCTCGGGGTCGAGCAGCGCGGCCATGCGGGTACGGGCCTCGGTGACAGTCTCGGGGTCGCTTTCAGACAGATCCACCTTCTCACCTGGATCTGCAGACAGATTGAACAGTTGCGGTGGACTGCCTTGGGCATAGTGAACATACTTCCAGTCTGTCCCATCGGTTCCCTGCCAACGCACCATGGTGACGCCGACCGAAGCACCGCCGTCATGGTATTCCGATAGCACCGTGCGTCGTGGGTCGGGTGTGTGCATCAGGTCTACACCGGAAAAACCTGATGAATCTACGCCCAGTGCATTGCATATGGTTGGTGCCAGGTCGATCAGGCTAACCGGAGCGGATAAAGTTTCCGGGGTGACTTCTGAACCTGAGATGAACAACGGCACCCGGGCCGAGGCCTCGTACATTGTCGACTTCCCCCAAAAGCCCCGTGCGCCCAGCATTTCGCCGTGATCGGAAGTGAAGATAATCAGAGTATCCTGATCCAGGCCCGTTTCGTGCAAGGCTTCCAGAACAATCGCGATTTGCTGATCCAGGAAAGAACAAAGCCCATAATAACCTGCCCGGGCGATACCGCGGGTCTCCGCTGTGAAATACGGGTCATGGTCGAAAAAATCTGCGAGTTCAGCCAAAATCGGATGTTTGGGAACGGTTTCGGCTGAACTCTCGAACTCTTTTGGATTATACTTTTTGAAGTGCTCTTCCGGGGCGATCAACGGATAGTGCGGGCTGAGATAACTGACAAAGGTGCACCAGGGCTTGTCCGGCGCATCGCGCAACCAAGCGCAGGCTTCTGCGGTCACCCGACGGTCAAAATGGGTGTAATCGCTTTCCCCAGGCCCGATCATCGCGGCCATCTCTGCCGTCGCATCATAAGGCGCAAGCGGGTTGCGCAATAACGCCCGGACCCAGCCAATGCCGTCGGGGATATGGATCGGTTCGATCTGCTGGTCAAATCCCGTTGCATCACTCTGATTGCGATAGTGCAGCTTGCCGATCGAGGTGACGGGAATACCGGCATCCTGCATGCGGTGGCCCCAGCCACGCACTTTGCCGTCATATGCTTCGGCCGATGACCAATAGCCGATTTCGTACAGATACTTTCCCGTCGCAATCGCGGCCCTTGTCGGTACGCAGATAGGCGATGGGGTGTAGGCTGCCGTAAAATTCCGCCCGCTATCCCGCAGGCGGGCCAAAGTTGGCGTTAGGGCAGGGGATCTATCGCCCTCAACCCCAAAGGTCGACAACTCATCTGCCATGATAAAAAGGACATTGGTCACCTAAAGGCAGACCGCTGCGTACAGGGATTGTATTCCGTACGCCCGTCCGCGGCGACGCGGGTTGTCCAATCCTGGCCGCAATAGGCTTGGATATCGGTCGCCGAGAACGCGGAATACGGGCTGCCTTCGTAAAGCTCTGCTACGCCTGGAGCCTGCAGAACCGCAGGCTGGGCGGTGGGCTGCTGGCTGGTAGGCTGGGCAACAACCTGACGGATTGCCTCTTCCACCGCTGCAGCCATGCGTTTGCTGTCCGAGGCGTCTTGAACCGCAGCTTGCGGCTGAGCGTTTTGTGCCGCGGATACGACCTTTGTGCAGTCGATGCTAAGGGTCAGTTCTAACTGTCCATCTGATCGAATGAAGATCGACTCACCCAGTGTCGCCTCACTTGCCTGAGCCGCACAACCCGTAACGGCTTCTATCGCGCGCGCAGCAACCAGCACTGGTTCATCCGAGGTGATGGTGCCGACCGCGGTGGCTTGTTCGGCCGAGCCACGATCCCAACTGACCACGACCTCATCGCCATCGATCGTCACCGTGTTTTTCGCCGAGTTTTGTTGACTTTGATCTCCGCCACAGGCGGTAACGCAAGCGATCAAACCGAAGGAAGGCAGTAATTTGGACCATGTGATGCGCATGTGAGCCCCCGCTCATCAGCCATTTTGGGACCAAATCGATGCCAAAGATTGGCGCGAAGGTCAAATGGGACCTGCATTTTTTGCCGTCCAAGCAACTTTCAGATCCAATAGTCCGCGAAATGCCCAACCCCCAATTCGTGGCGTTTCAGATATGCGCAAATCCGGTAGAGTCTGAAATAGCATCGGGAGCGCGATATCGGCGATCAGTGTCCGGCTGGCCGCGGCGCCCGCACAGAAATGAGGTCCTGAGCCGAAGGCAATGTGTTTCGAGCTGTCCCGTGTGATGTCAAAGCAATCGGGATTGTCGAAATAGGCGGGGTCGCGATTTGCTGCGCCGAACATGAAGAACACTCGGCCTTCAGGTTCAAATTCGATACCGTCGTAACTGTAGCCCATCGCGACGCGGCGCGGGGACATGCCGATGGGACTGATCCAACGCACATACTCGTCGAAGGCCTGCGCCCAGGTCGCATCGCCATCTAAAACATGCGCCAATTGATCGGGATGCGACAGCAATGCCCACGCCATTCCGGCAATAGCATCGCGAGGTTCATTCTGGCCGCCCGAGATAGCGAGTTTCACATTCGCACAGACCGTATCCATCGGCAGACCAGCCTGAAGTTGAACTGAGATCAACGAAGAATCTGGTGCATCGGCTAAATCCTTTGCCCGGTCCACAATTGCCGCATCCAGCATTGCCGTGGCAGCATTGCAGCGTGCTTCGATGTCTGGGTCGCCCGCGTAATTCGCGATGCCGTCGATCATTGCCTGACTGCAAGCGTCCATTTCCTGGGCACTGATTGTCTCTAGTCCGGTGATTGCGCGCAGGGCATTTCCAGAAAGCAGCATGGCATAATCGGTGACCAGATCGGCTTGGCCTCGGGGCCTTAGATCTGCGAGGATTTCTTCCGCATCTTTCCGAAACCGCGCTAACCATCGGCTTCGGACCGTGCGCGGTGAAAGTGCGGGGAACGTGGCACGGCGTTCTTTCTGATGCTGTTTGCCGTCCTTGCGCATCATATTGTGCCCCATCAGCTTGTTCATCAGGCCATCGGGCTGGTGAGAGGAAAAGACTTCGACCCGCTTTTCGCACTCTGCGATGTGATCCCTTCGGGTCATCAGGATTGACCCTAGCTGAGGAACGAATGCGATCGGCGCCTCTGATTGCAATCGCGCCAGGTCGGGATAGGGATCATCCCAAAAGGCCTTGGGATCGATGTCGTAGGTCGGCGCTTTCACGGGCGCTATATCCAACGCCGCGTTTGAGTCAGATAGTTCTGATAGGGTTCGCCGAACTTTGCAGTCAGATACGCCTCTTCCCTGAGAACCACGCCATAGTGTAGCACTGCGGCGAAGGGCATGGCCAGGACCAGCGCATAGTCGATGGAAAATAACAGCGAAATGCCGACTAGCATCAGGATCAGCCCAGAATACATCGGGTTTCTGGTGAAGCGATATGGCCCGTCGAAGACCAGCACCAGCGCTGGTTTCGTCGGTTCGATATTTGTGCCAGCCTTGGTAAAGGCCAATATGCCGCCGATGGCAAGAACCACCGCCGCGGCCACAAAGAACCCACCAAGGGCCAGCATCCAAGTCGTATAAGCTGAAGGTAAGAACGCGGGTAGCGCCCAGGTCAGAAGAATTCCTGCTACCAGAAAACCGGCAAAAATCAGCGGTGGTAAAGCAACGACGCCGGGGTGATCGTCAGACTCGGGTCGGCCAAACATGGCCGTTCAGTCCCTGAAGTCCGACTCTGATCGATCCAACAGACGCTTTATGCTGTCCAGATGGCGGTGGGCTTCGATGCCTTGGCTGTCGGCCTCGATGGCGACTTGGGCGGCGATTTCGTCTGGAATGATCGCCAGCTCTCGCCCGGTCCACAGCGCTTTGATATAAATCTCGCAAGCGCGTTCGAAGTAATACATGGTGTTGAAGGTCTCGGCGACGGTCTGTCCGATGACCATGATGCCGTGATTGCCCATGACCAGAACCTTCTTGGTCGCGTCCTGCAGGGCACTGCAAGCGCGCTCGGCCTCTTCATCCAGCGCAAGACCGCCATATTCGGTGTCATAGGCAATTCGGTTGTGAAATAAAGCTGCGTTCTGATCACACATTGGAAGAACCGGATCTTTGAAAGACGCCAGCACAGTCGCGTGGATCGAATGAACATGCATCGCACAGCGTGCGTGCGGGCATAGCCGGTGTAACGCACCGTGCAGGCCCCAGGCCGTGGGGTCCGGTGCATCGGGCCGGTCCATGGTCGATGGATCGTTCGCATCGATCAGCAACATGTCCGATGCCCGGATCAGGCTGAAATGCACCTGGTTCGGGTTCATCAGGAACTGGGTGCCGTCATCGTTCACGCTGAGCGAGAAGTGGTTCGATACACCTTCATGCAACCGTTCCCGTGCTGTCCAGCGGAAGGCCGCGGCCAGATCGATACGTTCCTGAACATAAGTCAGATTAGCCCCGTGGGGGTGAAGATCGGTAACGGACATGTCGTGCCTCCATGAACGGTTGGCACCATAATGCCCAGAAAATCGCGCCCGCTCAAGCAGCGAGCGCGCAGCTTAATCATCCCAATGCCATCAGTTTCCCATGTAATGGGAATAGACATAGCCCAAATCGGCCTCTCCACCGAGATCGAGGCCTGAGTTCACGCCAACCGTCACGCCAATCAACATTGGACAGATGTTTTTACCCTCTTTCGGTCCAGACGTCGCTTTGACGACCGCAAAGGCAAAACTGATATCCATGCCTTTCTTGAAGCCGCCAACCTTGCCGCCCATCTTGCCGCCTTCGACGACCAGCATATGCGACGGTTGTGTGGGTCCGGCCAGGAAATAGCCAGTCACCTGAACGCCGGCCGTTCCATCGGCGGCATCGCCACCCTTGCCGGCGGTTGCGCTGAACGCCAGCGCCCGGCCTTCGTTACTGAAGCCTTGAGCGTTAAAGTCGATAATCCGTTCAGAAGTTACGTTGCCACCCAAGGCCAACATGTGCAGCCCTGGGAAGGGGATGGAAACACTACCATCGACCACGAATCCAAATGAAGCCGCTTTTGGGACAATGGATCTGGGCAGAAAAGTCCGATCCTCGCATCCACGGATTGGTCTACGGCGCAGATTAGGATCCTCTAACGCGTTCAATTCGGCAATCAGTGTCGGATCGTCATAATTCCTAACCTTAACACCCTTAGCTCGCGCCTCGGACAAGCGTGTCGCAGCACTGCCCAGTGCACCGATCAGCTTCGCGTTCTTTTCGATAAAAGCACGGGCCTCGGCGATCTTCTCCGGATCGATCTTCAGCCATTTCGGTGGCTGCAGCTTTGCCATCTCCATGCGCATACAGGCATTTTCGGCCTTGTCGTCCTTGACCTTCTTCCAAAGCTTGGCCCGGACATATCCCGAAGGGCATTTTAGGCACGTCTTTCCTACGCCATTGCGGAAGCTACCTTTCGGACATCCACGCTCACCTTGAAATTTCGCTCGGCTGTAGGTTGCGGGAACTTTCTGCTCGCACCGTTTTTTACCCGGATTCAGCTTTGATCCTTTTGGGCAGATATAGCAGATCTTGGCGATTGGGTTGAATTTCGGATCACCAGGGCAGGGACGGAGCACACCCTTGGGTTTCGACAGATGCAGGAATTTGACCGGCTTTTTATAGCTTTTGCGTTTGCACTCGCGTCCTGTCCCGATCGGGATCGGTAGATTGCGTTTGAGTCCTGTCGGGCAGGTGAAGCACTTGTTCAGCACGCCCTGACGGAAACTGCCGGGATACTTGGCTTTGCAACCGAACTTCCCGATGACATCAGCATCGGCGAAGTTGACCTTCAGTGGGGCATCGGCCCAGGTGGCGGAGGAAAACAGGCTCACGCCGACAACGGCGAAGATCTTTAGTGCGGTCTTCATGGAGGGTCTCTTTCTTGAACTTCTGCCGGCGGTTGTGCGACCGGCCCAGAAATTGTCCCATTGTTTAAGAAATCTGACAAGTTCCATCCGGCAGAGGCATGATCCGATGGTGTTGGGTTTTTGCATCATTTTGCCAACTGGTGCGCAGCTAGACCATCCATGGTTGATCCGACTCGGAGAATCGGTCAGAGATACTGACCGAAGAGAGAGGATGACATGACTTTGCATCGGTCGAACCAAGACAAACGTACCGCGCCGGCGAATGCCCGCGTGGCCGTTTTTGGTTGGGCGTGCGCGACAACGGCGGCGCGGACCGGTGTGAGGAGATGCAGGATCAGTTAACTTTCCAGAACATCCCGAACCGACCGCGCCGCCGCTTCCCAGGAAGCGGCGTTTGTCGTTTTGGAGGACCACAATGATCAGGATTGAGTATATCGACGACGTCTTGCCACACATCCCGCGGGATGCTGGGATCATCGTATCGGACCGTCAGGATTATCAGGTGATCGACTATGTCTATGCAGTTGATGAAACCTTCATAGACCCAATGGCACGCGAATGCCGTGGGTTGAAGTTTGCTCCTGACGGGCGGATCTTGGCGCGGCCGTTCCACAAGTTCTTTAACCTGGGCGAAAAAGAACGGATCGAAAATATAGATTGGTCCTTGCCGCACAGGGTGCTGGACAAACTGGATGGATCCATGGTGCACCCGTGCCGTTTAGGCGGACGATTGGTGTTCATGACCCGCATGGGCGTGACGGAACAGGCAGAGGCTGCGCAGGCGGTTGCAGACGCGTCAGTCCTTGGGCTGTGCGAGGAGGCTTTAGCGTCTGGTATCACGCCGATCTTCGAGTTCACGTCACCCGGCAACAGGATCGTAATCGCCTATGATCGGCCCGCACTAACCTTGTTGGCCGCGCGGGAAACCGTGTCTGGGCGGTACTTGACCCATGATGAGACGCTGGCGCTGGCAGTAGCCCATGGCGTGCCCCTGGTTCGCGACCTTGGACCGGTGATGGATCCCGACGATTTTGTCGCTGGGGCCAGGGCGCTTGAGGGGGCTGAAGGCTATGTCATTGCCTTCGACGACGGACACCGGGTGAAGGTGAAGGCGGATGCCTACGTCCTGCGGCACCGGATTTTGTCTGATGTCAGCCATGAAAGAAACGTCTTGGCGATCATTGTCGAAGACGGTGTCGATGATGTATTGGCGCTGCTTCCGCCTGAGGTTGGTGACGAAGTCGCGGCCTATCGGGACCGGGTGCACCTGGGCGTTGCACGTCAAATTGATGTGCTACAGGGCTTTGTTGCGCCCCGGCGTGACCTTACCCGGAAGGACTTTGCGTTGGCGGTGAAGGCGAACTTAGACCAGCGGCTATGGCCTGTTGCGTTCGCGATGTACGACGGCAGCGATGGTCGTGACCGGATCATGGGGATCTTGAATCATGCTAGCGGCTCGGCCGGGCGGCTGGATACGGTGCGTGATCTTTTTGATCTTACGTGGCCCGCCGCCAGTTTGCCGGAAACGGCATATTGAGAGTGTGGCAGAGGGTGCGCCTCCTGCCACGCCAGATTCCACGAGGTACCGGCGCCAGATGGGAGCATCTTACATTGATACCGATGGTTTGTAGGCAGATCGACGGCAGCGGCCCATGCCGTTGATGCCAACTCTCTAATCGTTGTCCGTAAGTCCGGCACCCGCCCCGCTGATCCGGGACGCTTCGGTCGCAGGCGCATAGGTCAGATGCGCGAGGCGCTCTAACCGAAGCAGCGCGTCCTTGGGGATTGAGTATACTCTACTAAACTCAGGGGTCCGTAAGCGCGCGCCCGCAGTCATCAAGACGTTTAAGATGCCGTGATCAAGCAGAGTGACGTTCAGGTCGGTTCCGTTTCTTGCGACGTGGATCACCAGATCTTGGATCCGAATCTGGATCTGCCCATCGCGGGCTGCCCGGCTTAGGAATGGCAGCAGGACCAGCGGATGCGAGATCTTGACCCCGTTCGCCGGGCTCAAGTTTTGAGTATCTGCGACGGCAATGCCCAGCGATATTGGGCAAGTCTTGGCCCCAACGTCTTCTAAGACGCTGACCATGGCTTCGGCCCCAGGCAGTCCGAACGAAGACAACCACCGGACGGCCCATCCCGCCTCTTCGGCAACGCCCCAGGGATGTCCTGCGCCACGCGCGGCTTTTGTCGTTAGAGCTTGAATTTCACCCAGCGACCAACTCAATGCGGTAACATCCAGTCATCCAGGCCCCAAAGCTCAGGTTCGTTCGGGAACGGCGCGCCTTGGAACATCGTGATACGGACCCAGCGATCAGATCGAGGATCGAACCGGGTCGCGCCGAAAAAGGAGAGCTTTGCGCGCAGCAGATCGATCGGCAGCATGTCGTGGGCGATCGTATTGTCCTGGATCTCTCCGAATGGATGGTTGATCATTTGCTGAAGTCGCCGCACGGCATAACGGTGCTCCGGCACGGCCTGCAGGGTTACTGCAATGGGTTGATCGGATGGCGCGTCGCACAAATCCGAATACAGCGCCGCAATCTCGCGCCCGGGCGCTAACGGTTGCTCGTAAGGCTCCAGAGGCTCCTCTGCTCGTTCAGCCAGGCGCGGTTCCAACTTTTCGGTCGAGGTGTACCATAGCCGGGCCTTTGCGGTCAGCGCGTTCCAGTCGGTGTCCAGCGCCCATCGATAGTCGCACTCGATCTGAGCGCGGATCGAACCCACCGTGCGCATGCCATCGATGTCGAAAGCCGCCGTTTCATCTGCGGACATGGACGCACAAAGATCGTCGATAATCTCTCCAAAGGGCTCCAACAACAAGGCCAGTACCTGTTCTTGACCTTCCGGCCCCAGCGAGCTTTCTACCCAGATCCAGACTTCGTCCCAGACAGCAAAGTGATCAGCCGTTACAACGCGCAACCATTCATCAAATGCCGCAAGGTCGTGCTGCATATTCTGAATTTTCTCAACCTGTAATGGATGATCTGACCTCCATTCCTCTGCGTTCCGGATCGCCCGGCCAACCAACCGCCGCAAATGCGCTAAATCATCTTCGGTGATGGGACGTTCCCGCACACGTGCCAGCGCGGTTTCTTTGGCCTCGATCCAATTGTTGATTAGGACCGGATGCGTCAGCAGAAACGGCGCCATCCCTAGACCGGTCGAGTTCCCTACGCCCAGATTGCGACGGAGATCGGGCGATAAGGTAGCCGCATCTGGATTGCGCACCCGTGCCAAATGTTCAGCAATATCGACGGTGAACGCACGGATGAGCCATACCGTCAACATTTCCGCCTGGAACGGAGATGCGAACTCTGGCCGGTCGGCAATCGCCTCTCGATCGGACAGTCCGAACTTACCAGACCCGTATACGGCAGTGGTGCGCATCAGGTAACCGACATCTGAAAGCATCCGGGTATCAGGTTGTTCGCCGTTCGCTAACCGATCGACGACATGGCTGAATAGGCGCACGGATCGGTTGGCGCGGGAAAGTGTCAGCTCACGTCCTGACATGCGCGCAGTTTCCTGCCCGGGTACCTGACCCTCCAGCCGTTGCAAGTCGGCCTGGGTGGGTTCGCCATCGAAGAGCGTGAACGTCGCGTCCCAAGCCTCGGCAATCACCCTGTCGGATCGCAGATGATCCGGCAGGTCATGGGCGAACGCAACCAGGGTATAGGTTCGTTCTGGTCCGCGCGCCCGATATAACGCCCGCCCCACGCCATGCGTGTCTACGTCCCATAGAGGCCGGTCAACCTGCCACGCTTCAGCAGCCATCCTCCGCAGCATCTGGCGCATGAAACTCAGCCGTGTCGGGTGATAAGATCCCATCCGGCCCAGCCGCATTACCTCGCTTGGTGAGCGCAAGGGTATCTTGGGTGGCTGACCGTCCATCAGAACCTCAACTCAAAACGTTGCTCTTTGACCTCCACGCCCCAGGTGGTGTCGTGGTGCTGGTTGATCAGTCGAAAGCCAAACTTTTCATAAAGCTGTTGTGCTGCGTCCAGGCCTTCGAATGTATTCAGAAACAGCCCCTTGGCGCCTTCTTCGGTAGCGTGGGAAATGGCGGTATTCATCAGATGGTGCCCGATGCCTTTGCCACGGGCGCCGTCCGCTGTGATGAACCACCTGAGATGCAACAGTCCACTCTCGGCGCTACCAGGATCCAGGGCTAGAGTCGCAAGAAACTGATCATCGTTTCGTGCCCATAGAAGATGAGATCGGGGGCTGCTCAATCGGCGCAAAAACCCAGCCATGTCCATGGCGACTTTTGTTTCAAAGAACAGGCCAAAGCCCCACTCTTGGCAGTAGTACCGGCCATGCTGCTCGATGCACCAGCCCAAAAGGGCCGGCTGATAGCCATCGCCATAAGTCACCGTCATGCCGAGACCATCCCGCGCTCCCAAAATCCAAGCCAGTTCTCGCCCATGATACCTGCGATCTCGGATTCCGAAAAGCCAACCTCGCCCAATCCGCAGGCTATACCATCCCAATCGCGATTGTCCTTGAACCAAGATGGCTGGTTCGGAAAAACTGCGTCGGATCGAGCATGGGTCCAGCGCCCGTCGCGCATCCATTGAACGACACGGTCGGGCTGTCCCTGGCAGAGGTCTGAGCCGAGCCCCAGATGCTCTGCCCCGATCATCTCGGCGGTTCTGGCTACCATTTCGCAGAACGCGTTCAGTGTGCAATCCGATCCGTCCGCCAAATGATGGGGATAAAGCGAAAAGCCCAGCATTCCCCCGGTTTCACCCAGCGCCTTGATCACCTGGTCCGGCACGTTTCGATCTGTGTCCCGCCATGTCCTGGGATTGGCATGGGTCACGGCGATCGGCCGTGCTGAGGCGTTGATCGCGTCCAAAGTGGTCCGCGCACCAGCGTGGGACAGATCGATGATCATGCCAAGGCGGTTCATCTCTGCCACCACTTCACTTCCAAACCGTGTAAGCCCGGAGTCTTTGGGTTCCTGCCACCCAGCGCCGCACGGCGATTGCAGGTTATAGGTCAACTGCATGAACCGGACGCCAAGGCGGCAGCATACCGCTAGCATGCCAAGATCTGCGCCTATCGGGGCCGGGTTCTGAAATCCGAAAAAGACTGCGGTTCTGCCCCTGGCCCGGGCTTTACGGACGTCTGCTCCTGTACTTCCCGGCATGATCAGATCCGCGTATTCGCGGAACCGCTTGTCCCATTCTTTCAGCCGATGCACGACCTCAGCGAAATCCTCATGATAGGCGATGGTTGCATGCACCGCGTCGACGCTGCCTTCGCGCAATTGTTCAAAAATCTTGCGTGACCAGTTGCAATACTGAAGGGCATCGATGCGGTGGGGCCGTGTCATGAAAACTGCGTTGCAGGAATGGTCTGGTCGGTCAAGCGGTGGATTTCGCCTACAGCAATACTCCGCGGGTGCTGCAATCTGAGCCTGTCAGGTTCTGCAGGGCTGCGGCAGGAAGCACTCGCTTGGTCAGGCGGCGTAAACTCGGCGCAACTAAGAACCGCAAAGTGGCGGCAGAATAATTTTGTACCGATCCCGGATTATCCTGTCAGCAGCGCTATCCAAGTAGGTTGGATGATGATCTGCGAGAATTTCGCGAACCTTCGCCCGGGCCGTCTCCCAGGCATCAGGCGCGCCGGTTTCGGCCCATTCCGTGGGTGAGGCTCTGTTAGCGAGCGAAGGGTAGAAATAATCCCGCTGCATAGCTGCCAATGTGTTGTCGCCGCCAAGAAAGTGCCCCTCGCCCTGCACAGCTTGGACAATCGCATCATAGCCCAGAGTATCTTCGGTCACTTCGATACCTCGAACGGTTCGTGCTACCTGAGCGATCATTTCATTGTCCAGGACGAAGGCTTCGAACGATACGCCCAGCAACGACGCCATCATGCCTGCGCTTTCATAGACCATATTCCCACCAGCCAGTCCCGTCGCCAAAGCGGTCATGGCCTTTTCAGCACCCATCTGTGCGTCTACGGCCTTGGCATCCGCCATACTGGCCGCGACACCAGATGGCAGTCCCAACCAATTACCCAATTGCGCGGATGCCGCGTTCATGACTGCCGTTTCGCCACCCGACCCTACGAATGCACCAGTGCGCAGGTCCACCACGAAAGGCCAGTTGCCGAAAATCATTGGCCATCCTGGTTCAAATGCGTGCACCATCATCAGTGAGGCCAGCGTTTCGGCCAGTGTTTGCACCAGGAACCCTGCAGGTGTCGCTGGTGCCGTCGCTCCGGCTTGGGCGCCGGTAATACAGTTGAGCGGTACGCCTCGCCGAATTGCTGCGATGGTGACGTCGATCGCGTCCTCGCCATAGCGCATGGGTGAGATGATGGGAGATATGTGCGCCTTACAGAATGGCGTTTCTCGGAATTTACCTTCACCGCCGAGCGCCGTGTCAAACATGTCGATTACCGGGTCAACATGCTCCCCAATGAAAAAAGAAGTGCCCACAGGTTTCGTTGTGCCGCGAAGCAACGCGTATGCTGTGTTTATGTCGAGATCCAAATTGTCCGGGACGTCCGTTGCAACACAGCACCTGGTGAACCAACTGATGTTGTCCAGCCGGTCCTGAAGCCGCGTGAAATCGTATAGATCGATCAGCGTCGATGGCCGGTAAAGCCCACTGTCCAAATCCAGGGTTTGAACAGCTGCGCCGCCAGTGCCGAAATAAACCCGGTCTCCGCCGACCTCGAAAGATCTGTTCGGATCCCGACCATGGAAGACAAAGGTTTTTGGAGCCGCTGCGATCGTATCCTCAACCAGGGCTTTGGGAAAGCACAATCGCCCGCCGCGGTTCTCTGCGCCACGTGCCGTCGCCGCCTGCATTAAGGTGTCGGGGGTCTCGCCCATACCTAGGTCTGCCAGCAAGCGCGTTGCTGTATCGTAAATCGCCTCGATCTCGGCATCACTCAGAGGTTTGTAAGTCCCGCCGATTTGTCCGGGCGGGCAGGGGTTTACCTCGGGCTCAGCGGCCTTACGCCTTGCGATTCTGGCTTTTCGCCCGCCTCGCTTAGGGGCGGGTGTCTCATCTTTCAACATCGATCCCCCTTTGAGGACAGAGTGATCGTGTCGCAGCGATGCCGCAAGTAGTGACCATTGGTTTCAGGTTTCCTGAACCGTCAATTCATGCAAATCATCGCGTTCAGGAGGATATGATGGCTGACCAAGACCGCGGACGTCTTACGCTGCGTGGGATCGAGATCTTTCTATCAGTGGTCGAGGCCGGAGGAATGGGCCACGGCGCCCGCCGGGTGGGCGCAGCAGCTTCGACGGTAAGCCAACAAATCGCACTTCTCGAACTCTCCTTAGGCGTTACCTTGATTGATCGAGGGGCAAAGGCGTTCTCCCTAACGCCAGCAGGCCGACTGTTCCATGCGAGAGCGCTGACGATTGTCGATGAGATAGGACGGGCCAGGTCCGAGTTGTCGGCAATCGATCAAAGTGCCGTTCAAGAATTGAATTTGGCCGTTCTGGAGGATGTCGAAGGCGAGGTTCTCCCGGAACTTCTGATCCGCCTTGCTGCGACGTTTCCACAGTGCAATTTTGTTGTTAGGACGGGCTATAGCCACTCCAACCTTTCAGCTCTGGAGAGCCGGGCAGCCGATCTTGTGGTCATGGCCGGCACCGATCCTTTGCCGGAGACGATCGAGCAGCATCCAATCATCCGCGATCCGCTTATCATGGTTGCCGCGAAGGGATTGATCGTAGATCGCGAGAATCCCCTTCCGGTCATGAAGACGGCGCCGATGATCCGCTTCAACCGGTCCCAGGTGGTCGCCCGTCAGATTGAGGCGCATTTACGCCGGGTCCGCCATGTTCCCCCGCGCCGTTTCGAGGTAGAGACGAACACATCAATGATCGCCCTCGTGACCCGTGCATGCGGTTGGGGGCTGATCACTCCATTGGGTTTGCTGTCCGCTGCACATCATCTAGACGGCATTGATGCTTTACCGATGCCGTTTCCCGCCGCCTCTCGGACCTTGTCGATCTGCGCACGCAGGGATGTAATGGGGGCGTTGCCGGGTGCGGTCGCCACGGTTTTGAGAGATGTGGTGACAGAAAAATGCGTCCAACCGGCGCTTGAATGGATGCCATGGCTCGCCGGTGATCTGCGGATCCTGGAAAAAGATGGAATCTGCGAAGCATGAATTCGGAAAATCCGTAGTGTGCAGCCTTGCCTTGATCTCTTCAGCCCGTCTGTTCCCAACAGGTGCGAGACCTTAAACTGGAGGGCTGCATGAAAACTCAAGCGCGTGTCGTCGTCATCGGCGGCGGGATCGGCGGGTGCTCGACGCTTTTTCATCTGACACAGGAAGGCTGGACCGATGTCGTTTTGCTGGAACGGGACGAGTTGACCTCTGGCACGACCTGGCACTCTGCCGCACAGGTGACTAATTTTGGCGCCATTCAGACAATGGTCGGGCTGAAATCACATTCTATTAAGCTTTACAAAGAGTTGGCGGCAGATCCTGAATATCCGGTCGGATACCACCATGGGGATGGCGGCCTCCGCATGGCATCGGCTGATTGGCATCTCGATGGGTATCGTCATTTTATCAGTATGGCCAAAGGGATGGGCGTTGATTTTGAGTTGTTGCCTCCGGAAGAGTGTAAGCGCAGACACCCGCTGATCACCACGGATAATCTTGTGGGGGCGCTGTGGGACCCAGAAGATGGAGATATTGATCCGGCACAGTTGTGCCAGGCCCTGGCCCGTCGGGCGCGGAATGCCGGCGCCGAGGTTTATCGCAAGACACCAGTTACCGGTCTGACCCAGACGGATGACGGTTGGTGCGTCCACACGAGCCAGGGCGATATCCGATGCGAGCATGTCGTGAATGCCGGCGGATATCGGTGCAACGAAATCGGTGCGATGATGGACGTGGAACTACCTGTCGCTTCGATGGAGCATCAGTATTTTGTAACCGAGGAGATCCCGCAACTTCGCGACCTTGGGCACCGAGTTCCTCTGATCCGGTGCCCCACCGATGATTTTTATAAACGTCAGGAAAAGAATGGTCTGCTGATCGGCTTCTATGAACAGGGCTGCAAAACCTGGGGGCTGGACGGCATCGACCCGAACTTCACGATGGACCTTTGCCCGAATGATCTCGACCGTGTTGCGGATGTGTTCGAGAGCGCGGTCGCACGTTTGCCCTGCCTTAGCGAGGCGGGGATCCACACCATCGTCAACGGCCCCATCACCTATACACCGGACGGCCTGCCTTTGGTTGGTCGGATCCCCGCGCGACGGAATGCCTGGTGCATCACTGGACTCCGCGCCGGTTTGGGCGAGGGTGGTGGCCATGGCTGGCTGCTAGCCCAGGAAATGGTCCATGGCGAAGCCTGCTATGATAAATGGTGCCTGGATCCTCGCCGGTTCACAGCCTACGCAGATGTCAAATACACCGCCAAAAAGGCGATCGAGGATTATCAGAACGAGTTTCGGTTTCACCTGCCGCACGAGCATCGACCAGCTGGTCGCCCGGCCAAAGAAACGCAACTGACGCCGGTTCTGGCAGAACAGGGTGCTGAATTTGGCGTCGTGAATGGCTGGGAACGGACGGCGTTTTTTAAACCCCGCCCTGATTTTTACGAAGATCATGGCTTCCATTTCACCAACGTCTTCGATGTGGTCGGGGCCGAGGTTGCGAAGGTCCAGAACGATGTGGCGCTTATGGAAGTCTCGGGCTTCAACCGGTTCGAGATTACGGGCGCAGGCGCGCTGGAATGGTTGGATGATCTATTTTGTGGGACTCTGCCCCACGTCTCAGGAAAAGTCGGCCTTGGCTATATTCTGACTGAAAAGGGCAATGTCCATACGGAGGCGACCTTGGCCGTCCTTTCAGACGATCGGATCTGGTGGGGTTCGGCGGCGGCAGCCGAATACCACGATATGGATTTGCTGATAGACGCGGCCCCGCCCTCCGGTATCAGGGTTGACAGCCTCACCAATGATTGGACGATCCTGGTCATTGCCGGGCCCAGATCCCGTGATGTTCTACAAGCTGTAGCGCCCGGAACCGACTGGACAAAGGACGCATTCCCTTGGTTGTCCTGCCGGAGGGTAACACTTGCTACCGCAGATGTTGTTGCCATGTCCGTCAGTTTTTCAGGTGAGCTTGCATGGGAACTTCACATTCCAAACGCTGACCTTGTGGACGTTCATGCAATGTTAGAACAGGCTGGAGCGGCCCACGGAATGGGAAGGTTCGGCTTGTATGCAACCGAATCCATGCGTCTTGAAAAGGGGTATCTGCACTGGAAATCGGAGCTCATCACTGAATACAACCCTTTCGAGGCAGGATTGGACCGGTTCGTCCGATTGGAAAAAGACTTTCGTGGGAAATCGGGTCTTATCAAACAACGCGAGCAGGGTCTCCGGCGGAAGTTGGTCAGTCTTTCGATAGACCACCTAACCGCTCCGGCGCACTCGGGCGACTCGGTGGTTTCGAACGGCAAAGTTATTGGCACTGTTACTTCTGCCGGATGGGGTTATCGGACGGCGCAAAACCTTGCCATGGCTTACATCCAGCCCGAGTTTGCCAATCTTGGGCAACAGTTTCAGGTTCAAATACTGGATACCTATGCTGGGGCGAAGGTCGTTGCCTCCTGTCAATATGACACTGAAAACCGTCATGTGAAATCGTGATTTTGCGCTAAAAGGACCGATCTAAAGACTTCGGTGACAACTCCTTCTCACTTTTTTTACGGCAAGCAGCTAGAACTCATCGGCGAGTGATCTGGCTTGGTGTGATTTGATGAGGTGTAGTATGGCTCTGGCAGCGCGTATGCATGAGGGGATTGCAGTCGTCCATTTGGATGGTCCGCGGCTCGACGCTGCAAATGCAGATTCTTTCAAAAACGATCTGAAAGAGATGATCGACAACGGTCAAACTCGGGTCGTTTTGGACTTCGAGAAGGTCCAGTTTATGGATTCATCAGGACTGGGCGCGATTGTCGGTTGTCTGAAGTACATGGGGGCGGACGGCACGATCGAGATTGCCCGTCCATCTTCGACGATCATGAAAATCCTCAAGCTTACGCGGATGAACAAAGTCTTCACCATCCGCGATGCGCCTCCATCATCCTGATGGACGATTGTTATGGTGGAACATACAGAGATTGCACCAGTCTTGTCGTGCCGGTTTGTCGGCGGGGCTGGGGATATTCCAAAGCTGGTTGAAGACCTTTTGGGTGCGGGCGGGCTAGCAGGCCTTCCATCATTGCCGACACCTGAAACACTGGAAATTCTGGGTTTGGCGTTGAACGAGGTTCTGCATTCGATCACCGAAATTTCCGGACGCCAGACCGTTGGCGACGCGTCGTCGGTCGAACTCTGGGTCGAAGAAACACTTGTGATCTTATGCGTCCGGTTTCGGGGTGCGCCTCTGCCAGATTGGTTGTTGCAAAACTGGGACCGAGCGCAGGAACCGGCGGTTTTAGCACCATCGATTGATTGCGGTTGGGGTTGGTTGCTGGTGCGTGAAGCATTGGATGCCGTCAGCCACGGCTGGCGTGGCTCAGAGCAGCTCTTGTTCCTCGAGAAACGGGTCTAGGCTGCGCAGAACACAGGATCTCTTCGGCCAGGACGACCGTTGGCCCATGCTTGGCGATGTTCTGCGATTTGACCGTTCCAGATGGTCAGGTGCGCGAGGATTAGTTTGATGGATCCGCTCTCGCTTGTCATTAGCACAATCGTGGCCGCCACAGCGATCGTTGTCGGCGGAAGAGCGCTGATCAGCATAAGAACTTCCGATGTTTCGAATATGCGCGCGGGCGCACTGATCATCGGACCGGACCGACGCTGCCGAACGGTCATTGGCCAGTTCCGGCGTATGCTGGAATTACCTGCGAATTGGGATCCCAGCGGGCGTGAAATTTGTCAGGTCATTTCAGACTTTGTGGCACGCGGTGATTATGGTCCGCGAGTGAAAGACGCGGGCGAAATCGATGCTGACTGGTTTTTGACGTCCGAGTTCGAGGAAATTTACATCGACACACCATCGGGTAATGTCGTTGGAACATCGGTCGCCGAGCATGCCTCGGGCGGGTGGATCCTGACCTACACGGATATGACCCGGATGAAGGAACAGGCGCGGATACTGTTCCGAATGCAGCAGGACTTGGCGGCAAGCGAGGCAAAGGCGCAAAAACTCGCCAAAGAAGCGGACGCGGCAAACCAAGCCAAGTCGGCGTTCTTGGCGGCGATGAGCCATGAAATCCGAACGCCGATGAACGGGGTCATCGGCATGGCTGATCTGCTTGCCGAAACGGAACTTAATAAAGAACAGCGCACATGCGTCGATACCATCGGACAATCAGCCCAGGCTTTGTTGCGGATCATCAATGACATCCTCGACTTTTCCAAGATCGAGGCCGGAAAAATGAGCATCGACTGCGCGCCGTTGAACCTGCTGAGCGTGATCGAAGATGTGCTGATGCTCGTCTCTGCAAACGCACGCGAAAAAGGCCTGGACCTGACGATGGCATATGCTCCGGATCTGCCGCAGCGTTTGGAAGGTGATGCATTGCGCCTGCGCCAGATTCTTATCAATCTGATCGGAAACGCGATCAAATTCACTGAAATAGGTTCGGTCCACGTCGCAGTCACAGGGGTGACCGGGTCTTCTCAGACCCAACTTGTCATTGATGTTACGGACACCGGAATTGGCATCCCCCAGCACGACCTGGCACGGATCTTCGGCGAGTTTGATCAGGTAGACCAATCCAGCAAGCGTCGGTTCGAAGGTACGGGCCTTGGTCTGGCGATCACGCGGCGGCTGGTTTCTCTGATGAATGGGCAGATATCCGTATGTTCGGAGCTTGGCATCGGAACGACTTTTACGGTCGAGGTGATGCTGCCAGTCTGCCAGGAAGATGCTGCTCATTGTCCGTGTTGGCGGGATAAACCCGAGATCGGTTTTGTTTCAGCGGTCGAGGGCGAAAGAAAACTGGCAAATGCATGGTTCAGCGCGATGGGTGCAAGCGTTCGTGCCTTTGCTAACATTGAGCTAATCTCGGATCTGGTGGCCCCTAAACTTTTGATAATCGATCTCACATGTCTCGGTGACAAGCCCGATGCGAAGCTTGTGGATCTGCGCAGCAAATTTCCTGATGCAAAGATCGTCTTGGCATGCTGGCCGAACGAAGAGCGTGAATTGGCAGATCATACGGATATCAGCGCACAAAGACTTTATAAGCCGTTTCGCGTGTCTCAATTGCTCGGTCTGTCTTTGCCCGAACAGGTCAGGAATGCTCGCCCCGTCGGCGGGCGCGATGCGAGGCCAAGAATTCCATATGATTTTGCTGCGGTTACGGTGCTGATTGCCGACGATAACAAGACGAACCGTTTGATCGCGGAAAAAATGCTCGATCAAACCGGCTTGGATCTGCATTTCGCCTGCAACGGCGACGAGGCTATACATCTCTTTAGGGATGTAATGCCGGACTTGATCTTTATGGATCTATCGATGCCCGGCACTGATGGTTTTGAAGCAACCCGCGCGATCCGGGACCTGGAAAACAATTTCGGCAATACGGCAACGCCGATCGTTGCACTGACTGCGAATGGGGCCGACAGCGAACGCGATCGATGCATTGCCTCTGGCATGACGGATTTTTTAACGAAACCCATTGCAAAAGACGCGTTATTCGAGACGATCGCACGCTATGCTCACAGCACCTCCTCAACGACGCCATCTTTTGATGCGGTTTCTGGAATAAGGCAATTGTCAGAAATCTCCGCCCGATCAACTGATTTTTGACAACCTATCTTTTCGATCGAATACCCAAAATGATGCACCCATCCGGCGAGGCGCCTATTCAACAAATTTAGGTCGGATTCGGCGACCGTATTGACCCAGCCATTCAAGATCGACATCGAAGCCCCGAAGAACAGTTCTGGTTGTGAAGTAATGCCAGCTGCCCTGCAAATACCGTCTGCGCTGGCTTCGGGCTTTTCGGCGATCCCTTCGATTGTGAAACTGGCAATCTCCAAACCCTGTTCCGCCGCAATTTTCTGTGCATCCATCCATGCAGTGCAATATCCGGAGACCCACGCACAGCAATCACCCAGATCATCGGGGCCCCACCGCATACCGCGCAGGGAATGGGCAATTGATCGGGGATCGCGCATCACATGAATGAACCCCGTCCCTGGCGCAATTTCAGCTAGAAAGTCCGGGGCCAGCAGGGCATGTGGCGTCTTTTCCAAAAAGACCCTCGGGATCAGGCCGGATGACGTCGAAAGCTGAGCGACCTCTCGCACCAATTGCTTAGAAGCTTGTCGGAACAGGTGGGTGTTCGTGCGCTCGAATGCACCAGATGGATGCGCATTGTTCAGAAAGTTTCTGAAAACCGTTCTCCAAGCCTCTCCTGGCGCGGCGGTTTTCAAACCGGGCTGACCAAATTGACCTTCGATCAGAGCATCGGTCAGCCTGATAAACTGTTGCCGGGCGACGGCAGCGCGATTTGGCGAGTATCGTTCGACCATGCTGTGCCACAAATCGAGAAGCCCGTTCTTTTCAGTGAAAAGCTTCAATTCGATGTCCCGTATCGCTGAAACATCCGCGTGATTGGCCAATCGGTCAGCAACAAAAGATGTCCCGCTGCGCCCAGGACCGCCGATGAAGATTGTCCGCATCTGATTTGTCCTAGGCTACGACGCGGCCCGCGACGCCGCCCAAACGTACGAACGCACCAAAGCCGCCCCGAATTTCCTTCACATCCGCCAGATCTCGCGCTCGCGGATTGCGTTCGAGGTATGCACTTGCGTTGAAATCTGGACCCGGATCTCTTCCTTCGCGGCTGCCATGTTTCAGGAAGTGCGCCAAAGGTGTTGAGATCTGCCCAAGACGGAACGCCGTCAGAAGGTCAGGATTGCGGGTAAGATAGTGATTGCTATCGAAGAACTCGATTGGTTCGACGCCATTCAGCAATCCCGAAACCAGGTAGTGCCAGAGCAAAGTGCCTTGTTTTGTACCGGCATTCTTCCGCAGTAGATGTCGGTCATAGTTGCAGGCTCGATCGTGATAAAAGGACGATACGAAAAACTCGTTTGGATCTAGGAAAAGTTGCGATCCAACCTGACTGTAGTGATCGATTGCCGAGGCGTAGCGCCCAGCGTCGATTGCCGCAGCTGCATCCGGATGAGCCGACAAGTAGTAGTCCTGATCAAACAGATCATCGAAGGCCTGATTGAGCCGGTTGGCTTCGATGCATAAACCGTTGATCACGCTGGGCCGATTCATGCGTAGCCAGCGTTGATAGGTCAGCCGACTGGCGCTTTCCGCGAACGGGTCGGGGAACGCCTTTTGCAGATCTTTGTGATCGCGGTAGAGTTTTCGCGCCTGATGCGAAATTGGTGTGCCGTCGTCAAACCGGTCAAACCCAGACGCGCGTTCGCCAAGACCTGCCTGGCCATGACGGCCAATCGCAGCTTCATAAATCCGCTCTATCTCCGCCGTCGCGCCGTTGCCCGCGTCGAAGATCTCACGGATCCGTCGATGCGTGCCCGTCGGACCAGTGCCTGAAAAATGATATGTGATCAGCGGTTGATCATCGACGGTGAAGGACGTTGCATCGCCCGGTTGGTTTTGCCGGATTTTCCGTCCGAACAGGTTCCAACTGGCAACATCCACATTTGGGACCCGCAGAATACTGACGCTATCGAAAATGGTCGGCACCAAGTCGATCCAACGCTGATCTGTGAACAAGCCGCGTTCCCGATCATCAAAACAGAAGCGGTCCAGCCGATTGGCCCACCAAGATGCAAATGCTCGTCCATTCTTGTCTGGTCGGACGATCAAGTGGCCCAGATTGTAAATGCCATGTTCTGTTACTGACATTTCGGTAAGTCGAATGCCGATATCAGTCTCTTCGGGTTGAAGAATATGTGGGATCAGGCCAATCGACTTACCTTGCATATAGGTCTTAATCGGTTCCAACGGATGGAAAAGATAGACATCGGGGTCCAAGTAGAGATGCAAGTCGGAATCTTCCTCCTGCAGCAGCTTCATAAGGGCCCGGCCTTTGACTGCGGTGCAAAGCTCCATCACGTTGTGTTGAAAGATCCAGCTCCGATCATAACCCAAATCCTCTGGAAGCCAGATTCTGTCGAATGGCTCGTTCTCGAGATTGAGCCATTCCGGTACGACGTCGTTCAGGCATAAGGTCAGCCGTGCGTCCGGCTGGTGGCGCCGTAGGCTTTCGGCAAGTGCGCGGGCTTTCGGGAGATAATTGATCGAGCAGCTTGTGTAGATGGAAAAGCTCATTTAGGCGATCTCACTGGTCGATTTGAGTTGATTGCGCAGTCGTTCATTTTCCTGACGCAGCAGCGTGGCGTTTGCTTCCGAGCGGTGCAGGGCGCTTTGCAGATCGGCTGTGCTTTGAGCACGAGAGATGTCATCGGATGTCGTTCGCGCAGCAGTGAGCAATGCCCAAAGACCTGGTCCCGCAACACCGGGGTTCGTGGTTAGATCTGACAGGTAACCCGTAATGTCGCTGACCCAAGGGCGGCGGTCGGACATGGTGACGGAGTTTTCCAGTCCGCGGAGTGAAATATGGCAGAACGTTCCGTCAATCTCAAAGATTGCGGGCAATTGCGGATCGGTGAAAATCAGCAGGAACAGGGCGTAGTCCTCGGACAAATCATGACTGAAACAGAAGGTGTCCAGTCGCTCCCGAAGCCGGTTCTTCGGCATAATCAGTGCACAAACCGGCAACTGGTTCGCACCGGAAAAAAGATCCCGCCACCCGGACGCGTGATAGGTCTTGCGCCATGTGCTTTGCGTCAAGACCCAGCGCCCGCTCGGCGTTTTTTCCCAAGTTTCATCATGGACTTGCGAATCCGTGACGATGAGCGGCATGTTGCCCAAGAAGTTGGCCCCGGACAGAGCATTAAGCGCAAAGAGATCGACATAATCATCATCGTCGATCAGCATCAAATAATCATGCCGCGCAGCCCGTAACCCGCAGACCATATTTGTCACTCGGGAGTGTGCCCCTGGATGATTCTGCTGTAAGCGTATCTGAAGATTGCAGAATTCCATCTGCAACCTTGTCAGATTTTCCTGTGCTAGCGCGGGGTCGGCATCGGTTGAAAGAAGAACCTCAAGCTCCACCGACCCTCGATCATTCCGGCTGAGAGAGGCCAGCAACCGGTCCAGCAGATGGTTTCGGTCAAACCTGGTTCGCACTACAACTGATAACGTCAGCGGGCCGGAGTGGCGCCGCAAAGTTTGATCGATTTCATCCGCCAGGGTCTTCTTCCCATGTCGCCTTGACCCATCTTGCGCGTTCTCGCCAAGCTTGGTTCCGGTAGGAATTTTTATTGGCCCGGCCAGTGTCTCGATTGATTGATCCGCCAGCACGTGGCCGAAGTGGTCGCTTAACTCGCGAGTCAGGGCATGAATGTCCCGGGCCATTAATGTGCCGTCGATGCCGACCGTGAGGCATGGTGTGAACATCGCACAGCGACCCTGCAGATAACCTTCCGTGACCAAAATCGGCTCCAACGCCGTTTCCGGCATCGTGTGGCAGTTTGCCAAGACTAGTCGCGCGAAGTCGGCATTGATCAGATAGATGTCCGGCATCGCGTCCAACACAGGCTGCGGTCCGGAACAGTCAGGAATTGCCGGCGTCTCCGAGGCGTAGATCGCCAGATGCCGACGATCAGAAGCGCCCAATCCTCCGGCGCATACAATCGACCATTGGTCATTCGGCGGCAGCAGTGCCAAGGTATTCGCGATGCGTCCGGAAAGGCTTTGGTCCAGTACGACTGAAGGGTTTCGGATCAGCACAATGACATCGATGCCCGGATCCTTAAGAACCAAGTCCAGCACATCTCCAACGCGTTTGGCTGGATCATGGCGTTTCAGCCGGGCAACGCCTTGCAGAATGCCGCTTTCGATATCTCCGTTCGACGAAAGGCCGTCGCGGTAGACCACGAAGCGTACGCCGGAAAGCGCATCAGACGACAGGTTGAAATCGTAAAATCGCTTCATCTCATGCTCGTAAATTTTTTGGATTCAGGCGATGGAGCGCAGGTCGCAGATTGTGGAACCCGCACGGAGCTGCAAGGCGGTGCGTCGGAGGTATTCTCCGTAGCCGGTCTTCGACATCGCACTCGCCAATGCCAGAAGCTGTTCGAGGTCTATCAGTTGCATATGGTACGCGATCTCTTCGATGCAGCCGACCTTCACGCCTTGGCGTTCCTCGATTGTGCGGACGAAGTTGCCAGCATCCAAGAGGCTCTCATGCGTTCCGGTGTCGAACCAGGCATAACCTCGGCCCAGGCGCTGCACGTAAAGATCGTCATCCGTCATATAAGTGCGTAGAAGATCGATAATCTCCAACTCTCCGCGCATTGATGGCTTGATCTGCTTGGCGCGGTCACTGGCCGAGCCATCTAGGAAGTAGAGACCTGTCGCGGCGAAATCCGATCTCGGCGCTTCGGGCTTTTCATCGATTGCTGATGCCCGGCCGAAATCGTCAAAGCAAACGACACCATATCGGCTAGGATCGCGTACCTGGTAGGCGAAGATCGATGCGCCATGCGCGTAAGATCCGGCATGGCGCAGGACTTCCGGCAAGCCATGACCATAGAAGATATTGTCACCAAGTATCATTGCAGATGGGGCGCCAGCCAGAAAGTCCTCTGCCAGCAGATAGGCTTGCGCCAAGCCTTCCGGCCTTGGTTGCTCTATATATTGGATCTGGAGACCCAGCGACGCTCCGTCACCCAGCAAGTTTTCAAAGTTCGTCCGCTGATCAGGTGTGGTGATCACGGCGATCTCTGTGATCCCGGACAGCATCAAAACGGATAAAGGATAATAGATCATCGGTTTGTCAAAGACTGGCAGCAATTGCTTTGACGTGGTGTTTGTGACGGGAAAAAGCCGCGAACCGGTACCACCGGCCAAAATAATACCCTTACGTTTGGTCACGGTGGCTACCCTCCTATTGCACTCTACTGTTGACCTGATTGGTCGTGTTTCGATGTCGCTGGGAAGGTCATCTGATCATAGTAAGGGAATCGTTAATCGCGGCGTTATTTTGCTAAACTTTTTTAAGATTGATCTGATCGAAAGGCTGAACCGAGCTTTCGAATTCAGATGCCGGTCTCATCACGCTAAAACACCGTCCGCGAGTGCTGGTGCGGGCTTGTTGTGGATAGAACGTTCTTTGAGTACAGCGCACCGCACTTCAACCGATAAAAAGCTCAACGGCGTTCTCTTATGTTCCCGATCACCAGCATAAGAACGGCCCAAAAAGCAAATCCTGCAAGGGAAACCGTGATCAGCCAAACAGGTTTATCCGGATGATCCGCCCTTTCCGATAATGTGGGCCGGACGTGAACGGCCAGATGGCGGTGTCGCCTGCGCGCTTCGGTTTGGGCTTGCTCATAGGTCGCAAGTGCCAAGCGATAGGTCTGTTCTGCAAACTCGCGATCGACCAGCAGCTCTTCATAGTCGCCCACGATATCAGACAAAGCGCGACCCGATCCCGCTGCGCCCGCATCTCCTCGGCCCAGCCGAGTGCGCTCCTGGGCGATCTGTTCATCCAACGTCCTGATCCGCCGCTTTAATGACGTTACGCGCGGCGCTTGATCATCCAGTGCGCCCAGCAAATCATCCAGGCGCACCTGAGTCCGGGCTCGTTCTTCTTCCAAAGTCGCTACAAGTCCCAAGGCCGCCTTGGCGTTCTGCGTTGGGTCGACCTCTTGCTCCAGATCTCGAAAGCTGCGCAAACGTGTTCTGATTTTCCGCAACCGCGTCTCGGCCGAGTCCAGTTCAGTCGCGGCAAAGCGTACAGCGTCTTCGCGTGCACCGTCAGACAACTGGTTCACAAGATTGCTGCTGGAGCGCAGGATCGCCTTGGCGATTGTCAGCGAGTCCTCTGGTGTGAAGGCCTGAGTTTCCAGCGTAAGGATACCCGTCGCCGAATCGAGCGATATGTCGACCATCCGGTCCCAGTGATCATGCAGCTCTTCGACAGGTTGATCCTGGCCTAAGGCAAACAGCAAGTCCCGCTCGGCCTTATTCCAAATCAGCTCAAGCGGCACTGCTTCACGGATCTGTTCGACGATCTGTTGGCTTTGGATGAAGTCATAAAGGATTTGCCCATCCGTCGTCGTGCCGCCGCCGCCCAGTTGCGCGACCGCGCCGAAGATCTCCAGGGCTGGACCGGCTTCATTGGATCGAATTGAAAATGCGGCCCGTGATGCATAGCGATCGGCGGCGTGCGTTTCCAGATACCAGAGACAGAGCAACGCCGGACCAAGTGCGATCAGAAGAAATCCTAAGATGGCCTTGGTCGGTACCGGTGCCGCGATGGCAGGGGCGATCCCAAGTTCTACGGGGCCGTGAGACTGATTTGCCACGACTGGGGCTTGCGGAGCCGAGGGTTCGATGGCCGTGGTTTCGTCCAAATTCCGTACCTGTGCCATTGGTTCCTCCGATTTCATGCCGGCTGCACCAAATGCTGTGCAAGGTTGGCATCATGCGCCGCCAAGGCGCTGGCCAGATCGGCGTGATAGGTCAGGCGTCCGGCCTCCAAAACTAAACCGGCCTGACAAAACTCACGCAGCGTTGCAGCGTTGTGCGAGATCATGATCACCCGTGCCCGGTCCATGCGCGCCTTGAAAGCGGCGCGGCATTTCTGACGAAACGCGGCGTCCCCGACGCCAATGATTTCATCCACAACGTAGATATCGAAATCGATCGCCATCGAGACAGCGAACGCCAACCGTGCCCGCATCCCGGTGGAATACGTGGCTACCGGATGATGCCAGGCGGGGCCCAGGGCCGCGAAGTCCGCAACACGGTCCGCCATATCGACAGGGTCACGCGCATATATCCTAGCGACGAAGCGCGTGTTCTGCAGCCCGGTCAATGTCGGGTGAAACCCGCCTCCAAAGCCCATGGGCCAGGAAACCGAACGCGTCGTTACGACCCGGCCGGCATCTGGTTTCAGCGTCCCGGCGATCAGACGCAGCAAGGTGGATTTGCCAGCACCGTTTCTTCCCAGCAACGCCAGACCAGGTACGTCAGGCACCTCGAAACTCACGTCTCGGAACAGCGTTGTCGTCTTGCTGTTCTGGCTAAACGCCTTTGTCACACGGTCCAACCAGATCATACTTCGGCGATCCTGTGTGCGCGGCAGCGCAATAGCCAAAGACCGGCGGCTAAGAGGCCGCTGCCGATGGTAGCAACGAAAAACGGCGCAACATGAACTGGATCATATGAAGGATAGATCCCAGCGCGGACGAGGCCGACGATGTGCACTATGGGATTCCACCAAAGCACTCCTTTGCCGGCTCCAGGCAGCGCGGCATATGTGAAGAATACGCAAGAAATCAGAAACACAGGGCGTGAGACGATGGCCCAGACCCTCTCCCAGACTGGCCATCTGGCAAAGGCCCATGAATTGAAAATACCAATGCTGAGGCCAAGACCCGTGGCTAACATATAGGCCAGGAACAATGGCCGCATATTGACCGATATGTCTTCATGGCTGGACAGTACCAAGCCACCAAGAACCACCATCGCGACGACCAGAACCGTCAATGCCTGCAGAAAAAATCGCGCCAGAATCGTGTCTAATGGTGTGATAGGCGGGAAAGCCAAAAGTGGCCGGTTCACATGCACGGCCCGCCCCGTCACATCGGCAATGTCGTTGACCCAGTAGAAGGCAATATAGCCTGTCGCATAGAATAACGGAAAGCTCTTCCCTATGGGCGGCTGATGACTTATCTGAGAAAAGACCAGCCATAACAACGCTATGAAGCCGACAGGTTCCGCCAAAGCCCAAAGGTAACCCGCCGGGTTTCTGCCGTAGCGGGTGATCATCTCCCGCAGCATCAGCGCGTGCAAAATCCGCAGGGATTGAAACGCAAGTTTCGGATGGGACACACGACGCCTCGTCATCTTCGTTACAAAGTTTGGTGCCGTTAACTCCAACTTAATAGGTAAAATTGACGTTAAGCACGGAAGGCCCGCTTAGTCCGGTCCAGTAAAATTTCGAGATACAGGGGCCGCCAGATGCTTAATAATTTGCTATCGAAAGTTTTGAGCGCCCCCGATTCCCCAACCGCCGATCTCTACTTTAGAAACGCGTGCGCAGACTTCTTGGGCCGCGGTGTTCGCCAGGTTGCGCCTACCGTATTCGCGTCTCCGACCACCACCGTCATCATGCGGCATGCGATGCGGGCGGGGCGCCTACCGGAACGGCGCCGTCTTATCTATCTGGTCGATGACGATGTTGAGGCTGGGACTTCGGATCAAAGCCTACCATTTTTCTATCGCCAAAAGCTCCGGATGGTTGAACAGCCGGCTTGCCGGCGTATCCGCCGATTTGCTGGGGTTGCGGTTGTGGGGTCTCCGACATTGGCGCGACTGTTCGCGCCGATCATGCAGACGCATCTGATTCGCCCGTATTGGTCCGAACGTTTCGCCTGCCTGGATCACTTCGATGGTCTCGAACGCGGTCAAGGCTGGGTCGATGTCGCCTATCTGGGTTCGATTGTACATCGGTCGGACTTGATGTTCCTCATCCCCGCCATTGGACGACTTTTGGAACTGCATCCGAATATGCGGTTTCACGTTCCGATCCGTCATCGCCTGCCTGCAGAGTTGGAAAACCATCCGCGGGTCATGCCCATCCCGGGACTTGGATGGACGGCTTATCGCCGGCAGATCGCAGGGCGACGCTTCCATGTTACTGCGTATCCACTGTTGGACACGCCCTTCAATCGCGCCCGGTCTGCCAACAAATTGATCGAGCATGCGGTAGTTGGTGCGGCCCCGGTTTATTCATCATGTTGGGGCGAGGCTCAGAACGCAGCCGAGTATGGTGCGGGATACTTGATTCCGAACGACCAGGAAGCCTGGGTTCAAGGGTTGTCCGGTTTGATCGGCAATCCTGATCGGATGAAGCGATTGGCCAAACGGGCTCAGAACTTCGCTCGAACGCTGAACACCGCAGAACCTCAACGCAGCCTTTGGCGGGACCTCCTGGAACTTGACGCGCCTGCGGAAGCTCTCGCCTGTGCATGAGGGAATGCGGGCAGTTACGAGCCGCTAAAACAGGAGTATACGCGTGCAGGCATTGACTTGGCGCTTATCTGCATTGGTGCGTTGGATCGCAGCCGATATATCGGGGCGTATAGTGCAGTGCGCGGCGCGGATCCCAATACTGCGTGTCCTTCCCAGGTCATGGATTGTCCCTTTCGAATATGCCCTGATTACACTGAAGGGCGAAGGTTTGTTCGATGCGGATTTCTACCGTTTGCAGAACGCCGATGTTGCAAGCCGTGGGCAGAAAGCTTTTTCCCACTATCTGCGCCACGGTTGGCGGGAAGGGCGCGCACCGAACGCAAGGTTCGATGATGGTCACTATCGGGCGCAGTCAGGTCTGCACAGTCGGGCTCGGGTCAGCGCGCTGGCACATTATGTGGCGCTGGGTCAGCCCGGAGGGCTTTGTCCTGTGCCGGGCATCGACCTTGGCACGCTGATAAAATCCTATCCGGACCTGGCGATAGCGCGCATGGACCCTTATCGCCGAATGGTAGGAGACGATCTGCACGATTTATGCGCACCACAATTGGTGATCGCCGATGTTAGGGCGGAGTTGGCCACCATTGGGCCCCGCAGGGCGAACAATACGGAAGTCGATGTTGTTGTGCCCGTCTATATCGGCCACGCGGAGACACTGAATACGATCTTGCATGTGCTTCGGGCGAAGACGGATGTTGCGCTGCGTTTGATCGTTGTCAATGACTGCAGCCCGGATCCCAGCCTTGTCACGGATTTAGAAGATCTCTCCCAGCGCGGTCTGATCACCCTGATTCATCAGGAACAGAACCAGGGTTTTGTCGGGTCGATCAACCGCGGCATGGCCATGCATGATACGCATGACGTGATCTGGCTAAACTCGGATACCGAGGTTTTCGATGGTTGGGCCGATCGTCTGAGGACCGCGGCCTATTCCCGTTCCCAGGTTGCGACGGTCACGCCCCTGACAAACAATGGAACGATCTGCAGCTATCCCCGTCTGAATGCCGATACACCAGGGCCATTGGAAATCGGCTGGCATGCGTTGGATCGGCTAACTGCAACCGCCAATCGTGGGTTGCGCGTGGACGCGCCAACGGCTGTGGGATTTGCGACTTATGTTCGCCGCGCGGCTTTAGACGCATTGGGACCGCTGGACGAGGATAGTTTCGGCCGTGGGTATGGCGAGGAAAATGACTTCTCGCAACGTGCCCTCGCAGCCGGTTGGGACAATCTTATCGCTGCCGATGTCTTTGTGCGGCATTTCGGAGCGACATCTTTCAAGAGCAGTCGGTCCTGGCGGGTCGAGCGCGCACTTCGAATTCTGGACCGTCGCTTTCCGGATTATCGTCAATCTGTACAGGATTTCCTGATAAAAGACCCGTTGTTCGAGGCGCGCAGGTCCTTGGACATCGCCCGCCTAGGCGCTCTTGCTAGCGAAGAGAACGTGTTGCTGATCACTCATTCATTGGGCGGTGGCACACAGCAGCACGTGCAGGAAGAAACCGATCGTCTGACGCGGCGGGGCATGTCCGTCTTTGTGCTTTCTGGCGGTAGCAACGGCGACCGAACCGCTCGACTGACCCACGCCGACGCCAGGGCTATGCCCAGTCTAGACGGTTTGAACATCGAAGATGACGAGCTTTGGGACATCATCGCAATGCTTCGGATTGGGCAGGCGCACATTCATCATATGATCGACTTTGCGCCGACGCTTTTGGATGTGGTGTCAGGAAAGCTGACCGCCGCAGGAATTCCCTTTGACTTCGTCGCCCATGACTATTTGGCAATTTGCCCCCGAATTAATTTGGTGGACCGCAGCGGTTTCTATTGTGGCGAACCGGATGCGGCGGGCTGCCAAAAATGTCTTAACCGGCGGGGTGGACGATCAGGACGCGCGGACATTTCCGAATGGCGTCAACGCTATACCCGGTTCCTAACACAGGCCCGCACAATTCGAGTTCCGGACCAAGATGTAGCGAAGCGGTTGAGGAAGTATCTGCCGGAACTTGGTTCGATCGAGGTGCGCCCGCATGAGGGACCGATCCTGCCAGCGTCCCGATCAGAAGTTTCCCGGACGCCGGGACCGCTTCGTGTTGCAGTGATTGGCGCAATCGGGCCAACGAAAGGGTTCGATGTGATCCTGGGACTGCAGAAAGAAGTGAACAAAAACCGTCTGCCCGCCATTCTGTCCGTCATCGGATACACGCATAACGATTCTGCAGCCCGTGCCGTGGGTGTCGTGGTCACCGGTCCGTACGTCAACGAAGAGATTGATGATCTCATCCTAACCGCGGACCCAGATTTGATTTGGATCCCGTCGGTTTGGCCAGAGACCTATTCCTACACCCTGTCCATTGCATTGCGGTCGGGTCGGCCGGTGGCAGCCTTTGACATAGGCGCCCTGTCAACTCGCCTGCGCGGGGTCGTGCAGGGCACATTGATCCCGTTGGCCATGGCGAAGAAGCCAGCCGAGCTCTATCCAATCCTTCGTGCTGCCGCGTTCAACGTTGCTCAAACTGGGGGTGAGCCCGCCTGATTAGGCCGCTGCAACGGCAATCTCTGTATCCGACGGGCCTAATTCGATGTATGGCAGGGCTTCATAGGCCTCGCCAATCTCGGCATTCATACGGGCCATCCGTGCGGCGCTGATCTGCATGTAGCCTGGAGGGGCGGCGGTGGCGCATTGGGCGCCGGACAATAGTCGACTGAGCTCAACTTCTTCGGTCTGAGTGCGAAACCTGCCTCTCAACTGTCCGATCCGATGGAGTGCGTTGAAGTCAACGCTATTGTTTCGGATGGTATTTTCTGGCGGCACCAAATCCATCGAAGAGAATTCCGAGAACGGGCTTAGGACAGCGGAGTCTGGTGATCCGCCCTTAAGGCGATAATGAACCAGACAGTCTTGCCCAACCAAACCGGCCCACATCTTGTATCGGGCGGCGATGTCGATCGCGCGATTTGCCAGTACTTGGTCGACGAAGTCATCGATGCTGCGCAGGTACCGACCGCCTTCGACAGTTCGGACATATTGGTTGAAAAGCGAACGGATCCACGGCTCGAGCGTTCGGCTGAATAATGCGAACGTTGCGTCGCATCCAATCAGTTTCAGATCTTCTAGCAAGCGGCTTGCCGCTTTTGGACGGTACAATGAAAGATACTCGGACGATAAGATCAACTGCTGGCATCCGTTGGATTTTGCCGCCTGCACGACATCAGCAACGGTTTGTGTCTTAAGGCCATCAGCTTCAGGCCCGAACCCGTAATATTTGGACAGACCGTAGTGACAAGGCGCATCCGCACCGTTCGGATACCAGGTTCCCTGGGCCGCCATCTCGGATCGCATATGATCCAAAGCATGCTGTATGTAGGTTGATGCGCACTTATTGAGCCCAAGATGGACAAGTACTCGCACGTCAAACGCTCCAAGACTGCTATTGTCTGGGAACGCTAGGGATCGATAGATAAGAGGAAGTTAATTTCAGTGCTTAGTTGGCGGTGAATAGACTTGGGCGACGAACTCGAAACAAGATCGGTCCTGTCCGGTCAGATCTTTTCCATAGCGTCAGCCAACGCGATGTCCTTGTCCGTAAGCCCGCCCGTATCGTGTGTGGTCAATGTCACTTGGACCCGGTTGTAGACATTGAACCATTCGGGATGATGGTCCATGTCCTCTGCCTCGAAGGCTGCACGGACCATCCAGGCCATGGCCTCGCGAAAGTTTTTAAAACGGAATGTCTTTACGATCGATTTCCCGTCGTCAGACGCCTCCCATCCGGCGTCGGCCAAGTTTTGAGTGAGCTCGGTCATCCTTCCCTCATATCCTTATCTTCCAGCGATGGCTCATGATCTGACCAACGTCCTGCATTGTCACGGATTGCAGTCGCCCGCTGATCCGAAGGCGGGTGGCTGGCCAACCAGCTATCGTTTTTTGCGTCAGAAGCGCCCGGGATCAGGGCTGGAAGTTTTTCCAGCAAAGTCGCCTGATGTTCGGCTCCGATACCGGACCGGACCATCAGTGCTGTGGCATATGCATCGGCTTCGAATTCATCCCGTCGAGACAGCTTTGCCGTTACCAGATTGAGGAGCCAACTGGAAAGATACCATCCGAACCATGGTATGATCCGTCCCAATATGCCGCCAAGGACCATCTGCGCAGCCTGACGACCGGCGACTTCGAACATCCGCCGCTTCATATGACCCAGTGCAAGATGACCCATTTCATGGGCGGCGACGGATGCCAGTTCGCGCGCAGTGACGTCTCCCCGCCGAAAGGCATCGATGAAGCCTTGAGTGACATAGATCTCGCCAGTATCGGTTGCCAGACCATTCGGGTTGCGGTCCGGCAGAACCCGGACCTGAACTTGGTCAATTCCAGCGGCATCCGCGAGTTTTTGAAACAGCAATTCCAACTGATCATTGCGCAGCGGCTCGGAACGTCCCCGTAACGCTATGCCGGACCCCTGGGCCCGGACCTTCCACCAAACGACGACGCCGACGATCAGTAGAATGGGGATAAGTAGCTTTGCCATTTGTTAGATATAGGGCGATTGTCCGCCGACGTCACGGGTTCAGCGATGCCAGGTATGTGTTCAGACGGGTACGACGCCTCGAATACCAAAAAACAAATCGGTGACTTGTATCTGGCACCGAGGCAAACCGCGTGTGTTCAGTGCGGCAATAATCTGCTGTGCCCTGCGTGAATTTTTCTCGGTTTGGCAAAAGCGATTTGCTGGCGTCTGGTCTGCCCAGGGATGCGACTTCGCACTAAAAGCATGTTTGTGAAATCAACGAAAGGAAAATGCCATGAGCGCGCTTCATGCCGCAAACGTTGCTGCTGATCCCGAGCTTTGCATCGGCCATGTACACCTGAAAGTTGCCGATCTAGACCGCGCCATCGCCTTTTACTCTGGCGTGCTGGGTCTGGATGTCATGCAAGAGTTCGGGGATCAGGCGGCGTTCCTTTCAGCAGGTGGATATCACCACCACCTTGGCCTCAATACCTGGGAGTCGCGTGGCGGCACTCCGCCGCCTCCTGGGCATACCGGGCTTTACCATACAGCGTTTCTATACCCGACACGGGCGGCATTGGGCACGGCGTTAAAGCGGGTGATGGATGCCGGGGTCAAGATCACCGGGAAGGCTGATCACGGAGTTAGCCAGGCTGTTTATTTCGATGATCCAGACGGCAATGGTGTCGAGCTTTACTGGGATCGGCCTCAGAAGGACTGGCCAGTCAATGCTGATGGCACAATTGACATAAGCAATACACCTTTGGATTTGCAGGCGTTGCTAGATGAGGCGTTGGGCTGACAACGTCAAATAAGGCGATTCTGAGGAACTTAAAGCCAGTGATTTGTTCTGGGACAATTCTTGCCAGTTAATTTATTTCAAAATCGCAATCGATCGTTGGCAAATAAACAGCCAGAAGTAGAAAATCTAGCTGCAATTGGCCAGAATGGCTCTGGCTTCATTGCACCTTGCGAATGTTACGCAAGGTAAATTCACATCCGTTCTTCAAGCCGCAATTTCTGCTTCAAGACGCATATTTTGAACATATTTGTGCACGAATAATTACCCAGCAAAAGCGAAAAGCCAGATGCTGGGGAGCGAAATGAGAACACCAGATTGCACATTGTGGCAGACCCTGTCATGGGGGCTTGGTGCCTCGTTCTTATTATTCTGTGCGCTGATTTACACAGGATACCCCGTCGCCACTGCATTGCTGTTCTCATGGATTGCAAGCGGCGCGATTATTCCTGCAACAGCATGGCGGTTAGTCGCAGCAAAAGACCACGCTGCAATGCAGGAACGCTGAAGCAAGCTTGGTAGTTTTCCGCACGCTGGGCTACGACTTTGCCTCGCCGTCATCGATCAGCCACGGCCCTAATACTACTCTGGAGTCGTCGATCCATCTTCAGCGCGTGAACGGTTCTGCGTGCAGCGATGGGTCGTCAGTCTGATAGCCTCCGAGTGCTGCCCATACCTCAGAAAATAGTGTGCGCGCCGACCGGGCCCAGGAATAATTGTGGACGACCAATCCGTTAACCATGAAGGTGTGTTCACGCTCTGTGATCAGGTTGACAACTTCCATGCGCGCGTCGGTTCTCGAACATGCATGGATCCGATGGCGTTGCAGTTTTCCCAAGCCGTTAATGCCAAGCAGCACGTCATTTTCGCGTAGCCGGTGGGTCGCTACCCATCCTCTGGATGTTAGAAACGGGTGGTAGCAAGTTGTTTCAATCTGTCTGATTCCGTCGGCCTGCAATCGCCAGATTTCGCGGTTCTTGAAGGTCAGCTTTTTGTAAACTCGGCGCGGCGCGACTTGTCCGTTTGCCGGATCAAAGGAAGATACTTTCACGCCAGGTTGGATGTTGCCGAAAGGCTCCCATCCATTTTCCGTCGTCACCAGCATTTGTTCTGAGAAACAACCGCTCTGAAAACCTGGCGGGGGTGGATTTTGCTGGCCATTCCATCGGTAGTTGCCACCTCTCATCAGCTTCTCCTTCATTGCCGGCGCAAAACCTTGTTGAAGCGCAACGGTCAAGCGCACGCTTACTGCGGATACGCACGCTCAACACCGATGTCGGAGAAATGGCGTAGAGAGAGGTCATACGACGCCGCCAGTAAACACAATCCCGGATATGTTCGAGATGCGCTCCAACGCGAAAACTGTAGCATCTTCTTTCAATAAAATCATAGGTATATTTTACATACGTTTATACAACTTAGAGAAGAATGACCAGTCATGCGTAAGTCGCTGAATTTATGAGGTAAAATTCCGAAGTAGGATCAAGAGGAGTGGGCCTGCCCGTATTACAGGCGCCCATACGCTTGAGGCCTCTACGTCCTTGTGACGATTCAGGAACCGGTATGGATTATCGGCCGGGGTCTATTTACTCAGCTCTTTTGTACCTTCCTCGAGCCCCTTAAGCGTCATCGGGAACATGCGATCCTGCATGATCTCTTGGATCATAGAAATGGAATGGGTGTAGCCCCAGTGCTTCTGCTGGATCGGATTGATCCATATCGCGTTCGACCACTGGTTCAGGGCACGTCGCAGCCAGACTTCACCAGCCTCCGGGTTCCAATGCTCATTTGCACCGCCGGGATACACGATCTCGTAAGGTGACATCGATGCGTCGCCGACAAAGATCAGCTTATAGTCCGGCCCGTATTTGTTAATGACCTCCCAGGTCGGGGTTTGCTCGTCCCAACGCCGGCGGTTGTTTTTCCACACGCCTTCGTAAAGGCAATTGTGGAAATAGTAGTATTCCAGATGCTTGAACTCGGCACGAGATGCGCTGAACAACTCCTCGACGACTTTGATGTGATCATCCATTGAGCCGCCGATGTCGAACAGCATTAGCACCTTCACGGCATTGCGCCGTTCAGGCCGCATCTGTACATCCAGATAGCCATGCTCGGCAGTCGCCCGGATCGTGTTGTCCAGGTCCAGCTCGTCCGCTGCTCCATCGCGCGCCCACTTCCGCAGCCGCTTCAGGGCGATCTTGATGTTGCGGGTGCCGATCTCGACCTCGCCATCCAGATCTTTGAACTGGCGCTTGTCCCAAACCTTAACAGCCCGGCGGTGGCGGCTTTCGTGCTGACCGATCCGAACGCCTTCGGGGTTGTAGCCATAGGCCCCAAAAGGCGACGTTCCCGCCGTGCCGATCCATTTCGATCCGCCCTGGTGGCGGCCCTTCTGTTCTTCCAGGCGTTGCTTCAGGGTCTCCATCAGCTTTTCCCAACCGCCGAGAGATTCTATTTCCTTCTTCTCTTCGTCCGTCAGGAACTTTTCTGCCATCTTGCGCAGCCATTCTTCGGGCAGGTCCATGGTTTCGACGCCCTCTGGGCTGCCAGAGACGGTCTCCAGGCCCTTGAAGACTTCGGCGAAAACCTGATCGAAGCGATCCAGGTGGCGTTCGTCTTTGATCAGGGCGGACCGGGCGAGGAAGTAGAATTCCTGGACGTCATAGATCACCAGGCCTTTTTCGATGGCCTCGATCAGCGTCAGGTGTTCCCGCAAGGATACGGGCACCTTCGCTTCTTTCAGTTTGAAGAACAGGTTCAAGAACATGCGCCGGTATATAGCCTGTGGCAGGGCGTGGCTCAATCTGGTTCGTAATCCAGCAGATCCGCAGGTTGACACGCGAGCGCGTGGCACAGCTTTGCCAGCGTGTCGAAGCGGATGCCGCGCGCTTTGCCGGTTTTCAGGATTGAAAGGTTCTGTTCTGTCATGCCGATTTGCTGGGCCAGATCTTTCGATCGGACCTTGCGCTTGGCCAGCATGACATCAAGGCGGACAACGATGGGCACTAGACGATCAGCTTTTGGTCTTCTGCGATTTCCTCGGCCACGGTCATGATCCAAGAGAGTGCAAACAAGAGGGCCGCAATCAGCATCCAGGCCACGCCAGCTTGTGAGAGGCTGATCGCCAGCATGCGTTCACCCGGCGGGTTGTTCCAACTGGCCAAGACGCCGATGGCAGCGCCGGTGAAAGGCGTGAGGCAGGTCTTAATCAGCAGCGCTGCGGCGAAGGCGTGCAAATGACGGGCGGCGCGGCTGGAGAACAACTCACCTTGAGCGAAAAGATTGAACAGGCAATAAAGCCGCCAAATCCCATAAAGGAAGATTCCGGCGGGGATCATCGTAAAGGCAAAGCCGCCCAGCCGCTGGAGTGGAGACATCGGCGGGGCACCGGCCACGCGGAACCCCTCGGTCACCAAGTCTGGCAGGAAGATCCAAATTCCCGCGGTCAGCATAACAATACATGGGATCAGCAGAAGGCATGCCCATGCAGCCCATCGGCTGAGGACATTGATATGGCGACGGCGAGTGTCCACGGCAGTCATTTCAAAACCTTTCACGTTGATAAATTAAATTAAAACATTAATTAATTGCTGCGTCAATCGATTGAGAACCAAATTGACCCCTGTCTGGTTGTTGGAGTCTATGGCCTTTCATACCCCAACGAGACTCCGCATAGTCACTTAGGAGAGGCAGCCTGTGCTGCCGATGGTAAAACTCGCTGATGGATGGTTCTGCATCGCGCTTTCACAGGGATCTTTCTGATGGGTCGCACTCTATGGCAGGAGGGAGCGATCTGCCTGTTCTATCCAGCGGAAGCTCATTGGGAGACGGTGTAAGGCTTCTCGAAAATGGTTGAAGATGCAGACGCTTGGGACGTGCCGATAACTTCTTTGATTGCGGCTTCCCAATCAGGGACCTTGTCCAAGTTAACCACCGCTATTCCCGCAGGGTTTCCGTAACGGTATGGTCGTCGCCGAAGACAAAAGCTGACCATGCTGTCGCATCGGGCAATTGATTGCGCCAATTTGGATCGCGGAGACCTGCAGACGCTCTGACGATCGTGATTTTCGCATCGGCGATCTCGTCTTCCAGGCCATGTGCCAGAAAAACTGGCAAAACCGCTTGAGCCTGCTCTCGCGCCCGACGGTACCTTTCCCCGCCCAGATGCCGTAACGCCTTGATCAGTCGTAATTGGGCAACCCGCACATCCTCGATCCCGTGCGCCCGTTTGCAGGTTTTGATCGCCTCTTCCAGCAGTTTATCTGCATCCCGCGTCGTGGCATTGCCCGTCACGATGGCTAGGATCGTCGCTCCGGTACAATCATATGCGCTGAAAGGCGCCTTTCTGCGAGCTTCAGCTGCGGCTTTGCGGACGTTCTGGAGTACGATGGGTTCACCATCGACGCTGAGCCGATGCAAGGACCCCCGCCAGTCCAGAAACGCGTCCTGCTGAACCGGCGGCAGTTTCGGCGCGCCCACGCCCTCTGGGTTCACATCATCCAGAACAGCCTGGGCTAGGGTTAGAGTTTCGGCCTGTGATAGTCCGGATTCTAGCCGCTCGTCATAAAGGACCTCCAACATCAGATAGTCTAATTTGGTCGGCCAGGTATGAGCATCGTCATCGTTGAATATCGTGTTAGCCAGGCCATAAAGGTCATTTGCCGGGCCCAGCGCCTGCGGGATTTCTTCCAGCAGGCATTCCCGCACCTTGAAGGGTTCGATGGTGTCCGGGATCATGATGCCGATCTTCTGTTGCGGGCCGGATGCATCAACTACCAGCGGCTCATACCTGCTAGGGTTTGCCTTGAACTCTTCCCAAGTCGGCTGCGCAAAGATCACGAAGCACTGCGCGGTTGTCCTCGGCAGCAACTCTTCGCCAGGCACCATTTGGATCAGCAAATCATGTGGCGGCGCTCCTACCGAGATGTCGACCCCAGCTTGCTTGCGGATCTCTGCCAGAAAGCGGCGCAGAAACTTTTGGTAATCGGTTGAACCTGGCCCGGTCATGCCGACATTGACCGGCCCCTCGAACCGCTGGAGATTTTGGCGGTATTCGCCTGTTTCCAAGCCATGTGTAAGCTGGACAAACAAGTGCGCAAGATCTTCATTATCAAAAGCCGTATCGCCGGCCGGGACAGCGCTTAAGTATCCTGGATCTTTGGGCAACGGCGCGGTTCTAAAAGGTTCTGATCGCGGGGCACATGCAGCTAGCAGGGCCAATGCGACAAAACCGAAGACCGAACGCATCAGCCACATCCCCTGCGCGAACTAGCCCAACCAACCCATGCGGCCGGCCACGGTCATCAGGATCATAACCATAAGAAAGGTTGGGATGGCATGTGCCGCCGCGTACTGCCATCGGTCCGCACTCGTACCGCCACGTTTGCCGGCGCGATGCCAGCCAAGGGCGCCGGCGAATGCCATCAGTATCAGGGCTGGTATCATACAGTCTCCGGCTACTCGGTCGTTTCAGGCATCAATTTGCGATCCAGCGCCGCACGTCCGGGTGACCCCGTCCCAGCGCAAAAGCCCCCCACGCCGCAGCCTTGCGCCGGGCGGCGAAGCTGTCTTCGGAGCGCTGTATCGCGCGCAAACTGGCCGCTTGCAAGGCATAGAGCGCGGTCAACCGTTCTTCCTGGGCATGGGCTGCAAGCGCGCGCTCCAAACCCCGGGTTTCGGCGAAGGCGGCGGTGGCCTGTCCTGCTTCAAACAAAAGTGTCGCCCGTTCGAGTTGCAAGATGGTCACTCGAATGTCCGAGGCGCCATGCGCTGCCGCGCAAACCCGCAAACCATCGTTCGCGGCGCGGAGCGCGGCTCCGTTCTGCGTTGACCTAGCGTTACGGGCAAGGGTGTTCAGTGCATGACAGTGATAGGCCGAATTGGGCACCTGCCGACGGGCGATTGTAACCGCCTGCCTTGCAGATTTGATCCGGGTCGTACGCGTCGCCCCGCGCTCGAAGGCTGCCAAGATGGCCTCTTGCCATACCTTCATCCGCCTTTGAACGATTCTGGGTAGGGCTATCGCATCGCGGCCCTGCGGGTTCAGCCGATCCAAGATTTGACGTGCCCGTAACCGTGTTTGACGCCGGGACATGCCAGTCCTCAGTTCAGGTGAGTAAAGCACCCGCAACATCAGATAATCCAGGCTCGTCGGCCATAGGTGCGCGCCGTCGTCGTTGAAGATGGATGGACCCAAGCCGAAAAGATCGTTGGCGGTTCCAAGCGCCTGTATTATCTCCTCGATCAAGCAAATGCGAACCAGCCAGGGTTCGGCGTTATCTGGGATGAAAACCGTCATGGCCCTCAGCGCCCGCTGGCTTTCGTAGGCCTTGGTCCCATAGCGAGACGGGCTGGACTGGAATGTCGACCAGGCCAGATCGCCAGGGGCAACCAAGCAAGAGTTTTGCGGCACTCTTGTGCGGAATGCGTTTCCAGGCACGAAACGGATGTTCAGATTGTGAGGTCCGCTGTTGCGGGCAATCCGAATACCTGTACGGGTGCGAAGTTGGGCCAAAAAGCGATCGACGAAAGTTATGTATTGGCCCGCAGCGCGTCCGCTGATACCGACGGAAATCGGGACCTCATAGCGAACCAGGTGCGGTCGGCTGGCGCCCCACTCTAAATCATGGGTAAGCCGCACAAAGACGTCCGCCAAAGAGTCATTTGAATAGCGCGTGCCGCCAAAGGGCAGAGCGCTACCCAACGCGGGAGAACTTGGTTGTCCGCCGACCTGATATGGTTTGTCCGGGCCCTTCGGGATGTTCGATGGCGTGCAACCGGCCAAAACAGCCAGGCCCAGCATGGCCAACACGAACGCACCCCATGATCTCATGGACTAACGATTATACCGAATAAACGGCGTAACTTTGGCGATGCGATCGTAAAGTTGACGGGCGGTTGCGTTGAAGTCCTGGGTAAGCCAGTAAACCGCCGGGCACCCGGCCTCGTCGGCAGCGGCATAGACCGCTTCGATCAGCTTGCGTCCAGCGCCGGTTCCGCGGGCGTCTTTCGACACAAACAAATCCTGCAGATAAACTACGTTCTCGATCCGCCAAGCGTGCTGGTGATAAAGATAGTGCGTTAGCCCGATCAGACGTCCGTCAATCTCCGCCACGAACCCTTTGAAATCATGAGGATCATCGCTGAGCAATCGCTGGAATGTGGTTTGGTAGACTTCTTCGGGAACCGATGTTTCGTAGAACTCGAGATACCCTGTCCAAAGCACCCGCCATTCGGCTTCGTCCTTGGCTTCGATGGTGCGGATGGTCGTCATACGATCGCTCCCGACAGCGCGGTTTAAGGGGATGCTAGTGGATCATATCCGGAATTGGAACTCATACAGAGCCTGGGACGTTTGGCTCTGCCGGCCAGTTCGAGGACGCCGTCCTCGAACTCCTGAGGTACATCGAGCAAAGTGGGGAGGGGACGTCCGACCCACAGCCCAATTGCGTCCGTTCATGCCCCCAAATGCTGGTCCACCACCCGTTGCAGCAATGGGGCATAGTAGCGAAAACCTGGGACATCTTTCCCGGCAATCTTGCCCTCTTCGTCCCATACACGGACACGCAGGATGTCCTTTAGGTTCGGGTTTGCGCCGAAAGCGTCGACCTCTGGCTTCGACATCGGCCCGCCCTGCAGGTTTAGAGAATGGATTGAGGCTTCAGACAGTCGGTCGAAATATTTTGGATTGGTGGCGCAGAGATAGCGCTTCGCGTCCACGTGATAGCGGACACAGTCGACAACGATCGAGGGGAAAAACCGCTCGATCACTTCGGCGCCTGCCTCTTCGTGCTTCGTATCGATACCGTGGTCGGCTGCATCGGCTTCGAACTCATGCACAAAGTGCCCGATATCGTGCAGCAGCGCCGCGGCCACGACTTCATCGGCTGCGCCAGCTTCATCGGCCAATTGGGCACCCTGCAGCATATGTTCGGCGATAGTGACGGGCTCCCCCAAGTATTCTTCGGCTGCATTGCGCTCGAAGATCCCACCCAGGAAATCCACGATCGTCTCGCGATTAAGATCGGGGGTGGCGGTCATGCGGCGTTCTCCAGTTCGTGTTGCAGGGCCGCCAGCGTGGAATAAAGCCCGTCTTTGTCCGCGTAGCATCCCTGCAGCCAACGCGTGCCCGCGCCGGAATAGCCCCGGCGGGCGTGTAGGACGCGGGTGTTGTCGACGATGAAGCTTTCGCCGGGTTCCAGCTTGAATGTGACCTCCATCGCGGGGTCATCAATGATCACTCCAAACCGTCTGTAGGCTGCGTAGTAAGCCGCCATGTCCTCATATGGCACATCTGTAATTGGCGCGGCCGATCGGTTGTTGAACCGGATGCCCGTCAGTTCGCCATCGGGGGTCAGATCGATCATTGGACGGCGCGCGGTCAGACGCACGCCTTTCGAGCCTGCATATTCGAACCGGGCGCAGTACTTAGAAAGGACGTCAAAGGCGCTTGGGTCTTCGTCGCGCAGTTTTAAGGCCGCTTTGAATCCGTCCACGACCATACTGTCACCACCTTCGGCAGAGTTCTCCAGGCAGTAAAGGATTTGCAGGGTCGGCACCGGATCGCGATACGGGTTATCGGTGTGCGCCTGTAGGCCCAGGCCGGTGTAGGCCAGATTGGTTGGGTTCACCTCTGCCCTGACCTCGAACCATTTGCCGTAATTGGTTTCGCGAATAAAGCCGAAGAGGCCTGCGACATCCAGCAAGGCACCCGAGGTAGTCGGCCCACCTGTCATTTTCGCAAAGCCATAGCGGCGGACTGCGGAGAGCCACCCAGCCAGGGTTTTGGGATCGTTCTGTGCCTGGGTAAAATCAGCTGTTGGCACCTCGGCATTCAGTGCAGCATTCCAAGGTTCGATGTCCTCCGGCAGCCAGCCAGGCGCTGCATCGCTGCCGTCATCATAGGCATGGGCGCGCAGCCAATCCGCGGCGAAATGAAGGGTTCGGTCTTCCGGCGCGAACGTCACCTGAAGACCATCACCGACCGCCTCGACGGCGGAAACACAGGTATCGCCCGGGATTTCGGTCAACGTGATCAGGCGCTGTCCGTTACCGGGATCGCGGGTGGAGGGGTCCTGGGCATTGTCCCGTAGCCAAATCGCGTGGAACCGTGCCCCGCATTCGGGCCATGTGACAGCCACCGCTGCGCCGTTGTCGATGATTTCTGCCTGCACGGTTTCGCCCTCCGTTCGGTGGAATCACTTTGATCAGGTTGATCGGAATGGGTCGGTTTGCAAGCGGCTTGATCAATGTCTCACATCGGGCCTAAAATCTTGGCTAAGGCAGTTGAAGCCTATGCGGTTGTCATACAGTTGTTTTGGAAGACTATGATGATCAGGCGCATCGCGAACACTTTGCTCAGCCGGATAATCGGACCGCACCCAGAGTTCAAGATCGGTCAAATCGTGAAGTCACGAGAGCACGAAGTCCGTGGTGTCGTATTCAAAGTGGATCGACGTTTTTCTCACAAGCCTGCGTGGTTGGATGCAATTCCCGAAGAAAGACGACCAGAGAAAGACCAGCCATTTTATTGGTTGTATGCGGAGAACGAGATTGCATACTACGAAACTTACGTCTCGGAGCAGAGCCTTCTCCCCGATACATCCGGGCTACCAGTTGAAAATCCCGAAATTGACGCGCCTTTTGACGGTGAGAGATACGTCTTCAAGCGCAAGGTGAGGCTCTGGTAGGTCATCCCCCCTGGCGCCGCGCCAAAAACGCAAGTCTTTCGAATAGATGCACGTCCTGTTCGTTCTTCAACAAAGCCCCGTGCAACGGAGGAATAGCGGATCGCGGATCAGCGCGCAGCGTCTCGGCGTCGACGTCGTCAGCGACCAGCAGCTTCAGCCAGTCCAGCACCTCGGACGTTGATGGTTTCTTCTTCAGCCCAGGCGTCTCGCGAATCTCGTAGAACTGGGTCAGCGCAGACCGGACCAGCTTTTTTTTAATGTCGGGGAAGTGCACCTTAATGATCTGGGTCATCACCTCTTCATCCGGGAAGCTGATGAAATGGAAGAAGCAGCGGCGCAAAAACGCGTCCGGCAGCTCTTTTTCATTGTTCGAGGTGATGATGACGATGGGACGTTGCTTTGCCTGGATCGTCTCACCGGTCTCGTAAACGTGGAACTCCATGCGGTCGAGTTCCTGCAGCAGATCGTTGGGAAATTCGATATCGGCTTTGTCGATCTCGTCGATCAGCAGAACCACACGTTCCTTGGCGGAAAAGGCATCCCACAGCTTGCCCGGCTTGATGTAATTGGCAACATCTTTGACCTTTTCTTCGCCCAACTGGCTATCACGAAGCCGTGAAACGGCATCGTATTCGTAAAGACCCTGATGCGCCCGGGTTGTCGATTTGATGTGCCATTCAATAAGGTGCAGGCCTAGTGAACTAGAAACCTGGCGGGCCAATTCGGTTTTGCCGGTTCCGGGTTCGCCCTTCACCAGCAAGGGACGTTCCAACGTGATGGCGGCATTAACGGCAACCATCAGATCCTCGGTTGCAACATAGTCTGCAGTGCCTACAAAGCGCATATTCAGTGTCCTTCGCGACGTGGTCTACCATCAGCGGTTTTCGGAAACGCCGCCTATAGCGTACTTCGACACGCGCTGAAACCGTTGAAATAAACTCATCCTGAAAGTGTGCAGAGATTGCAAATTGCGATCCGACGCCGCTGTCACGGACTACGGACATGAAAGAAATTTTCCGTTGCGTGGAAAAGTGGGCGTTAACCCTAAAGTCCAGTGCATATCGCAATTTTGAAGACTCTTTAAGACGTGACATGCAATTTCCTTGCTCGTATATCGGGCGCCTGAAAGGGAATGGGTGCCATGGTGAGTAAACGTGGCCGTGTCGGGGCTTCTGAAATGAACATTGAGACGAGTATCACTGCTGACTACATCCCGTCAGATGACGAACCATTCATGAATGACAGCCAGAAGGAATTTTTCCGGCTGAAACTGCAAGAGTGGAAAGACTCGATCCTGGATCAAAGCCGCGACACCGTTCAGGCGATGCAGGACGACACAACAAACATCCCGGATCTGGCAGACCGGGCTTCAGTGGAAACGGATCGGGCGCTGGAACTGCGTACCCGTGACCGCCAGCGCAAGCTGATATCGAAGATCGATGCAGCGTTGCGCCGAATTGATGACGGATCCTACGGCTACTGCGAAGTGACTGGCGACCCGATCAGCTTGAAACGCCTGGCAGCCCGGCCGATTGCGACGCTGTCGCTGGAAGCCCAGGAAATGCACGAGCGCCGCGAAAAGGTCCATCGCGACGCATAAGATTCCGTGACATAGATGACTTCAATGGCGCGCATGCCATTTGCGCGCCTTATTCATTTCTGAGAACAAAAAAGATTTTAAAGGGGGGCAGAATGGCTTTCCAATGTCCAGCGATTGGCTTGAAGCCAATCGATACGCCAGATTTGATGCAAGCGCCGATCCGCTTCGGGGGTGATCCGAAGCTTCCGCCTGAGATCGCATGGCCTGAAGATGCATCGGGTCGGCCCATGCATCACTTGATGCAGATCGATTGCGCCAGTCTAGACTCAGTGGACCCTGACGCCCCAACGGAAGGGACATTGTTTCTGTTCATCACCGGAAGCTATGAGGAGGACGATGCACCTTCGCTGGGGGAAGACGAAGGTGCTTCGGCCCTGATCTATTGGCCTTCATCGGTTACCAGTGTCGCGCCGCGGACCCATCCGCCGGATGCCCCGGCGCTGGGCGAATATTCTTATGCATTGGAGTCGGTGGAGATGCCAGTCCAAACCCCTTCCAAAGGGCTCTTTGGACGCCTGTTCGATGCGCAACCGAAACCATATTCGAAGACATCCACCGGGTTTTTCGCCGCCGTTGCACTAGAGCCTTTCACATTCGAGTCCCATCCCGGGGCCGATCCGGTCACCCTTTTTCAAGCGCTTGGACAGGCCGTCACCGATGATGCTGTTCAAGAGGGCATTCGGCCCGTCCAGATGTTTGGCCATGTTCCGGCCGCGGAAATCATGCAGCACCTGGATGCCGAGGGCCTGATTGAGGCATCGACCGAGAAAGCCGTCGCGGCATACCAGATGGCAACGACCCAGGCGGCCCAAGTCGGCGATAAAGCTCCGGTTCTGTTGCTGCACTTGCCGACAAATGAGGCGCTGAACTTCGATGCGGTCGGGCGGGACCGAGTGTTGAAAGTGCTGTTGACCCGCGGGGATCTGAAGGCACGAGCCTTCGAGCAGCATCAGATTGTCATAGAAAGGCTGTATAAAGACGGAACGTGGCGATACCCGGCGCCGGAGCCTGACGTTTATCAGCCGCCGCTGGACGATCTGAGCGCGGCCGTGATTATGAAGCCCCTGGTCCCGGGCGAGGCCGCGACGTCACCGGCCAACTACTTTTGCGGATGGCCGCGATTGCCCGCCGACATGGATTGGCCCCGCAACGCCCGCGGCGAAGCCTTACATTTTCTCGCGCAGCTGGATCTTTCAACAGTGCCGCGACAGATCGAAGAAGATGGCCGCATCCATGATCTACCACCGCTTCCCAACGAAGGCATCTTGTTCGTCTTTGCAAACATGTTCATGGAAGATTGCGATGGCGAGGTGAAGGTGGTCCATGCACCAGGCTCAATCGGTGACGCACCCTATCGCCAGCCGCCAGAAGATTTAGCCCCGCTGCGCCCAGGCGAATGGAACCCTGCGATGGGCTTTTATCGGGAAGCCAAGGTGCCATTGGCATTGCAGGACATCGACGTCGACTTACCTGGCCCGTCCTGGGAGCCCCGCCTACCGTTCGACCCGGTTACCTTCGTGGCACTTCGGATCCCGGAGGACGTGGAAGATTACGACAAAGCCCGCGCCGCCATGGTTCAGTCCTATCAGAAGCCTTTGCCCCACGATCCGCATTCGGTGCCGGACCGCACAAGATTTGTCATCGATTGGATGCCCAACTGGCTCACAGCGTTTCGCTTTATGCGGGCGGATGATCGCAGCACTTTGCGCTACGGCGTCGTTCGCAAGGTTCCGGACAGCTATCCCTGGCGCTGGTCCGACGTTCAAGAAGCCGCCGAGGCGTTCTTTTCTGAATACCGTTTTGCCTATCCGGTGGAGTCAGATCGCCAAAGTGAGGTTGCGGCCAGGCAGGCGCTTTGGCCGGACGAGATTATTCCCGCGGCCCGGGACTGGTATCAACGGTCGATTCAACACGGGCCCCTTGACCGGATCGATCAGGCAACCCGGGACGAATTTCGGACATGGCTGATGGAGTTAGACGCTGCGGCGGCGACGATCCCCGTCGAGACGCAGGACGAATCCGATGCCGATTACCGGCGCCGTCGTGACTTGGAATATGCCTTCTTCGACACGTTGAAGCCGTTGGGCATGCCAGAGCTTAGTGCCACCCGGCATTGGTTGCTGCATGATGAAACGGCAGATGATATCCCCGACGCGGTGCGCGATGCCGAAAGCGAAATGCTGAGGTTTCAACGCAGCTACAGCACCTTTCCCGCCTATAACGTGGTGCACGAACCCTCGCCCCATCAGTTGTTTCCCGCGGCCAGCTACGACCGGTACACGCGCAAAGATGTGCTGCTTTTCGAGTTTTCTAGTGGATATGGATTGACGGCCCAATGGGCCGACGGCTGTTGGTTGCAAATCTGGATTGATCCGCAAGATCTGGCGGAACAACGGTTCGATCGGATCACCGCTGAAATTCGCTGGTGACCGCCGGAATGCTAGGAGACGCCTGAATGGCAAGACGGAAGATTGGCCGACTGACAATCGGAGACTTTGGAATCAGCCAGTTGGAAGACGCGGTGAAGGCCGGGTTCGAAGCGCGGCGCGGTCCGCTTTTCAATGCGCTGAGGGCCCTGAACGCGTTCACCATATTCGAGCTTGGACGCTGCTCGGTCGCCGATGATTATTCCGACCGGGACGTGAAGGAACTGGTCCATTACGCATTGGAAAACCAGATGGAAAAAGAGCTCAGCAACAAGTTTCGATTTCTCTACTGTCACGGCATGGGCAGGCGCAAATTTGGCGATCCGCCAGGTCTGGTCACGCGGCTGGAGGTGCTAATTCCCGAGTTTGTCGAAGGATATCAACAGCGCAAGGCCGACGGGATGATGGCGCCGAAAGGCGGTTTGCTCCGTTGGTGTTTGGGCATTCAAGAGGTTGGAAAGATTGGCGGTCTTCTAAGGTTTGCGCGCCGCACACTTCAATTTGCGTCTTTTAATTTTGATACAGATACGCGGTATCCCGAACTGGAAGAACGCCTGAATTTTCTGATCGATTTGCTGCCCGAATGGCACCTTACAGGCACAAATCACGAATGGGCCAAAGCGCGACGAAAAGCTTATCGAAAGGGACGGCCTTGAACCGGCAGGTCGGTCCTCGGGAGCCCCAAAAGGCTGGCTTGCCACCGTCCAGCGTTTCCCCCATGCTACCTGCATAGAAAGTGGGAGGAAACGCATGTGCCAGATCTTCGCTGGCCAGGACCCTGCGACGTACAAGGGAGAAACCCGATCGCTGCGTCTGAATGGCCAGAGCACCTCTATCCGATTGGAGACCGCTTACTGGGAAATGCTGGACGCCATCGCCAAGGCAGAAGGCTTTACGACCCCAGGCTTCATCTCGAAGCTGCATTCCGAAGTTTTGGAAACGCGGGGCGAGGTTAAGAACTTTACCTCGTTGCTTAGATGCGCCTGTCTGAAGTTCCTGAAGCGCGAAGCCGGAATGCTGGACGAAACGGTTATCGCTGCAGAGTAGACGTGTAGTAACCCAGTACCACCCGCGCGCGATTCTTCGCCCTAGACTTGGTTGAAAACAACGGCCCAAGTCAGGGGAGGATACGCCGTGGCGAAAGCCATACATTCCATGATCCGCGTGCTGGACGAGGCGCGCTCAACCATGTTTTATAAGACCGCCTTCGGCCTGGACGTGGCCGACCGGCTGGATTTCGAAAGCTTCACGTTGATCTACCTCTGCAATCCGGAAACCGAATTTGAGCTGGAGCTGACCATCAACAAAAGCCAGACCGAACCCTATGACCTTGGCAATGGCTATGGTCATCTGGCGGTGTCAGTTGACGATTTGGACGGGGAACACGCCCGATTGACCGAAGCGGGATTATCCCCGCGCAAACTGGTCGACTTTGCCCCCGATGGCGAGGTCGTCGCCCGGTTCTTCTTTATCCAGGATCCAGATGGTTACGAGATCGAGGTCCTGCAGCGCCATGGCAGATTTAAATAGGAGCGACCATGCTTTTTCATCTTGAATTCACCGTCGGCTATGGCGCCGACATGTCCCAGCAGGACCTATTCCGGATCTGGGCCGAAGAAGCCAAGGCCGCGCTGGGCGCCAAAGAAGCAGGCGTCGTCAAAGATCTTTGGAAGGCCGTCGGCATGCGCAAGGTTTTTGCGATTGTCGAGGTCGACAACGGTGACATGCTGGATCAGATCAGCTTTGACCTGCCGATCATGAAGGACATGGGCCAACACGTCGACATCAAGGTCACTGCGATCCGCAGGTACGAAGACTTCGCGTCGGACGTGGGCGAACGGTTCAACGGCTGACAAGAAACCGAAGCCTGCAAAACAACAAAAACTGGGAGGAAAGCCATGAGATTGTCCCGAAGATCGTTGTTGCTGGGGTCCGCCTCGGTGGCAGTAATCGGAAGCGCCGCATTTGGCACGCAAGTGCGTGCGGCGATCGATGTTGGTTCAGACGCGGAAAGCCAGGCGCTTTTGCTGCGTATGGTCCGCGTGATGTATCCGCACGCACAGTTCCCTGATGCACCGTATGTGAGGAGCTGTGAATCAATCCGGTCCGATGCCAAGGGCAGTATCGGTGTCAGCTTGATGTTTGCCGATGGCTTGGCAGATCTGTCCGCCGCAGGCTTTGGAGATATGGACGATGCAGCAGCATTGGCGCATTTGAAGTCCATTGAAGATACGCCGTTCTTTGGCTTTGTTCGGAGTAAAGCCGTCGTGGTTCTTTACAACGATCCCGAGGTCTGGGGCATCCTTGGCTATGAGGGCGCCAGCTTCGATCAGGGCGGGTATATCGACCGTGGCTTCAACGATCTGGACTGGTTGCCGGATCCCCGCATCACAGAATTCAAGGGGTAAGGCGATGAGCACGATTGCAATCGATGAAGCTGCCGTCGTCATTATCGGCTCAGGCGCTGGTGGCGGCACCATGGCGTTCGAACTCACCAAGGCGGGTATTCCCTGCGTGGTTCTGGAAGCCGGACCTTGGATCAAACCCGAGGACTATGAGAACGACGAATGGGCAGCCTTCTTGCAGATGGCTTGGCTCGATGCGCGGTCGACTTCCGGGACATGGCGGGTGTCGAAGGACTTTTCTGGTTTGCCATGCTGGTTGGTGAAAGCGGTAGGAGGCACTACGACTCACTGGGCCGGTGCCACGCCCCGCTTCCTGGATTATGAGTTCAAAGCGGCAACCACTTACGGCGATGTTCCAGGGGCAAACCTTTTGGACTGGCCGATCGCGCTGTCGGATATGGAACCGTACTATGACGCAGCAGAAAAGGCGATTGGGTCGACCCACCGCCACGGGCGTCCGCCATTACCTGCAAACAACAACTATAAGGTTTTTGCCAACGGGGCCGAGCGGGTTGGGTACAAGCGCTATGCAACCGGACCCTATGGCACGAATGCCGAACCATATGATGGGCGCCCAGGATCGATCCAGGACGGTTTCAATTTCCAGGGCGACAAGAACCGGTCAAAGTGGAACACGGCCGTGCGGGAGATTCCGAGGGCGATCGACACTGGACTCTGTGATCTTCGCACAGAATGCCACGCCGTCCGGATCACCCATGGCGCGGACGGAAAGGCCGATGCAGTTCTTTATGTAGACAAGGACGGCAACCTGCACCGCCAGGCAGCCAAAGTGGTCTGCGTCGCAGGCAACTCCATTGAAACCCCGCGCCTGTTACTGATGTCAGACTCGAATGCACACCCTAATGGGCTTGCAAATGGATCAGACCAGGTCGGGCGGAACTACATGCGCCACATGACCGGGTCTTGCTATGCGTGGTTCGACAAACCCGTGAAGATGTGGCGGGGTGAAACAATGGCTGGATTCATCGGTGATGAGGTCACCAACAATCCCGACCGCGGCTTTGTCGGCGGTTACTATATGGAGACGATCTCGCTTGGCCCAGCCTTCCTGTCGAGTTTCATCGAGCCCGGCATGTGGGGACCAGAGTTCGCCAATATGATGGACAATTACGCCAATATGGCGGGGATGTGGATCGTCGGCGAAGATATGCCCCAGGCGACCAACCGCGTGACGCTGTCGGAGACCCTAAAGGATCAGCATGGGTTGCCTGCGCCGAATGTTCATTTCGATGACCACTCGAACGATGTCGCGATGCGCGCCTATGCATATGAGAAAGCCGAGGCGCTTTATAAATCAGTTGGGGCCATCGGCACGCATAGAACGCCACCCTATCCATCGACCCACAATCTAGGCACTTGCCGGATGAGCGAAAAGCCAGAGGACGGCGTGGTCAACAAATGGGGTGCCGCGCATGAGGTGCCTAACCTCTTCATCTCGGACGGTTCGGTTATGACCACAGGGGCGGCGGCGAATCCAACGCTGACCATCGTGGCGCTGGCGATCCGTCAGGCCGAGCATCTGGCTGGCGAGTTGAAGGCTGGAAACCTCTGATCTGACAGGCAAGGGGGCGGAGATATAGCCCCCTTGAGCTTGCTAAAATACTCCGGGACCGTCAGTGCAGGTGCCATTGGTTCGACACCCATTTGCGACAGGCAAAGCCCAAGAAAATGAAGTGTCAGAAGGCCTTAAAGGTCAGGGTCGTTAGCGTGCGCTCTATTCCCTCGATCTTGTGCAGGTTCGTGTTCACAAAGCGCCCGATATCGATATCGTCATTGACGTAGAACTTCGCCATAAGATCGTATTCGCCGCTGGTCGAGAAGATCTCCGAGGCCAGTTCCGCATCGGCAATCTCTTCCGCAACATCATATGCGCGGCCTAAGTGACATTTAAAATGGACGAAAAAGCACTGCATCGGGATCCTCCTGCGCTGGCACCCTAGCGTGGCCGGGGCGGGGGCTCAACGGGATTTCAGGGCCGCCACCGGATCACTTGTATCGGCGTGGGTCCGTTGGTTCCGGTGGCATCGTTCAGTTCTTCGGGGCAGTTCGACAGCACCGCGATTACCGGCATCTCAGCGCGTAGGTCCACATAGTCCCCGGGCATAGACTGGCTGTCGGTGATCTGCGCCGCGCCATCCGGACCAATAGGCACGTTCATAAAGAAGTTCACATTGGGCATGATCAACTCGCGCCCAATGCTATGGCGGGCGCATTCGCGTTCAAAATTACGCTGGCAGCATTCGGGATTTGTCTTGCCGTAGCGCACCATGTCGATTTCGAAACTGCAGCATCCGAAAATCGTGTCATGGCCGCCGCAACTGTCATGCGTCACGGTCATCATAGGCCGGGCAAGGTTGGATCTTAGGATCGAGCCTTCACCGATGAAGATCTGCTTTGGCGCTTTGATCGTGTTGGGGGCATGGTAGCGCTCGGTCGGATCGTCTGCGTTAAAACAAAGGAAATCTACGGCTTGCTGGCCCTCTAGATCGATAATGCGCAACATCTCTCCGGCCTCCATCCGGGCCGACCAGGGCGCGCGCGGCGGGACGATAGAGTCCTCTATGATGTGGCCATCGGGATCAGACATCCACCAAGTCCTTGGCGATCATACAGTGGATGCCCTTGGACCCATTCACCGTTTGGGTCACCCTTAGGTCAGCGGCAAGCGAACATAGGGTATAGGCGTCCTCCCGGCTGAGGCCGCGTTTTTCGCCCAGCAAACGGATCATATCGCGCAGCGCCATGACCACGCATTGGTCCAGGTCCGGGTCGAGCCCCATGGTGATATAGTGCGCCGGCGTTTCGGCTCTGGGATAGGCGAGATCAGCGCCCTTGTGCAGGTGGAATTCGAAAGTGCCGGTCAGCGCGGTTTCGATGGCTGTTACGTTGACCTCGCCATCCCCTTGGGTGCCATGCCCGTCGCCGGTTGAGAACAGCGCACCTTCCACGAATACTGGCAGGTAAAGCGTAGCTCCCGGACCGAGTTCTTTATTATCCAGATTGCCGCCATGGGCGCGCGGCACGATCGAGGTGATATCACCCCAAGGCGCTGGCGGGGCAACGCCCATCACGCCGAAGAACGGATTGAGAGGCAGATCCAGTCCCCAAGGCAGACGACCTGTCATTTTTCCGGCATCTATTGGGATATTGGTGTGATAGGGTTCCGGAAAATCATCGGGCAGCGTTCCAGCCAGAGGGCGGATGAAGTTCCAACCCCAGTCCTGGTGCAGTTGCACATCTTGGATGCGCACCTCCAGAACGTCGCCCGGCAGAGCACCGCGTACTTCCACCGGCCCCGTTAGAATGTGCCCTGGAAGTTTACGTTCTGACCGGGCATGGATCTCCAGCAGTTCCGGCGGGACGTGGAACCCATCGCCGGGCAAGACCTCCGGTCCGCCTGAGAGTGCTTCGATTGTCACGGTGTCACCGCTGTCGACCGTCAGAACGGGGGGCAATGATGCGCTAAACCAGCCCCAATGGCATGTCTCGACGCTGGACTTGAGATGGTGGTGGGCCATGGTTTTCCCTCAGGAGTTTGCGGCGATGCGCACGACATTGCAGATGATACGGGCGATGTTCAGGGCCCCAATGCCGTCGACATCACGTTCGGGCATAAACTCAGCGACCTCAAATCCTGCCAGGCGGCCTGTGGCGGCTGCTCCGTCGATCAGGTTGACCACATCCCAATAGGACAGGCCCCCTGGCGCACGGCCGATGGCGGCGGGCACGATGGACGGGTCCAGGCCATCCACATCTAGGCAAACCACGACATTTGCGCCAGCGGGGATCAAATCCAACGGGCCCTGAGTGCCATCCCGTGCGATGTCTCGGGCCGGGAAGAACGTGACCCCCCAGGCTTTTGCATCGTCGACATCCGAGGGGCGCGCCGAACCCTGGGACCGCATGCCGACCTGGATGATCCGCTCGACATGGTCCATTTCCGAGGCCCGGCGCATCCCTGACGACAGGCCTAATCGCTCGCTCCGCACCTCGTCGCGCCAGTCAATATGGGCGTCGATTTGCAGGATCGTGATCGGGCCATGCCCGTCATAGGCCTGCAGGAACGGGATCGGCAGGCTGTCATCCCCACCTATCAGGATCGGGACAGTCCCGGCATCCAGCATGGATTTGACGGCCGACTGGACCCGCACCCGATTGGTCGCGAAATCATCCACGTCGAAGGGCAGATCCCCGCAATCGATGACATTGGGCACGTCTGGAAAGGCAAGGCCACCATAATCGAAGTCATAGTGTTCCAGGATCGCGGCGTCTCCTGCGATGGCGGCGCGGATCGCCGCGGGGCCGCCTGCACAATAATTTCCGACCGAGGCATAAGGCGTCACACCGGGGACGCCCAGGATCGCGCCCTTGGCTGGATCGCCCGGCGTGCCCATGGGCAGGCCTTGGAAGGTGCCCACATCAATCGCGCTGCCGAACATCTTTGCAATGTCTGCCATCGCGTATCCCTCCTTCGGTCACAAAACGGTTGCCTGATCGGCCCGCTGGGATTAACTGTTCCCTATCCGTTGGGGTGCCCGCAAGGGCTGAGAGTTCGAAAGACCAACCCATCGAACCTGATCCGGGCAGTGCCGGCGTAGGGAACGGGTTTTCGAATGCGAAACCGACCTTAGGCCCCGCCCGTGGTGGAGAGCCTTATGACGGCGATAGCACTGACCATTGCAGGGTCCGACAGTGGCGGTGGTGCCGGGATTCAGGCCGACCTGAAGGCGTTTTCCGCGCTTGGGGCCTATGGCGCTTCGGTGATTACCGCGATCACGGCTCAGAATACCAAGGCGGTGACCGCAGTTCACACCGTCCCGGTGGATGTGGTAGGGGCTCAGATCAAGGCGGTGCTGGACGACCTGGACGTCAAAGCGATCAAGATCGGCATGTTGTTTTCGCCCGAATTGATCCAGACGGTCGCGAATGGTTTGGCCGCTTTCGACGGGCCGGTGGTGCTGGACCCGGTCATGATCGCGAAATCCGGGGATGCCTTGCTGCAGGACGCAGCCGTGTCGGCATTGTGCGAGATTTTGATCCCACGCGCCGATCTTGTCACCCCGAACCTGCCCGAGGCCGAGCGTCTGACCGGTGTTGATGCCGGGGCAGATCCGGATGCCGCGGCCAGGGCGCTGGCGGGTCTTGGCGCAATGGCCGTGCTGATCAAGGGCGGCCATGGCGACGGCCCTGTGTGCCGTGACACGTTGTATCTGGACGGAAAGGCGCACAGCATGGATGCCCCGCGCATCGCCACGGGCAACACGCATGGTACGGGTTGCACCTATTCCTCGGCCATTGTGGCGGGGCTGGCCAAGGGACGACGCTTGCCGGATGCGGTGGCCCAGGCGCATGCCTATCTGCACGGCGCGATCATCGCCGCCGATCAGCTTAGCATCGGGCAGGGCCATGGCCCGGTCCATCATTTCCACGAGTTATGGCGATGACGGTCACAGTCATAGGTGCGGGGGTTGCCGGGTTATGTGTGGCGACTGAACTGGTCCGCCGTGCGACTTCCGTGCAGATCTTGGACCAAGTCGTTGAACCTGGGCCGCACGCCTGTTCCTGGTGGGCGGGCGGCATGCTGGCCCCGTTCTGCGAAGGCGAAAGCGCCGAGGAACCAGTGGTTCGCCTGGGGCAATCGGCCGCCGACTGGTGGGAAGGGCAGGGCGTCACGGTGCAACGGCATGGGTCCCTGGTGATGGCGATGGGCCGCGACCGTAAAGAATTGGACCGGTTCGCCCGGCGAACCCAAGGGGCCCAGGCAATCGGCGTGGACCGGATCGCCGAGCTGGAACCCGACCTGGCAGATCGCGCGCCGCGTGCGTTGTTCTTTGCAGACGAGGCGCACTTGGACCCACGTCTGGCTTTGGCGGCTTTGCAAGAAAGGCTTGCCGCACAGGGTGTCGCTGTCCAGCAAGCCGATCCGCCCGCGACCGGTCCGGTCATCGACTGCAGGGGTCTCTCTGCCCGCGATGCCTTGACCGACCTGCGCGGCGTCAAGGGCGAAATGCTGATCCTGCGCTGCCCAGATGTCAGACTGAACCGACCCGTGCGCCTGCTGCACCCACGTATTCCACTTTACATCGTCCCGCGCGGCGAGGGCATTTTCATGCTGGGCGCCACGGTGATCGAGGCGACAGAGCGAAGCCGCATCACCGCCCGCTCGATGCTGGAAATGCTCAGCGCTGCCTACGCGCTGCACCCGGCCTTTGGCGAGGCCGAGATCCTGGAAATCGGCACCGATGCCCGGCCTGCCTTTCCCGATAACCTGCCGCGCATCCGCCGGCGGGGGCGTGTGACCTATGCCAATGGCTTGTTCCGCCACGGCTTCCTGCTAGCGCCCGCGCTGGCGATGCAGGTGGCTGATCTGGTTCTGGACAACAAACGACCGGAGTTCTGTGATGAAGATCATCCTGAACGGGGAGCCGCGTGACGTGACTGCGTCGCGGCTCAGCGATCTGATGGAGGAGCTTGGCTTTGCCGGGGCAAAAGTGGCGACCGCGGTAAATGAAGACTTCGTACCGGCTGGTGCGCGGGCCCAAACGAAGCTGGCAGAGGGCGACCGATTAGAGGTTTTGGCCCCAATGCAAGGGGGCTAGGCGTATGGTGATGCGCGGCTTCTACGGTCATACTCTGGCGAATCCGCTGATGCTGGGCACGGCGGGGTATCCGTCTCCCGCGATCCTGGCAGAGGCGTTCCGGGCCTCAAATGCCGCCGTGGCGACGGTATCGCTGCGCCGGGAATCCGCGGGCGGTGCGGGCCAGGATTTCTGGGCGATGATCCGCGATCTCGGCATCCCGGTCTTGCCCAACACCGCAGGCTGCCACACGGTCAAAGAGGCCGTCACCACCGCCCATATGGCGCGCGAAGTCTTCGACACCCCTTGGGTCAAGCTGGAAGTCATCGGCCACACAGACAGTTTGCAACCGGATGTCTTCGGTCTGGTCGAGGCTGCCCGGGTGCTGACCGAAGAGGGGTTTCAGGTCTTTCCGTACACAACCGACGATCTGATCGTTGCCGAAAAGCTGTTGACCGCGGGTTGCGAGGTTTTGATGCCCTGGGGTGCACCGATCGGCTCTGGCTTGGGTTTGAACAATCCTTATGGTCTCCGCGCGATGCGCGCCGAATTCCCCGATGTGCCATTGGTGGTGGATGCGGGGATTGGCCTGCCGTCCCATGCGGCCCAGGCCATGGAACTGGGGTTCGATGCCGTTCTGTTGAACACCGCCGTCGCCCAAGCGGGTGATCCTGCGAAAATGGCCAAGGCCATGGCGGAGGCGGCCTTGGCCGGTCAGGCCGCGTTTGTCGCCGACCCCATGGAACCACGGGATATGGCCGAGCCCTCAACGCCGGTCATCGGAAAGGGGTTTTTGGAATGAGCCTACGCCGTCAACCGCTGGATCCGTTCTATCCGATCTTCGATCATACGGATTGGCTGCATCGTCTGCTGCCCTTGGGCATCAAGCTGGTGCAGTTGCGGATCAAGGATATGGCTGAAGCCGATCTGCGCAGTCAGATCGCCGAGGCCAGGGACCTTTGCCGCGCGCATGACTGCCAACTGATCGTCAACGACTATTGGCAGATCGCCATGGACCTGGACTGTGATTTCATCCACCTCGGCCAAGAAGATCTGGATGAGGCTGACCTGCCCGCGATCCGCCGGGCTGGCCTGCGCCTGGGCGTGTCGACCCATGATCCGGCGGAACTGTATCGCGGCCTGTCGGTCGACCCGGACTACATCGCCCTGGGCCCGGTATATCCAACCATTCTGAAGCAGATGAAATGGGACCCGCAGGGCCTGGACCGCGTCACCGAATGGAAACGCCTGGTGGGCGGCATCCCCCTTTGTGCGATTGGCGGCATGACTGCAGACCGCGCGCCGGGCGCTTTGGCCGCTGGGGCCGATATCGTCTCTGTCGTCACCGACATTACTCTGAACACGGATCCGGAAGCCCGGGTCAAAGACTGGATCGCCGCAACTGATGCGGCCCGACAAAGAGGATAAGACATGCGCCTGATCGCCTGCCTGTTCGCACTGCTTTTGGCCACGCCCGCCATGGCTGCCGACAAGATGACCCTGTTGCTGGATTGGTTCGTGAACCCTGACCACGGGCCTATCATTATCGCCCAGGAAAAAGGCTACTTCGCCGATCAGGGCCTAGAGGTAGAAGTGATCGCCCCGGCCGATCCCGCCGATCCACCAAAGCTGGTCGCTGCTGGTAAGGCGGACTTGGCAGTATCCTATCAGCCACAACTGCACCTGCAGGTACACGAAGGCCTGCCGTTAATCCGGGTCGGCACATTGGTCGCGACGCCTTTGAACTGTCTGCTGGTGCTGGAAGACGGGCCCGTGAAAACGGTGGCCGACCTTAAAGGCAAGAAGGTCGGCTTTTCCGTAGCCGGCGTCGAAGAAGCGCTGCTATTCGCGATCCTCGGTCGCTATGGCTTAACGGTCGATGACATCGAACTGGTGAATGTGAACTGGTCGCTGTCGCCATCGCTGATGTCAGGCCAAGTCGATGCTGTCATAGGGGCTTTCCGGAACTTTGAGCTGAACCAGATGGAAATCGAAGGTGTCGGGGGCAAGTGTTTTTACCTGGAGGAAGAAGGCCTGCCAGCATATGATGAACTGATCTATGTCGCCAATACGGAGACCATGAACGTGGATAAGATCCGGCGGTTCTTGGCGGCGACCGAACTGGCTACGCAGTTCATCATCAATCACCCTGACGAAAGCTGGGGCATCTTTGCCGGTACCGCTGCCGAACTGCAGGATGAACTGAACGCCAAGGCGTGGATCGATACGTTGCCCCGGTTTGCCATGCGGCCAGCAGCGGTTGATGCCGGGCGCTACAAACGGTTCGAAGCTTTCCTCAAGGACGCGGGATTGATCCCATCTTTGAATCCGGTCTCGAAACTCGTTGTTGATGTGACGGCTGAATAGAGACATGGCTTCGGCGCGTGCGAGGGCTCTGCCCTCGCGCTCCCGGAGTATTTTCGGCAAGCTGAAGGGCAAGAGGGAGAGAATTCCATGGGGGATGTGTACTATGGCCGGGCCTTCGGTCTGTGGCGCACGGCTGCGCCTGAGTGGGATGCCTACACGCGGCACGCCTTTGTCGAAGGGCTGGGGAATGGTTCGCTGCCGCGGGCTTCGTACCTGCACTATTTGGTCCAGGACTACGTCTTTCTGATTCACTTCTCGCGTGCCTGGGCGCTGGCGGTGGTGAAGGCCGAAACATTGGACGAAATGAAAACGGCCTCGGCCACAGTCGATGCCCTGGTCAACAACGAAATGCAGTTGCATGTGCAGACCTGTGCCGCCGAAGGGATATCTGAGGATCAGCTTTTCACGGCAGTCGAAGAGACCGAGAACCTGTCCTATACGCGGTATGTGCTTGACGCTGGGTTCTCAGGCGATTTTCTGGATCTGATGGCGGCACTTGGTCCGTGCGTTTGGGGCTATGGCGAGATCGGGGCGCGGCTGTCCGGATCAGCAACATCCGATACCTATCGGTCTTGGATCGACACCTATGCCGGTGACGAATACCAAGGCGTTTGTGGCACAGTTGGTGCAATGGTCGACGGTGCACTGGTTCGGCGGTTGGGGGAGAGTTTTGATCAAACCCCGCGCTGGGCGCATCTGAGTAACCGCTTTGCCATGGCGACGCGCCTGGAAGTCGGGTTCTGGGATATGGGGCTGCGCGGCGCGTGAGTACGCCGCCTGGCATTCGGCTGACCGGCAGCGCGGTGATTGGTGGCGCGCCGCTCTTTGGGCCGATCGACCTTGACATCCCGGCCGGTCAATGGACCTGCCTGCTTGGAGTTTCGGGCGCGGGCAAGACCACAGTATTGCGGTATCTCGCAGGATTGGAGACCGGAGCAACGATAGACGCCACGGTTACTTTGTCTGATCGTAAGCCATTGGCCGATCGCATCGCCTATATGGCGCAATCGGACTTGCTGATGCCTTGGCTGAATGTAGAGGAAAACGTGCTGTTGGGGGCGCGATTGCGCGGGGCTGTCGATGCCACGGCAAGGGATCGGGCGCGAGGCCTGATCGCCCTGGTTGGTTTGGCGGGCGATGTGGCCAAACGGCCAAAGCACCTTTCGGGGGGCATGCGGCAGCGAGTGGCCTTGGCTCGGACATTGATGGAGGACCGGCCTGTCATCCTGTTGGACGAGCCGTTTTCGGCCCTTGATGCCAAGACTCGGGCCGAAATGCAGGAACTGGCGTTTGGGCTATTGTCCGAGCGGACAGTCCTATTGGTCACTCATGACCCGGCTGAGGCTGCCCGGCTGGGGCACAAGATTACCGTGTTGCAGAACGGGGCATTAACCGCCACCAAGGACCCAGCGTCTGATCCAATCCGCGCCCATGATGATCCGGACGTCTTTTCCTGCCAGTCAGAGCTGATGAACCTGATCCGTGAGGACGCGTGATGCGCGCATTCTGGGCCGTTCTGGTCTCAATGCTGTTGCTGATCTTCATTTGGCAGATCGTGATCGTTTCGACCGGTGTCCAAAGGTTCATTCTGCCTGAGCCCCTGAAGGTCGCCCAGTCAATCTGGAAGTCCCGCGCCTTGCTGGCTGAACATGCCTTGATCACGATCAGCGAAGTTATTTTGGGCCTTGTTCTTGGCGTGCTCTTGGGAATGATAACTGCCATTCAGTTGGCAAGTTCCGCCTGGGCCTCGACCTATCTGCGGCCAGTATTGGTTTTCACTCAAGCAGTGCCGGTTTTTGCCCTAGCACCGATCCTGACTCTGTGGTTCGGCTATGGCATCTGGTCGAAGATCGCCATGGCGCTCTTGATTATCTACTTTCCGGTGACGTCGGCTTTCTACGACGGTCTAATGAGGACGCCGCCGGGTTACATCGATCTGGCACGCACGATGGGGTCCGGCACCTGGCGGACCATGGTTTGTATGAAGATACCGGCTGCCGTACCATCATTGATGTCGGGAATCCGGCTGGCGGCGGTCTACGCACCGATTGGAGCAATCATCGGCGAATGGGTCGGTGCCTCCAAAGGACTGGGCTATCTCATGCTACGAGCAAACGGCGAGGTGAAGACGGATCTTATGTTCGCCGCGTTGGTCGTGCTGGCTGCCTTTACCGTGGTTCTCCACATGGCAATCGACAGGGCTGCAGCCCGTATCACCGATCGCTATTCTTAGGTTCGGTGGATGCAGATCGCGATGCTGTGGCCTGGGCCGCAGATTTCGTTTTCACTGCGGCCTGCGCGATCGTCACGGGTTTGTGCGGGGGCATGACCTTCATCTCCAGTGGTGCGGCGGATCCGTTGGAACGTATTTTGAAGGCTGCGTGATAGACATTTTCCGCGTTGACGCTGAGATGGGCACGCAGCACATCCTCTAGTGTTCGCATGCCCATTGGTTCCAATCCACGTTTGCGCAAAGCCTTGGGCAGCGCCGCGGAACGATCCTGCAATTCTGCCACGCACATCACCCGTTCTTCAGCGGCCGGATTATCCAGGACAATGTCAAAGCTGGCCTCAGCGTTCGGAGTGCGCACCTCTAGCCCCGCAGGAACTGGGCGCAAATCCGTGGGCGAGGTCGGTTAGACCCGGTAGATGCCACCTTTCGGGGCCTGATAGTAACAATTCACGTACGCCTCCCGGTCAGTGCGAATTGCCAGTACCAACTGGTCGCCTAACTGCAAAGGCTGATTGTCGTCCGGCAATACAGGCGACACCGATATGCGTACCTTCCCGGGGTGACCGCGTTCGCCACCGAACCGGGCCCGTTCCACCGAACCGGGCGGCGGCGTACTTGGCGGATCGATCGATGTTTCGTTGTAGCCGCCAACCATTTCTTTCAATCGGGCATGCAGATCGAAGTCGATCACTCCCGTTGCAATCAGTCTGTTATCCGCCTGAAATCGACTTATGGCCCTACGGGTCGCCATATCGTGTACGCCAAGTCGATAGTCGCCAAGATATCCCAATTTGTGGAGCTTGCGCTGCACCATACCGACCCGGGCGAGATCGGGGATCGCCCACCAGGCTGCCTGTTCTGTCGTGCTGAAACTCGGCTGTGTTCGGTCGATGGCCAGACATTGCCAATAGGGCACCCCTGCATAGCGGCCCAAAAGCTCGATCGTGCCCAGTTCGATAAGGTTGCGGACGGCCTGACCAGGGCTTTCAATGCGCGAGGTTTTCCAGGTCAGGTTGTAGTTTACGACGCCGAATATGCCGGTCAGGCCACCACCCAAGCCGTCCTCGACCAGAACCATCGAGTTCGATACTGACGAGCCTGGCATGATCAGCTTGTCCGGGAACGTGACGAGATGCATGTCGACGGTGATGACGCCGACGATCCGAGATCCATTCAGCCCGGCACCACCGACCGCATCAGATGCAAGGTCAATGCCCAGCGGAAGGTTGAAGCTTTCATCTACCGATTTCTTGTCATACTGGCTGATCGCGCCGCGGATATAGACCTCTGGCTCATGTTGTGGACGTTCGGTGATGTAAACGTTTTGGCCGAGATCTTTTTCTAACGCCTGATCGATGAACACAAAGGCGTGGCTGCGTGCGTTCATCAGACCGATTGCGCGAACCAGCATATCATCTGCCGCGATCCGTACGGAACTTGTCAGGTCTGGAAATCCGTTCGATGTAACCAGGGTCTTTTGAATGCGATGGCTGACCAGCAGGTCATCCATGCACCTGAGCGAGTCAGAAAAGGATGTAAAATTCCGCTCTGCCGGTTCGTCCGGTTGGCGGATGTGGGTCGCGATCGGCGGCTCGACTGCCGCGCACGCCGCCAACAGCCCGGCAATGGCTATGCTGATCCATCCGGATGTCCGGAGCATCTTGGTAAACACGCAACCCATCCCAAACGTACTCCACTTGATGGGATGATCCTGCGCTTTGCTTAATTTTGCATGAAGCCAATGACTTGGCGTCGGAAGGTTGAAAAACCTTTGAGCCGGTAGGGTAAAATTAGCAGGTGCCGCCTAGGGTGCCGCGCACGCCAGGTGAGGATAAGCGAGTATCTATGTCGACGTCAGAAGATTTTTACTTTGCAGAGTTCGAAAACCGACGTCCTGATCCGTCTTTGCCGCATTCGCCTTGGCGGGAGTTTGTGTGGCAGGTGCTGGCGGTCGCCACAGCCGGGCTGGGGCTTTGGTATCTTGTGTGGCGTTGGACCTATTCGCTAAATCCCGACGCGATGTGGTTCGCGCTGCCGGTCGTGATCGCAGAGTCGCTTTGCTACATTGGCCTGTTGCTGTTCTTTCACAATCTTTGGCAGGTGCGCGATACGCCGCGAGGCACCGCGCCGGCGACCCGGGCAGATTGTGTGGACAATGGCGGTGCAGATCCGGTCGGCATCGACGTCTTTATCACAACGTATGACGAGGATCCGGAACTGGTCCGGTTGTCGATCATCGATGCTGTTCAAACGAGATACCCGCACGAGGTGAAGAAGACCATCCATGTCCTTGACGACGGACGGCGCGATCGGATGCGCAAGGTCGCCGAAGAAGAAGGCGTCAACTACATCACGCGACCCGACAACATTGGTTTTAAGGCAGGTAACCTGCGAAACGCCATGGCGCACACGTCGGGCGATTTTATTGTGATCTGTGACGCCGATACACGGCTGTTTCCGGGCTTTCTCGAAAACACGATGGGCTATTTCCGAGACCAGGACGTGGCCTGGGTGCAAACCCCACAATGGTTCTATGACATACCGGAAGGTGAAAGCTTGGGTGGCTGGATGCGTCGCCGTGTTGGACGTATCGGAGGATTTGTAGGTCAGAAGGCCGAATGCATCGTCGGCCCGGTGAATATCGGCAATGACCCGTTCGGTTGCGATCCGAAGTTGTTCTATGACGTGATCCTGCGCAGGCGAAACGGCGCGAATGCCTCTTTTTGCTGCGGGGCGGGGTCGATTCACCGCCGTGATGCGGTTCTAGAGGCCGCTCTGCGTGTCTTTGCCGAACAGGTAGAGTCAAAGATGACCAAAGGCACACGTTGGATCGTTGGCCAGGAACGCCGACGTGAACGTGGCGAGGAGCTCAGGCGCTGGCTGGCGCACGAAACTGAAATCACCCCCTATAAATTTCACGTCTCGGAAGACATCTACACTTCGATGGTGCTGCACTCGGACCGGCGTCGTGATTGGAAGTCTGTTCTGCATCCAGAGGTCGAAGCTCGGATGTTGTCGCCGCAGGATTTGTTGTCCTGGGCCATGCAACGCTTCAAATACGCAGGCGGTACGCTCGACATAGGCCTGAACGACAATCCCCTGTTTCGGCCCGGTATGAGTTTTCGCCAAAAGCTGATGTACGCGATGACCTTCTGGTCTTATCTGGCGCCGCTTTGGCTTTGTGTTTTTCTGCTGGCACCGATCGTGTCGCTGGTTACCGGCATCGCGCCGGTTGATGCGTATTCAACCGATTTATTCCTGCACCTGCTGCCTTTCATTGTGCTGCACGAAGTGGCGCTGACGATCGGAATGTGGGGGATCAACAATCGCAAGGGCAAGCTGATGGCAGTGGCGTTCTTCTGGTTGAACATTCAGGCGATTTGGACCGTTGTGCGGGGGCGGCAGATAAAGTTCCATGTGACACCGAAGATGCGTCAATCCGGCAGGTTCTTTTCCATCGTGACGCCGCATCTGGTGATCATCGCGGCAAGTCTGATCGCGATGGGTATCGGTTTAGCGCGATTGATGATTGAACCGACGGGCGAACAAATCGGTCTGTTCGCGGTCAATGCATTTTGGGCGAGCTGTAACATCACTGCTTTGATGGTGCTTGTCCGGGCGGCTTTCTGGCGCCCACCCGATGCGTCGGATGCCCCAACAAACCAACCGGCTCTCGCCCATTCAACACGTGAGGCTTTGGCATGAGCTTTAAAAAGAACATCTTGAATGCCCGCAGCAATATTGCGTTCGTTACCGGCCTTTGCCTGGCGGCCGGCATTGCCTGGTCCGTAGAAAAGCGCGGCGAACTCTTTGCAGCACGGACCAAAACCGACGTCATCCTGGATCGGTCCGGGCTAAGGCTACCCATTGCTCCGCAACGAGCATTGGAAGAGCAAGACTGGAACGCCGCAGCGACGGCGTGGGCCTATTTCCAACGGAATACGCAGGATACCGGTCTGGTCAACTCGGTGGACGGATTTCCATCAACGACGATGTGGGACCAGGGTTCCTACTTGCTTGGCCTGATCTCCGCCCATGGCCTGGGTATGGTCAGTGACGATGAATTCCATGATCGCATAGGTCGTGCGCTTGATGCGCTGGCACGGATCCAACTGTTTGAGGGCTTGCTGCCCAACAAGGCTTACGACACACGGTCCTTGCTGATGACGAACTATCAGAACGAACAGACCGATCGCGGTCTGGGATGGTCGGCGTTGGATATCGCCCGGATCGCCGTGCCATTGTCGATCATATTGTATGATCATCCCCAGCATGCGCCCGCGGCTGCAAAACTGCTTCGAACGTGGCGCGTGGATGCAATGATGCGGGACGGCCAGCTTTACGGTGCTCGGGTTAACCCGGAAACCGGGGCTACTGAACTGGTGCAGGAAGGCCGGCTTGGTTACGAGGAATATGGCGCGCGGGCGATCGCGCTTCTGGGCGTCGATTCCCTTTCGGCGATGAAATATGATGACTATCTACGCTTCGAAACGGTCAGTGGGATCGAAGTTGGCGTAGACAGCCGTTCCTATGAAGTCTTCGACGCGAACAACTATGTGGTCAGCGAATCCTACATTCTGACGGCGGTCGAGTTTGGCCTTGATGAAGAGGCCGAGGAACTAGCGCGCCGGGTCTATGAGGCGCAGGAAAACCGCTACAAGGAAACCGGAATTCTGACGGCAGTGTCCGAGGATAACTTGGATCAGGAACCCTGGTTCATCTACAATACCGTGTATGCCAACGGCAAAGCCTGGAATGCAATGACGGAAGAGGGCGAAGACATCTCGGCTTTACGTACGCTCAGCGCCAAAGCGGTCTTCGGGTGGGATGCAATTTTTGACACGGACTACACCCGCCGCCTGCGTCGCGCCGTCGCCGATGCGTTTCAGCAGAACAGCGGATGGTTTGCCGGATTATATGAATCCGACGGGCGCAAGAACGAAGTCATGACCGCGAACACGAACGGCATCATTCTGCAGACGCTTTTCTATCGACAACACGGTCCTTTGCTTTCCGCGCGCTACGCCGAAAAGGGGTAATGGGAAGGCCGTGGACTGGTGCCAGTCTGGGCAGGATATGCTGTGCGCAGCCCCACATAATTCGGCACTTGCGACAGTTCTAGGAAGGCTGAGTGTGTCGATGCTAATCTGATTGGTCTTCGTTTTTGCGGGAACCAGACAATCTTAAGAACTAGATCAAATTAAATAAGAAACGGCGGCATTTTCTGCCGCCGTCTTCGTCATTCTTACCAAACCTGTAGCTACGCCGTTTGCGAGCCCGCAGGGTTCCGGTCCCAGACCTTGCGGAACGGCCGCACTAAAGATCTCAGAATAATCGACAGCACTGATGCACGGCGATCTGCTGAAGGCGGTTCCAGTGCGGCTGACAGGCTTGGATGCACATCAACAAACCGGTCTATACCAGTGGCTGATAGCAGATGCAGAATTACACGATGATCGCTGATCAATTTCAGAGGCGGCTGTCCCTTCGCGACTTTGCAAAGGTGCGTCAGCGCCCACACACCGCTACTATCCATGAATCGAAGATGGGAGAGATCCAAGATCAACGGTTGTTCACCAATCAAATCAAGCTGATCAAGACTCTGCCGGAAAGCAACTGCCCCCGCGGCATCCAACTTATCCGCGTGGAGCATAATGATCTGATGGCCTTCCCGGCCTTCTGCTGTCAGTTTCATGACTTCCCCTCTTGTGATCGCCAGGCAGACGGCCAGGCACCCGTTCCTTCAGTTACTATGTTGATGCCCCTGCGGTCGCAGGTTGATTGCGGGTATCGGACCCATCCCGATGGTCCACGCCAATGCGCGTGTCTTGGCAATCAGCCACACGGCCACGCATGTACAGGTCAGCGTTCCGGCAACCTTCGCAGCAACGATTAATGTCGGGCTCCATCCATGACCGTCCGTCATGATTTCGAACTGATCCAAGAAGATCGGATGCACCAGATAGATCCCGAAACTATATGGAGCGTACTTCGTGAATGCCTCGGGCCAATTTTTGTTCCGGAAGGCCATGCACACCGCGAACAACAATGCCGGCATCAGGAAGTCCGCCCAGTAGGCCGGTGTGTAGTTGAACTGCCAGTCTCCGAACTCGATCATCCGGACGGCGTGGGTCAGCTTGATATAGACGAGCACCGCACCAATGCAGAGAACTGTCCATGACACCTTGCGCCAGATCTTGTCGTTATAGTTGCGTTTCAGGATGCCGTAAAAACTACCCGCGACCAGGCCGTAACCCATATATGTCAGCACCTTGACCAGACGGATCAAATACATGAACCCGTCCATGTCTTTGTGCGTTGACCAGAGCCAGACATCCACTTCGCGTTTTAGAGCCAAGCACAGCAATATCCCCAGCCCCATGACCGGATAACGGATAGCCAATCGATAGAGCGGGTAGAAAAAGACCAGCGGGAACAATGTCGGCAGAAAATGCATGTGATAGCTGACATCACCCAGCACGAAGTAACCCAGCCACGCTACCGGGTCTGCCAATTGCGCCCAGATCGCGTCTTCATAGCCAAAATAATGCGCCTTCCCCAGCCGGAAGAAAGCATAGAAGACGACCCAAAAAGCGAAGGGGACCATCAGCCTGCGGGCCTGTTCCACAACCGTTTCACCATAGCCGCGAGGCCGGCGCTCCAGCGCCATGATCAGAAGAAACAGCGAAACGACTATGAAAAGTTCGGTCCGCGCCATGTAGACGATGGTTCTGAACAGAACCGGGCCGATGCGTTCGACAGAATCCCAGGCAGCGAATGGTTGGCCGGTTGCGTCCGAGGACGCATGCAAACCCACCATGGACACGCCAGCAGATAGCCGCAGCGCGTCAATCCATGTCGCCCTTCGAGACATGCTGTTCCCCACCAATATTCACGCGGGGAGACTGTCATTCGAATCAGTTACCAGATCAATAAGTACAATATGAAAGCTTATTCATTTTGATAAAAACTTAAATTATTATTTGGTATCAATATATAATCTCAAATATTACTGTGGTTTCGAGATTTATCAGGGGTTTGGTAGTTTCTATTTTTTAACTGATTCCGGTCAAAGTTTTCGGTGCAATGTGGAACGGAGTCCAAAGCATGGCTTGCATTTCTCTGCGCGCGGCACGGGCGTTGGCCATCGTGCCTGCAATTGTTATGGCGTTGGCGACGGCGGCTTCTGCAGACCAACTCCGCAAAGGTGTCGCGGGGGTCAGTGCCGTCGAACTGCCGGTTGATGCGGGATATTGCGCAATCTTTCGGGCGTTGACCTCCCGAATTCCGGCTGAGTGTCCATCGGTGAAGGCTGGGTCCCAAGCGCGCAGCATCGTGCCCAGAACGATCCTGACGACCGATGTCGAGGCACTAACCACGCAGCCAGCGGATGCATTCAGCTCACTGCAATCGGACGCGACTCAGGGTGGTCAGCCGGTCGAACCGCGCACGGCAATGGTTGTCGAACAAGAAGCCGTCAATACTGTCGCGCAACGCGTGTCGCGCAGTCTGCGTTATGACACAGCGGCGGTTCAGGCCGATGGGCGCGGCGATGGGGCCGGGGCCTACTTCATCCACTTTGCCTTTGATTCTGCAGACATTGGTCAGGATTACCGGTCTCACTTGGATTCTCTGGCAAAGGTGCTGCAGACATCTTTGCTAGAACGCACCTGCCTGCGCGTTGTCGGGCACACAGATTCCGTTGGCTCCGCCGATTACAACTTGATGCTCTCGGAAAGACGGGCCGACATGGTGCGCGACTACCTGGTAATGGCGGGCGGAATTCCCGAAACGCGCATCTTAATGCAGGGAAGCGGTGAACAGGTGCCGTTGGGGGGTGTGGACCCCATGCATCCGCAGAACCGCCGGGTGGAATTTCAGATCCGGGAAACTACAGGCGGCTGTTAAGTGATGCACAATCGGCGCGCAGTGTTGGCTGGTATGTTGGGCTTGACGATGTTGTCTGCCTTGCCGGCACATGCATTTACGGCGAAACGGGCATTGGTCATCGGAAACGGCGACTATCGCCATGGCCCAGACCTGCGCAACCCGGTCCGCGATGCACGTGCGATACGGGATGCTTTGTCCGGCCTGGACTTTGATGTCACCTATGCGGAAAATCTCAGTTTGCGGGGCTTGAGCACGGCGCTGGCCACGTTCTCTCGAAAGCTGCAGCCACAAGATATGGCCGTTGTGTACTTCGCCGGTCATGGCGTTTTTGTCGATGGCACGACTTATCTCATGCCCACCGACGCTTTGATGCGGGATGAACACGATCTGATCACGGCGTTTCCGGTAAACGAGGTGATGGACATGTTGCGGACCGATCTTCGCGCCGGCTTGGTCCTGATCGATGCGTGCCGCGACAACCCGCTGGTTCAGACTGTGGCAACCCGGTCCATCAGACAGTCTGGTTCCTCTCCCTCGAACCTGAAGCTGCCCTTCGGAATGGTGATCAGCTATGCGGCCCAGCCTGGGGCGGTGGCATATGATGGTCAGGGCCTGCATAGTCCATATACCGAGGCGCTGCTGCGCCATATCGGCAGAGTTGGGCTGGACGTCGAAATGATGTTGCGGGATGTCCGCCGCGATGTTGTCTTCGCCACCCATGGCGAGCAGATCACATGGACACAGTCTTCACTGTTGGACGGTTTCAGTTTGGCAGGCCCCGGGCCGCAAACGCGATCCGTACAGGAAGCACCCTTGTTGAACGCAAAGCGGCGCAAGCGTCTTTCGACGCTGCGCCATCGCCTATGCAAAGCATTGCGCGGTCCCAAGGCAAAGGTCTATTGCCGCTAGCGGCCTTGTCAATGGCCAATGAGCGCCAGGATTCCCTTTAGCGCAAGTTCGTAGCCTGAGGCTCCAAAGCCCGCGACAATCCCGGTCGCCACAGGGGAAACGAACGAATGATGCCGAAACGTCTCGCGCGTATGCGGGTTGGAAAGATGTAACTCAATCACCGGGACGTCGAGCATCTTCAAAGCATCCAGGACGGCGACCGAGGTGTGCGTGTAGGCTGCCGGGTTAATGATCACCCCGGCCGCGATTTCACGGGCGTCGTGGATCAACTCGACCAACCCGCCTTCGTAGTTCGTTTGTTTCAGGACGATAGACACACCTTCCGGCGCAACTTCTTTTAACCGTGCTTCTATATCGGCAAGCGTCGTCGAGCCATAGATCTCCGGCTCGCGCACCCCAAGAAGGTTTAAGTTTGGGCCATTTAGGACATGTATTTGAGTCATGCGCGGCTTATAGCCCTGGAAAAATGCTCAGGCAAACAGCGACGTAATCAATGGACGGACGTTCTCAGCCGTCATTGGCACCGGATTGCCGCCGCACGAAGGATCCGCCAGGGCGCCCTCTAACAGAACATCGATATCCGGGTTCTCGACGCCCAGCGCCGCCATATCAACCGGGATGTTGAGAGTGCGATTCAGGTCGCCGACAAAACCATAGAAACCTTCAAAGCCACCATCGATCCCAAGATAGGCGGCGGCAGTGGCCAGCCGGTCTTCGATGGCAGGGCGATTAAAGCCCAGCACTGACTGTATCACGACGGCGTTCGTTGTCCCATGGTGGGTGTGATGATGCGCCCCAATGGGGTGGCTGATCGAATGGATCGCGCCCAGGCCCTTCTGAAAGGCTGTCGCGCCCATCATCGCGGCTGACATCATGTGGGCCCGGGCGGTCAGATCACCAGGCGTCGCATAGGCAATCGGCAGATTATCTTTCACCAACCGCATGCCCTCCAAAGCGATGCCCTGGCTCATCGGGTGATAATGGGGCGAACAAAATGCTTCGAGGCAATGGGCGAAGGCGTCCATGCCGGTTCCTGCCGTGATCGCGGGCGGCATGCTGACGGTTAGTTCGGGATCGCAGATCACCACAGAAGGCAGAACCTTCGGATGGAAGATGATCTTCTTCATCTTCGTTTCGGAATTCGTGATGACGCTGGCGCGGCCTACCTCGGACCCTGTTCCGGCAGTCGTTGGAATGGCGATATTCGGATAGATTGCATCCGCGTCCGCACGGGTCCACCAATCGCCGATATCCTCGAAGTCCCAGACAGGCCGGGTCTGATCAGCCATGAAAGCCACCATCTTGGCGAGATCCAGGCCCGACCCTCCGCCGAACGCGATCACACCGTCATGGCCACCGGATTTGAAGACCTCAACCCCAGCTGCCAAATTCAGCTCATTCGGGTCTTGATCGACGTCTGCAAAGATGGCGCGGCCCAGACCCGCGGCCTCCATTAAGTCCAGGGCCTGCTGGGCAATGGGCAAATCGGCCAACCCCCGGTCCGTGATCAGCAGGGGCTTTGCAATGCCCGCGGCAGCGGCTGCCTCCGCAAGCTCGGAAATCCGGCCGGGACCGAAGCGAATTGCGGTGGGATAGGACCAGTTTGCGCTAAGGGTCATTACATTAATCCGTTCTCTGCGGGTCGTGAAAGTCCTGGCCACGCTATGCGCCGCATGGCTTGTGCGCAAGCTCTGCAACCGTATAGCTTGGTGCGACTGGCAAGATCGGGGACACGCATGAACGAAGCTGAAGCACTTGACCGCGCCATGGCATTGTCGTGCTGGCAGTCGCCGGAAGCCCCGGAAATTCTGGGCGGGGGGATCACCAATTTCAATGTCCGGCTCACGGACCAGGGCAAGACATATGTGGTACGGATCGGCCAAGACATCCCCGTCCATGGCGTCATGCGCTTCAATGAACTTGCGATCAGCCGGGCTGCCCATGCCGCTGGCATTGCACCAGGCGTGCACCATCATGAACCGGGCGCCCTGGTGCTGGAGTTTATCCAGGCGAAAACGCTGGGCGAAGCGGATGTGGCAGCGCCTGAACGTCTGCCGTCCATTATCGAGCTGGTGAAACGGTGTCACACAAGCGTGCCCCAACATCTGACTGGCCCCGTCCTGGCGTTCTGGGTCTTTCACGTGATCCGCGATTATGCGGCGACTCTGCGCCGGGATGGCTCGACCCATGTGTCAAAGTTGTCCGAACTCCTTAAGACGGCAGACAAGCTGGAGGTGGCGGTGGGTCCGGTAGGTCTTGTCTTGGGGCATAATGATCTGCTGGCGGCAAATTTCCTGGATGACGGCAATCGGCTATGGCTGATCGATTGGGAGTATGGGGGCTTTAACTCTCCGCTCTTCGATCTTGGTGGACTGGCTACCAACAATGGTCTGACCGAGGCGCAGGAACGGGGAATGCTGACGCAGTATTTTGAAAGCCCGCCGGGCGATGATCTCTGGCGGCGATATACAGCGATGAAATGCGCCTCGCTGATGCGTGAGACCATGTGGTCGATGGTGTCTGAAATTCACTCGGCGATCGATTTCGATTACTCGGCATATACGGCTGAGAATCTGCAGAGACTGCAGTCCGCTTTGAAGGAATTTGCGAACAGCTAATCCGACCTGTGTCTTCGTTCGCTAGGACCTTTGCAACGATAGACACGGCGGCAGGTAGATGGTCTTGCTCAAGAAATTACAGTTTCTAATCTTACGCTGGTGAGGGCTTGGGCCGGCTGGACGGGGTTCCGTCCACACAATTGAAATTTATGGGAAGCCCGATCTCAAGCGGCCCGCCATTGACAAAAACCGAAGGGACTTTCATCGTCTGACCTTGGATTGAAAGGGTCTGCTATGCCGCTCGGGCACGAAAAGCCGATGCATTATCAACCTCCGCCGGGGTCTTCCTGAACCCATAACTCAACGTTTTCAGGAGACCTCGAAATGACCCGCCCAAACATCGTTCTGATCATGGCTGATCAACTTGCCCCGCAATTCACCGGGGCCTATGGACACCCTCTGGTGCAAACCCCGCATATGCATGCGCTGGCGGAACGTGGCACCAGATTTGATGCGGCCTACTGCAATGCGCCGCTGTGCGCGCCGTCCCGCTTCAGCTTCATGTCCGGCCAGTTGGTGACGCGGATCGCTGCCTATGACAACGCGTCCGAATTTCCGGCGACGGTACCCACATTTGCGCACTACCTGCGCATGGCAGGATACCGGACTTGTCTTTCCGGCAAGATGCACTTCGTGGGGCCGGATCAATTACATGGGTTTGAAGAACGCCTGACGACGGATATCTATCCGGCTGATCACGCCTGGACCCCTGATTGGGAATTACCGGACGAGCGGATCGATAGCTTCTATCACAACATGGATGCGGTCAAAAACGCAGGCAAGGCAGCGACGACGTTCCAGATCGAATACGATGAGGAAACCGCGTTCTTTGCGAGGCGTCGGATATTCGAATACGCAATGGAGAAGGTCGATCCATTTTGCATGGTCGTCAGTTTCATTCATCCGCATGATCCATATGTGGCACGGCCGGAATGGTGGGACCTTTATGACCACGAGACGATCGAGATGCCCGGCAGTCCGACGGCGACCGATCCGCATTCCGAGCGGCTGATGAAAGGCATCGAGGCTGGGGTGGCTGAAGTCACCAAAGACCAGATACGGAATGCGCGCCACGCCTATTTTGCCAACACTACTTATTTTGACTCGAAAGTCGGTGCAGTCGTGCAGGCCCTGGAGGAATCTGAACAACTGGACAACACAGTTGTCATCGTAACTGCCGATCACGGGGATATGTTGGGCGAGCGTGGCCTCTGGTATAAAATGACGTTCTTCGAACACTCCGGTCGGGTGCCGATGATCGTCGCTGGCCCCGGTGTGCAAAACCAGACCATTGATGCGCCATGTTCGCTGGTGGATATCCTGCCCACTTTTCTGGATATTGCAGGGGTCGACGCGGAATTGGGCATGCCGATTGACGGCACCTCGTTATGGCCGACGCTGACGGACGGGCGGGAGACGCAGACCGAGGCTATCGGCGAATACTGCGCCGAGATGGCCCCAGCTGCTCCGGTGTTCATGATCCGCCGGGGGCGCTGGAAATACATCCACTGCGACGCCGATCCAGCGCAATTGTACGATGTAGAAGCCGACCCAGCAGAGTTGACAAATCTGGCCAGTGATCCAGCCCATGCGGACACTGCAGCAGCCTTTGCCGAAGAAGTCCGCGCGCGTTGGGATTCGGAAAAGATCAGCGTCGATGTCATCGCCACGCAAAAGCAGCGCAGGGCGGTGCATGCCGCAATGGAGGCGGGTCTTATGACCTCGTGGGACTACCAGCCAAAGCGCGATGCTGCGAATGAATTCGTACGCAATCATGTGAGTTGGGATGACGTGCTGAATCGAATGCAGTACCCACCGCCTGCGGACTAGGCGATCTCTTTCGCTCGTTGATCATTCCCCGCGGAAAACCGGCGCACGCTTCTCCATGAAGGCGGCCACGGCTTCCTTGTGATCAGCCGTCGCGGCAGAGGCTATGGTGCGTTCAGCTTCCCACCCCAGGCATGTTCTCAGATCGACATTCAATGCGCGGTTGATGTTTTCCTTCATAAAACGTTGGGCCAAGGGCGGACCGTTCGCGATCTGCCGCGCCAGGGCCGCGCTTTCCTCGGCCAAACTGTCATCGGGCACGACCATGTTGACCAGGCCCAATGCCAGCGCTTCCGCAGCTGGCACCCGGCGTCCGGTCAAGTACAGTTCTTTTGCCTTCGCTGGACCGACCAACTGCGTCAGAAACCAGCTGCCGCCATAGTCTCCGGAAAGACCGACCCGGCCAAATCCGGTCACCAGAAACGCACTTTCCGCGGCAATCCGCAGATCACACGCCAATGCGATGGACATTCCGGCCCCGGCCGCCGCCCCAGGCAGGGACGCGATCGTCGGCTTTGACAGCTCATGAAGCCGCAGCGTCAGGGTCTGCTGTTTGCGCTGTAAATCCCTGACCCGGTCTTCAGGCGGTGCCTTCGGTCCAATACCAGATCCCATGCCCGAAACATCGCCGCCAGAACAAAACGCCTTACCGGCGCCGGTGATCACAATCACCCGCACGTCCCGGTCGCGGTCCAGCGTCAGCAGGATCTCGCGCAGCGCCGGGCTGACGATGTCCCCAAGGGCATTGCGTTTTTCCGGCCGATTGAACGTGATAGTCGCAACGTGGTCATCGACTGCACACAGCAGTTGGTCTGTCCCCGTCTCGACCTTTCTGGTCATGCCGCAAAGGCTCGTTGCAGCGCTGGCCTTGCCTTCAACCGATCCATATATGCCTGCACGTTGTCCATACCGGTGACGTCCACGCCCAGACGCTCGCACATCAGGCACGCATGGCCAGTGATCGTGTCAGCGACAGAGAAGTCCCCGGCCAGATAGTCGCGATCGGCCATGTGCAGGTCGACGGCGCCCAAGGTGCGGCCCATCAGTTTCAACGCCCGTTTGGCATGTTCCTCGCTGCGCCGGTCGGGTGGCAAAAGGATCGTCTCGACCACATAATTGCCCATCGGACCCATGATCATCCCTTCGCCATAGTGTAGCCATTGCAGATAAACCGGGAAGGCCGGATCATCCGCCGCCGGGGCCAGGCGCTCGTCACCATAACGGGCAGCAAGGTATTGTGCGATCGCGGTGCTTTCCGAGACCCGCACATCGCCATCTTCAATCACCGGAACACGGCCGTTCGGGTTGATTGCCAGATACTCCGGTCCGCGCATTGCTTTGTCGCCCAAGGCGTACCGCTCCAACGTGTAGTCCAGGCCAAGTTCTTCCAGCAGCCAGACCGTTCTGACCGCCCGCGAATTCGGTGCAAAATAGACTTTCATGACGACCCCTGGGGATAATTGCATTGCTTGCTTATTCGGCGCTGAACTTCGTCCATACGTCAACCGATCATGCCATCGCCCTTGAGATTTTCGACGGATCATTCGACCGAACCAAGGCGGGGATCTGACCCATGCAAACCTATGTCTTTGCAGCAAATTTGCCGATGCTGGCTGTCAAGTGCTTGCACCTTTCGGTAACCCGGCATAGGTACACCACGCTGCGCGACGTTGTATCGGAGGTCTGAACATGGACGCTGCCAGGGATATTATTTTGCTGCTTCTTGGAGTGGCGCAGTTTCTGATCATCGCCCATGTTGTGGTTTCCTTGCTGATCAACTTCAATGTCCTGAACGCCCGCCAGCCCTTGGTGCGTGCGATCTGGCAGGGATTGGAACGATTGTTCGAGCCGATTTATGGTCCTTTGCGGCGCATGCTGCCGGACACCAGACCGTTGGATTTGACGCCGCTGGCAGCCCTGATTTGTATCTATATTCTTGAAATCATCGTCATCCGCTCGATGTAAGCGCCGTCTGCACATCCATTCCTGAAAACTTGCTGATCCGCGCAAACCTATAATCGATAGTCTCCGCCCATCCAGACTATGGAGGGGTAGGGATGTTGACACGCCGTGAGTTCTTCAAGTTCTTCGCATACACAGCTTTGGCCGGAATGTCCTTGGGTGGATATGCCATCGCCATCGAACCAAGCCGTCTTAGCGTCGCCCGCTATCGGGTACGCCCAAGAAACTGGCCGGAAGGCTTGTCGCTCCGCATCGCTGCATTGGCGGACCTTCATGCATGCGAGCCTTGGATGAACGTGCAGCGGATCCGGCGCATCGTGGCGCAGACCAATTCGTTGAAGCCCGACGTCATCGTCCTGTTGGGCGATTACTCTACCGGTCATCGCTATACGTCGGCGCAGATCCATTCCCGTGATTGGTCAAAGGCTTTGTCCGGTCTGAATGCGCCCTTGGGCGTGCACGCCATACTTGGAAATCATGACTGGTGGGACGACCTGACAGCGCAGAAAACCGGCATGGGTCCGACCTATGGCCAACGGGCTTTGGAACGCCACGGCATCAACGTCCTGCACAATCAGGCGAGACGCCTGGACCAGCAAGGAACGGGATTCTGGGTGGCAGGTCTGGGCGATCAGTTGGCGCTCACCCCAAATCGCCAGGTCGGGCGTCGGCGTTGGCAAGGCCTTGACGACCTTCCCGGAACGCTGGCGCAGGTCACCGATGACGCACCGGTGCTTTTGCTAGCGCATGAACCGGACATTTTTCCTCAAGTACCCGATCGGGTGGCGTTGACCTTGTGCGGCCATACCCACGGCGGACAGGTTCGTATCATGGGGTATTCACCCGTCGTGCCAAGCCGATACGGAAATCGATATACCTATGGCCATGTGATCGAGCAGGGCCGCCACATGATCGTCTCCGGAGGGCTGGGGTGTTCCATCGTGCCGGTCAGGTTCGGCATGCCACCCGAAATTACGCTGGTCGAAATCGGCACTGGACGCTTGCGGGACCGCTCTTCCCCCGTTATGGAATCGCTCGCGGGGTAAAGCGGTCCCCCGCCGTCAGGCCGGGTCAGGCCCAAGCATCGCATCGACCCAAAAACAGGGGACGATTGCATATGCCTGAAGCTGACCGATCCGAAGTTTCCACCGATAGCGGCCTGCCTGTACCCAGTCTGAAAGACGCCGTCCCGGTGTGGACGAAGATCGGACTTTTGTCCTTTGGCGGGCCTGCCGGGCAGATCGCTCTGATGCAGGACGAGGTCGTGACCCGGCGGGGCTGGATCCGCGGTGAGAGCTTCGACCGCGGTCTTGCCTTCTCGATGATGCTGCCGGGGCCGGAAGCACAACAATTGGCAACATGGCTGGGATGGAAACTGCACGGCGTTATTGGCGGCCTGATTGCGGGCCTCGCCTTCATCGTGCCGGGTGCGGCGTTGATGATCACGCTGGCTTGGTTGGCCGCGGCCAAGGGTGATGTGCCGATCATCGCTGCGATCTTTGCCGGTGTGCAGCCGGTAGCAATTGCTCTCGTCATCGCAGCGATGCGCAAAATCGCAGGCCGTGCCATCAAACAGCCCGCCCATTGGGCATTGGCCGTTGCGGCATTTGTGGCTTTATCCTGGCTGGGGGTGCCGTTTCCCCTGGTGATTGCAGCGGCTGCGTTGGTCGGGGTGCTTCTGCCGGGCGAAGACAGCAAGGCCTTGACGCAGGACGGCCCTCCGATCCTGCGCCATGCCGCCATCACCTTGATCCTGGCAGCGGCTTTCGTAGGTGCAGTTTACCTGTTCACCCGGTCGACCTACGGCGCAGATCCATATGACGACGTCGCTGTCCTTTTCACGACGGCAGCTTTGGTGACCTTTGGCGGTGCCTATGCGGTGTTGCCGTTTGTCGCCGATCAGGCCGTCGAGGCCTATGGCTGGCTGGACGCAGCCGCGATGTTGAATGGATTGGCGATCGCCGAAGCAACACCGGGGCCGCTGATCCTGGTAAATACCTATGCTGGTTTCTTTGCCGGTTGGTCCAACAGTTTCAGCGCCAGTGCAGGTGTTCACACGGCCATTCTGGCGACGATCTACACGTTCGGCCCCAGCTTCGCTTTGATCCTTGCCTTCGCTCCGGCGGTAGAGCGGTTGCAGGACATTCCCTGGGCGCGGCGGGCGCTGGCCGGGATATCGGCGGCTGTTGTGGGCGTGATTGCGAAACTGGTGATCTACCTTGCAGAAGCCGCGTTCATCCCGAACGGTTTTGCAGACGCCGAGTGGGGCAAGTTGGTTATTCTGGTGATCGCGCTTGTTTTGGTTTTCGTGTTTCGCCTGGGGATGTTGGCCTTGGTCGGGTTTGGAATCTGTGCGGGACTGGCGCTTTATGCGCTGGGATTGACCTAACCCTTCTTATGCAGCACGGGATCGGTCCGGTCTGAGCGTTGCGCGATCGATCACAGAGTTGTCGGTGACCAGAACGAAGGCAGCTTTGTCCCGGCGGATCCAGCGATCACGCAAGCGAACAGTTGCCTTCAGGGCCATATCGACATCTTCAACCATATCGCCATCATGCAAAAGAAGGCGTCTGTCCATCAGGCGCTGCACGACCGAACCAAGGCACATTCTGGCGCGTTCCAATGTTGTCGGCGCGGGTGCAAGCTCGATCTCTCGCCCCAGAAAAGGGCGAAGGCCGCATGTGATCATGCCGACCGTTTCTGCGTCTTCCGCAGTTCCCAGAATTGGTCGGAACCCGATCCAAGACGCAATGGGCATCTGACCTGCCATCATTGGCCCGATCGCCGCACGGAAGTCGTTGGGATGCACCAGCAATTCCCCGCTTTCCCAGTAAATTGCACCTGCGGGCGCGACGCTGCAAATGGCTGTGGCCGCCACGTGAACTGCTGCTGCATAAAGCTCCATGCTTCCCAGGTCATCGCGAGCCCCGCCGCATGCTACGCTGATCTGCGCCTGATGCCCGTCAAACAGCTCCTGCGGTGACCAGG
>JBCCHJ010000002.1:0-233249 GCA_039028795.1 Pseudomonadota bacterium
ATCAGGGCCTCATCAATCGAGACGGAAAATCGCTTACAATTCTGTCCTTGCGTGGCCTGGAGACCAAGCTAAGCGATTTCTGACGCATCCTGTAAATCAGTCGCATCAACCAGCATTTCCTTCGGGAACCAAATCAGGATTTTAGAAGCGTTTTCATCGTCTTGCGCGATCTTGAAGCGGCCTTTGTTCTTTTCAACCAAGCGTTGGCAAAGCGACCAGGAGTTTTCGTCCCTGCTCAGATCAGCGGGCGGCTCGACCAGATCCTGAACACGTCCGGCCAAGGCCTGTTTGCGTGCAGATAGCGACAGACCGTCCTCCTTAAGCCAAATGATCGGATTCCCGTCCGGATCGACCCCTGCACCTATTTCAATCTCCGGCACTTTGCCTAAACGACTGGATCTGATCGCGGTCAGCAACAGTTCTTCGAACAACATGGCCATATGTGAATAACGTGCAGTCAGGATGGGTAGCTGTCCGACGCGCAAGTGAGCACTGCTGCTGTTGAGCCCGTTCGTTTCATCATTCGCGAGTGCGGTGATCAGCTTTCCGATGTTCACCGCAACGGTGACCTCGTTCGCTCGATGCGTTGCAGATGTGATGACTGTGTCATCAATCAGACCGGTCATATTCCGCGTTAGGCGCGATAAATTCTTGGCCAGAGCGTCGCGATCTTCGTCTGGGATTTCATTGCTCTTCGCCATTTTCCAGGCGAATGCCATCAGCGGCATCGCCTGAGCCTTCAGCAAACGCATATTGCGAAGCGCAATACGCCGCAATGTATCGTTTTCTGCCTGCAGGTTGGACAATCGGGCCGTTTGATCCGCAGGTAAGACCGCAGTCCGGCGCAGGGCACTTTCAACAGCAGTATCAAAGGCGTCTACGGTCAGTTCGTCCTTCGCCAAGTAATCGGCAGCGCCGGATCTGATCGCCTGTATCGCCGACTTTTTCGAGGTCTCATCGCTAACTACGATCACGGGGATAGCGTTGTGGTGCGCCTCCTGCCTTAGCTGACGGGCGAAGGCGATTCCATCGCCATCGGGAACCCTTGCGTCCAGGACGAGAAGGTCTGCAGAAAGTTGCGCCAGAACGTCCCGAGTTTCAGAAATGCTGGCCGTTTCAACGATCTCAAGCTCAAATCGGGACTCTTCGGCAAGACTTACTAAAACGCGCCGGTCGAAACGGCTGTCATCCATCAGGACGCACTTAATCGGACGTTTTGTCTGGGGCGGTTGCGCCCCCATGCTGAGTGCGACTTCCTGATCGTTCTCGACGGCAGCGGCAATGCTCATGCGCATTCCTCCCAGGTTCCCAGGCAATGAAAGCAGGTTGACCGTGACTTGGTAAAAATTCAGCTAAGGGGACGCATTTCGACCTTAATCAAATGATTGTTTTCGGAATCATAACAGGGACGTGCTAGGCATCATTCAACATGCAATCACGCTCGAAAAATCAACGATCTTACTCCACTGCCGAAGTATGGGCGGACACGACCATTCACCTGGTTGGCGTCGTCGGCGCCTTGCTGGCTGTCCCGGTGATGATCACGCTGGTTTCCGTTTGGCGCGATGAAGGTGCGTTGATTGCAGCAGTTGCAATATATGGTGCTTCTCTTTTGGCGATGCTGGCATTTTCGGCCGGCCATAACATCGCCTCACCACGTCTTTCGGGCACCAAGTGGCATGAAGCTTTGCGACGTCTGGACCATGCAGCGATTTATGTGAAAATCGCGGGAACCTACACGCCGTATGCAGTGCTTGCTGGCGGTCCGGTCGGACGATGGTTGTTGATCGGCGTCTGGTCCGGCGCGGTTCTGGGACTCTTGGGAAAGCTTCTTGCCCCGTATAAGTGGGAGAGGGCCTCGGTGGTTCTGTATCTTGCGCTGGGCTGGGCTTTTGTTCTGGCTGCAGGACCGGTTAGCGCGGCAATCACCGAAGCAACGATGATCCTAATTGTTGTTGGTGGCTGTCTTTATTCGGTTGGGGTGATCTTCCATCTCTGGCAAAGATTGCCATTTCAAAATGCAATCTGGCATCTCTTTGTTTTGGTCGCCAGTTTCGTGTTCTACTCAGCGATAATCGTCGAAATCTCAATCGGCATTTAGGCCGCTGTTTCGTGCAGAATCGAGTCGACCCCACGCGGTACGCTCCCTAAAACACTGGGAATCGCAATGGGGATCAGTCAATGACAGACAAGCTGCCGCACGAGAAGGGATTTCACGTCTCGTGGGAGCAAATGCACCGTGATAGTCGCGCGCTGGCCTGGCGTTTGGATCGCCAGGGACCCGGCGTTGATGGAGCGTGGTCCGCTGTCGTCGCAATCACCCGAGGCGGCATGGTGCCCGCCTGCATCATCGCACGGGAACTGAATATTCGGCTGGTCGATACAATTTCGGTCAAATCTTATGATCATCAGACCCAGGCTGCAGCCCAGGTTCTAAAAGCACCAGATGCAGAGCTGACCGGCGAAGGTCAGGGTATTCTGGTGATCGATGATCTTGTCGATACCGGCCGGACACTGGAGGTCGTCCGCGTCCGCTATCCCAAGGCCCATTTCGCCACCGTCTATGCCAAACCGAAAGGCAAGCCGCTGGTCGACAGCTATATCACCGAGGTAAGCCAGGACACGTGGATCTTCTTCCCGTGGGACATGGCGCTGCAATATGTCGAGCCCTACCGCGGCACGGCCTGAATGGAGGAAACGCCCGACAGAGGCGACCTAGAAACAGAGGAGAGATTGATGATCCGCAGAAACTTCATGACGGCCGCGCTGGGCGCGGTCGCCGCTGCATTGGTGGCAGGGTCCGCCGCGGCGGCGGACCTGAAAGTGGGTTTTGTTTATGTTGGCCCGATTGGGGATCATGGCTGGACCTATCAGCATGATCAGGGCCGCCTAGCGGTGGAAGAGCACTTCGGCGACAAGGTGGAAACAACGTTTGTCGAAAGCGTTGCCGAGGGCCCGGATGCGGAACGTGTAATCCGGCAGTTGGCGGCATCGGGCCACGGGCTGATCTTCGCCACGTCTTTTGGGTACATGGACCCAACAATCAAGATCGCCAAGCAGTTCCCGGATGTGAAGTTCGAGCATGCCACGGGTTTCAAGCGGGCCGAAAATGTCTCGACCTATTCCGGCAAGTTTTATGAAGGCCGGCACGTGATTGGCAAAATTGCGGCCAAGATGTCGAAGTCCGGTAAAATCGGCTACATCGCGTCTTTCCCGATCCCAGAAGTCGTTCGTGGCATTAACGCGGTGGCGCTGGCTGCGCAAGAGATTAATCCCGATATCGAAATCCAAGTCGTCTGGGTGAACACTTGGTACGATCCCGGCAAGGAAGCCGACGCTGCCAAGGCGCTGATCGCCCAGGGCGCAGACATCATCATGCAGCACACCGATAGCCCCGCCGCGTTACAGGCCGCTGAAAATGCAGATGGTGTACTGGCGTTCGGACAGGCCTCGGACATGCACAAATTCGCACCGAGCTCGCAATTGACGGCGATCGAAGACAACTGGGCACCCTACTATATCAAGCGCACTCAAGCGGTTCTGGACGGCACCTGGGAAAGTGCGGACAGTTGGGAAGGCCTGTCGACCAATGAGGTCGTGATGAGCCCCTATTACAACATGCCCTATGACGTGGCTGTCATGGCTAAACAGGCAGAACTGTCTGTACGCGATGGCTCGATTCACCCGTTTACCGGCCCGATCGTCGACCGCGACGGCAAGGAACGCGTTCCCGCCGGAGCGGTGGCCGATGACGGCATGCTGCTGGGTATGGACTTCTTCGTTAAAGGCGTCTCGGGCGATTTGCCGAAGTAACGGGATCGAAGGGCGGGGGAACCAACTCCGCCCTTCCGATCATCCGAACTCGGGCTGCTCCGCAAACTCTGGGCGCCACCGGGAGGCGAAACCAAGTCTGCGGCTTTGGTTTCAGTCTAGCCAATCCAGGCAGGTCAATCCGTCAGATACTTGGTGAGATCGCGATAGTCCTGACAGCCCAATTGGCTCAGCACATCCACCATTTCCTGTTTCAGGATGTCCATCGCCAACGCAGGGCCTTCAGCCCCTGCTGCCGCAACGGCAAAGGCCAGAGCCCTTCCCAGGAACACGTGATCCGCGCCCAAAGCCAGCATGCGCGCAATGTCCAAGCCGGACCGAACTCCGCCATCCGCAATGATCGAAAGCTTCCCGCCAGCATACTGGCGGAGGCTAGGCAACACCTCTGGCGCTGTCACTGCCCCGTCCAACTGTCGACCGCCATGGTTCGAGACTACAATTCCATCGACCCCGGCATCCAGACAGTGCTTCAGATCCTCTTGATGCAACACCCCCTTGATCACCAGCTTGCCATTCCATTGATCTCGATACTGGCGCAGTCGTTCCGGCCCGACATGGCCCGCCGCCAACGAACCCAACAGCTGCATCGAGCTTTGCGGCGGCGTATCTGGCGGTATGTATCTCTCGACCGTCTTGAACCTTGGCATGCCATTACGCAGAGTTGCCACGGACCACGATGGCCGGATCGCCGCCTGCCAGTAGGTCAGCAGATCCTGGCGCGGCGGGATCGATAAACCATTGCCTATGTCCCGCTCTCGCCGAGTCCCGTGCGGAACATCCATCGTGACGATCAGAACATCGCCACCGACGGATCGGTATCGCCCCAATAGATCTTGTTCGATATCGGTTTCTGCCATCGGGTACTGCTGAAACCAGAGGTTCGGCCCGACAATCCCTGCGGCTTCTTCGATAGATGCTGTTGCATAAACTGAAAATCCGGCCGGCAGATTGTGATCGGCGGCGGCCCTAAGAACATGTGCCTGCGCGCCAGGCCAGACCAGGTCCTGCAGGCCCACCGGACCTGGTCCGAACGGTGCGCTCCATTTTCCAAACAAGGTTGAACTGAGATCCGCAGGATAGTCGTAGTCAACGACATAGCGCGGCGTGAACGTGACGGTATCCAAGTCGCTGAGGTTCCGGGCCTTCCCAACCTCGCGACCAATACCGCCGGCCATAAAGTCCCAGGCAAATTTGGGAAGGCGACGCCGCCCTGCACGCTCCATAGCCGCGATCGATGGAAACCTTATATGAGCTGGCCGCCGTCCCAGAAAATCCAGCAAACTCATACGTCCAGCAGAGCCCTTACAGCCGATGACTGCGCTCGGGCGCCCTGCATCATGAACGTGAACTCGGACCCCGCCAGGATCAGCCGCATGCCCATATCGATGTACTGCTTCATTGAGTCAGGTTGATATACTCCGCCCATGCCAGGATGCTTGCCGTGCTTGCGACAGGCCGCGATCACGGTCTGATAAGCTCCGACAACGTCCGGGTGGGTCACCTGCCCGGGGATACCCATTTCCGCTGTCAGATCTGCGGTTCCGATCAAAAGCGCATCAACGCCCTCAAGTGCTGCGATCTCATCGGCGGCGGCCACGCCTTCCGGGCTTTCGATCATCAATACCAGGAAGGTCGACGCGTTCAATCCAGCCATCAGATGCGGCATTGGGTGTGTACCGAACCCGGCCTGAGGCAGTGCGCCATAAAGGGATCTGTGTCCCAGCGGAGGATAGCGCACATTTGCAACCATCCGCTTGGCAGTCTCAACATCATCAACATGGGGCACGACAATCCCCTGCGCCCCACCATCAAGCGCGCGGGTTGCATGGTGGTGTTCGGTTCCGGGGACACGTACGATCGGCGCAATCCCCTCTGCCTGGGCCGCGACAGAAATATTACAAGCATCGTCCAGCGACATGGTGTTGTGCTCCATATCGATGAACAACCAATCGAACCCTGCGGTCTTCATTGCGCGCGCTATTTCCACAGTGCGCGCACCGCGCAGACCGACGCCAAGGGCGAGCCCGCCGCTGTTCAACTGGTCCTTCAAGACATTTGTGATGTCGACCATACTGGCCTCCTGAAACACCCGCCGGGATCATGCAAAGTTCTGGAGTTAAATCAAATTCTAACTCTCTGCAGTTCAATGCTCTCGAGTTTGCAGCTCCAATGGTTCCATTCGACCAGATGCAAACAGCAGGACTAGATCTCGGTGGAGAAAAACCACGCGCCGAAGTGGAGTACTAACGTTCTGAGAAACGCGCTATCACGCTTTGATTTTTGTCTCAGACCCTTCAGGGACACCCGGCTTGTGTCCACTGCCAAAGCGCATTCTTGGATGCCTCACCGAATTTGCCGTCGATGGCGCCTTTGTAGTAGCCACGATTGGCTACCGCGCGTTGCAGGCCTTCTGCTGTGAATCGGCCAAGTTCCAGCGCCTTCAAACGGTCCTGATACGCACCTTCGAACTGTCCGGCTGCGCAACGCGCATTAGCGCGGCCATTCCAGTAGTTTCCATCTTCCGGTTTTAACTTCAGGCCGGCCTCAGCAGCCTGGACGGCCTCGGATGGATTGTTCAACTGCAAAAAGATGATCGTCAGAGAATTGTAGATCGATGAATCTTCCGGATCCAATCCCCGGGCGGCCAGGCAATCCGGTAGGGCTTCACCAGGCGATCCCTGGATATCCTTTGCCTGGCAGCGATAGAGATATGCTTCGGATAGACGGTTCTGCGGCGTCGAGGGATCATTGATCAGAGTCGTGCAGGCCTGCAACATCCCAATGGGATTCTCACGGTTCCCGCAATCATCCCAAAGATCCGCCTGCGCCGGAAATGCAAACAGGACTCCCAACAGGGCTATCGCTACTTTTCTCATGGAACCTCCCTCACCTTGAGTGTCCAAGAATGCCAGAGGACCGGTCAAACTTCCAGCCACTCCTTGTGCGTTACATTGATTCCAAAAGGTCGTTTTCAGACAATTTTCGGCACTGATCGCAGATAGAAGTCTTCCGTCTGCTGAAGCTGCGTTTCAGCTAGTGGACGTGGAACTTTCTGAATTCATAAGACCGAGGATGCCTGAAAATGGTGCGTTACTGCGTTCTTGAGAGCATCGACCTGCTTTACATGCAGTTAGCAGGGCAGGTGGACATAACCGACGTCTTCGATGTCTATGAACGGTTCAAAGGCGACCCGAAGTATAAACCGTCGATGCAGCGGCTAACGGATGTTCGTGAAATGACAGGATTGGTTGCTGAAGGCGGCACGACGTTTGCGATCAAAAACCTTGCGGAGTCCAATGCTGATCAAGATCAGTCCGACAAACCGCCCCTGAAGGTTGTACTGGTCAACAGTGCACTGATTCACGGTCTGGCCCGGCAATATGAGACATTTTCTGAAGGTCTGGTCAACGAAACCATGGTCATTTGCGAATCCGAGACAGACGCATTGTCTGCACTTGGCCGTGATGAACGTTCGATTGCAGCACTCGTAGAGAAGTTTTCGCCCCTGCCGGCTTTCTTTCCCGGCTAGACTTCCAGCCACTCTTTGCGCACGTCCTCCCGGCCTGCCAATTCGGCAGGTGTGCCTTCAAAGACCACTTTACCATGGCCCATCACGTAAACACGATTGCTGATCTTAAGCGCGATCGAGAGCTTTTGCTCAACCAGTAGGATCGATACTCCGCGCTTGGCGATTTCTTCTAACAATGTCCCAACGCGTTCGGTCATTTGGGGTGACAGACCTTCCGTCGGCTCGTCCACCATAATCAGGTCCGGGTCACCCATCAGAGTTCGGCACATCGTCAGCATCTGTTGTTCGCCACCGGATAGAACGCTGGCCTCGACATCCGCGCGGGCACTAAGATTTTCGAAGAGATCGAACATGTCCTGCATGGACCAGCGACCCTGCCCGTCCTGCTGCCCCGGCTTCAGGCCAAGGATCAGGTTTTGCCGTGTCGTAAGACCGGGGAAGATGTCACGGTTCTCGGGCACGTAACCGATCCCAAGGCGTGCGATTTCGAAGGCTTTCTTACCCGCGACTTCAGCACCGTTAAATTGGACTGACCCCTGCGGCGGCACATCGCCCATGATCGCTTTGCAGGTCGTCGAGCGACCAACGCCGTTCCGGCCCAGCAGCGCAACGATCTCTCCATCGCCAACGCTTAGGTTTACACCCTGAAGAATATGCGATTTGCCGTAAAAGGCGTGGAGGTCCCGTTTGTCGTGCATATTACGTTGTGCGTGGGATATGCCCTCGCGCTCCCGAGGTATTTTCAGCCAGATGAAGAATGATGGACCAAATCAATGGTCGGCCTCCAGCGCCGCGCCGAGATAGGCTTCTTGCACCTGTGGATTTGCGCGTATCTCTTTCGGTGTGCCAGTGGCGATGATCTCCCCGTAGACCAAAACGCTGATCTGATCGGCAAGGTCGAAGACGACGCCCATGTCGTGTTCTACTACGATTAGCGTTTTCCCGGTGGTGACTGTGCGGATCAGACCGACGATATAGTCGGTTTCGGACCGGCTCATCCCCGCCGTAGGTTCATCCAGCAGGATCACATCCGCGCCACCACCGATCGTGATGCCGATCTCTAGCGCACGTTGTTCTGCATAAGACAGCACCCCAGCAGGAAGATCCCTACGGCCGGAGAGGTTGAGTTGGTCCAGGATCTGATCCGCTGCATCATTCAACACCCTTTCCCGGTGCAAAAGCTTCCAGAAGGAATATCGATACCCCCGCGGCCACAAGAGGGCGCAGCGGATGTTTTCGAAGACCGACATGCGCGGGAAGATGTTTGTGATCTGGAATGACCGGCTGAGGCCCTTACGATTTATCTGGAAGGGCGCCATGCCAGTGACGTTTTCGCCGTGCAGGCTGACTGTTCCTGCGCTCACGGGGTAGCGGCCTGTGATTAGGTTAAAGAGCGTCGATTTACCTGCGCCATTGGGGCCAATGATGGCATGGCGTTGACCTTTTTTCACGGAGAGATCAACACCGCGAATGATCTCGGTCTTGCCGAAGCTTTTACGCAGATCGCTGAGCGTCAAGGCCGCAATCATCGCGTCTGCTCCAACGTAGCAGCATTCGAATAGGCTTCCACCATGTCAGGCGCAGCCTTACGCGCCAAAAGAATGCCAGCAATTGCAAGCCCACCGCTGATCACCCAGGGCAGCGCATCGTGAGAACTGAAGCTGGTCCAAAACAGCGTCATCTGGTCGTCACCAATGGCTGAATGTTTGGCGTGGTGCAGAATCTCGATGAAAGCGCAAAGGCCTAATAGACCGATCAGGCCGGGTATTAGTGTTTTCAGATATGGCGCAAGCAGACTGGGAAAACGCCCGAGCTTCCAAGGCGCAATATGCATGGCCAAAAGCCCGGCGATGCCTTGCGGAAAGAACATCACTGTTGTGACGAACAAGACGCCCGCATAGAGCTGCCAGAGATTGGTGTGTAGGCTAAGCACTGTCTGCAGCAAGGTGAAGACGATGGCACCGACAATAGGCCCGAAAAAGAACCCGGCCCCGCCCAGGAAGGTGACCAGAAGGATGGTCCCTGACGTGACCAGGTTCAGGTTCTCTTCTCCCAGAATTTCGTAGTTGATCGCGAAAAGTCCACCTGCGACACCGGCGAAGAACCCAGCTGCGCAGAAAGAGATATAGCGCACACGGGCTTCATTGTAGCCCAGGAACTGGGCGCGCTCAGGGTTATCTCGCACTGCATTGGCCATGCGCCCTGCGGGCGTTCGACTGAAAAGGTACATCAACAAGGCGGACAGCAGCATCCAACCAGTGATTACCCAATAGACCTCTCCCGGCGTCAGCCACTCCACTCCGAAAATGTTCGGTCCCATGGTCCGGTCGCCGCTGATCCCTTCTTCGCCGCCAAAGAACGCGACGATGATGATCGAGGACGCCGCGATAAGCTCTCCGATCCCTAGCGAGATCATTGCAAAGGCCGTTCCGGCGCGGCGGACCGAGAATGTGCCGAAGAGCGCCGCAAAGGCCATGCCAAAGATCCCGGCAAACAATGGCAAGAGCGGAAGGGGAATGAACCAGCCATACATCTCGATCCGGTTCATGATGTGCATCACGAAAAAGCCGCCAAGCCCCATATAGACGGCGTGACCAAAGGAAAGCATGCCCCCCTGTCCCAGCAGCATATTGTAGCTGAGCGCAAATACCACGGTGATTGCGATCTGGTTCATGATTGTCGTGGTCGACCGGTCCGTGAAGATGAACGGCAGGATCACCACCAAAATGATGGCGAAAATCCAAGGGGCAGCGGGGCCAAGACTGAGCCCACGGGGGGCGGATGCAGTGGTATCGCTCATGTCTCACGCCGTCCCATCAAACCGTAGGGCCGGAAAATGAGCACCAACACCAGGAATAGATATGGAAGAATGTCTGCGATCTGCGGCAAAGTCATCGTCCAAATGTCGCGGAACGGATTGTCGGAAAGATCATCCGGCTGGGTCAACCCGATCAAACCCATTACATCCGCACCGCTAACATTGTAGGATTTTGCGAAGGTTGTCATCCAGCCGATCAGCATGGACGCGACCAAAGCCCCCCAAAGCGACCCCAAACCGCCAACCACGATCACGACAAACACGATCGACCCCAAAACGAAGGCCATCCCGGGGAACGTCCCCAGCACCGGGCCAGCAATCACACCTGCCACGCCCGCCAGCGCCGTGCCAACACCAAAGACGCCCATGAAGACCCGTGGCACGTTGTGGCCGAGGGCTTCTACGGTCTGGGGATGCGACAGTGCGGCCTGAATGACCAGCCCGACGCGGGTCTTCTTCAGCACCCACAAAAGGCCGCCGAACATGACGACCGTGATTGCGATCATGAAAAACTTGTAGGCTGGAAAGGCGTTCTGTCCGATTGAGAACAACGTGAAATCCATAATCGGCGGTAGCTCGAACGCCATTAGGTTCACACCCCAGAAGAACTGGACGATTTCCTCGATCAGGAAGGCCAGTCCAAAGGTGAAGATCAGCTCGGGCACATGGCCGTGTTTGTGCACCCGGCGCAGCCCGTATTTTTCGACCGCGGCCCCCATTAAGCCGACGACAATAGGCGCCACGATCAAAGCTGCGAAGAAGCCCGCGTCATAGCCAAGCGCATAGGCCAGAATCTTAGAGATCTGATAGCCGAAATAGGCACCCAGCATATAGAATGATGCATGTGCGAAGTTCAGCACGCCCATCATGGAAAAAATCAGCGTCAGGCCTGCTGAAAGCATGAACAGCAGCAAGCCTGTCACAGCCCCATCCAATAGGTTGATGGCGATCAGTTCCATGGAGGCCCCAGGTCAAGGGTGGGTCAAAACCCTACCCTACTGCGTTACGGACGCTTCATCTCGCAGGTGGTCGGACTGTCTGCCGCGGCCATCGTCACCGTCGACTCTTTCAACAGCCCATAGCCGGAATTGTCTAGATCGAAGGTAATGTTCTCGTCCGTATGGGCAAAGATGTGCACGTCCTGAATGGCTTGGTGATCCTTGGCTCGCATCAGGATTTTGCCGCCCCAGATACTCTCATGTTCCATGCCCTCGAGCGCCTTGGCAATTTCGACCACATCGGTTGATCCAGACGCGGCAATGGCTTTGGCCAGCATCTCGGCCGCATTTGTGATCCGGGCTTGCGTGATGTCGAAATCAGGGTTCTTTTCTTTGAAGCCTTTTACATATGCTGCCGCACGATCCGAGGCTGGCGGATTGAGAACCCCTTCGGCGATTGTCCGGATCGTGCCCTTTCCGTCGGCGCCAAAAGTTTTGGTGATCCCGTTAGCTGCGGCATAGTAGGTGTAGATTGGCCCTTCAAATCCCGCGTCGATCACAGATTTGCCAAGGCCCACCATGTCTGCACCCCAATTCCCCGTTATGATCGCATCGGCGCCTGAGGCAATGATCTTGCGCGCGTACGGTGTGAAGTCCTTGACTTTGCCGATCGGGTGCAACTCGTTCCCGACAATCTCTACGTCCGGGCGCTTTTCACCGACATATTTCACTGCAGCCGCGGCCACTGCTTTCCCGAAGGAGTAATCCTGGCCGATCAGATAGATCTTCTTGATGTCCTGATTGCCTTTGATCACATCCGACAGCGCATCCATCTTGATGTCCGCATTGGCGTCAAACCGAAAATGCCAGAAGTTGCACTTGTCATTTGTTAGCGCCGGGTCCACCGCTGAATAGTTGATGAACAGCACCCTGTCATCCGGGTTACGGCGGTTGTGCTTGTTGATCGCATCCGTCAGCGCATTTGCGACACCGGAAGAGTTGCCTTGCGCGATGAACCGAATGCCCTGGTCGATGGCGACCTGCAGTTGGATCAATGACTCTTTCGGGCTGATCTTGTTGTCGAAGGCGGCGATCTCGAAGGTTCTGCCCTCGCCCGCCAAGCCGGTCTTATTAACCAACTCTTCGACCGCGTACTCCCATTCGGCCAATCCATTGGTCCCTGTCGTTGCAAACGGGCCAGAAAGAGGGTCGATAAAGGCAATTTTCACAGCTTCTGCATGAGCCGATACGGCCATCACAGCGCCAGCCGCAGCACCAAGGGCCAACTTGAAAAATGATCTCATGGTTTCCTCCCATTGTAAGCGCCGAATTTCTAGTTTTGGTGGTCAATTCGGATCGACTACTCCGACTTCCATGCTCGGCTGTTACGCAGTCACCGGCAGAAACTCAAGGGCATCTGCCCTAGCAAATCTGCGTTACTTGGACCTATGAATTGCGACTTCTTGGCATTTTCGCACTTGCGGCATCGTCCAAAGACGTCAAAGAATGTCGTCCTAGAAACGTTGACGGTGAAAAACGCCGCACAACAATCCAACCGGTGGAGAGGGGACTGGAAGCTTGGCAATCAAATCAGACATAATTTCGCTATTGGCGAAGAGATTAGGTCTTGGCCTTGTCACTTTGTTCGTTGTGTCACTGGTGATTTTCACGGCAGTTGAGATGCTGCCGGGCGATTTCGCCCAGGAAATACTTGGACAGGCGGCAACTGAAGAGTCTGTCGCGGCAATCCGCAAGGAACTCGGATTGGATCAGCCGGCCTGGAAACGTTACTTTATCTGGCTTGGCAATGCCGTTCAGGGGGAGTTCGGCATTTCCTTTGGGAACAAACGCCCGGTTGCCGAACAACTGGAAAACAGGTTTGCCAACACGCTCTTCCTGGCACTGGTCGCAGCGGCGATCGCTGTGCCACTTTCGCTGGCCATCGGTGTTCTGGCCGCTCTGTTCCGCAACACTTTCTTCGACCGGGCCGCAAACGTTGCAACCCTGACGTCAATTTCATCGCCAGAATTCTTCGTCGCATACATCCTGATGCTGTTCCTGGCGGTGATGTACCCAATTTTCCCATCGCTTTCGAACATCTTCGACGGCATGTCATTCGGCGACCGACTTACGGCGACAATGCTTCCAGCGCTGACCCTTACCCTTGTGGTTACGGCGCATATGATGCGTATGACGCGGGCGGCGATCATAAACTTGTTGGCGTCGCCCTATATCGAAATGGCGCGGCTGAAGGGCCTAAGCCCCGGACGGATCATTGTCGTCCACGCGCTGCCGAACGCCCTTGCGCCGATTATCAACGTAATCGCCCTGAACCTGGCTTACCTGATCACCGGGGTCGTCGTGGTCGAGGTGGTCTTTGTCTACCCTGGGGTTGGGCAACTGTTCGTTGACAGCGTGAAGATCCGCGACATCCCCGTCGTGCAGGCGTGCTGTTTGATCTTTGCAGCGGCGTACATTCTTTTGAATCTCACCGCGGACGTGCTTTCGATTTTATCGAACCCGCGTCTTAGGCATCCGAAGTAAGGGGGCTCTCATGTCATCTACAAGCGAACATATGCCGCCTAGTACCAGCCTCAGCGCCACCGGTGCGTCCGGCACACTCATCTCAATCGCCGTGATCCTTATTGCAGGCGGGGTAAGCTTTGCCGCGGGCATTGCAGTGATCTACTTCGGACACATGCTGTTGAATTCCACAGTCGCGGGCATTCTGCCAGCATTGATCAACTTCATCGTCTACTTGGCACTGGTCATCGTCGCCTGCGCCGCTGCAGCGTATATCTTCCGCTTGATGCTGCAACGCTTCACGGTTGAGGGTGTTGCGAAGCCCATGCGCCATGCACCACTGACGGCGTCGTTCGGCCTGCTGGTCATACTGCTCTATGTCATCTTCGCCTTGGGGGCACCACTGATCGCGCCTTGGGGCGAAGCTGAGGTCATCGAAGGGGCGCAGATCAATATGCCCCCAGGCACCGATCCCTGCTGTCTTTTGGGCACCGATCAGATTGGGAGAGATCTCTTTAGCCGCCTGATCTATGGCGCACGGAACACCGTGGGCATTGCCTTCGTCACTACTTTACTGGCCTTCTTCATCGGCGCGTCGCTGGGCTTTTTGGCGGCGACCCTGCAAGGGTGGTTGGATCAGTTGGTGTCGCGGACTGTTGACGTCCTGATGGCGATCCCATCGCTGATCTTTGCTCTGCTGATCATCACAATCATCGGTCAGTCGACGATCAACATGATCCTGGTCATTGCGGTTCTGGATAGCACGCGCGTGTTCCGGCTATCGCGAGCGGTCGGTCTGAACATCGTGGTCATGGACTATATCGAGGCGGCGAAGCTGCGCGGTGAAGGTCTGGGCCATCTGATTTTCAAGGAAATCCTGCCAAACGCCTACGCGCCTTTGCTGGCTGAATTCGGTCTCCGGTTCTGCTTTGTCTTCCTGACGATTGCCGCGCTCAGCTTCCTGGGCCTGGGCATTCAACCACCACTGGCAGACTGGGGCTCGATGGTGTCCGAGCTTCGCCAATTCATCAGCTTCGCGCAGTGGGATATCCTGAGCGCCTCGTTGCCGCTGATGGCAGCCGGTGCGATCGCTTTGCTGACCGTTGCTGTTAACTTTGTCGTTGACTGGATGCTCCACCGGTCCTCCGGCCTGAAGGAGTAATTCGTAATGAATACGTCAAACCAAGAGCTACTGGTCAAGATCCGCGGCCTTAAGATCGAAGGCCGCGCGGACGAGACCTGGAACGAAATTGTCCACGGTGTCGATCTGGATCTGCACAAAGGCGAGGTTCTGGGTCTTATCGGTGAATCCGGTGCCGGAAAGTCCACGATTGGACTGGCCGCAATGGGGTTTTGCCGGGACGGGTGCCGCATCTCTGCGGGAGATGTCGAATTTGATGGCATTGACTTGGTAAATGCTCCGGCCGCAACCAGGCGAGGTCTTCTCGGCAAACGGATCGCCTATGTCGCCCAATCGGCAGCCGCGTCCTTCAACCCCGCGCATAAGCTAATCGATCAGCACACGGAGGCCCCGACCCAGCACAATGTGATGTCCAAGGCCGAAAGCCAGCAGGACGGTATCGAGCTTTACCGAGCACTACGGCTGCCAAACCCGGACGAAATCGGGTTCCGCTATCCGCACCAGGTTTCAGGCGGTCAGTTGCAGCGTGCGATGACCGCCATGGCCATGTCATGCAAACCGGACCTAATTATCTTTGACGAGCCAACAACCGCCTTGGACGTGACGACGCAGATCGAGGTGTTGGCGGCGATCCGCGATATCGTTGAACAGTTCGATACGGCGGCAATCTACATTACTCACGATCTGGCGGTCGTGGCGCAGATGGCGGACCGGATCAAAGTCTTGTTGAAAGGCGATGAGGTTGAAGAGAGCGACACGCGGACCATGCTATCGGCTCCGACACAGGATTACACGAAGTCGCTTTGGGCTGTGAGATCGTTCGAGCGTCCGCAAAAGCCCCTTGCAGCCGCAAGCGAAACACCGGCAATCCGTGTGGAAAACGTCGTCGCAGCATATGGTAAAGTCCAGGTCCTGCACGACATTAGCTTCGATATTCATGCGGGCCGCACGGTGGCTGTTGTGGGCGAGTCCGGTTCGGGTAAATCAACAGCGGCACGTTGCATCACCGGTTTGTTGCCGCCGAAATCCGGACAGATTTACGCCAATGGCGATCCTCTGCCCGCCGATTACAAACGCCGCTCCAAAGACCAGCTTCGGCAGGCACAGATGATCTACCAGATGGCGGATACCGCTTTGAATCCGAAGCTTAAGATCTCGGATATCATTGGTCGCCCTGTCGAATTCTACATGAACAAGCGCGGCGGAGAACGACGCAAGCGAGTCGAGGAATTGCTGGACCTAATCGAGTTGGAGCCGAGCCAATACTATAACCGCCTACCGTCGGAACTATCCGGTGGGCAGAAACAAAGGATCGGCATCGCTCGGGCCCTTGCAGCGGAACCGCGCTTCATCATCTGTGATGAGGTCACTTCGGCACTGGACCAGTTGGTGGCGGAAGGCATTCTGAAGCTGCTGGCGCGTCTGCAGGACGAGCTAAACTTGGCCTATATGTTCATCACCCACGATCTGGCGACGGTGCGTGCCATTGCCGATGAAGTCGTCGTGATGAAGGACGGCGTCGTAGTCGAGGCCGGTCCAAAGGACGAAATGTTCCAGCCACCGCACCACGCCTATACGGACCTGCTGCTGAGTTCGGTGCCAGAGATGGATCCGGATTGGCTGACGCAATTGTTGTCACAACGCGGCGTCGATAACATTGGGGATGCTGCCACGCAAAAGATGGGCTAACTGGCCCTATTTTTGCGACATTCCCCATGGCAAAGTCACGATTAGAAACCCAGGCATAAAGACCCGGGGCTCGAATGACGACTGAATTTGGCTGAGTAATCAGGGAGATACACGATGCCACTGAACTTTAACCGACGTACCGTTCTGAAAACGGGCGCGGCAGCAACGGCGTTTGCCGCAGCGAAAACTCCTGTCTATGCGGCGGGCCCGAAGCAAGGCGGCACGCTAAAGATGGGTCTGAAGGGCGGAAACACTTCGGATAGCTTTGACGGGCGGACCCATACCGACAGCTTCATGATCAACATGGCCCATGGGTGTGTGTTCGACTGCATGACGGAAATCGCGGCCGACGGGTCATTGAAGGGCGAATTGGCTGAAAGCTGGGAAGCTTCGGCGGACGCCAAAACCTGGACATTTAACCTAAAAAAGGGCGTCGAATTCCATAACGGCAAGTCCTTCAACGCAGACGATGTAATCGAAACCTTCGCACTGCATGTTGGAGAAGAGTCGAAGTCGCCAGCCAAGCCGATCATCGGCGCAATCGAAGAAATGAAGAAGATGGACGATCATCAGATCCAGTTCATCTTATCGGCTGGCAATGCCGACTTCCCGTTCCTGCTATCGGACTATCACATCCTTATCCACCCGGCTGGGATGATCGAAGAATCGATCGCCAAGGGCATTGGAACCGGCGCCTACAAGCTGGAGAACTTCGAACCCGGCGTGCGCTGTTTGGCCGTGCACAATGACAATGACTATCGCGATGACCGCGGTTGGTTCGATAGCGTCGAGACAATTGCTATCAATGACACAGCGGCGCGAATGAACGCGATCATGACTGGACAGGTCGACGCAATCAACAATGTCGATACCTCGACTGAGTCGCTACTGAAGCGGAACCCGAACGTCGAGATTTTCGAGGTGACGGGAAATCAGCACTACACGTTCCCGATGCATGCCAACGTTGCACCGTTCGACAATGCGGATGTGCGCAAGGCGATCAAATACGCATTCAATCGCGAAGAATTGGTCGAGAAGATCTTGTTAGGTCACGGTGCGATCGGCAACGATCACCCGATCGGACCAGCCAACCAGTACTATGCTGCAGATCTGGAACAGAACTCGTATGATCCAGATAAGGCGAAGTTCCACCTGAAGCAGGCGGGCATGGACAGCCTGTCTATCGCACTATCTGCCGCCGACACGGCGTTCCCGAAAGCGATTGATGCCGCGGTTCTTTTCCAGGCATCGGCGAAGGCCGCGGGCATCAATGTCGAAGTTGTACGCGAGCCTAACGATGGCTACTGGTCGAACGTCTGGCAGAAAAAGCCGTTCTGCGCGTGCTACTGGTCTGGCCGCGCGACGGAAGACTGGATGTTCTCGACGGCCTATGAATCCGGTGTTCCGTGGAACGACAACTTCTGGGAAAATGAGCGGTTCCAATCGCTACTTCTAGAGGCCCGCGCCGAATTGGACACGGCGAAACGCGGTGAGATGTATCGCGAGATGCAGGACCTCTGCCGTACCGACGGTGCAGTGCCGACGCCGATGTACGCGAACTATGTGGACGCGCACTCGACCAAACTGACCAATTCTGGCACCATCGGTAATATGTGGATGCTGGACGGCAGTCGCATCGCCGAGCGTTGGTGGTTCGCCTAATCCAAACCAGCCGGGGCTGAACACCCGGTCTGCACATTCTGAGACGAAGGCCCGGCAGATTGCCGGGCCTTTTCTTTTGGCTCGAGGCTCTTGCCCCAAATTGCACCGCGGCCTTAAGGTTCGATCAAGACGCGTCGACGAAAGGCGCAGGGGAGGACATGCATGACCATAAATGGCAATGCTGCGCTGTACTTTGTTGACCGCCACCTTGCCGAGGGCAGGTCCGGGAAAACCGCCTTCATTCAGGGCGACCAGGCAATGACCTATGGGCAATTGGCAGAAAAGTCAGGACGGATGGGCGATCTTTACGCCAAGCTGGGTCTGGGCCAGGAAGACCGTGCGGCAATGATTGTCCACGATGTTCTGGAATTCCCCGTTATTTTTTGGGGATCACTGAAGGCGGGCGTTGTCCCGGTGGCGATCAACACTCTACTCACCGCCGAACAGTATCGATACATCTTAACAGATAGCCGGGCAAAGGCGCTGTTTGTGTCAGCGCAGTTGTTGGAGACCATCAGGCCGATCCTGCACGAACTGCCTCATCTGCGCGTTGTTTTTGTTGTGGGTGGCGAAGACCCGGTGGGCGCACCCTTCGAAGCTGCGCTGGAGCAATGCATCGCAGGTCCGGTTAAAGATGTGAGTGCGGAGGACACGGCATTCTGGCTTTATTCATCTGGATCGACGGGGATGCCGAAGGGCGTCCGCCATGTGCATCAAGCCTTGCAAGCGACATCGGACACCTACGGTGCAAAGGTCTTGAGCATAAAAGAGAGCGATAAGATCTTCTCGGCCGCGAAGCTTTTTTTCGCCTATGGCCTCGGGAATGGCATGACCTTCCCGATGGCCGTGGGGGCGACAACGGTTTTGTTACCCGGGCGTCCGACCCCCGAAGCGGTGTTCCAGATCATGATGTCGCAGCGGCCGACGATCTATTGCGGTGTGCCAACGCTTTACGCAGCAATGCTGGCCGAAGCCGGCCAAGGCATGATCCCAGGCGCTGAGAACTTGCGTGTGTCGATTTCTGCCGGTGAGGCCTTGCCTGCCGAGATCGGAACACGATGGAAGACGCTGACCGGAACGGACATCCTGGACGGCGTAGGCTCAACCGAGATGCTGCACATATTTTTATCCAATGCGCCAGGGGATGTAGAGTACGGCACGTCAGGCATCGCCGTGCCGGGATACGATCTGCGTTTGGTGGATACGGACGGGTCACTCGTCGCCGATGATGAGGTGGGCGAGTTGCTGGTCAGCGGCGTGTCGTCGGCGGACGGTTACTGGAACCAGCGGGAAAAGTCCCGGCAAACTTTCGAGGGAGTCTGGACCAGAACCGGCGACAAGTACACACGCCGCCCGGACGGGCGCTACATCTACAGCGGGCGCACGGACGACATGTTCAAGGTTTCCGGCCAATGGGTGTCTCCGTTCGAGGTTGAGCAGGCGCTTTCCTCGCATGAATCAGTTTTGGAAGCCGCCGTAGTTCCGGCTCTGGACGAGGAAGGTCTCGAAAAGCCGAAAGCCTTTGTCGTTCCTGCGGGCGATGCCACAATCAATCCAGAAGCCTTGCAAGAGCATGTGAAGACATCCGTGGGAGCGCACAAGTATCCGCGATGGATCGAAGTCCGCGACGAACTGCCCAAGACGGCAACCGGCAAGATTCAACGTTTTAAATTGCGCGAGGGATAGACCGGGTGCTTTGGGCGCCTGGCGAGAACGTGTGGCTGACGATCGGAGGCGTCCAGTTGGAGGCCCGATGCTGGGGCCCCCCTCCTACCGACGCGCCCACGCTAGTCCTTCTACACGAAGGCTTGGGTTGCGTAGAGCTTTGGCGAGATTTTCCTGATCGCTTGGCAGAGACGACAGGATTTGGCGTTTTCTCCTTTTCCCGTCAGGGCTATGGTCGTTCCGATCCCTGCAATCTGCCCCGACCGATTGACTATATGGAATGTGAGGCCGACACAGTGCTGCGTCCGGTTCTCGACACCGCCAAGATTGAGAAGGCTGTTTTGATCGGACACTCTGACGGCGCTTCGATCGCGGCACTTTATGCTGGCAGATCAGGGGATGCTCGGGTTTGCGGCGTTGGGCTGATAGCGCCGCACTTCTATGTGGAAGACATCTCGATAGAGGCCATCAGGGCAGCGCGCGTGGCCTATGAGACCGGAGACCTTAAAGAACGGCTGGCACGTTATCATGTAAATGTAGAGGCGGCCTTCCAGGGTTGGAACGGGGCTTGGTTGAATCCGGAATTCCGCGACTGGGATATCACCGGATGCTTGAATGCGATCAAGACACCGGTCTTGGCCATACAAGGCCGGGAAGACCCTTATGGGACAGTGGCTCAAGTCGAAGTGATCGCCGATCAGATGACCGCACCAGCGACAGTGCATCTTTTGGACCAATGCGGCCACGCCCCACATCTGGAGCAAGCAGATGAGGCATTGCACTTGATCTTGGAGTTTATCGCGCGGCTATGACGAACGTCCGCGATCCGCAGAGTTTGCAGACCTAGTTCCCTAATTGCCGAAAGCTGTATTATAATGCATAATTTTGGCGCTCTGCAGGATTCTCAAGCCTATTCCCATCCTAGGAAATGCGGTATTCTGCATTATTATTCAGAAAAACTGCTAGCCGAGTCGCCCGCCATGTCAGATCCCGACTTCATCGACTTCCAGACAGATCCCAGCAAGTACAAACATTGGCGTGTTGAGACAGATGGTCCAATTGCCCGGCTGATCATGGATGTCGCCGAAGATGGCGGGCTGTTCGACGGCTATGAGTTGAAGCTGAATTCCTACGACCTTGGCGTCGATATTGAGTTGGCCGATGCAGTGCAGCGCCTGCGCTTTGAGCAGCCAGAGGTAAAAGTCGTGATCATGCAGTCCGGCAAAGACCGGGTTTTCTCGGCCGGGGCCAATATCCGGATGCTGGCTGGGGCCTCTCATGCCCATAAGGTCAATTTCTGCAAGTTCACGAATGAGACGCGCAACACCTACGAGGCCGCCGCAGAAGAATCGGACCAGCATTACATTTGCGCCATTCGCGGGTCCTGTGCCGGCGGGGGGTATGAGTTGGCCCTGGCTTGCAATCATATCATCCTAACCGATGATGGTTCATCCAACGTCGCACTGCCCGAGGCGCCCTTGTTGGCGGTGCTGCCCGGTACCGGTGGGCTGACCCGGGTCACAGACAAGCGCAAGGTCCGGCGCGATCGTGCCGACGTATTCTCGACCATGGAAGAAGGCGCACGTGGTAAGCGGGCCAAGGACTGGGGACTGGTGGACGAGGTTGTGCCCAACTCAAAGTTCGATGAGACCGTAGCGCTCCGCGCGGCGGAAATTGCAGCGACGTCTTCGCGACCGCACGGTGTGGAAGGCATCAAACTTACACCTTTGGATCGAACGATCACCGATGATGCGATCACCTATTCCACAGTCGAGGTGATCTTGGATCGCGATGCTGGCGTGGCGACAATCGATATTGCCGCGCCAGATGGCGATGTTCCGGCAGATGCCGAGGCCCTGCAGTCAGAGGGTGCGAAGGCTTGGATCCTTCGTACGGCGCGTGAATTGGACGATGCCATCCTACATCTACGCTTGAATGAAATGGATATTGGCGTCTGGGTGTTCAAAACCCATGGTGATCCGAAGGCAGTTGCTGCCCACGAGGCCGCCTTGATCGCGGCCCAAGACCACTGGCTGGGTCGTGAAATCCTGACCTATTGGAAGCGCGTCCTCAAGCGTATCGATGTAACGTCGCGCTCTTTGGTGGCGCTAATCGAACCAGGGTCCTGTTTTGCAGGACTTTTGGCCGAGATTACGTTTGCAGCCGATCGATCCTATATGGCTGAGGGAGAATTCGACGGCGACAATCGTCCCCCCGCCACCTTGACCCTAACAGATGCGAACTTTGGCCCGTTCCCAATGGCGAATGGCTTAACCCGGTTGCAAACACGGTTCCTGGACGACGATGCATCCATCGAGGCCGCAGAAGAAGCCAAGGACACAGCCCTCGAAGCTGAAGATGCGGACGAATTGGGCCTGGTTACCTTTGCCTATGACGACATCGACTGGGAGGACGAAATCCGCATCTTCCTGGAGGAACGTGCTTCGTTCTCGCCCGACGCCCTGACGGGCATGGAGGCGAACCTGCGCTTTGCCGGGCCTGAAACTATGGAAACGCGGATCTTCGGACGTCTGACCGCCTGGCAGAACTGGATCTTCCAGCGCCCCAATGCCGTGGGTGAAGACGGTGCCCTCCGCCGCTATGGCACCGGCAAACGCGGTGAGTACGACAGGACGCGGGTATGATCGACGATACAATCTTGAGCCGAGTCCGGTCAGAGACGCCGGGGATCGGCGGGGATCAGGTGCATTTGCTGGCCTGCGGCTCGGCCCTGATGCCGCAACCGGTGCTGGATGCGATCACTGATCATCTGCATCTGGAGGCACGGATCGGCGGCTACGAGGCCCATGCTGCGCGGTTGGATGAAATGGAAGCGGTCTATGACAAGGTTGCTGCCCATATCGGGGCGAAACGATCCGAAATCGCCCTGGTGGAGAATGCCACCATTGCGTGGCGGCAGGCCTTCTATTCGTTTCCATTGCAGGCCGGCCAGCGAATTTTGACCTGCGAGTCCGAGTATTCATCGAACTACATGGCTTATCTTCAGCGGGCCCAGCGCGACGGCGTAAAGATCGACGTGATCCCCTCGGATGACAGCGGGGCTCTGGATCTGGCTGCGCTGGAGACGGCGATTGGCCCGGACGTGGCGTTGATCTCGATCACCTGGATCCCGACCAGTGGCGGATTGGTCAATCCGGCAGCAGGCGTCGGAAGGATCGCTAAGGCCCACAACATTCCCTACCTGCTGGACGCCTGTCAGGCAGTGGGCCAGCTGCGAATCGACGTGACCGAATTGGCCTGCGATTTCCTCTCCGCGACCGGGCGGAAGTTTCTGCGTGGCCCACGCGGGACAGGGTTTCTTTATGTAGCTGAACCCTGGATAGAGCGGATCGAACCCATCATGATCGACTTGCACTCTGCCGAATGGGTCGCACGTGACCGATACGAACTACGCAAGGATGCCCGCCGGTTCGAGGATTGGGAGAACGCCTATGCTCTGCACGCCGGGCTCGGCGCAGCGGTCGACTATCTGGAAGGAGTCGGTATCCAAGCCGTCGAAGACAGGGTCAAACATCTGGCCGATGTTTGCCGGTCTTTGCTGGACCAGGTCTCTGGCCTGACTCTACGCGACCTTGGCACCGAACGGTGCGGGATCGTGACCGTTGAAACGCCGGGTAAGGACTCTGAAGCCCTTGCAAAAACCATGGCCGCCAGGGGCTATGCAATCGGCACCTCCAGCCCGTCCAGCACCCGTATCGATTTTGAACGTCGGGATATGGGCACACTGCTGAGGATAGCACCGCATTACTATAACACCGAAGACGAGATCGCCGGATGCGTCGAGACGCTGGGGCGATTGATGTCGAATGCGGCCTGACCTGGGGATGAGAATTCAGAGCTCCGGTAGCCAAGGAGTCATGACATGAAAGACGCCGTTAATCTGGCCGAGAAACTAGAGAAATTCTCGGACCACTGGTCACCGAAGATCGTCGCTGAATACAACGGCAACGAGATTATGGTGGTAAAATTCCAAGGCGAGTTTCCTTTCCACAGCCATGCCGACACGGATGACTTCTTCTTGGTCCTAGAGGGTCAGATGACCATGGAACTGAAAGATCGAAAGATCGAGGTTGGCCCGGGTGAGCTTTACGTGGTTCCGAAAGGTGTCGAGCACCGGCCAGTCGCCGAGGATGAAGTGAAGGTTCTGCTTATCGAACCCAAGGGCGAACCCAACAGCGGTGACAGTACCGAGCGCGCCGCTGCAGTCAAAGAATGGATTTAACCAGGATCTTGGAGACTACCCATGCTTGATCTGATCAATGTCGACTATGACACAATGATCCCCAACAACGTTGGCCTTAGCGGCGACAAGCGCGTTCTGAAGGCGTTGGAAAAGTGGCACCCCGGCTACATCAATTGGTGGAACGATCTGATCCCGCAAAACTTCCAGGAAAGCCTGGTCTACCTGCGCACGGCGATCAGTGTGGATCCGGAAGGATGGGCCAAGTTTGACTATGTGAAGATGCCAGAATACCGCTGGGGTATCCTGTTGGCGCCTCCGGTCGAAGGACGCACCATTCCTTGCGGCGAGCATTTCGGCGATCCTGCCTGGCAAGAGGTCCCGGGCGAATATCGGGCCATGCTGCGCCGCTTAATCGTGATCCAAGGAGACACCGAACCGGCCTCGGTCGAACAGCAGCGGCATCTCGGCCTGACGGCCCCGTCGCTCTATGACATGCGCAACCTTTTCCAGGTTAACGTGGAAGAGGGTCGGCACCTCTGGGCCATGGTCTACTTGCTGCAGAAATATTTTGGCCGCGATGGACGGGAAGAGGCAGATGATCTGCTTCTGCGGTCTTCAGGGTCCGATGAAACGCCTCGTATGCTGGGTGCATTCAATGAGTCGACACCGGATTGGCTGTCCTTCTTTATGTTCACATATTTCACTGACCGCGACGGCAAGATGCAGTTGGAGAGTCTGGCGCAATCAGGGTTCGATCCGCTCAGCCGCACCTGCCGGTTCATGCTGACGGAAGAGGCGCATCATATGTTCGTGGGTGAGACCGGTGTTGGACGGATCATCCAGCGAACGTGCGAAGCGATGAAAGACGCCGGAATTGACGACCCCTATGACGTCAACGCAGTCCGTGCCCTGGGTGTGATCGATCTGCCTACCATCCAGAAGAAGGCAAACCTGCACTATTCGCTGAGCCTGGACCTGTTCGGGTCTGAAGTTTCAACCAATGCCGCGAATGCGTTCAATTCCGGGATCAAAGGTCGCTATCAGGAAGTTAAGCTGGAAGATGATCATAAGCTGGACAGCGCAACCTATCCGGTGACCCAGGTTGTGGATGGTCAGATCAAGTTGGTCGATGTTCCGGCGCTCAGCGCAATCAACATGCGCCTGCGCGATGACTATGTACGGGATGCCTCTGGCGGGGTGAAGCGCTGGAACATGGTGATCAAACGAGCAGAGATCGACTTTGAAGTGAAGCTGCCACATGAGGGCTTCCACCGGCAGATTGGTACATTCGCCAACACACCGATCGACCCAGATGGCACGATAATCGATCAGGCGACTTGGGACTCCAAGAAAGAAGACTGGCTGCCCAATTCCGGAGACCGAGACTACATCGAAAGCCTCATGAACCCTTGCTGGGAGCCCGGAAAGTACGCGGGCTATATCGCTCCGCCGCGAGTCGGCATCGACAACCGACCCGGTGACTTCGAGTACGTGAAACTGGCGATGGCCTAATCGAAGGCCACGCCAAATCGCAATCCACATAGGAGGTCGTCATGTCTGATCCAGAGGCCAACCGAAAGAACGCCATGGATTTCTATAACGTGATGTTCAATCAATGCCGCCCACGCGATGCGATCGAAACCTTCGTCGGCGACGAATACATTCAGCACAACCCGCATGTGGTCAGCGGCAAGGATGGCTTTATCGCATATTTCGAGGAAATGGCGCGGGACTATCCCGGAAAAAAGGTCGAATTCAAACGCACGGTCGCCGAAGGCGATCTGGTGGTTCTGCATTGCCACCAAATCTGGCCGGATGAGGAATATGCCGGAATCGACATTTTTCGCTTCGACCCGAAAGGCAAGATCGTCGAACATTGGGATGTTCTGCAGACGGTGCCAGACAACAGCGCACACGAAAACGGTATGTTTTGAAGCTGATCGAGGAACACAGCGTCGGGACAAAATGATGGGCACAGATCTCGAGGATGCTGCATTCTTGCGGGCCCTCGGCAAGCGCGTTCAAGCAGCCCGCAAGACGGCGCGGCAAAGCCGTCGGGTTCTATCGCAGGCTGCTGCAGTATCCGAACGCTACATTGCGTCGTTGGAAGGCGGAATGGGCAATATCTCGATCTCATTGCTAAACAGAATCGCCGCGGCGCTTGAGATACCGCTGGTCAACCTGATTGCGGACGAAGACCCGCTTGTCGTGCAGCTGCGTCAAGCAACCGTTGAACAAAGAGACAAGGTCGCCGCAGCCCTGATGCCGGATCAGCGCCATGGTGGCCGCATCGCCTTGATCGGTCTTAGAGGGGCTGGAAAAACAACATTGGGCGCGTTGGCGGCAAAGCGTCTGGGGTTACCGTTCTACGAACTGAACGATCAGATTGCGCAAACGGCAGGAATTTCCGTCACCGAACTCTTCGCTCTCTACGGTCAGGAAGGATATCGCGAACTGGAGAGCCAGGCATTGGCGCGCATGGCGCATTCAGGGCCGATGATCCTGGCAGTCGCCGGAGGGATCGTCTCCGAGCTGCAAACCTTCGATCATCTGCTGAATGGTTTCCGCACGGTGTGGCTAAAGGCCCGGCCGGAAGAACATATGCAGCGGGTCAGGGATCAAGGCGACGAGCGCCCAATGGCTGACAATCCAGGCGCGATGGGAGATCTGCGACGCATACTAACAGCCCGCGAGGCGCATTATGCGCGGGCAGACATCGCGGTGGATACGGCCGGGCGCACCGTCCGCGACAGCTTGGATGACCTGTTAGCCGCCCTCACTTAAGACGAACTCATCTGTCTGCGGAGTGAAGCCCTGCCGATCAGACACAGACTTTATAATCCAAGCGCGATGATCAACGCATCGACATGCTTTTGATCCAGGATCAACAATGCTCCCGGCTTGTCGAATTCGACAGACACTGTCGAAGAAACAGCCATGTTCGAAGTGCCGATCTGCTGGCCCGCGGCCATTTCCAGTCCACCGATTGGCCATCGCAAACCCTCCGACGCGACACCCCGAACCGGCAGAAGCGGATAAAGCGACACGCGTGCCTTTACCGGCAGATCAATGCGCAAGCCGGCCTCTGGAACCAAGCTGATGACGTCGTTGGCGCTCAGCAGCAGCACCTTGCGGTCTGAATGACGCAGCATCCCGTGAAATACAGCTAGGGAATGGTCAACGCGCCGCCCTGTAAAGCCCACGCAGACGAAGCCCGGCGCATCGACAGAATAGAGGCACTTTTCAAAATCGGTCGTATGCTGTTCCGCCAGGTGAATGAATTGCGCGGGTCCGTTACGCCATTTGTCCTTGGTTGCAATGGAATCCATATCTCCGATGACCGCATCTGGTGCATGACCCATTGTTTTCAATCGGTCGGCTGCGCCGTCCGCGGCAACTAAACTCGGCGCCAATTCCAGAGACTGCTGCAAGACATCGGTTTGCAATTCGCCACCGCCAACCAGTGTTACAGGCTTGGAAAATTGCAGTTTACCATCTGACATTTCGTCTGAATGGCGTTGTTACGTCCTTTGGTCAACAGGCGATGGTAACGCCTTGACCCTGCACATCAAATGCGCGAACTTCCGCAGACTGGAACCTGGGATTTACCGCAACGATTGGGCATGGAGTCAGAATGGCCGACTCATCGAAAAAGGTAGAGGTGCGTTTCGGCGCTTTTGCCTGCACGATTGAAGGATACGACGACCCTGTCGCGCAGATGCGTGAGGTTTTGGGGATGATGCAGCGCATGATCTCGGAAACTCCGGCCTTGGCTGAAGCGGCAGAGTTCAAAGCGGAAGACGTCGAAGATGCACTGAGTGATGGCGAAAACACACCCGGCGTCGTCGTTATCCGTTCGGCGGACGCACCAGAAAAAGACCTTGCGACTGAAACTGACCTGACGACAGAAAACGCCTCTGACCAGGCGACGGATGCCGCCGACGTTCAGGATGCGACCGTGGTTGCCGAACCTGAAGCTTCGCCTGAGGCAGAGCCGGAAGGCGTCGTTGTCGAAGCAGACCCGCCGGCCAAAACAGCGGTAGACACCGCCACCGACGCTGTCGAAGACGCTTTGGAGGATGCCGAGGAAGTTGCTGCGTCAGCCATCGACGATACTACCGACGCTGCCGCAGAGATTGCATCTGACGTTGCAGACAAAGTTTCGGATACCACAAAAGACGTTGCGGACGTTGCAACGGGAACCGCAGACGCCGTGGAGCAGCAAATTGACGACGTCACATCCGCTGCGGACGACGCCACAGAGGCTTTGGCTGAGGAAACTGAGACGAACGACCCATCTGTCGGATCGCTGTCCGGCGTGGCTGCGACGGCAGCGGCACTCGGTGCCGGTGCGGTAGCCTCCGAAGTCTTGTCGGACGAACGACAAGACGACCAAGCGGCAGAAGCCGCAGCCCCGCAAGAGGAACCAGCTGCGTCTTCGACTGCCGCCTGGCTTGCGGAACGTCGCGCAGAAGCTCAAGCCACAGACGCACCTGATTCTGAGGATGAGACACCTGCCGGCTTGGAAGATGGCGATGTTGCGGAAGTCTTAGAAACCTTCGTCGAACCAGACCCTGCAGCTGCATCGCCGGAGCCGGAGGTTACGCATTCAGAGGTCGCTGCAACCGATGATACCGCGGATGATGTGCCGTTTAATATCTTTGCGGCGCCGCCGTCGCCAGACCCGGTGGAACCTCTGATTCAAACCGCAGGGTCTCCGCCTGCCAAGGAAGAGCCACTTGATCGACCCATTGAGATCGCCGAAACGGACGACGTTATTGACGCGGTAGTTGAAGAGATCACTCCGGCTTCTGACGAAACGCAGCTGACCGAAACCGAGACGGTCGAAATTGTTAGCAACGAAGTTCTCAGCGACTCTTCAGAGGCGGCGCCAGCCGCGGCGGTGAATATCTTTGCCAGCGAAGTGACCCTTCAGTCGACACCGGAACCAGAACCCGAACCTGAGTTGGAAGCCGGGCCACAACCTATCAATATGCCCCCGCGAGTTGACCCGGTAAACATCTTCGCACAGCCTGATGAGATATCGGCGTCGACGGCAGAGATGAACGAAGCCGAGCCGGCAAGCATCGCACCCGAACCCGAGCAACTACTTCAACACACCACGAACTCGCCTGCGCCCGAAGCTGCGTCGGCGCCAGTGGCAGAGGCAGAAGCGTCTCTGGGTTTCAATATCTTTGCAAATCCCGGCGCCACGGCCCCTATAGATCAGGAACCTGAACCAGAGCCAATCCAAACAGAACAGAGCGTTGGATTCGCGCCTGATCCGATCCCGGGTCAGTCGGCGCCGCCGGAACCAGAAACCATCCTGCAGCCAGAGCCAGAGCCAGATCCAGAGCCAGAGCCAGAGAAATCAACATCTTCCGGCGCGTTTAGTGCGCTATTGAAGCGGGTTCAGGCAGGCGCGATGATGGGCGCCCCCGGCGAGGCAGAGACCGATCAGAGCCCGCCGGTGCCACAACCGCCACCTGACATGAGCGCGGCAGATTTTGTAGGCAAAACGCAATCTACGCAGGTTTCGGATATGCTGGCAGGCTCTGCCGCATGGTTGACGCTGGTCCAGAACAAGTCAAAATTCACACGCCGGGAAGTCATGGAAATCTTCGATACAATCCCTGGGGATCATCCGAAAACACTAGAGGCGCGGATCAAAGGATTCGGCAAGCTGGTCAGATCGGGAACGCTTATTCTTATCGACGACGGCGTTTTCGCCATGGCTCAGAACGAGAGAGAGCGCTTTCAGAAATATCTGAACTGATCTGTAGCCCAGGCTTGATGTCAGGTTGCGCCAGGTCCCGGATTTTCGGGATCTTCCCGGCCGACGCCTTTGAAAATCTTACGAAATGGCAGAGCCCACGCAATGCCCAACAACACATAAATCGCCAGCTCCAGAAGGAAGCTTGGCCGTTCAAACAGGCTGACGACATAAAGCGACATCGCAATGTAGGCGGGCAGCCACAGCAACAGCAGCACTAGGCTCAGCCATTTTCGCGTCCGATGTTTCACGGGCAGATCTCCGTTTGCGCGTCACCAATTAGGGCTGGAACTTTCGGATGATTTAGTCCGCGAAGGGGTCTGTGACCAGGATCGTATCGTCACGTTCTGGGCTAGTGGAAAGCAGGGCAACGGGCGTTTCTATCAACTCTTCGACCCGTTTAATGTATTTAATCGCTTCGGCGGGCAGATCCAGCCAGCGCCGTGCGCCTTCGGTGCTTTCCGACCAGCCAGACATTTCTTCGTAGATCGGCTGGACACGGGCCTGTTGTGCTGCCGCAGTCGGCAGATGGTCGATCTCTTGCCCGTCTAGTAGATAACCGGTGCAGACCCTCAGCGTCTCAAAGCCGTCGAGAACGTCCAGTTTCGTCAATGCAATGCCATTGACGCCTGACACCATGCAGGTCTGGCGGACCAGTGCAGCATCGAACCAGCCGCACCGGCGTTTACGCCCGGTCGTGGTGCCAAACTCGTGCCCCCGCTCTCCCAGACGCTGTCCATGCTCATCCAGCAATTCGGTCGGAAACGGCCCTTCTCCGACGCGGGTCGTATAGGCCTTGACGATACCAAGCGTAAAGTCCACGGCGTCCGGCCCCATTCCGGTTCCGGTCGCCGCCATTCCCGCCATGGTGTTCGATGAGGTCACATAGGGATATGTTCCGAAATCGATATCCAGCAGCGCGCCCTGTGCACCTTCAAACAGGATGCGTGCGCCGTCCCTGCGCCGTTCGGCAAGTGTTTTCCAAACCGGAGCCGCATAAGGCAGGATCTTCGGAGCAATTTTCAACAAGGATGCCTTCACTGCGTCCCGATCGATTGGATCCGTCCCGAGGCCCCGGCGCAGAGCGTCGTGGTGAGCGCAGACACGGTCCAGTCTTTCGTCCAGCGTGGACGCATCGGACAAATCAGAGACACGGATTGATCGGCGGCCAACTTTGTCCTCATAAGCCGGTCCAATGCCGCGACCGGTAGTTCCGATTTTCGCGGTGGTGTTCCCGGTTTCGCGCATGCGGTCCAATTCGCCGTGCAGCGGAAGGATCAACGGCGTGTTCTCGGCGATCATCAATGTTTGAGGCGAGATCTCGACGCCTTGGGCGCGGATGCCTTCGATTTCTTCAACAAGGTGCCAAGGATCCAGGACAACGCCATTTCCGATAACGGAAAGTTTGCCTTTTCGGACCACGCCCGACGGCAATGCGTGCAACTTGAAGACCTCACCATCAATTACCAATGTGTGGCCCGCATTGTGGCCGCCCTGAAAACGGGCAATCACGTCAGCGCGTTCGCTCAGCCAATCGACAATCTTTCCTTTGCCCTCGTCACCCCACTGGGCGCCGACAACCACGACGTTCGCCATATCGCTCTCTCCTGGGAACCGGCGAGTGGTTTAAGCGCAGTACTGCAGTTGGTCAATCGGCAGTTGGGCGATAGTGACTGGTTCGGCGCCGCATGACACTCGGATGAAAGTCTTAGGTTTCCGGCGGTGCAAACCGACAATTGTCCAGAGCGTCCTGAAGGTCGTCATCCAGATCGATCTTCGCCACAAACCTTGGCCTGGTTACAACCCCGATTTGCCATGCCAGCGATGATGGCACCCAAAAGTCGGAGATCGGGAAATACGGCGTGAAGGTCTCCGTCACGATTACCGTGTCTTTATCATCCATGAATGCAGGAACCAAATTCAATGGAATCTGATCGTCTGTCATTGGTGGCACATTCGTTCCCAGGACTGCATCGCCGCCAAAGCACGCAGTCCATTGAACGGTGTAAGCGCCCTGGTCGAATTCGACCGATGAAAGCCGCATCATTCCCTGAGTAGAATTGGGTAAGAGCTGATGCATCAACAACTGAAGCTCGACCAGCCTATCGCGTGTAAGGTTTTCTTTAAAGCGAGAGACCACATCCGAAATTGTATAGGTTGCTTTTGCCGCATCGTACCGGTTGTCCATTGCCAGGAAAACCGCGAGGCTGAAAATCACCCAGAACAAGAGGAACGGCAGCCAAAGAACAAACTCCAGCGTAATCGAGCCGCGTTCATCGCGAACGAACTGGCCTATGATGCGGGACATGCGTGAAAAGCGGGTCATGCACACAGATCCTCGTTGTCACATTCACGCATAAATGCGGATTTTACGATTATGTAATACCCGGGTTGGCCGTCGGCCAGGGTCAGACCAGCGGCCATTCCCGTGCCGATGAACACAGGATCAACAACCAAACAAGCCTTGATGATCATGATATCGCCATCAATGCCGACGTTGTATCTAGTCGCCGGCAAAACTGGCTGACCGTCCGCTGGGAACCGGTTTGCGCATTGTACCTGGGTAAGACGGTCTTGAGTGCTGGCGGGATCAATTGGAAAAATCTCCAACTGCAATTCCGTGTAGCAGGAGTTGATCAGGAATGCTTCCCGGCAGACCGTATTCCGAAAGGATTGGATGTTGGTGGGATCTACAAGGCCCAGCCGTATATCCCGCGCAGCAATGCTGACACCACGCTTCATCAGAACGGTCCGACCGGTCAGGATCCCGACCTCTGCAAACATAAAGACCACAATCATCAGGAACGGAACAAGCACCACAAACTCCAGCGTGGCTGCTCCGCTGGTGTCGCGGAAAAAAGCCGCAACCCGGGATTTGTTCCGTCCGGTCATGTCTTTCTGCCTACTTGGTCAATTGCAACGACAACACCAGGTCTTTAATCTGATCTAGCACAGCCTGCAGGTTCCCATCTCTGACGTGGAAGAAGTCGTTGGTGTTCGTTGCACAGTTCCGCATTTCGTTGAAGGCGTCCTGAGTCTCGGTGATATCGAAGCCGATCGTGAAAACACGGATACCTTTCTGAGGGTCCTTTGCAAGTGTGCACAGGCTTTCGAATTGCGACGTACGCGTCGCTTCGTCGGCGTTCAGGAGCGCCAACTGCTGCTGAAACGTCAAGTCGCGCAATGAATTGCTGCCCACAACCACTTCGTCGCGGTTAATGGTCATGATGTTCCCGGGATAATGTGCACCGAACGGCTGGTAGAAACCAGCATCCGGCAGGCCATCTGCACCATCACCACCAGCAACGGACCACTTTCTGCGTGTCGTTTCGTCAAGCAATTGGTCCGGGTTTGGACGCGGTTGGAACCGAATGTTGCCGTCTGTCAGCAGCACAATGTACTTTTGCACACCGCCTTGCCGATAAGGAAACGGCCGATCAGCAAAATCCTGCGGGACGCCGGCCCCTGGAGTATTTGCAAGGGCTGCGATCACAGGCTGCGTTGTTGGGTCCAGCAGAGCCAAGCCGTACTTCATGCCGATATTCGTGCCCGTTCCATCATGGCCAGCAAAGCCTGCAATTGCAGACTGCAGCGCATTCAAATCACGCGAAAACGGAACAACTCCGCTTCCTGGGCACCATCCCCAGTTGTTATTGTCGGGCCCGTTATAAGAAACACCGCCCTGTTCAAAGTCACCAGTATAGATGAAGTAGTTGAAGCCAGGGACCTCGCCCCGAGTTTTCGCTGTTGGAAAGCCAGCAAAGCTGAAGTCGCCATCCTCAAATTCGATGCAACCCGTTCCGTAGCCGACCCCTTCATCGAAGAGTTCGCTGAACAGCGGACCAGCGTTGACCGAGCCTGAGTACGGGATCAGCGAAATGGATACACGCTGCCGCGTACCGCCACCAAGAAGCTCGGACACGAAGTTACTTGCCGCGTCTTGCAGGATTGCCAACCGCCGCCGAGTTGTGCCTGTATTCGGATCGAACTCGTTGTTCTGCGCCATGGAAGCAGAGATATCCAAGACCAGTGAAATTTCGACGTGTTTAATTCCCTCTTCCGCCGTTGCAACGGCCGGCACTGGATACTTGTCATGGAAAACTATGTTCGCGAAAACGGTCGGGAAGTCATAGACCGCGTGAGCCTCGATCTGGCTGAGTTCCGTCGAGTTTTCGTCCTTCACCAAAACGACGTCGGGACGTAGCTTGAAATTGCTCTCGTTATCTTCTTCTACCGAACGGCCATATGGTCTTTTGTCGACATAATCCTGGATGACAGTCTCGCGGTCTTGGTTTTGACTGACCGAAGCCGCCGCCAAAACACCGCGATCCACAGCATCCTGCAAATCGGCACGTTCTGTTTCGTGAAGGATCAGGTCAATCGCCCAGCCCGTCGTAAGCACTAAAAGCAGAAACATCGGCAGCATAAGGTTGGACAATCCGCCCTGCTCATCTGCCGCGAAGCGTTTGATCAAATCATTAGTCTGTTTCATTCCCGAACACCCGTGCACGTCAGCGCCAAAGACCAGCTTAGACGCGATTGGTTGACGAAAGATCTCACGGATGCAGACTACACTCCACCTCCATGGCCGTCAGTTAAAATCAAGTTCCAACAAAAGATTGACCGTATTAGGGCCAATCCACTGCAAGTTTCCATCGCAGAACGCGACGATACAGACACATTGCTGCCATAATCAGTGGATTACGTCTGTATCGTTTATCACTTTGCAAATACTTAGTTCAATTCGAATTTTGCGATGCGAATCGCAGCTACAACCTAAAATTGCAGGCTTTTCGCCTGTCTTACCTGTCCAAGCGCCTCGATCTGCTCCAACTCAGCTGCTCCAACGAACTCGTCCACCCCCAGCAATGCGATTGCCTCACCGCCTTTTTCGGCGCGGCCTAAGGCAAAGGTTGCAATGTTGATGTCGAGCTGTCCCAACCGTGTCCCAAGCGCGCCGATATATCCGGGGGTGTCTTCATTGGTTGTGTAGAGCATGAAAGGCATCGGCTCTGCTTCCATATTGATGCCCTTGATCTGGATGAAGCGGGGTTTACCGTCCGAAAAGACCGTGCCTGCCACCGACCTGGTTTGTGTCTCGGTCGTGACAATCACACGGATATACGAGCCATACGCGCCCTGGGCATCCTTGCGGGTTTCAGCGATTTGTACGCCGCGTTCCCGTGCGACATATGGAGCAGAGACCATGTTGACGCCCCCTGCCCCCATCAGAGGCGTCAGCATCGCGGCGGTCACCGCCGCGGTAAGCGGTTTCAGGTTTAGGTCACCGACCTGGCCGACATATTCGATCTCGACCTCTTGGATGGCGCTTTCAGTCAGTTGGCCGGCAAAGCCGCCCAGCACTTCGGAAACCTTAATCCAAGGCTTCAGGATCGGGGCTTCTTGGGCCGTGATCGACGGCGCGTTGATCGCGTTCTGGATCGCACCGTCATTCAAATAAGCACTCATCTGCTCAGCGACCTGCAGAGCAACGTTTTCCTGCGCCTCGGTCGTGGCGGCTCCCAGATGCGGCGTGACCACCACGTTGGGCAGGCCGAACAGAGGGTTCTCATGGGCGGGTTCGGTGGCAAAGACATCGAAGGCCGCGCCCGCCAACGCGCCAGATTCCAGCGCCGCGGCCACAGCGGCCTCGTCGACCAACCCGCCGCGGGCACAGTTGATCAAGCGGGCGCCGGGCTTCATGTTCGCAACGCGCTCGGCCGATAGGATGTTCGCGGTCTTGTCGGTTTTCGGCAGATGCAGTGTGACGAAATCGGCACGGGCCAACAGATCCTCGACCTCTTCGATCTTCTCGACGCCCAGTTCCTTGGCGCGTGCGATGGACAGGAAGGGGTCGTAGGCAATTACCTTCATCTTCAGCCCGATGGCCCGGGTCGCAACGACCGAGCCAATGTTTCCACAGCCGACAACACCTAGGATCTTGCCGGTGATTTCGGTCCCCATGAAGGCTGACTTTTCCCACTTGCCGTCATGGGTCGAGGCATTTGCCTCAGGGATCTGCCGGGCAACGGCAAACATCATCGCAATGGCATGCTCAGCGGTGGTGATAGAATTGCCAAAGGGCGTGTTCATCACCACGATCCCCTTGGCGCTGGCCGCCGGGATATCGATATTGTCGACGCCGATCCCTGCGCGGCCGATAACCTGCAGATTGTCGGCTTTGGCAATCAGATCAGCCGTGGCTTTGGTGGCCGACCGTACCGCCAGGCCATCATATTGGCCGATGATCCGGGCCAGTTCCTCCGGGTCCTTACCGAGTCTGGGGTGAAAGTCCACTTCGATATGATTGTCACGAAAGATCCGAACGGCATCTTCGGAAAGCTTATCAGAAATCAGTACTTTAGGCATGTTTCTTGTCCTTAGATCTGCGCAGCCGGTGAGGCGCGCGTGTGAAAATTCGAGCAGGTGTAGCGCGGGCGTCAGCCCACATGGGTCAGGCCGCCTGGGCCGCCGCGGATTTGTGAAACGCCCAATCGAGCCACGGTGTCAGAGCCTGGACGTCGGCGGTCTCAACAGTGCCTCCGCACCAGATGCGCAATCCGGGCGGGGCATCGCGATAGCCGTTGATATCGAAGGCCACGCCTTCCTCCTCCAAAGTACCGGACAACCGCTTGGTGAATGCCTGCTGACCGGCTTCATCCATTGCAGCTATGGCGGGATCGACGATTTTCAGACAGACCGAGGTATTCGACCGCGCGCGCGGGTCGGCAACCAGATTTTCGATCCAGGGCGTCTGGTCGACCCAAGCTTGCAGAACGGCCAGATTAGCATCGGCCCGTGCATGCAACCCCGCGAGCCCGCCGACGCAGTCTGCCCAGTCCAACGCGTCTTCATAGTCGGCAACGCATAGCATCGACGGCGTGTTAATAGTAGCGCCTTCGAAAACCCCGGCAATCAAATCACCGCCCTTGGTCAGACGAAAAACCTTCGGTAGGGGACGGTCAGGCATGAAGCTTTCCAAACGCGCCACGGCCCGGGGCGACAGCACGACCATCCCATGAGCGCCTTCGCCACCCAGAACTTTTTGCCAAGAAAAGGTGACCACATCCAGCTTCGGCCAATCCAGGTATTGGGCAAAGGCCGCCGACGTTGCGTCGCAGATCGTCAGGCCTTCGCGATCCGCAGCAATCCAGTCCGCATTCGGCACCCGGGCGCCCGAGGTCGTGCCGTTCCAGGTGAAGACCACATCCGCATCAGGACGCACAGCCGTCAGGTCCGGCAATTCGCCATAAACGGCTTCGATGACTCGGCAATCTTTCAACTTTAATTGTTTGACCGCATCGGTCGCCCAGCCCTTGCCAAAGCTCTCCCAGACCAAGACATCCACCGGGTGCGGGCCCAGCAAGGACCACATAGCCAATTCTACGGCACCAGTATCGGACCCCGGCACGATGCCGACCAGGTATCCCTGCGGGACCTGCAGCAAAGCCGCTGTCCGGTCGATCACCGATTTCAATTGTGCCTTGGGCCCCACAGCTCGGTGCGACCGGCCCAGCCACGCCGTCGCAGCGACTGCCTCGGCGGACCAGCCGGGATGTTTTGCGCAGGGACCAGAAGAAAATTCAGGGCGCGCAGGCCTTGCCTGCGGCTTTGGGGGGAACGTCATCGACGCGCTCCATCGTCAAGGGCGAGATTGCTGAGCCCGCCCCCGTTCGCCCTTTGCCGGGGGCACGCCCGCTGCGGAACCTAAGGATTTTCTGAAGTGCGTCAACGTCAAAGATGGGTTGTGCATACGAATCAGATGCGGCCTGCAATTGCCCGCCGGTTTTCGAAAATTGCGGGCGAAGCACCGCTGAAGCGGATTAATCAATTTCTCATGCTTAACCCTGAAACAAACCATCGCGAATTGGTTCTGGATTGGTGCGGGGGTAGTATCTGGCGCAGTCTTCAGCAAAGGCCGTTAAGATGTTTGACCATCCCGACTATGACGACCACGAACAGGTCGTGTTTGCCCGCGACGCTGCGGCGGGTCTGACCGCGATCATCGCCGTGCACAACACGAATTTGGGTCCAGGCCTGGGCGGCTGCCGGATCTGGAATTATTGCACCGAGGCCGAGGCTGTTGCCGATGCCCTGCGCCTGTCCCGCGGCATGACCTACAAAGCGGCTTTGGCCGGATTGGCTTTGGGCGGCGGTAAATCCGTGATCCTGGCTGATAGATCGGAAAAGACGCCGGCTATGATGCGGGCCATGGGGCGCGCAGTCGACAGGTTGGCCGGGCGTTATATCGTCGCCGAAGATGTCGGTGCCACGGTCCAGGATATCGACCTGATGGCGCAAGAAACGCAACATGTGTCCGGGCGATCCGGACGCTCGGGCGATCCGTCGCCCTGGACAGCCGAGGGCGTTTATCTGTCAATGCAGGCTGCAGCGCAGATCCGGTGGGGTACCGATCTGAACGGCCGCACGGTGACGGTTAAAGGCCTGGGCAGCGTCGGGGCATCGCTTTGCGAAAAACTGCACGCGGCGGGCGCTGTTCTTAAGGTCGCGGATATTCGCGATGACGCAGTAAGGCGAGTTTGCGACAAAACGGGTGCGGAGGCCGTTGCGGCGAAAGCGGCCCATGCGCAACCGGCAGAGGTTTTCGCACCTTGCGCCTTGGGCGCGGGGCTGAACCCCAGCACGATAGATGACATTCAGGCAGAGATCATCTGCGGTGCCGCGAACAATCAATTGGCGACGCCCAGCGATGGTTATCTGCTGCTGGGGCGAAGTATTCTTTACGCGCCCGACTACCTGGTGAATGCGGGTGGCGTGATCTCGGTTGCACGGGAACCACTGGGCCTGACGGAAAGCGACGCCCAAGCGAAGGTCAAAGAGATCCCGGAAACCTTGCGCCGGGTGCTAAAGATGGCGGCACAGCAAGGTATCTGCCCCGGCCAAGCGGCAGACCGATTGGCGGAATCGAAGTTCAAGACTGCGGCGTGACTCGCCGGATCTGAAGACTCGGCCGGCTAGCCCTTCGCACCGGCCAGATAGTTCTGGATCCAGCGGTCATAGTCATCCGCCCGGGTTGCCCGCCGCATCAAATCCGCGCCACCCGGCCGGTCCGGCGCACGGCGCTCACGCATTGCTTGCAAAGTTTCCTCCATAGCGCGCACCGCCGCCGGCAGAACCGGATGCCCGGTCAGGCACATGCGCACTCCATGGGTTGCCAGCGCCTCAGCCTCCATGATCTTCAACGCCCCGCCCAGTACCAAAGGAACATCGAAGGCCGCGCCCAGGGCAGCGATCTGCTCGGCCTCGTTGACGCCCAGCATGAACAGCGCATCGACGCCTGCTTCCTGATAAGCCAAGCCCCTAGCGATGGCGTCGTCCAACCCCGTAACCCCACAGGCCGAGGTGCGTCCGACGATCACAGTCGCCGTATCGGCGCGCGCGTCCAACGCCGCGTGCATTTTGCCGACGCCTTCCTCAAGGGACAGCAGCTCAGTTCTAGCCTGCGCATGACGCAGCGGCAGCACCGTGTCTTCGATGGACATTGCGGAAACGCCAGAGGCCTCCAGTTCTTCGACCGTCCGGCGCACATTCAGTGCATTGCCATAGCCGTGGTCGGCGTCGACACAGAACGGCAGATCCGAGGCCCGGCTCATGCGCCGGCATTGATCGGCAAACTCCGTCAGGGTCAGCACGATCAGGTCAGGCGCACCCAGCACCGCCAGCGATATCGAAGAGCCCCCGGCCATGCCGACCTCGAAGCCGATATCCTGGGCCAAGCGCATGGAAAACGGATCGAAGACGGACGCGGGCACAAGGCACCGATCCCCTGCCATGTGTTCTCTGAACTTCTCTCGCCGCTCTCGATACATGCACGCCTCCCGCGCGATTGATCCGAAACTTAGATCAGATCGCCCCTGACGCCGCTAGGGTTTTGGCCGTCCCACTTACCCAAGGCGCCAATTTCTTCGCAGTTACCACGAACCTCCCGATCTTCGTCCCGGCTTAAGGACAGTTGCCTTGGGCTCTGTATCGGATTCCAATGAGATCAATGCGCCTAATTCATAACACCGGCGGTCCAATTCGGAGCCCGACAATAGACTTGGCTGAAAGGAACCCCTCGATTGGCAGGATGTTATCAAAATGAATCGAGAGATAAGGGAGTTCCGGGAAACCCCCGCGCGCAAATTCTATAACTCAGTGATATTCAAGGCGCACCGCCCGAAGCAAATCTGCGTGGCGAAATCCAAACCAACCCGGCCTTGCTTGAAGAAATAGGTATCGGCGGAAAAACAGTGCGAAATTACTTTATGCTAGCCCCATTCAAAGCCGACACGAACCCCGGTAGAAAGGCCGTACTGAATCTTTCAAGCAAAATGCGTCTTCAGCCTAAGCCCTTCGTCACGAAGGTTAAGAAACTCCTTAGAACCAAATTGCCGCCGTGATGCCTGTGGCAGTTCAGCGCGAGTTCACTTAACCGGCGCATGGCGCTCCCAGAATTCAACAGCTCTTTCGTATCCCGCGCGGTCGATCGGAACTCCGGACCCGCCTTCTTCCCGACCCAAGGCGTTTCGCCATTGGGTGATCGGCGGCATCGGCGGCTCTTCTGGGACCAACACCCCAATGATAGACACAATGCCCCATTCGCAATCAGGCACAGCCTGTTTCTCCGCATAGTCAGCCGCCTCGGCAACCAACTGCGCATGGGAATAAAGGATCACATCCAACCACTCCGCTACAGGTGCCTCCATGTCCTCGAACCACCGCTCCAGCACTGCCATTTCGCCTTCGCGCCGTGCGGCGTATCCCGTCTTTAAAAACCCTAGATTGGCGTCTGTGATCGGTGCGAACGCGCACCGTGTCGAAGTATCGTTCTCTAAAAACAGATGCTTGCAGAACGGCGCATATCCATCGACCAGTGGACCGCGGGCCGCATTGCACCTTGCTACCAAATCGGCCGGTGTCATCCCCTCCACCCGGGTGCTACTTGCCCCCGGTTCCCAATTTCGAAGGGCAAAACCGGTCATTTCTATACGCATTCGTCCCCTCGTTGCATGACAGAGATTTTCATAACGGCGCCCTGCTTGCCAGCAGTTTAGCCGCATCTGCATGAAAGCCCAAAGTTCCCCAGTAAAGTAAGACCCGAAATTCAACGAACTCTTTAAGCATAAGACCATGCATCTGCCTGAGGCGCACAACCGAGGATGGCATCGCCTACAATGCATGGGTGCAGACGATCAGATCAAAGCACTGACTTCTCGCGTATTCCTCGAGAGGCACGATCGATTTGGGCGCGCCCAAATTGGGCAAGCTTCTGCTCGCCTTCGCCCACATGCCTGGGTCGGCTTCAACAAGACACAGCAACGCGTCCGCTCGTTGACGCAAAACAGCGGCGCCGAAGTTTCCGGTCCCGCCGCCCGCATAAAAAATCTCGGGTGCGTCCTACAGATCTGCTCGTTCCAGAAAAACCTACAACTCGTTGATCAAAGCCTGATGGGTGGGATTGTGCTCCAGCAATGAATAGTAGGCATCAGCATATCGCGTCCAGACAACGATGTCTTTGTCCAGTGGATGAGTTTGGTTCCGCCCGATAATCGGAACTGTCTGTTGGATGGGGCTTCCACGGCTCATCCCTCTGATACGCACCTCATGCGAGCCGCAAAGCTAGCCGCCGGGCGAAGGCTCGGTCATTGCCCAAAAGGGTTAAGCACAATGAAATTAGCATAAAATCCGCGTTAAAAGCTTGAAACGGCTATGCGCTATCTGGCCTGCCGCAACTTAATCACAGCGGAAACTGGCGCGAACCAGACCTCTTTGCCGCCACGGTTCAAACCCCAGCGGACCAAGGCCTTCAAGGCATCAGAACTGGCCGTAACAAACACGATCGAGGTGCCTTGCCGACGCGCCAGCCCTGCCGCGCTTTCCAGGTTCTGATAGATCTGCTCCTCGGTCGCCGAAGCCTCGACAAAACGATCACCCGCCCCCCAGATCACATCCTGCCGTGCGGCGATCCCTTTGGCGGCAGAGCCTATCCCCTGTCGAGGGTCGATCCACATGAACCCATGCGGCGCCAGAGGATCCATGATCGCGGCCATGCCGTCCGGGTCCTTCAAAAGCGGTGCTTGGTCGGACGCCGTCGCACCAATAGCCAGATCCAGATCGGCCATCAGACGGGTGGATTGCTCAGTCAGGACCGGCGCAGGTTGCCCAGGTGTCAGGCCGCCGTCCTGCGCGCCTTCCTCCGTCGACATCGGAATCTGCGCAAGAACTTCATGTCCTGCAGCGCGGGCTTGTTCTGCAAAACTCCGGCTTTGCTCCCCGGGTCCCACCGCCAGCGTCAAAGGCATGGTCATCAACTGCAATGCATCGGGACTGATTGCACCATTGTTCGCATCCATCAGGATGACAGCCAGCAGATCTGCACCCTCTGGCGACTCAAATGGCCTTGCATTCACATCCAATGCCGGCCCCGGCAAATCAATCGTTGGAATCGGAGCGTCAGCGGCGGGCTGCTCTGGGTTCAGGACTGCAGTTTGCTGCTCAACCGTCTCCGAGCCATCTTGCGGCTGGGCCGACGGTTGCTCGGTGTCTTCAACTTGCGCCGGCTGGGCCGAGGCATCTTCGGTCGTCCCACCATCCGTCAGCGCGCTGCCTGAATCCTGCGAAGCCTGATTGGGTTGTGCTGCAGCCTGTTGCTCAGACAACGCTGGTGCCGCGCTATCTTCCGACCCAGGAGGTATCTCTGGCTGACTTGGCGCGGCTGCGGTAACGGGTGTCTGATCCTCGGACGATCCAGCTTGGTCCTCTGTGTTTTGATCGCCAGCGTCAGGTGCCTGCTGTGGCGTTTCAACAGTATCGTCCCCTAGGTCGGCCTGTTGACCAGACTGGCCATCGCCATCGCCGTCGGCAGCTTCATTATCTGCAGCCGGTTGCACAGTTTCGTCGATCGACTGCGCGGTTTGATCGTTGGCTGGCGCTGCATCGGTGGACGCAGCATCGGCGGACGAGGCCCCCTCGGCAGAAGAACCTTCGCCCGTATTGGCACCATTGCTTTTGTCGTTACGGACAATCTCAACCTTGCCGACGCCCGGCAGATGCTCTGGCAACGGGTTCGAAAGGCTCAGTGCAATCACACCACCGATAAACAGCACCGCGCCGACAAGGACCCCGCGCAGGCAGGACCCAAACCATGAACGCTGTGAGAGCCCATCAATTTCAGCGTCTTCGAAGGCTTCTTCCGATGACAAGTCGTTCCCCGTTCTTTCTATTGGTGGATACAACTCTTCCTACTCGATACCGATGGCTGCCTTTTCTTGACGGAAGCTCATCTCTCGGCGCATCTATAGCGCCAAGCGCCGTCCATCGCAAAGGGGGATCGCGCAGAACGGGAATGGACGGCCTGAAATGATCTTGCTGATCGACAATTATGACAGCTTCACCTGGAACCTGGTACACTATCTGGGTCAGTTGGGGGCTGAAACGCGGGTTGTCCGGAATGATGAACTAACCACGGAAGAGGCGCTGAACAGCGGCGCAACATCGATCGTGCTGTCCCCTGGCCCATGCGAGCCGGACACCGCCGGTATCTGCATGGATGTCGTCGCCCAGGCCCCGGAAGATCTGCCGATCATGGGGGTATGCCTTGGCCATCAGGCAATCGGGGCGGCTCTGGGCGGAAAGGTAGTCCGCTGTCACGAGATTCTGCATGGCAAGATGTCCGCAATCGCACATCAGGAAAAAGGCGTCTTTAAGGACCTGCCCCAAGGATTCGAGGCAACACGCTATCACAGCCTGGTCATCGAGCCGGGCAGCATACCGGACTGCTTAGAGGTCACCGCGCGGTCCCAATCCGGCGTAATCATGGGGGTTCAGCATAGAACACGACCCTTGCATGGTGTCCAATTCCACCCGGAATCGATCCGCACAGAACACGGGCATGCATTGCTGAAGAACTTCCTTGATCTGGCAGAGGCCGCATGAGCGACACCCTGAAGCCCCTAATCGGCAAAGCGGCCGCTGGTCCACTGACCCGCAGCGAGGCCGTCCGCGCATTCGAGGTCATCATGTCCGGCGAGGCCACGCCCGCTCAGATCGGCGGGTTTCTAATGACTTTGCGCACTCGGGGCGAAACAGTCGACGAAATCGCAGGCGCCGCCTCGGTGATGCGGTCGAAGGCAGCGCCGGTTACTGCGCCCGATGGCGCGATGGACATTGTCGGCACAGGCGGCGATGGCAAGGGGACGTTGAACATCTCTACAGCAGCGGCCTTCGTGGTCGCTGGATGCGGTGTACCGGTGGCGAAACACGGGAACCGGGCGCTGTCATCGAAATCCGGCGCGGCGGACGCGTTGACGGAAATGGGCGTTAACGTGATGGTCGAAGCACCGGTTGCCCAGGCGGCGCTGGAGACCACGGGCATCTGCTTTATGATGGCGCCGATGCACCACTCAGCCATGCGTCATGTCGGGCCTGCGCGGGTGGAACTTGGGACGCGGACGCTGTTCAACATCCTCGGTCCACTTACAAACCCGGCGGGCGTGAAGCATCAATTGACGGGCGCTTTCCACCCCGATTTTTTGCGCCCAATGGCCGAGACACTCTTAGCTTTAGGATCGGCGACCGCATGGCTGGTACACGGATCCGACGGGACCGATGAAATTTCGATCGCGGGACCAACGCACGTGGTATCGTTGAGCGAAGGCTCACTGACGGACCTGACAGTGCATCCCGAGGATGCCGGATTGCCCGTTCATCCGTTCGAAGCAATTCTGGGTGGTGCTCCGGCGGACAATGCCAAGGCCTTCCGCGCCCTGATGGAAGGTCAGGCCAGCGCTTACCGTGATGCCGTCCTGCTGAACGCAGCGGCGGCCTTGCTGGTCGTGGGCCGCACGGACGACATCAAGACAGGGGTCGAACACGCCCGCGAGAGCCTCGATTCAGGTGCTGCGAAGGCGAAAATCAACGGGTTGGCGATCGCGACGAGCGGTTAAAGCTCAGTACAGCAGTTTTGAAGAGTTGTTCGAAAGGCGCTCTTTGTTGGGGTGTCCTAAGAAAACTTGCGCGACGATCGACGGGTCGTACACCCCGTCGTTAAAGAGGATTTGGCTGATCTTCCAAGCACCATTGACCAAAATGAGCGTCCACGTAATCGAACTTGATCCGACAACCTCACCATCCCCAGACAATCGATCACGGATCGAGCTGACAATCGACATCGCCTCGGTTGGCTGGATGTGTGACAGGACCCGTGTTCGAAGCGCGACGACGCCAAGCTGCCCTGCTTTCTTCTGTAGCATTTGCAGGTGATCGATAAACTCCGACTTATCGTCCACAGAGAATAAATTGCCGTCGCTTGACATAGTGAGGGGCAGAAAGACCGTTTTGGTCCAACGATCATAGTCGATGCCGCGCTCGCTCAGGCAGGTATCTTGGATTAAGACGACACCTACCGGATCGGAATAGTCATCCATGGTGACAACCATCGGTACCCCCGCCGCCCGAACTAAACTTCTGATTGTCATAATCTGGGTTCTCAGCGCAAGCTGGAACTCGGAAACATTATTGCTTTTAGGGGACGTTAGCGCGACCAAATGACGGTCCAGGCATACGGTTTAGGACCGCCCCCACGAAACGTTCGCGAAAACGACGGCCGCAATGACCGCCTAACGCAGCGAGTTCCCAGACGTCGCTTGTCTACCTTTTAAACCCCACACAGCCATAAAGCATAAAGCCATATGATTGCAGTGCGAATGCTATACGGCTTGTTCGGCAACGCAGGGCGGGTTAACACGCGCCGATGGCAAGTGTGCTGGACAAGATCAAGGCCTATAAGCTGGAGGAGATCGCGGATCGAAAAGTCGCGCGTCCCCTGGCAGAAACCGAGGCGGCGGCGAAGGCGGCCCCGGCGGTTAACCCCTTTCACGAGGCTCTGACCGCAGCGCAGGCGGCGGGCCGGTATGGCCTAATTGCCGAGATCAAAAAAGCCAGCCCTTCCAAAGGCTTGATCCGCGAAGACTTTGATCCGCCGACCTTGGCGCAAGCCTATCGCCAGGGCGGAGCGACATGTCTTTCGGTTCTGACTGATACGCCCAGCTTCCAGGGCGCGGATGAGTTTTTAACCGCTGCCCGCGGGGCCTCTGGCATGCCCTGCCTACGCAAGGACTTCGTCTACGATACCTATCAAATCGCCGAGGCCCGTGCCTTGGGCGCCGATTGCATCCTGATCATCATGGCTTCAGTGTCAGACGCGCAAGCGCAAGAGCTTGAAGATGCAGCGTTTTCCTGGGGCATGGATGCGCTGATCGAGGTGCATGACCGCGCAGAATTGGACCGCGCACTCGCTTTGAAATCTCCAATGTTGGGTATCAATAACCGGAATCTGAAAACCTTCGAGGTGTCGCTGTCCACGACGGAAGACCTGGCCCCGCATGTTCCCGCCGACAGGATGCTGGTCGCCGAAAGCGGGCTGTTCACGCCGTCTGATCTGGCGCGGCTCGCCCAAACCGGCGCGCGCAGCTTTTTGATCGGTGAAAGTCTGATGCGCCAAGCGGATGTGACCTCAGCAACTCGGGCAATCCTGGCGAACCCGGTCCCGGTTGCTGCAGAATGATCCGCCCATGAGCGGCTTCACCCATATCGATTCCGCGGGCAATGCCCAGATGGTTGATGTCGGCGACAAGGCCGTCACTAACCGCACCGCAACGGCCAAGGGCATTGTGAGAATGCAGCCAGAAACCCTTGAAATGATTGAGAATGGCCAATCGAGAAAAGGCGACGTTCTGGCCGTGGCGCAACTGGCCGGGATCATGGCAGCGAAGAAAACCGCGGACCTCATCCCTCTCTGTCATCCATTGGCGCTTTCTAAGGTCACAGTAACGTTGGCCCCCGTCGCGCCGGATACGGTCGAAATTGAAGCGACAGTAAAAATTGCCGGTCAAACCGGGGTGGAGATGGAGGCACTTACGGCTGTCTCAACCGCTGCACTGACGGTGTACGACATGTGCAAGGCAGTGGATCGTGGAATGCAGATCGTTGACATTCGCTTGACCCATAAAGATGGCGGAAAATCAGGGGCTTATACTGCCGAATGATCTCGGTCTCTGAAGCCCTACAGCGGATCTTTGCCCTCTGCTCTCCTATGGATGCGGAAACAGTGCCGCTGGCCGAAGCGTCCGGTCGGGTGATGATCAGGGATGCCGTGGCAAGGCGAACCCAGCCGCCCTTCGCAGCCTCAGCCATGGATGGCTATGCCGTCTGCGCCGAAGACGCCACTATCGGCTCGGTCTTACCCGTCATCGGTGAGGCTGCCGCAGGGCATAGGTTCGGCGCGCCGCTGCGACATGGCTCTGCCGTGCGGATCTTCACTGGGGCCCCAGTACCCAACGGTGCTGACAGTATCCTAATCCAGGAAAACGCCACCCGCGATGGCGATGAGATAACAGTGACCCAGACGCCCCGGCCAGGCGAGTACATTCGTCCCGCCGGTGGTGACTTCCAGGTCGGTCAGACGCTTTCCGCGCCTCACCGCCTGACGCCGAGGGACGTCGCGCTGCTGGCGGCTATGAACATTGCCGAGGTTAAGGTCAGCCGCAAACCAAAGGTTGCGTTGATCCCCACCGGTGATGAACTTGTCCTGCCCGGAGAAGATCCCGGTGCGGATCAGATTGTCAGCTCCAATAATTTTGGTCTGGCGGCAATGCTGACCGGGATCGGCGCTGAACCACTCCTCTGCCCGATTGCCCGGGACACCAAAGCCAGCCTTGAGGATGCATTAGACCAGGCAAAGGACGCCGATTTCATCCTTACGCTGGGGGGTGCGTCGGTCGGGGATCATGATCTTGTTGCAGAGGTTTCACAGTCCAGAGGAATGACGCTGGATTTCTACAAGATCGCGATGCGGCCCGGCAAACCCTTGATGGCAGGCAGATTAGGCAATGCGGTCCTTATCGGCCTGCCTGGTAATCCGGTGTCGGCCATGGTGTGCGGCGAAGTCTTCATCCGCCCTGCTATCGACGCGGCACTCGGCCTGCCAGCACAGGCACGACAGACACGGATCGCACCCCTGGCCCATGACCTGGGTGCGAACGGTCCGCGTGAACATTATATGCGGGCAGTTCTTAATGGCGACGGCGAGATCGAGGTGTTCGATCGACAGGATTCCAGCCTGGTCAATATTTTGGCGCAATCGAATGCTTTGGTTGTTCGCGAAAAATTAGCTGAAAATTTACATAAAGGCGCAATGGTTCCATTTATACCCCTGTAATTATCGTGTCCTGTTCTGTGTTTGGCACAGGACACAGTTGACACAAAGCAAGAACACATATAGAACATATTGAAACAGCCGTGATGTTCGGGGACAAAACATGCTGACAAAAAAACAATACGACCTGCTCATGTTTATTCATAAACGGGTCCAGCAAGACGGCGTTTCGCCCTCGTTCGATGAAATGAAAGCCGCACTGGATCTAAGATCGAAATCCGGCATTCACCGGCTGATCACTGCGCTTGAAGAACGTGGCTTCATCCGGCGATTACCGCATCGCGCCCGGGCAATCGAGATTATGAGGCTTCCGGAGAATATTGAGGACACTCGCACCCGGGGCGGCTTCCGGCCTTCGGTAATAGAAGGCGATTTGGGGCGAGAGCCTCGGATCCAGGATGCGATCGGCGCTATGGGGGGACAGGCCCTGTCAGAGCAGGCCGACGCAGCGAATGTCCCTCTGCTGGGCCGCATCGCAGCGGGCGCTCCGATCGAAGCTTTGCAGCACGGGGCCACCGAAATCGGCGTGCCATCTATGATGATGTCCTCTGCGGGCGAACACTATGCGTTGGAAGTCAAAGGCGACTCTATGATCGATGCCGGCATCCATGAAGGCGATGTCGTGGTCGTGAAGCGCCAGAGCACCGCAGACAATGGCGACATTATCGTCGCCCTGATCGACGATTACGAGGCGACGCTGAAACGGTTGCGCCGCAAAGGCGGTGCAATCGCATTGGAAGCCGCGAACCCTGCCTATGGCACCCGGCTCTATCGGGCCGACCAGGTGAAAATTCAGGGACGCATGGTCGGTTTGATTCGGACTTATTGACCCTGAGGTCAGGTCTCAGCACCCAAACTCTGAATAACGAAACGAAGACGTTGGGCACGATCAACGTGTCCAAAGCCGGTTCCGGGATGGATCCACGACGCTATCAATGCGCAGCCCGCTATGCGTATTGGTGACGGCAATCGCACCCGAACGTGCCAGGTCGGCCTTTCCGATATAGCGGCATGGTCCTTTTACAACTGGTCCATGTTTGACGATGAGCAGCGTTTGTTCGGTGCAAAGGCGCATCAGATCGTCTGCTTTAACTCCTCTTTTCCAATGGACCTTCAGTCTCCAGCCCGCCCCAAACTCGGCACTCATCAGATCCTGTGTACGTTCCAGGCCTGGACGCATGGCCGCCATCGCCTGATCGGCTATGTCCCCGTCCCGCCGCAGCCAGGTCTTGGCGGCGAAGCTTTGCGCGGTACCATGATCCAGGACGCGCCCTTGGGATGACATAACCCCGATTAGACGCCCATCCGGCGCGATCAGAACATCGGGGCGAGGCGGGGCCTCCTGCCACAGAAACAAAGCCGCCGAAGCCGCAGCGATGCCAGCGAACCTCCAGGGACCACGCCAGAGAAACAGCCAAAGGCCTCCGATCGCGATAAGGCCAAGAACTATCCCAGGCGCTGCATGGACCGATTGCACCGCGCCGGGCAATCCCCCAACCCAATGCGCAATCGCCAGCACCTGATCGATGCCCTCCCCCATAACTCTGAGGACCGGATCGGCCAGTCCGAAGGGTGCCAAAACAGCCGCCAAACAAGCCGATGGCGCGATCCAAAAGCCCATAATCGGCAAGGCCTGCAGGTTCGCCAGAAGCCCGTATGGGGCAGTCCGATTAAAGTGGTATGCTGCAATCGGCGCAGTCGACAGACCGGCAAGAAGACTGGAGACCACCAGACCGCCAAAATAGATCACGACGCCTTTCAGTATCGCCCTGCCCCAGAACCGCCGGTGCGGAGCCTGGATCTTGCGTCGCACTCGAAATTCTTCGTATCCCGCAACCAATGCTGCCGTTGCGGCAAAACTCATCTGAAATCCGGCATCTAGCAGGCTGATGGGCCTGACCAGCAAGATTATCGTCGCGGCCAGGGCCAGGGCCCGCAAGGTAATCGCCGGGCGATCCAGCAAGACTGCAATGAAGGCAACGGCGACCATGATGAAGGCGCGTTGCGTCGCGACCGTTGCGCCGGAAAGTGCCAGATACCCGGCGCCAGCGAACAGCGCCACCAGTGCCGCCGTCTTCTTGGTCGGCCACCGATAGGCAGTCCAAGGCACCAGGGCCAGCAACAGCCTGGTTGCCGTGAAAACCAGCCCGGTCAGGATACCCATGTGAAGGCCCGAAATCGCCAACAGATGGGCGAGGTTCGAGGCCCGCAACGCCTCGGCGTCTGTATCCTGAATATCGACGCGATCCCCTACGATAATCGCCGCCGCAAATGCGCCCTGCCGACCAGGCAGAGTGTCCCTTAAGTGGCGGGATAGCCCATCGCGCACCCGGGCAACCCACATTCGAACCTTGTCGACCAGCCCGGCAGTTGCATCTTCCGGCAGAACCAAAACATGCCCTCGGCTGATCCCTACACCACCCAGACGTTCGAAATAGGCCCGGCGGCTGAAGTCGAAGGCACCCGGCTCGACCGGTCGGCCGGTAGGCATTAGACTCGCATAGACCCGTATGCGTTGGCCGGGCACCGGCAACGGATCAGAACCCGGATCCAAAACAGTCAGGCGGATGCGGGCGGGTGTTTCATCGGCCTCGACCCCATAGACGGTGACGCGGTCCAGCAACAGACGCGGCGCGCCCGAAGCAGATCGGGACAATGCGATGACCCGACCCTCGACGGTTTCGCCGACAGGGAACCCAATGGCAGGCGCCCAAGCAAGATGAGCCGACACCATAGCGGCGGAAAAGCCAATGCCCGCGGACAGCCAGATCCAGCAAACCACAAGCATGCCCCAACCGATGCGCCACGCGGCGCCAGAGGCCAGCGCAACAAACGGCGGCGCAACGATCCAGGCCCAGGCAACCGATGGTTCTTGATCCAAGGTAAAATATACCCAGATCCCTGCGCCAAGACAGACGGGCAGCCATAAGGCGAACCGTCGCGACTCGATTTGGTATAAATTGGTGAAGAACGCAGGCAAGGGCACCTTGTCCGTCCGGTCCTTTTGGGCCATTAAGGCCGCGCTTTTGATCACACTGCCTTCGCACCAGCATGATTAAGCCCGCGTTAACATCCAAGGAGCCCGCATGAACGCCACGGGACCGAATACCGTCGTCACCCGTTTCCCACCGTCGCCAACAGGGTTTTTGCACATAGGCGGCGCGCGCACGGCGCTGTTCAACTGGCTCTTCGCACGCCATCACGGCGGCAAATTTCTGCTGCGCATTGAAGATACCGACCGTGCAAGGTCCACACCTGAGGCAACCGAAGCGATCTTCGAGGGACTCAAGTGGCTGGGCCTTGGCTGGGATGGTGATGCGGTCAGCCAATTCAGCCGCGTTGAACGTCACGCCGAAGTCGCGCGGGAGATGCTGGAGAAGGGAACCGCCTATCGCTGCTATGCCACGAAAGAGGAAATCGACGCCTTTCGCGAGCAGGCAAAGGCAGAAAAGCGCCCACCGCTGTTTTTGTCGCCATGGCGGGACATGGGGCCAGAGAACTGGCCCGACCGGAACGACTACACGATCCGTCTGAAAGCCCCTCGCACCGGCGATGTCATCGTCGATGATCAGGTCCAGGGCAGAGTGACCTGGAAGGCGGAAACGATGGATGACCTGATCCTGATGCGGTCTGACGGCACGCCGACATATATGTTGGCCGTCGTCGTTGATGACCATGATATGGGGGTCACCCACGTCATTCGCGGGGACGACCATCTGACCAATGCGGCGCGTCAAAGTCTGATCTATGACGCCAATGGCTGGGACCGGCCAGTCTTTGCACATGTGCCGCTGATCCACGGACCTGATGGCGCAAAGATGTCCAAACGGCACGGTGCAACATCGGTGACTGAATATCGCGACATGGGCTATCTGCCAGCCGCCATGCGGAACTACCTGGCCCGGTTGGGCTGGTCGCACGGAGATGAAGAATTCTTTACGGATGACCAGGCAATTGAATGGTTCGGTCTGGAGGCGATCGGAAAGTCCGCGGCAAGGTTCGATTTCAAAAAACTGGAGAATCTGAACGGCCAGCACATCCGCGCGGCCGCGGATTCGGAGCTGGTGGACGCAATGGAGGGCCATTTTGCAGCGCAGCAAATCCCATCCATGACGGATGAAAAAAGGGCGGCACTGCTGACGGCTATGCCCGGCCTGAAAGAACGGGCGAAAACCGTCACAGAACTCGTTGATTTATCTTACTATATCCTCGCAGAGCGGCCGCTGGAATTCGATGAAAAGGCATCAAACCTGATCAATTCTGAAGCAGTTGAAATGCTGCTCAGATTGACTGAGCGCCTGCGAAATGCTAGCGACTGGGCCACTGGGACCACCGAGGAAATCGTGCGCACGTTTGCCGAAGCCGAGGGACTGAAGCTTGGCAAAGTCGCGCAACCCCTAAGGGCGGCTCTTACCGGACGTGCCGTAAGTCCAGGCGTCTTCGATGTTTTGCAGACGCTCGGCAGGGATGAGACATTGGCGCGGCTTGATGATGCCTTCAAGCGTGTTTCCGCGTAACCGTTCTGGTTTCGGAATCATCGACAGCCGCAGCTGCCAGAAAGGGATTGAACATGGCCGACTCCACAAGAACCGCAACCCTGACCCTCGACGGCAAAACCATGGAATTGCCGGTATATGATGCCGTCCATGGACCATCTGTGATCGATATACGCAGGCTCTACGCTGAAATGGATGTGTTCACATATGATCCCGGGTTTACCTCGACCGGCTCCTGCCAGTCCGAGATCACATATATCGACGGCGATATCGGCCAACTGCTGTACCGCGGATACTCGATCGATGAACTGGCTGAAAAGTCCCATTACTTGGAAGTTTGCTACCTGCTGCTTTACGGCGAACTTCCGTCGGCGGCGCAGTTGGAGCGGTTTGAAGACAACGTCACCCATCACACGATGCTGCACGAGCAGATGGTGAACTTCTATCGTGGTTTCCGGCGAGACGCCCATCCGATGGCCATCGTCTGCGGCGTGGTCGGCGCAATGTCGGCCTTCTACCACGACAGCACCGATATCAATGACGAATGGCAGCGCGAAGTCGCCTCGATCCGTATGATCGCAAAGCTACCGACAATTTGTGCATGGGCTTACAAGTACTCGATCGGTCAGCCCTTCGTGTATCCGCGTAATGATTTGGACTATGCATCAAATTTCCTGCACATGTGCTTCGCCGTGCCGGCCGAGGAGTATGTCGTCGACCCGATCCTCAGCCGAGCCATGGATCGGATCATGACGCTGCATGCAGATCACGAGCAAAACGCGTCAACCTCGACAGTGCGCCTGGCGGGATCTTCCCAGGCCAATCCTTTTGCCTGTATTGCCGCGGGTGTCGCCTCGCTTTGGGGCCCGGCACATGGCGGTGCGAACCAGGCTTGTTTGGAGATGCTCAAGGAAATCGGCACGGCCGACCGGGTCGACGAATATGTTCTGAAAGCCCAGGATAAAGATGACAGCTTCCGCCTGATGGGCTTCGGCCACAGGGTCTACAAAAACTACGACCCACGCGCCAAAGTAATGCAGGAAACAGCCAAAGAAGTGCTGGAGCTTCTGGGCGTCGATGACAACCCGATCCTGCAGGTTGCCCAAGCGCTGGAAAAGCGTGCGCTGGAAGACCCGTACTTCATAGAGAAAAAGCTATACCCGAATGTCGACTTCTACTCTGGCATCATTCTCGAGGCGATGGGCTTCCCGACATCGATGTTCACGCCCGTCTTCGCGCTGTCCCGGACCGTTGGCTGGATCAGCCAATGGAAAGAGATGATCGAGGACAAGCACGGTAAAATTGGCCGACCGCGGCAGCTATACATTGGGGCTGCCGCCCGGTCCTATGTGGATGTTGAAAATCGCTAAGAAATCTCGGACGGCGCCATCGCCATCCCGACTAGCCCTATGATCAGGGTGTTGAAGATCGTCGGAACGGCAGTGGTCGGGCTGGCATTTCTGATTGCTGGGTTCCTCTATGATCTTATGTTCGCAAGAATCCCTCATCAGGACACGACGCCCGAACTTTGGGCAGCTTGGAAGTTTCATGCCGACATGGCGTTTATCATCCTCACTGTCGGTGCGCTGATCTTTTGCATCGGGCTGTTATTGATACCATTTGTAGCGAAATGGACTGCCACCCCGCCCGAAAGCTGAAGAAATTGGGCAGCGTTATAGCGATGGTCCCGGGCTTAAATGCCCCGCCGCCCGCCGTGGCGTTCCGTGGGGCCCGGTCGGATGTCTGTTGGTACTGGGCCAGGCCTGGGGCGCGGCCGGTCGCCTGCCAGGACTGATAGAACGGAAGACGCAGCGCGCATTTCGGGCCGCGGGCCACCCCGGCCCATCGCGGACATGACATCCTGAAAAGCAGCCTGCTGCTGAGCCGCGGCCTCTCCGCCCGCCAGCAGAGGATCTAACGCACTCCGCAAAGAAGCAGGCGTCGCAAATTCCTGCAGGAACTCCGGCACAACTAGCCGGCCAGAGATCAGGTTGATCAGGTTCGCGGTGTTGATCTTGATCACCCGGCGCACAATCTGTGCCGTCATCCAAGTTGTTCGATACGCAGCAACCATCGGCGTACCGGCAGAGGCGAGCTCCAATGTAATCGTCCCGGATGCACACAGCGCGGCATCGGCCGAGCCAAATGCCAACAGCTTGTCGGACTGACTGCGCAGGTCGGGCAGAAGATGCACATCGCCCTGGACATCCCTAAATGCCGCCCGCACCTCGGCTTGCACGGTTTCCGCGACGGGAACGATTAGCGCCAGATCCGGAATCTTCTGCCGAAGAAGAGCTATCGCCTCCTTGAACACCGGCGTCAATCGGCGTACCTCACCTCGCCGGGATCCAAGAGCAACCAGCAAAGCCTTCTGATCAGCCCCAATGGAAAGCGCTGTTCGATAAGCCGCAAGATCCTCGGCTGATGGCTCTGGCCAGGCCGCAATAGGATGGCCGACAAAATCGCAGCTCATCCCGGCGGCATGCATAAAGGGCGGCTCGAAAGGCAAAAGCGCGAGCACATGATCGACATGGCGCGCCATCTTGGCCGCGCGTCCTGGCCGCCAGGCCCAAACCGAGGGCGCGACATAGTGAATGACTTTCAGGTCCGGCAGCGCCTTCTTCACCTTTGCCGCAACGCGCAGCGTGAAATCCGGGCTGTCAATTGTGATCAGGGCATTGGGCCGCCGGGTGATCACATCCTCTGCAGTATGCCGAATCCGGCGCACAAGATTTGGTAGCTTCGGCAGGACCTCGGACAGCCCCATCACCGTCAACTCAGACATCTCGAACAGCGATTGCAGACCAGCGCCCTGCATCTGCATTCCACCAACACCATGGAACTCTGCTGGACCTTCTGCCTGTAGCGCCACCATCAAGTCTGCACCCAGATTGTCACCAGATGGCTCGCCTGCGATGATGTAGAAGCTGTGGCCAGGATCAGCCATTTTCCTGCCCGGCCAGGTCCTCTTGATTGGCGCCATAGACGAAGATTCCGGCCCGGTCAGCGGCTTGACGGGTTGCGGCTTCTTCCATCAACATCGTTTCACCGGCAGCGACGACGATACCATTGAGCCCGGCCGCAACAGCGCCTTCCACAGTGCTGGGTCCGATCGTGGGCAAATCCATGCGCCGATCCTGACCAGGCTTGAGCCCCTTGAACAGAACCCCGGATGGCGGCGGCGCCGAAGCCCGGCGCTCCACCGGCAAGTCCGCCAAGCGGGCCAGCATCAGGTCCGTCCCTTCGATCGCCTCGACGGCCAAACAGACGCCGCGGGCAACGACTGCTCCTTGGCCGACATCCAGCGGCCCCAAGGTATGAACGATCTGCGCCGCAAGCGCTGCGTCCTTCAGATCAATGGCCGAAGGCCGCTTCTGCCCCAGCGCCCCAGCACCAACCGTCATTGAATCGCCCATGACCTCGTGCGGGCCTATCATAGTCAGACCTTCGTCTTCGATAATCTTCGCATAGCCCCGCAGCATTTCATCATCGCCCTTACGTAGCAATGCCAGTGCTTTTGCCGCGATTTTGGCCGCCTTCAGATCAAGTTTCCAAAGCTGAAGCCGTGGCCGGTTCATTGCGCCGGCAAAGACAACATGAGTCGCACCTTCATGGCGGAGCGCCCTAAACATGGCGCCGATCTTTTCGAACTTGTGGTGTTGATGTGGATGGGCTTGCATCCATTCATCCCAGCATTCCTGAAAGACCACCAGGATGTAAGGCTGCGCCGCGTCCCGGCGCCTTTCCGCAATCAGTCGCGGCAGGTCGCCCCGTCCGGCGATGATCGCCAGCAGGCCTGCAGGGCCTGCGGTTTCAGGCATCGCGCGGTGTGCAAAAGTTGCGGCTGGGATCAGACAGGATGAACGCCGTCATCTCCTCAACCGGTTCGACACCTTCATATTTTCCAGCAGCGTCGGCCGCGCGCTCCGCCAGTGTACCATCCCCAAAGAATACAGCGCGATAGGCCTCGCGCAGCGCATGTATCGTCTGCCGATCAAAGCCGCGCCGCTTTAATCCGATAAGGTTAAGCCCTCCCAGGGATGCACGGTTGCCCAGTACCGAGCCAAACGGGATGACATCATTTTCCACCCCGCTCATACCGCCGACCATGACCTGCTTGCCGACCCTGGTGAACTGTTGCACGGCACAGAGGCCACCCAAAATGCTGAAATCACCAATCTCGACATGGCCTGCCAAAGTGGCGTTGTTCGCCATGACGACGCCATTGCCGACTTGACAATCGTGACCGACATGACTGCCCATCATGAACAGGCATCCATTGCCGACGCGCGTATATTCACCGCCGCCTGAGGTTCCGGGGTTCAGCGTCGCATTCTCGCGGATCATATTGTCTTCGCCGATTTCCAGATAGCTGATCTCACCCGCAAACTTCAGATCCTGAGGTTGATGTCCGACCGAGGCGAAGGGCCAGATCCGCGTCCGCGCACCGACCTTGGTATGCCCAGCAACGACGGCGTGGCTGATCAATTCGACCTGATCGCCAAGCGTGACATTCTTCCCGACCATGCAATAGGGCCCGACTTTTACGTCTTCCCCAAGCTTTGCACCGTCTTCGATGATAGCCGTCGGATGAATTGTCACGATCCACCGCCCCGGCGGCGTTCATCGTCCTGCGTGATAATCATGGCGGAATACTCAGATTCGGCGACGACCTCGTCCCGCACCTTTGCTTCGGCCCAGAACTTCCAGATTTTGCCGCGGCCACGCAGGATCTTGCAATGCAGTTCCAGCACATCGCCTGGCTCGACCAGTTTGCGAAACCGCGTTTTGTCCACGGTCATGAAATAAACCAGCAAGCCCTGATCGATCATGCCCAAGGTTTCGACAACCAGTACACCAGCGGTCTGCGCCATCGCCTCGACGATCATAACGCCCGGCATAATCGGTTTGTCCGGGAAATGGCCCTGAAAGTATGGCTCGTTATTCGTGACGTTCTTAACGCCAATTGCAAACTCACCCTTCCGAATTCCTTCGACCCGGTCGATCAGCAGGAATGGATACCTGTGGGGGATCATGCGCTTGATCCGAGCAAGGTCCGCTGACGTCACCTCGGTTTCGCTGTTCTCTGCGTTTTGGCTGGCTGCTTCAGTCATCTTGGTCTTCCCGTCACTCACAGACGTAAATGATATGCCTGATTAATCGCGGATCAAGCGACGTCAAGCCTATTGATTATCGCCTGGATCATCCTCGGTCAGCGGGATATCGGGTGCCAGAACCGGCTCTGAAAGGTCAATGTCGGGCACGCGGGCAGCAGGCATGGCTTGATTGAAAATCTCGATAAGCCTGTCGGTCAAGTCCAATGCCGGATCGTAGATGATGACCTGATCTGCATCCAGAATGACGCGGGCGCCAGCCTCGATACGCACCTGCTCCAGCAGTTCCGGTATCGCATTGCTTATGATCGCCCGGGCTTCCTGGAATCCTTTCTGAAGTTCTGCGCCCCGTTCGTTCGCGATGCGCCGCGTCTGCCTGACCCTGCGGTCAAAACTGGCTGCGCGGCGTTCGAACTCTTCTTGTTCTATGTCCGCGCGGTTTCTTGCCAGATCGTTTTCTTCAGCTGAAAGGGCTTCTTTCGCCCTTTCGATCTGCGCCTGCAAGACCGCTGTCATCTCTGCCTCGGCCCGCCGCAGTTGCTGAGCTGCGTGCACCTCTGTCGCGACCCGTTCACGTGAAATGACAAAGACCTGGTCCTGGGACAAAGACGCCGCAGGCCAAAGCGAGCAAGCCGCGCCCAAGGCGAGGATGCAACGTCGGTGCCAGAACCAAGCACCCGCCATGCAGACTTAGAACCGCGTACCGACGGATAATCGGAACAGTTCGCTATTGTCGAAATCCTCACGAACGACAGGCCAGCCAAGGCTCAGCTGCAGCGGTCCGAATGGCGTCTGGACAAACAGCAAAGCCCCTGCACCGACGCGCAGATTTAGCTCATCATCGATGACTTGCGTCGAGCCATCAGCGAAGTCTGTACCGCGTCGGAACCCGTCCAGGCCAAACAAGGTCCCCGCATCAACAAAAAAACCGCCAAAAACGCCCAGCTCTTCCGGCAGACCAAGCGGGAAGGAGACTTCCAGGCGACTGACAAGCAGGTTGTTTCCGCCCAATGCATCATCCGTAACGACATCGCGTGGACCGACACCTTCGGACTCGAAACCACGTAGACTGTCCCCTCCTAGGAAGAAACGCTCGTTGATCCGAATATCGGTACCAAACCCCAGGATTCCACTCGCTTGCAATTCCAGCGAAGCAACAACGTCACCGCCTAAAAATCCGTACCAGGTCTTTGCAGTCCCCTGGACGCGCGTGTATCGAGAGTCGCCGCCAAGTCCCGCGAAATCCTGATCAAGGGTTAACAGGTAGCCTCGCGTTGGCTCGATCACATCGTTTCGTTGATCATAGGATACCCGGTAGCCGACGCGAGAAGTGAACCTAACGCCGTCATCCGGCAGAATCGCAGGCGATGCCAAGGGATTAACCTGCACATCCTCTCGCAGGAATTCATAGCGCAACTGAATTCGTGCATCTGGCGACAGCGGGAAGGACACCGACGGGCTGAAACCCAACCGTGCCAGTTCAAAGTTCGATTCATCTGACTGGTCATCGTCAATGAAGAACGCACGAATTCCGACAGCAAGATCGCGGTCAAGAAAGCGCGGTTCCGTAAAGGCGAAATCATAGACCTGGGTGTCGCCCGCAGCCGTTAACTGTGCCCTAACGATCTGACCACGGCCTAGGAAGTTCCGCTCCGACAAAGAAATGCTGCCAATTGGGCCTGACCCGGTCGAGAAGCCGATCCCGAAGGACAGAGAGCCCGTTGATTGCTCTTCGACTTTAACTTTCAGGACCGCCCGGTCTTCCGCTGATCCACGTTCTGAATCGATCTCGACCCGGCTGAAGTATCCCAGGGACCGGATTGCGCGCTCTGCCCGGCGGATCTTGCGTGCGTCGAAGGGATCACCTTCAACCAATTCGATGTTGCGACGGACCACCCGGTCCAAGGTCGCCGTGTTTCCTGCAATTTCGATTCGGTCGATGAAAACTTTCGGTCCTTCGATAATTTCGAAGGTGACGTCGATGATCCGATCCGCCTCGTTCTTACGCGGACGCGTCCGGACTTGCACGAACGCAAAACCGCGTTGGCTGGCAAGATCCGTCAGGTCGTTGGCGATCTCCTCCACCAGGGTTGCGTTGTAATCTTCGCCAGCGAGATCATCGGGTATCAGGGCTTGGAATTCTTCGACGTCCAAGCCGCGTGCGGTGATGCTTACATCCGTCTCGCCGAAGGTATAAAGCTCGCCCTCGGACACCGAGAACGTGATGAAGAAGCCGTCCCGCTCTGGCGTCAATTCTGCAGTCGCAGAAAGCACGGTGAAATCCGCATAACCGCGTTCGAAATAGTATTCGCGCAGCAGCTCTTTATCCAGTTCCAGCCGGTCGGGATCATAGATGTCAGACGAGAAAAAGGCCGAAAAGAACCCGCCTTCTGTTGTTTCGATCACGCCGCGCAGACGGCGATCGGAAAAGATCTGGTTGCCGACAAAATCGATGGCGCTGACCTCGGTCAGATCACCCTCGACAATTTCGAACACAAGATCGACCCGGTTGTCGGATCTCTCGATGATCACGGGCTCGACTTCCGCGCCGTAGCGGCCGGTCCGGCGATAAACCTCGATAATCGCCTGGGCGTCGGCCTCGGCCGCAGACACGGTGAATGGCAGACGTGGGCGCAAGCTGATGATCTGCTGCAAATCTTCATCTTCCAGCCCGTCATTGCCTTCGAAGGCGATCTCATTGATCGAAGGGTTCTCGATCACCTCGACGATTAAACTTTCCTGGGTTGGAATGATCTGAACGTCTTTGAAAAGTCCGGTATCAAAGAGGCGCCGCGCAGCCCGGTTCAAATCCTCAGGCGAAACGGACTGACCTGCCTGGAGGTTCATATAAGAAAGGATCGTTTCGACTTCGATCCGTCGGTTTCCCCGGATGACGACAGATTGTTCGGCTGATTGCGCTTGAGGTTCCGTCTGTGCTTGAGCTTGGGCGGATTCAGGGCCAAAGGCGATCGGGCTCAGCGAAAATGCGGCAACCAGCCCAACGGCAAAGATCGGGCGGCAAAATCCATCATGCCGCGCACTGGGGTTCAGTCTCATTGCAACTCCCCCCTGCCCCTGCCGTTATTAGTGGCTCTGGTGGGCAGGCTTCTCCTGTCATGTCTGCCTCAGTTCTGGGCGAACCAGTCGCCAAGACCAAGATCATTATTAATGGTCACAAAAACCATTAGCAACAACAGAAGGGACAAGCCGGCCATGGTGGAATACCGCACCACGACGTCGTTGTTGGGTTTGCCGCGAATTGCCTCGAACAAATAGAAGCACAGATGTCCGCCATCCAGGACAGGGATCGGGAACAGGTTGAACAGTCCAATCGCAGTCGACACAAAGGCGATGAACATGATGAAGTCTTGAACGCCACGATCGGCGGCATTCGCCGAATGTTTCGCGATTCCGATCGGGCCGGAAAGCGAGCTGGTGTCAGCTTCATGAACAAAGATCGCGTGAATGAACAGCACCGTTCGTTCGATGATTGTCCAGACCTGATTGACCGATCTTTCCGCCGCTTCCAATGGCGCCATGCTAACCAGCGCGGGTGACAAACCGTGCATGAAGTCCAGGCTGACGCCCAGGGTCGGAATGTCCTCCATTTCACCCGTTTCCGGGTGTTCGCGATGCACGACATCCGGGGTGAATGCGAAGACTTTCGGATTGCCGCTGCGCAGGATTTCTAGAGTGACTTCCTGATCATGCGGCATGTTTGCAAGGTAAAGCTGCAACTGGCGCGATGTTACCATCGACTGCCCGTCAATGGTCTGGACGATATCGCCAGGCTGCAACCCGGCTTTGATCGCTGCACCGTCAAAGCGAACGTCGATTATCCTGGGCGGAAGCTTGTACTCGGTGGTGAACTTTGTCTCTTGTCCGTCGCGATCGACGGTAATCTCGACAGATTCGCCGTTCGACAAGATCAACGCATTGACCATGTCGGCGAATGTCTCGATCCCCTCGCCGTCAATCGATAAAACGCGATCACCGACCAAGAAAGGGGTCTCTTCGGCGGCCAAGTCCCCAAGGTCACCAATAACCGGATCTTGGCTGTGCTTTCCGATGCTGAGTGACAGGAAAAAGATGATCAAAATCGACAAAAGAAAGTTCGCGACAGGCCCCGCCAGGACCGTTAGCGTCCGTTTCCAAAGCGCGGCATTGTGAAAAGCCCTGGGCCGGTCTTCTTCGGCAATCTCGCTTTCGTCCGCCTTTCCGGCGCTGGCCGGGTCCATATCGCCCAGGAATTTAACGAATCCCCCCAGAGGCAAGATCGCGACCTGCCAGATCGTGCCGTGTCGATCTTTTCGGGACCAGATGACCCTGCCGAAGCCGATAGAATAAACCTCGGCCTTTATCCCGCACCAACGGCCAACCATCAGATGGCCAAGTTCGTGGATCGCAACCACGATCGAGAGAACAATGATGAAGGGTAGAATCCAGCCCAAAAGCGGTCCGATCAACGGAATCGAAGTCAAAAAATCCATGAGATCCCACTTGTCCTTTTCGTCTTCTTACCGCGCCACAGTTACCATCAGGTTCCGCGCTTCTTGACGGGCCTGATCGTCCATGGCGAAGACGTCATCCAAACTCGCTGCAACTGGGGCACTACCTAAGCTTGTAATCGTGTCCTCAACAAGGCGTGCCATGTCCAAAAACCCGATCTGACCGGCGATAAAGCCGTCCAATGCCACTTCATGGGCAGCATTTAGGGCGCACGTGGTCAATCCGCCAGCCCGCATCGCGTCGCGGGCAAGTGTCAAAGCGGGAAACCGGTCTTCGTCCGGTGCTTCGAAATCCAGCCGGGCCAGATCCGCGAAATTCAGGCGGTCGACCGGCAGTTGCGGACGGTCCGGCCAAGCCAGCGCGTAGCCGATGGCAACCCGCATATCGGAAGGGCCCAAATGGGCCAGGATCGAGCCATCGCGATAGCCGACCATAGAGTGAATGATCGACTGGGGATGAACCACAACCTCGATGTCATCGGGACCTATCTGGAACAGATGACCGGCCTCAATCATCTCCAATGCCTTATTGAACATCGATGCCGAGTCGATCGAAATCCGCGCACCCATTGACCAGTTGGGGTGGGCGACAGCCTGTTTTGGGCTGGCCGCCGCCATCTGTTCGACGGACCAGGTCCGAAAAGGCCCGCCAGAAGCCGTCAGCAGCAACCGTTCGATCGGCGTTTCTTCATGAGCAATCAACTGGAATATCGCGTTGTGTTCACTGTCCACAGGCAAAAGCCTTGCACCGCTCGTTTCGATTTCCGCAAGGAACAAGCTACCTGCCGCGACCAGGGTTTCCTTATTTGCCAGCGCAATCGTCGCCCCCTGCCGCACCGCAGCCAAGGTAGGGCGCAGTCCCGCAGCGCCGACAATTGCCGACATAACAAGGTCGACCGGCCGTTCGGCTGCTTCGACAAGCGCATCCGCACCAGCAGCGGCCTCAATCCCGGTACCGGCCAGGGCATCGCGGAGGGCCTGCAACCGGGTCGGGTCTGCGGTCACCGCGACCTCGGCATTCAGGCGCCGGGCAATATCTGCCAATCCGTCGATGTTTGCGTGTCCCGTCACCGCGATGACCTTAAACAAGTCCGGTCCCATGGCCTCGATCACAGAAACCGTGTTGGCCCCGATGGATCCCGTCACGCCCAAAATTGTTAGACGCCGCATGCGACGGCCTCCGAACCGGACTGTTTATCGATAAGTCTGTAGATTGGTGCCCCCAATAAGGATCGGGCCGGAAGGGTTGCGATTTTCACCATCAGTACTGGCTCCGATAGCGCGGCCCATGCTTGCCCGAAGCGCGACCTCCGCGCAACATATGCCCGAACCGCTACCAGACAAAGACCGGCTTATCCCGGGCAAATGTGACTGCCGCGGCCACCAAGATCGCTGCCAAGTGGCCGTCCAGACGATCCAGAACCCCGCCATGGCCGGGGATCAGGCCGCTGGCATCTTTCACATTGAACCGGCGTTTCAGGGCAGATTCTGCCAAGTCCCCTGCCTGGCTCACTACTGCCGCAATCATCGACACCAGACAAACCTGGTAGAAATAGGTGCCCGTCGTCGCCCAACTGAAGATGCCGCCGACAAAGAAGGCCAGCACAACCCCTCCGCCCAAACCAGACCAGGTTTTCTTAGGGCTGACAGCGGGCCAAAGCTTGGCCCCGCCGATTATTCGCCCGGCAAAGTACCCGCCAATATCGGCGCCTACGACAACCAAAGCGGCCCAAAGGATGCTCAAAAAGCCGAACGGATCGACTTGACGGAGCAGAATGAACGCAATCGCCGCTGTGCCTATATAAAATGTGCCCAGGATCGTGACCATCGGTCCTGGATCGTCGCCTCCGGTATAAAGCACATATGTCAAGGCAATCAGCGCGATACCACCTGCAAAGATGACCGGCGTCGATCCCCACCAGACACCTAAGGCCAAGATCACCGCGGGAATCGCCGTAATGACCAATCGCGCCGCCCCGCCCTGACCGGTGTCCGGCGGATGCATGGCCGCTGCCGCCAAAACCCCGAGGCCCAGCACCAGAAAGGCGAGATCAGCACCCCAGACTGCGGCTGTCAGAACGCCGCCCACGCCTGCTGCGGCAAAAACCGCAGACCAGATATCAGGATCAGCACCCCTGCGCGTGATGATCCGTAACTCCACCACCATGGCAATCGTTGCCACTGTGATCAATGCGGCCATCCATGGGCCGCCCAACCACACCATCAACAACGAGCCGAAGCCGACCACGATGGCCGATATCACCCGGACCTTCAGATCGGCAAACCTCTTGGATTTATCAGCGGGCGCCACAGTTTGCCCGTTCGGCCCGCGCCGTCCTATCCGGTCCGCACGGCGCCAAAACGGCGTTCGCGCGACCCGAAGGTCATAACCAACTCTTCCAATCGGTCAGGGGTAAAATCAGGCCAGTTTTCCTCGACAAAGACAAACTCGGCATAGGCTGCCTGCCAAAGCAGGAAATTCGAGATACGATACTCACCCGATGTCCGGATCATCAGATCAGGGTCCGGCACCCCGGCCGTATGCAAGGACCCTGAAATCGCACCTTCATCAATTTCCGATGGATCAAGGCGCCCGGCAGCGACGTCTTCCGCCAAAGCCCGCACACCTCGAAGTATTTCGGCCCTGGAGCCATACGAAATCGCCAATTGCAGGATCATTCCGTCATTGTCAGCGGTTCGCTCTTCCATCATGCCCATGACGCGTTGCAAATCGATCGGCAGACGCTCGCGATCCCCGATAAAGCGCACTTGCACGCCTTCTGCATCCAAGCCATCGACCTCGCGAATGATGTAGCGCTTGAAAAGCCGCATCAGCACCTTGACCTCATAGTCAGGCCGGCGCCAATTCTCCGTAGAAAATGCAAAGAGTGTCAGCGCCTCGATCCCGATATCCGAGGCGCGGCGGACAACCTCACGGACCCTTTCGGCGCCGCGATGGTGCCCAAAAGTGCGAGGGCGCCCGCGTTTGGTCGCCCAACGTCCATTCCCGTCCATGGTAATCGCCACGTGACGCGGCGCGGTCTTGGTAGTCTGGCTCATAAATTGTCCCGCTGCTCCCCAGACGCGCTTTCTAAGGCGCACCCTTTCCTCAACTCGGTCTTCTTAGACCTGCATAATTTCTTCCTGCTTGGTCTCGAGGGCGCCATCTATGTTCTTGATCGCTTTGTCCGTGAGATCCTGTATCTCATCACTGTAAAGCTTTTGTTCGTCCTCGGACATTCCCTCGTTGCTGGCACTTTTAACCTGATCCATGCCATCCCGCCGGACATTGCGCACCGCAACCCGTGCGCTTTCCGCATACTGCCCGGCAACTTTGGTCAATTCACGGCGGCGTTCTTCGTTCAACTCCGGAATCGGTAGGCGCAGAAGTGTGCCATCCATTACCGGGTTGATCCCCAGACCCGACGATCGGATCGCCTTATCCACTGCATTGACCAGCGATTTGTCCCAAACATTCAGCGTAACCATGCGAGGTTCGGGGACATTGACTGTGCCGACCTGGTTCAATGGGGTCGGCGTACCATAGGCTTCCACGGTGATGGCATCCAGCATCGAGGCGGATGCACGACCGGTGCGCAGCGAAGAGAAATCCGACTTCAGCGCCGTCAATGCGCCATCCATACGGCGTTCGAGATCATCAAGATCAATTTCTATATCGTCGCTCATGGGTCTTCTCTCTCCGTTTTTGGACCCCAGGGCTAGTCCCGGACTTCTGTATAACGGCCCCCACCGAACAATACATCGGTCATTGCACCAGGTTCCTGCAGCGAGAATACCACGATAGGCAAGTTGTTGTCCCGTGCCAAAGCAATAGCCGAAGCGTCCATAACCTTTAGGTTTTTCGTCAGCACTTCATCATAGCTGACTTTGTCATAGCGCACGGCGTCAGGGTTCGTTTTCGGATCGCTGTCATAAACACCATCGACATTGGTGCCTTTGAAAAGCGCAGAGCAATTCATTTCGTTCGCGCGCAAAGTCGCGGCGGTATCCGTCGTGAAGTAGGGATTTCCTGTGCCCGCGGCGAAGATCACGATGCGGTTCTTTTCCAGGTGCCGGACAGCGCGGCGGCGGATATAGGGCTCACACACCTGATCCATCGGGATAGCCGACTGCACCCGTGTATGGATGCCCAGCGCTTCAAGCGCAGACTGCATGCCCAGCGCATTCATAACCGTCGCCAGCATGCCCATATAGTCGGCCTGCGTCCGGTCCATTCCCTGTGCCGCACCCGACAGACCGCGGAAAATATTGCCGCCGCCGATGACCAGACAAATCTGAATACCGGCATCATGGGCCTTCTTGACCTCGTTCGCGACGCGCTCAACCGTCGGCGGGTGCAAGCCGAAGCCCTGGTCACCCATCAAGGCCTCGCCAGAAAGCTTCAGCAATACCCGGGGAAAAAGGGGTTTTTCGCTCAAAGCCTCTGCGGTGGCGGTCATGGCGATTCCCCTTTGCAACTTGCGACGGGTTATGTCGGAATGGCGGTGGTAGGGCAAGGGCCAGAACGTGGGAATTTCGTGCATTTTCTGCGGCGGAGACGTTATGATCACCACTCACGCAAGAATGCCGACCGAACGCCCACCCACCAGAAACGAAACTGAAATGACTGCATACTTGATAGTCCGGGCTGAGGTTCCCGAAGCAGACCGCGATGGGTTCGAGGCCTGGTATCAGACCGAACATCTGCCTGATGCCAAGGCCGCCTTCGCATGCCTATCCGCGCGGCGCGGTTGGTCAGACGTCAGCCCAGGCATCCATATTGCGATCTATGAGTTCACCGATCTCGATACCGCCCGAGCCGTCACCTCCAGCCCAGCGATCGCGGTGTTGATCACCGAGTTCGACCGTGTTTGGCAAGGCCGGGTGACCCGGACTCGAGAGGTCGTCTCGATCAGCCAAACCCTCTGACACGGACGATGAACCCAAAGACAGTCGGCCACCCCGGGCCAACGTCCTTTGCCACGATAAGTGAAAGCGTCACAGCCTCCTCTATCGGGTCGCATATTGGCGGATCATATGCCCACCGTCGATGTCCAAGATTTGGCCGGTCAGATAGCCATTGGTCAGCGTCGACAGGACAGCTTGCGCAATTTCGTCCGGCAACCCGACCCGACCAGCAGGCAGGCTTGCGCCGGTGCTTTCGTACATCGCCTCGCGCGCATCGGGCGCGACTTCGTCATAGGCCTCGGTCCGCACCATACCCGGTGACATGCAGTTCACCCGCACATCTGGCCCCAGTTCCAACGCCATTGCTCGGGCCAAGGCCTCTACCGCACCATTGACGGCACCAAGGCCTGCACAGTTTGCGCCAGGACGGCGGCTGAGCACACCCGAGAACAGCATTATCGCACCGCCGGTCCGGATCTTCGGCAGCACCTCGCGCGCGGTGATGTATGGCCCGAAGAACTTGGCATCGAACATGTCCCGCAAAGGCCCTGTTTCGGCGGTTTTAAAGGGCCCGTGAGCTGCGCTGGACGCGGAAATCACTAGATAGTCGATCGCTGGCAGACCCTCGGCCCAAGCTTTCACTGCGGCCTCATCGGTCATGTCCACTGGATGAACGCTGGCGCCATGGCCAATCTCTTCCGCTGCTTTGGCCAACTTGTCCCGCGACCGGCTGGCAAGCAGAACCTGTGCCCCCAGATCCGCAGCCATCCGTGCGGTCGCGCGCCCAATGCCAGTCGCACCACCAACGACCAGAATGGTCTTACCGTCCAACGAGATCATATTTATTCCCTTTCATTGACGTCCAAGGAATGGCCGATCCATCCCGTCGCCTCTGAATGTAGGGAGTTGCCACACATTCTTTAAATGCATAATAAGTATATACTATGCTTGAAAACAATCTTCAATCTATCGATCTGAATCTGCTGAAAGTTCTCAACGAACTGGAAAGGCAAGGCAGCGTGACCGCTGCGGCTGCGGCATTGGGTGTCGGACAACCTGCGGTCAGCCAAGCGCTGTCGAGGTTGCGCGACACTTTGGGCGACGATCTTTTCGTCAGGGGTCCGGGCGGCATGGTTCCGACCACGCGCACGCGCGAAATAATTGGACCCTTGCGGATATCTCTTGGGCAGATCCAGCAAAGCCTGTTCGGCCCTCAGGACTTCGAGGCAACCACCACCGAAACCCGATTTTTCATCGGCGCGTCGGATTACGTCGCAGCCCTTTTGGTGCCAGACATCATGCGCGTCCTCCGTAAAAACATGCCAAATGCCAACATCGCAATCCGGCGCGCGGACAGATCGAACGCAGTCGTGCTGTTGGCCAATGGAGAGATCGATCTGGCGCTAGGAATGTTTCCAGAGACGGCTGACTTCATTCGCCGCCGCAGGCTCTTCATCGACCGGCATGTTTGTGTTTTCAACCCAGCGCTGGCAGATCTACCTGATCCGATCTCGATGCAAGATTATCTATCGCTCGATCATATGCTGGTGTCGCTGGATGGAAATCCCTTGGGTTTTGTCGACGACATTCTTAAATCACGGGGAGTAAATCGCCGGGTTTCAGTGACGACACCCTACTTTCTGCAAAGCGCCTATCTGTTGCAAACCCTCCCCGTCATGGCGACGCTGCCGGAACGATTCGTCAGAACTTGCGTACGCCTTACTGACATGGCGGTTAGAACGCCGCCTTTTGATGGGCCAGACTTCACGGTGTCGATGGCCTATCGTGCAGGCGATGATCGAAACCCCAGGATCGCCGCGCTAACCGATACGGTTTTGAAAGCATCGCGCAGCGTTGGCTCGCACGTCAGCCGGGATCAGGCGTAGTTCACCGCTTCGCGGAACCGCGCCTCCATTCGCCAGTCCTGGTACATGGCCCGCATGGATGTTGCGACAGGCCCTGGCGCACCATTAGAAAACACCCGGTCATCGACTTTGGTGATCGGGATGACGCCACCGCCAGTCGAGGACAAGAAAACCTCGTCCGCTTCAAGAAACTCCTCCAACGGCAGCGGGCGGCATTCAACCTGCAGCCCCTTGGTTTCGGCGATCTCCAAAACTGTACGCCGGGTGATGCCGTGCAAAACGCCATGATCGCTGGTGACGACGTGGTCACCCTTCACAGCAAAGGCGTTGAAGCCTGGCCCTTCGGTGACGTTTCCATCATGATCCAACAGAACGACAGTTTCGAACCCTGCATCCTTGGCCTCGAACAATCCGGCTGTGATATCGCCCCAATGGTAGTTCTTGGCGCGCTGGTTGACAGAGTCATCTGGGATCCGGCGAACGTTTTTGGCGACCCATAGGCTGGCGCCCTTTTCGGCAATCTCAGGCGCGATGACATTCACATAAGGCACGCACCAAGCGTAGAAATGGTTGTTGCACGTTCTGGGATCACGATTGCCATGCACTGAGGGCAAACCGCGAGAGGCGACCATTGCCACATAGGAGTTGCGATGCCCCGCCCGGGCGACGATGGCGTGACAGATGCGTTTCACATCCTCGCCGGTCACGCCCGGATCAAGGCGCAAAGAGGCCATGGATTCCATGAACCGGGTGACGTGGTCTTGCAGGCGAAAAAATGCACCTTCCCAAACCGAGGCCACGTCATAGGTGATGTCAGACCGCGTCACCCCCCAATCTGTCACGCCGATCTTAGCCTCGGCGATGGGGATGACCTTGCTATCCATCCAGGCTGCGCCTTTGGTCCAGTCAATGTCTGAGGTCATAGCTTCTTCAACATGTCAGAGTTACGGCAATTCGAACGGGCTTTGCGCCTTCGACGATAAAATCCAGAATACTGCCTGTGTGGCGTTCTGCCTTGCATCCAGACAATTCTTCCGCCGCCCGTAAACCAATTGCTTCATGCTTTTCGCGATCGACTTTTGATCCGGCAACATCTAACGCGACGAAATTTGGATTCGCCGTTCTGTTCAATACAGCCGTTACACCTTCTAACTGTGTTCGCGGCAAAGAGGGATCGCCCAACAAGGTCTCGGACGACGATTGTTTGGGCGCCGGGGCGCACGCTGCGACCAAAACCGCCAGCGTCATGATGAAAGTACGCAAATGAATTACTCCTTCTTGGGACACCAAAACGCCCTGGCCGATGTTAGAATCGCCGACATTTTCATGGCACCACCTCACCTTGGTCCATATCCAGATGCAGGCCCGTTTCCGTGTACGGATGTGCCCGGGCCAGGTCTTCATCCAACTGGATCCCCAAGCCAGGCTCGCGGGAAGGGATGACATAGCCATTTTCCCAGGTCACGCCTTTGACGATCTTGCCATGGAAACCCTCCCACCGCTCGATGCTCTCCAGGATCAGGAAGTTCGGGACCGAGGCCGCAAGCTGAATGTTCGCCGCCCCTTCTACAGGACCCGCATAAAGGTGCGGCGCCATCTGGGCGTAGCGCGTCTCGGCCATTGCGGCGATCTTCTTCGCCTCCCAAAGCCCGCCGACCCTGCCCAAGGCAGGCTGCAGGATCGAGGCCGCACCTGCCTGCAACACGGCCGCGAATTCGTATTTCGTCACAAGCCGCTCACCGGTTGAGATCGGCACCGAGGTCGATCGTGCAACCTCCGCCATCTGTTCCGGCATCTCGGCAGGGGTGGGTTCTTCGAACCAGAGCGGCTCGTATGGCTCGATCCGCCGGGCCATCCGTTTTGCACCAGAGGTCGTGAACTGACCATGCGTGCCGAACAATAGATCAGCCTTCGTACCAACGGCTTCGCGGATCGCTTTGCAGAAAGCTTCTGACCGTTCCAGATCCTCCATGCGGGGCTGGTGTCCATCATACACAGTGTATGGCCCGGCCGGATCGAACTTCACTGCCGTGAAGCCCTGCCCCACATAATGCAATGCCCTGTCAGCCGCGATGTCCGGGTCATTGTACACATTCGGAGTGTCCGGATCTGGATAGACGTCACCATCGGCGGGATAAAGATAGGTGTAAGACCGGATCTTTTCCCGGCAGCGCCCGCCCATCAGATCATAAACCGGTTTTCCCGCAGACTTGCCGATGATGTCCCAACACGCGATTTCCAGCCCGGACAGCACACCCACCAAGGACGCGTCGGGCCGCGCCGTATAGCCAGACCCGTAGGTCTTGCGCCAGAGATCCTCGATATTGTGGGGATCCCGCCCTTCGAAGTGTCGGGCGAAGACATCGCGGATCATCTCGGCCACGACGTGCGGCCCGAAGGTCGCGGCATAAACCTCGCCCACGCCCTTGATCCCGCAGGCGGTGGTCAGCGTCAGGAAGATAAAGTACCGCCCGCCTTTGCGCGGCGGCGGATTGCCAACAACGAAGACCTCGAGTTCGCTAAGCTTCACGAATGCCTCCTGCTCGACATATCACTCAGAATCTCTGTCGTGTCAGAGCAGCGAACCGACATCTGGTCAACCCAGGTTCGACGGGCGTAGCGACGGCGTTAACTGTCGTCATAATAACCGGCTCTGACAGCTGCGCCGATGAAATTGCAGATCAGCCGTTCCGCATGCACCATCGTTATGTTGCCAACGTCCTTGCCAGGCGCGATTTCAACGAGATCCATACCGACAACTCGGCCCTTTTTTACCAGACCGTGAACCAACTTGCGGGCCTGCGGCCAGGTCAGACCGCCCGGTGTCTGCGAGATAACTGCAGGCATAATGGAAGGATCCAAACCGTCGGCATCAATAGTCAGATAGTAAGGTCCGCCATCCGGAATTCGGTCCAGAACCGCTTGTATGCCGATCTCGTGCATCTCGTACGCAGTGATAATGTCGGCCCCATAAGCTTTGGCCGCCTCAACCTCACCGATCCGGGCGCTGCCGACGCCCCGAATGCCGATCTGAAAAATCTCACCAATCCATTCCAGTTCTGACGCGCGGCGAATAGGGCTGGAGTACCCATTGGGCTCTCCGTTGATTTCCTCGCGCCAGTCAATATGCGCGTCGATCTGCACCAGCGTAATTTTTTCGCTGATCTCTTCCAATGATCGCAGCACCGGGATTGGAATGCCATGATCACCGCCCAGCGAAATCAATGTCGCGCCGGCCCTCAGAATTTTCCGCGCAGCCGCTTCGGCGGCCTGGTAGTGGGCACCGTGGTATCCTGCTTCTGCTGTTACATTTCCGCAATCGACGATCTTGATATCGCGGTTGTCCAACAGTGGTCCGCCGAGATCAAAATCATAATGGTTCAGCGTGTAGAATACGTCCTGTTCGCCGGATGTCTGACGCAGCACATCGAGCGCAAAGCTCTGATCATTTGCCATCTCTTCGGCAGCATAGGGCATCCCGTATGGAATTCCCAAAATGGCGATGTCCGCGTCCAGACTGTCCAGGTCACTTGCGAACGGGAAGTTCAGGAAGGTGCTCGGAACGCTGCCCGGCCTTTGCGTGATCGACTCTGTCATCAATGCCTCCTAACGGGGTGCTTTCAACGTCATGCCGCGCCGATCAACACCACATTGCGCAGACCCTCGCCGCGGCGGGTCGTGTCCATGGCCTCGTTCAACTCATCGAAGGCGTAGTGCCCAGTCACCAACTGGTCCAGCTTCAGTTCCCCTGTTTCATAGCGCTCCACCAGTTTCGGAATTTCCTCTTTGATCTTCATATGTCCCATCAGGGAGCCCAGCACCCGATGCGACAGGGATGAAAAGATCACGGGGGAAAACGTTGTGACGGCCTCCAGCGAGGGCATGCCGACCAGCACGATCACACCCCCCGGGGCGGCCATCCGAAAGGACTGGTTGATCGCGGCCTCCGAGCCCACGGTCACCAGCACATAGTCCGCGCCCCTGCGGCCTGTGGCGGATTTCACGCCCTTGATCGCATCGCTTTGCGAGGCGTTCACCCGGTCGGTGGCGCCGAAGGTGATGGCAGCGGCTAGCCGGTCTTCGGCCATATCGACCGCAATGATCTGGCCGGCTTTGCAATACTTGGCCCCCTGGATCGCGTTCAATCCGACGCCGCCACAGCCCACCACGGCTACGGTTGCGCCTTCTTCGATTTGGGCCGTATGGGTCGCAGCCCCATAGCCAGTGATCACGCCGCAGGCCAAAAGGGCTGCTGCATCCCAGGGGATTTTATCGCCAACCTTAACCACCTGGCTGGCGTGCACGACCGTTTCCTCGGCAAAGGCTGCGGTCTTGATGCCGTGCTCGACGGCCTCGCCCTGATGCGACAACGGCGTGTATGCATCGCGCAGGTGCGTCTCGCAGGTCGCGGGATATCCCTTTTGGCAACACGGGCAGTCACCGCAATGGCGCACCAACGTCACGGCGACACGGTCACCGACGGCCAGATCCTCTACACCTTCGCCGATCTCGACAATCTCGCCAGAGGCTTCGTGACCCAGAACCATGGGACATTCGCCGCCCAGTTCCCCGTCAACGAAATGGATGTCGGAATGACAGATCGCGCAGGCCATAATCTTGACCCGGACCTCGCCTTTCATAGGCCCCCGCTGATCGAGATCCCAGAACTCAAAAGCCTTGCCGAATTCGGTCAACACCGCGGCACGCATGGCAGTCTCCCCCTTAGCGTTTTCACCACGTTTCACCGGGGAAACGGAAATCGCAACCCCTATGCCTTGGCAGACTGATCCAATTCTGTAGAAAGGCCGCGACGTGTAGACCGGGTCTTTAAACCCGGCTGGCCGAGGGAACGAAGATGCAGACCGCCGATGGCATGGCCCGCCTGGGCACAGAAACAGCGTTCGAGGTTCTGGCCCGGGCCGCTGAACTGGAACGCCAGGGCAAGGACATCATCAACCTCGGCATCGGCCAGCCCGACTTCAAAACCCCGAACCATGTGGTCGAGGCCGCCGTCAAGGCCATGCAAGATGGTCATCACGGCTACACCCCCGCCCAAGGCATCCTGGAATTGCGAGAGGCAGTGGCGGCCGACATTCAAGCCCGCCGCGGGGTCGAGGTTTCGCCTGCGAACATCTGCATCATGCCGGGCGGCAAGCCGACGATGTTCTTCGCTATCCTGATGTTCGGTGCACCGGGGGTCGAGATCATGTATCCTGACCCTGGCTTTCCCATCTACCGTTCGATGATCGAGTATACAGGCGCAAAACCAGTACCGATCGTGCTGCGCGAAGAGAACGGCTTTGCCTTTTCCGCAGAAGAGGTCTTGGCAGGCATCACGCCCAAGACTCGTCTGATTATTGTTAATTCCCCGGGCAATCCGACGGGCGGCGTCACGCCCAGGGAAGAGATTGAAAAACTGGTACACGGCCTGCCCGATCACGTGGCGCTGATGTCAGACGAGATCTATTCCCGCATGCTTTACGAGGGTCGCGAGCATGTCTCGTTCCTGGCCTATCCGGAAATCCGCGACCGGCTGATCCTGCTGGATGGCTGGTCGAAGACCTATGCCATGACAGGCTGGCGGCTCGGCTATTCTGTCTGGCCGGATACGTTGATCGACGGCGCTGTAAGGCTTTGCGTCAACAGCCATTCCTGCGTGAATGCGCCGACACAGATGGCCGGGATCGCGGCGCTGGAAGGCCCGCAAGACGCGGTCGCTACCATGATGAACGCGTTTGACGACCGCCGCCTCGCGATTGTACCGCTGCTGAATCAACTGCCAGGCTTCGACTGCCAGAACCCAGGCGGCGCGTTCTACACATTCCCGAATATCTCTGGCACCGGCATGGGTGCGAAGGACTTGCAAACCCGTCTGTTGGAGGAAGCCGGCGTAGCCACCATCGCCGGTCCCAGCTTCGGTGTGCACGCCGATCAGTTCATCCGATTTTCTTATGCAAACTCGCTGGACAACATCCGCAAAGCCGTCGAGCGCATCGGGAACCTCCTGACATGAGCCGCTCGTACACGTTCTCCCATGCCATCACCCGCCGGCCAGCGCGTTCAACTGTCGATGGCCTCCGCGCAGTGGACACTGGCACGCCGGATCTGGACACGTTTCTTGCCCATCACGCGGATTACGTGGCGGCGTTGAAATCCACCGGCGCGGCGGTCATCGAACTGGACTCGCTGGCAGAATTCCCCGACGCGGTCTTCGTCGAGGATTCGGCGCTCTGCCTGCCTGAAGGCGCAATCGCGATGCGCCCCGGCGCACCGAGCCGCCTGGGCGAGGCCGCTGCCATGGCCCCGGAACTGGCGAAGGTTTACGGCGCGGTTCGCCACATCGACGGCCCCGGCTTCATCGAGGGCGGCGACATTCTGGTCACGGAACGCGAGATCCTGGTCGGCAAGTCGGCCCGCACGGACGGCGCAGGTGTGGCCGAACTGACCGGGCTGGTCGCCGACTGGGGGCATACGGTGCGAGAGCTTCAGACGCCGCCGGATGTGCTGCACTTCAAGACGGATTGTTCGCTGCTGGATGAAGAGACAATCCTTGCGACCCCCCGTCTGTCAGCCTCAGGCTGTTTTGAAGGCTATCGCGTGATCCACACCGCCGAGGGCGAAGAGGCATGCGCAAATACGATCCGCTTCAATGATCTGGTGATCCTGCCCGCAGGGTTTCCTCGCACGGCGGAAACCTTGAACAAAGCCGGATATACCATCCGCGAAATCGGCAATACGGAAGCGGCCAAACTGGATGGCGGGATATCGTGTTTGTCCTTGAGGTTCACACCGCCGCGTTAATGCTTTCACGCTTCGAAAGGCCCCTACGAAAAGACCCCTTCGGCACGAAGACCCAAAAGCAGCAGGATAATTCCAGCAACACCTGCGGCAAGCGAAAGCCACGGGCGCCCCAAATAGTATTCAGCAGAAAAAACGGTAAGAAAGGCCAGTCCCCAGATCACAGAAAAGACGATGTGAATATTTGGCCATGTGTTGAATGTGAACAGATGCCAGGCTGCGACCAGCGCGCCTGAGAAGACAAAAACCCGCAGCGCATTTCGCCAAATCGGATGACGCGGACGTTCCTGGGTTCCGTAAACCCCATCTGCAACAAACAAAGAAACAAGCTCTAAGATGCCTTCCACGCCGCCTCCGAGAGATCAGCAACAGCCCTGAATATAAGAACTTCACGCGATGTGTTCACGCCACCGAACGAAAAAGGCCGCCATCCCAGCCCGGATGACGGCCTCTCATCTCGTGTAGACCGGGTCTTCAGACCCGGCACGGCTTAGCCACCCATGGTTTTCGCGACCTCAGCGGCAAAGTCTTCTTCTTCCTTCTCGATGCCGTCACCGACCTCGAACCGGGCGAAGTCGCCGATGGCAACACCAGCCTCCTCGGCGGCTTTCTCCACGGTCAGATCCGGGTTCACAACGAAGGATTGGTTCATCAGGGTGACGTCGGACAGCCACTTTTTCATGCGGCCGACGATCATCTTTTCGATCACAGCCTCGGGCTTGCCGGATTCGCGCGCGATGTCCATCTGGACGGCTTTCTCTTTTTCGACAATCGCCTGGTCCAGGTCACCCTCGCTCAAGGCCTGCGGACGCGGATCGTGGGCTGCGACGTGCATCGCGATCTGCCGGCCAATCTCTGCCTCTTTGTCCAGGGCAACCAGCACACCGATTTTGCCCATCCCATCGGCCACTGAATTGTGCACATAAGTCGTGACGGCCCCGCCAGAGACCTTGGCCATGCGGCGCAGCGACATATTCTCGCCAATCGTCGCCACTTTGTCAGTGATGATCTCGCCCACAGTCTTGCCGCCCATCGGGGCTGCACTCAGTTCCTCAACCGTGTTGACGGTCAGGGCAACCTTCGCAATCTCAGCCACCATTTCCTGGAATTCTGCATTCCGGGCCACGAAGTCAGTTTCCGAGTTAACCTCGACCACGACACCCGTGCCACCATCGGTGGCGACGGCCACTAGGCCTTCAGCGGCTGTGCGGCCCGCTTTTTTGTCGGCCTTGGCCAAGCCTTTGACGCGCAGAAGGTCAACGGCAGCGTCCATATCGCCGTCGGTTTCCGTCAACGCCTTTTTTGCGTCCATCATGCCCGCGCCGGTCTTGTCGCGGAGTTCTTTCACAAGCGCGGCAGTGATTGCCATCGTTGCCTCCATTTGTCGGTCTGCCGGTGGCGGCGACCATCTAAATTATTGGAATGACAGGGCCTTTTCGGCCCCGCTTTGAGCCTTACACGCCCAGGTCAGCTGGCCTTGGCGTCCTCTGCAGGAGCTTCTTCGGCCGGCGCCTCTTCAGCAGGGGCTTCCTCGGCAGTGGCCTCTGCAGCCCCTTCGGCTGGCGGGTCAACCGCCTCGCCAGGGTCTGCCACGGCCTCTTCGATCGGCGCATCTTCCAGTTCGCCCAAATCAAAGCCGGCCGCACCCAATTGCGACGCCATGCCATCAATCACGGCCCGGGCCGCCAGATCGCAATAAAGCGAGATCGCCCGCGCCGCATCGTCATTGCCGGGGATCGGGAACTTGACCCCTGCAGGATCACAGTTCGTATCCAGGATCGCCACCACGGGAATGCCCAGCTTTTTCGCCTCGGCAATCGCAAGATCTTCCTTGTTGGTGTCGATGACAAACAACATATCGGGCACGCCGCCCATTTCGCGGATCCCGCCCAACGAGGCCGTAAGCTTGTTCCGCTCGCGCTCTAGCTGCAGGCGTTCTTTCTTGGTGAAGCCTTCAGCCGCGCCGCTGTCCATCATCTCGTCCAACTGCTTCAGACGCCCGATCGAGTTCGAGACCGTCTTCCAGTTGGTCAGCGTCCCGCCCAGCCAGCGGTGGTTCATGAAGTACTGGGCCGAACGTTCCGCGGCATCCTTGATCGGGCCCGCGGCCTGACGCTTGGTGCCAACAAAGAGCACCCGTCCGCCGCCCGCCACGCATTCACGCAGCGCATTCAGCGCCGCATCCAGCATGGGAACAGTTTGGGTTAAGTCCATGATATGAATGCCATTTCGGCTTCCATAGATGAACTCACCCATCTTGGGGTTCCAGCGATGTGTCTGGTGTCCGAAGTGTACGCCCGCTTCCAGGAGCTGACGCATAGAGAACTCTGGCAGAGCCATTTCAAAGGTCCTTTCCGGTTTCGCCTCAGCGGGGAGAAGAGGCCTCTGCCCCAACCGGCGGACCATCCGGGATGTCTCCCCTTCGGCCCAACCCCGCCTGTGGATTAAGTCGCGCGCGTATACAGGGGTGCGCGGTGGGATGCAAGCCCTGCGCTGGGATTCACAGGGTATGCCATCCGTGCAGCACGCGTATGCCACGCGTATGTCTTCCGTATGCCATCTGTACATACAAAAAGTCGACTTTGGGTCATCGATGTTTCGGGGTGAGAAGCCTTTGGCGGCGCCCGACCCTGGGTGGACGCTACGCTACACAGGGTCATTCCCAGCATTCCAAAGCATCTTAGTCGCGGTGCCGATGGCGGCATCGCCATGCGCCCTTCCCGGGGGAGTGTCGGGCGCCGCCCGGCTTCGCCGCGCGATGCAAAACTGGCAATTCCTACCCGAATTTCTTACATAAGTTTCATTCAACGGGGAGCGAATTTTGGACCCAATAACCCTACTTATACTGGGCGCAGTGCTCGGCGTTCCAGCCAGTATGATTGGAACGGCAGCGCTGGACCGTTTCAGAGGTCGGAAGTGGCGTTGGCGAAATGCGCTGAGCGCCCTGCCCTCCCCGATCCCGCGCAAGAAAAAATCAACCGCCAAGGGCCTGCGGATCATTCTTTGCACTTTGGAACATGACGAGGACGACCGGCAAACCAAACACATACGGACCAGCCTGCGCAGTGCCTTGGAAACTGAAAAAGCGGGCTGTCCTTTTGAGGTGATCCGCCATCGCGGAGTTCTGGTCGAACCCGATGAAGACTCGACCGAGGCTTTCTTGGGCCTCCAGAGAAAGATCGATCTTATCTTGGACCGCCACGCCGGGGATATTCTGATCTTTGGCGAGGTGGTCGTGGCTGACAAGCGTCTGCGCTTGAAGTTCGGCCAACACGGCGGACAGTCGGATCAGAAGGGGTATAGTCTAACGGAACGCTTCGAGCTTCCCACGGACTTTCAAACCGATCTGACCCAGGCCGTTGTCGCACGGTTGATCGGGTTGTGCGCCATCTCCACCGAAGAACAGGGTGGTTACCTAGTCGAGCGGATGACCGATGTCGCCCGTCGCATGGAGCACTTGGCGGCAAACCCGCCGCCGGGCTTGTCGCCCTTCGATCTATGGCAACTCGATCACTCTTACGGTCTTGCAAAGTACTGCATCGGCCTACAGGCGGGCCGTTCCAAGGATTTGCAGATATCAATAGACGCGTTTCAATCCAGCCTGACCAACATTGCCCGAGATACGCACCCGGATGCGTGGAGCCGGACCTACAACAATCTGGGCAGCGCTTTGCTGACACTCGGCGGACGCGAAACCGGAACCGAGCGCCTGGAGCAGGCCATCACCGCCTATACCGAGGCCTTGAAGGAACGCACCCGCGAACGCGTACCACTGGCGTGGGCCAAGACCCAGACGAACATGGGCATTGCTTTGCGAACCCTCGGCAATCGCGAATCTGGAACCGAGCACTTGGAACAGGCCGTCGCCGCCTATAGCGAGGCCTTGAAAGAATGCACCCGCGACCGCGTCCCTTTGGACTGGGCCATGACCCAGACGAACCTAGGCATTGCTCTGCGAGCCTTGAGCGAACGCGAGTCCGGAACCGAGCGCCTAGAGCAAGCCGTTGCCGCCCATACAGAGGCTCTGAAGGAACGCACCCGTGACCGCGTACCCCTGCAGTGGGCCACGACGCAGATGACCCTGGGCACTGCGCTGTTGCAGCTCGGCGAACGCGAAACTGGAACCGTGCGCCTGGAAGAGGCCGTCACCGCCTACAGCGAGGCCCTGAAGGAAAATACTCGCGACCGCGTCCCCCTAGACTGGGCCATGACACAGATGAACCTGGGCACTGCGCTGCGAATCCTCGGGACACGCGAAACTGGAACCGAAAGCCTGGAACAGGCCATCATCGCCTTTACCGAGGCCCTGAAGGAATACACCCGCGATCGCGTGCCTCTGGACTGGGCTGCAACGCAGATGAACCTGGGTTTTGCGTTGTGGAGGCTCGGCGAACGTGAAACCGGCACGGACCGCCTGAAACAAGCCATCGCAGCCTTTACAGAGGCGTTGAATGAACACACCCGTGACCGCGTGCCCCTGCAATGGGCCACGACACAGATAAACCTTGGGGGCGTCGAAGCTGCATTTTTCGACAAATCAGGGGATATCGCGCACCTTGATCGCGCGGACGGGTATTATCATGCCGCGCTAGAGGTGTTCGAAGAGGCTGGAGCCACCCACTACATCAACATGATCCAAGGAAACCTTGAAGTTGTGAAGGCTCGTCGGGCAAAAGCCCAGGAATGACCCTGACGCGTATCTCGTCGATCCTGGCAACCCTGGCCATTCTGGTGATCCTACTGCCCATGGGCGCAGTGGTTTTCACCATGCTACAGGGCGCGGCGGATGGAGACGCCTATGCCCTGGACTTCGCTGCTTTCTGGGGCGCGGCGGGTCTGGCTGTGGACGGGCAAGCCATTGCGGCCTTCGACAAACCGGCCCTGGCCCAGGCCATGGGCATACCTGTGGGGCCTGAGGAAAAAGAGTTCATCTGGCTTTACCCGCCGATGTTTCACTTGGTTGTCGCGCCGCTGGGCGTGTTGCCGTTTTGGGCGGCCTATCCGCTGTTTGCGCTGGCGGCCCTGGCCCTTTACCTGACCGTGTTGCGCCCGTACGCGGCGGCCTGGCCTGGCGGTTTGAACCTCGCCCTGGCGGCGCCGGTGGTGGTGATCGGCACACTGAACGGCAATAATGGGCTGTTGACCGCGGGGCTGATGGTCTTTGCCTTCCAAGCGCTGTCGCAAGGGAAAGAGGCGCGCGCGGGGCTGCTGATTTCCTTGCTGACGATCAAGCCAACCCTGGGGCTGCTGCTGCCCGTCGCGCTGATCGCGGGCGGCCATTGGCGCGCCTTTCTGTTCGCCATCATCGGGTCGATCGTTTTCGCCGGGATCGCGACATTGATCTTCGGCGCCGCCTATTGGCCGGCCTTCCTTTCGGCCGTTCGCTCCGTTGGCGATATGGTGGCGGCGGGCAGTTTCCCGCTAGAGATCACGGTCACCTGGTTCGGCACACTGATGGCCTTTGGCGCCGGCAGCACCGCGGCCTTGGCCGTCCAGGGGCTGGTGACGCTTTCCCTGGCCGCACTGGTGGGCTGGGCCTTCGCCCGGGATGGGGCCTGGGTGTGGAAGGGCGCCGTGCTGTTCCTGGCGATCCCGCTGGCCACGCCCTACGCGCATTTCTACGAGATGGCGTTCACTTTGGCGGGGCTGATACTGCTGAGCCTGGCGGGCGGTGTGCGCAGTGTGGCGGAAAAATCCCTGGTCGTTGCCCTATGGGTCCTCCCGGTGTTGGTCACGTTTCTGCGCGACCCGCCGATGGTGGCCTTCCTGGCCGCGCCGCTGTCGACCGCGCTGCTGATCCTGGCCGTCCTGCGGGCCCGCGCCGCATGGTGACCAGGGTTCTGATCGCCGGTCCCACGGCATCGGGCAAGTCCGCCCTGGCAGTGCAGATTGCCCGGGACATCGGCGGCATTGTGATCAATGCCGACAGCCAACAGATCTATCGCGATTGGCAGGTGCTGACGGCCCGCCCCGGGCCCGAGGAGATGGGCGGGATCGAGCATCATCTCTATGGTCATGTGGGTTTGGATCAGAATTACTCGGTCGGCCATTGGCTGGAGGATGTACGCCCCTTGCTGGACCGCCCGTGCGTCTTTGTCGGCGGCACCGGGCTTTATTTCAAGTCCCTGACCGAGGGGTTGGCCGAGATCCCGCCCGTCGACCCCGCGGTGCGGGCAGACGCCGAAAGGGTTTTGGGCTCTGAAGGCCTGGAGGCCCTGGTCGCCCGGCTGAGCGCCGAAGACCCGGCAACAGCGGCGAAGATCGACCTAGTGAACCCGCGCCGGGTCGTCCGCGCCTGGGAGGTTCTGCAGGCCACGGGCACGGGGCTGGCCGCCTGGCAGGCTGCGACACCTGCCCCGCTGCTGCGCCTGGACGATTGCCGCACAGTTGCGCTGACGCCGGATCGCGAGTGGCTCTATGCGCGGTGCGAGGCCCGGTTCGACCGGATGATCGCCGAGGGGGCGTTGGACGAGGCGCGGGCCGTCATGGCACAGGGCCTGCCGCCGGAGGCCCCCGGTCTGAAGGCCCTGGGCGCGCCCGAGCTTTTTGCGCATCTGGCCGGAGAGATGCCGCTGGAGGACGCAATCGCCCAGGCCAAGACCGAAACCCGGCGCTATGCGAAACGGCAGATGACATGGATCCGCAATCAGATGGACGCGTGGGAGACGCATGATCCATCGGCGGCGGCTGAATAAGATTGACTTATCCGGCCCGGCCATTGCCAAACTGACGCCATGGCCACGCAGTTCACCAAGCCCTTCACGCAACAGGAACCTCTGCCCGAGGCCGCGATTGCGCGCGCCGAGGAGATCCTGCGCACAGGGCGGCTGCATCGATACAATACTGCGGCGGGCGAGATCTCGGAGGCGACGCTGCTGGAAGAGGAATACGCAGCCTTCCAGGGGGCGAAGTTCTGCCTGGCCGTGACCTCGGGCGGTCAGGCCATGCAGATCGCCTTGCGGGCGACCGGGGTGAAACCCGGCACGAAGATCCTGGCCAATGCCTATACGCTGGCGCCGGTGCCTGGCGCGATCCATGCGACCGGTGCCGAGGCGGTGCTGGTCGAAATTGACCGCAACTGGCACACGGATATCGAGGACCTGCGGGCCAAGGCCGCTTCGTCGGGTGCGACGCACTTCATGCTGTCCCATATGCGCGGGCACATCGCCGATATGGAGGCGATCCTAGGGGTCGTGCGGGAGTTCGACCTGACGCTGATCGAGGATTGCGCACATACGATGGGCGCGTCCTGGAAAGGCGTGAAGTCCGGCAATTTCGGCCATGTCGCCTGTTTTTCAACGCAGACCTATAAGCATATGAATTCGGGCGAAGGCGGGTTTCTGACCACGAATGATCCGGATATTGCGGCGATGGCCGTCGTCAGCTCTGGCTCTTACATGCTTTATGGCGGGCACGGCGCCATCCCCGAAGAAGAGGTCTTCCAGCGCCTGCGCCTTCACGCGCCGAACTGTTCGGCCCGGATCGACAATCTGCGGGCCGCCCTGCTGCGCGCGCAGTTGCCGATGCTGGAGGAAAACATCCAGCGCTGGAACGCACGCTATTCCGTTCTGTCGGACGGGTTCGCATCCATGCCCGGTGTCTTCGTGCCACCCCGTGCGCAGCACGAGGCCTATGTCGGGTCCTCTTTCCAGTTCCACGCCGAAGCCTTGGGTCCGGACCGTATTCCGGATCTGATCGCGGGTGCCGCTGCCCGGGGTATCGACATCAAATGGTTCGGTGCAGATCAGCCCCATGCGTTCACCAGCCGCTATGACAGTTGGAAATATCTGGGCGACCAGCCAGATCTGCCAAAGACACGCGCCGCTTTGGCCACGACCTGCGATATCCGGGTGCCGCTGACATTCTCGCCCGAGGACTGCGCGCTGATCGTCGAGATTGTGGGTGAGGAGATTGCGCGCCTGGCCGCTGTGGCCTGAGCCGGCCGAAAGGTCATCGGTCGATACGGGCCATCTGGTAATTATAGCGGTTTTCCGAGGCTATAGGAGGAAACTCCCATTCGCCCTGGTGATTAAAAGGTCCGGAAAAGCGCGAAAGCGGACTGCGTTCCACTGCGCTTACTTGGGGCCATATCACGCTGATCGCCGACGCTTTCGAAAGCTATGTGACGGTGAACTGCCCCATCATACCGCGATCTTCATGTTCCAGTATGTGGCAATGGTACATGTAGGGGAATTGCTCGGTCGCCAGATGGTCAAACCTCACCACAATCTCGGACCAGGCATCGTCGTCCAAAATGACCACATCCTTCCACCCCTGTTGATCCTCGGACGGGGCGGCACCTTCCATCTCGTAAATCAAGAACGAGCACCCGTGGACATGAAACGGATGGGCCCCGTCGTCCGAACGAATGCGCCAGCGTTCCCAAACACCCAGCTGAACGCGTTCATTGATGACGTTCATGTCCATAGCGGCACCGTTGATCGCCATGTCCATCGCCGCGTGCCCTGCATGATCTCCATGACCACCGGAATGATCCATGGTCAGTATGAATTCTCGGGTTTGGGCTATTTCCGCATCCCGCGGCCTCTCGATGGTCGTCAGATTCTGTGGCAACGGCGCCGTCTGCGCGGGCAGGCTGGTATCCACCTGCAACATCAGCGAAGCACCTTCGCGTACGGCCGCAGGCAGGCGGGAAAGGTCGATTTCCTCATCGCCGTCTTCCACATCGATCACGTCTTCGAACAGCATCAACATCTCGGCAGTGTTGCCGTCCGCCATGTCCAAAATGATCTCGCAGCGCTCGCCTGGAGCGATCTCCATCGAGGTCATTGAGACGGGGGCGGACAAAAGGCCTCCGTCGCAGGCGATTTTGTGGAAGGTCCTGTTGTCGGCGAAGGTCACGAAGTAAAAGCGTGCGTTTGCCCCGTTCAGCAGTCGCAGCCGGACCTTCCCGGCAGGCACATTGGCGATGGGCTTGATGGCACCATTGATCACCACTGTGTCGCCGTACCAGCCGTCCTCTTCCGCATCCGTCAGGGAATAGACCAAACGACCATCGCTATCGAAGGTTCGATCCTGGATCACGACAGGCAAATCGTCGACGCCGTACGTGTTCGGCAGATCCATCGAATCCGCGTCATCATCGTCGATGATCATCAGACCGGCTAATCCATGATACGTCTGATATCCGGTCCTGCCATGGGTGTGGGAATGATACCAGCACGTGGCCGCAGGCTGAACGATGGATAGCTTCGGTTGCCATACTTCCCCGGGTGCGAACTGCAGCTGCGGTCCGCCGTCGACGTCACCTGGGACGTGCAGACCATGCCCATGGATCGAAACGCCCTCGTCCAGCGTATTGCGGTAGCTGAGGTTCAATTCGGTGCCGCGCCGCGTGCGGATGGTGGGACCGAGGTAATTCTGATTTATGCCGAGCGTCGGCGTCTGGATGCCCGGCATGAACGACCACGCGCCGCGCCGGATCTGAAGATCAAGCGGATCACCCTTGGTCCCGTCCAGAAGTGTTGGAATGGGAAGCGTTGGCCGCGGCGTCGCGCCCCATACCTGCCGAGACGCGGCAGCGGCCACGACGCCGGAACTGCCTGCCAGAAACTGCCGACGCGATAGGGCGAACGCCATTTTCGACTCTCCATTCGACGACGACCGGGGTTGCGTCGGCGCGTTCGGGGCATCCGGGTGATGTCCGTTCCAGGCGCGAACATGGTGGGCAACCGGACTGCCGTCTATTGGACAAATGCCGGATATTGGGGTCTGGGCATTGGGCGAACGGTCAATTCCGTCCATCGGGCATCTGTCCTATACCGAGGGGACGAGAGCCAGCAGGAACCAACGCCATGAGCGACGCCATCACGCAATTTCCCCTTCGCCGGGTTCTTTTTAGCGTCTTCGTTCTGTTCGTGTTTTGCATGAGCACGTTCGAGATCGTCTTGGAGTTCGCTGCCGGCGAGACGATGGAAGAGATGACCGATGATCTGTTGCGGTTCCTTTTCAGTGCGGTTCTGCTCGCAATCCTCGTCTCCGAACGCCTCACGCAACGACAGGAGCTTGCAGACCTGCGCGGTCAGTTGAGCAAAGCGCGGGGTCGGCTTGCAAAGCTGGATTCTCAGTCAGTTGGGATCGCCAGCCAGTACCGCGCGGTTATGCAAAAGCAGTTCGATGCCTGGCGGCTTTCGAACAGCGAACAGGACGTGGTCATCGGCATGTTGAAAGGGCTTTCGTTTCGCGAGATTGCCGAACTGCGCGGTACGCGGGAAAAAACTGTGCGCCAACAAGCGTCGACCGTATATCGAAAGGCGGGGGTCGGCAGCCGGAACGAGCTTACCGCGTGGTTCTTCGAAGACATGCTCGAACCCCCGGCAAGCAAAGAGTGAAATGGCCACCGTCGAAACGAGCGTCTCGGGCGATTCTCGAATTTTGCGTTCCGCAGCACTAATCAGTTTGGGGTCAAAGCAGCTGTTCGCTGCTCTTGCGATGCATGGCCTGATCATCGGCATGGGGATTTCCCGCAACTGCCTCGCCAGCGTTCAATAGTAAAGCACTCTCACGCGTTTTTGTCTTGAATGGTAAATCCCTACTCCGCCAACAAAGGCGCGCCGAAGCTCATCATAAGACGGACAAACTGGGTACGGTTCGCGCATTCTGACTTGCCCAGGATGGCTTTGACCTGGGCATTGATCGTGTCCACCGACCGCTCTCGCCGTTCGGCGATCTGCGCATTCGTGTGGCCGAGACAGATATCGTCAATCAGCCGCGTTTCCGCATCGGTCAATGCAAACGCCTTACGGATCAGCCCTGTATCGCAGCCCACCGGGCGGCTGGTATCGGTGCTGAAGACAAGATATCCGGCGAAAGCGCCATCCGACACTTCGCCCATCCTGTCGACGGGCGCGACTTCGATACAAAGGTAGACGTCGTCCTCCACCGGGATCGCTTCTTTGCGCGGACGCGCACCGAATTGACCGTGGTTCTTCGCATCGGATTTCAGTGCCTCGAAACTGCGTTGATTTTGGGCCAGCGGAAACCGCAAAGCGCCTTGTGGTGTGATCTCGAACACCGGGTAATCCTGTTTCTGGCGGTGAAATTCCTGGTTGGCGACGACGACATTGCCGTTGCGATCCAAGAGGCACATCCCGATCGTCAATCGATCGATCGCCGCGAGCAGGCTTTGGCTTTGCGCGGCCAGTTGCTGTAAGGGATGGCCCAAATGGAAGGCCTTGGCGACGTGCGGCAGAATCCGGTTCAGCGTCGCGGACTCTTCGGGGTTGATCGGTCCCCGGTCGGCCCCGAACTGGATCGAGAAGCGCCCGACATCGATGTTGTCCTTGTTCAGCAACGCCGCGGCCCTGTGCAGCAGTCCCACATCCAAGGTGGCCTGAATGTTTGGCCTGGCCCGGAACTCTTCGATATCGTCATAGAGGATCGTGTCCGGCACGATATCGACCGTATCGTGTTCCTTGATGTGCTTCAGGAAGCTTCGATGATCCGACATCTCTTCTGCGAGGTATTCACGGAGGTAATAGTCCACCAAGTCCCGGCTGTAGCTTTTTGCCAGATGCGTCCCGGTCAGCGCGTCATTGTCGATCTCGAAAAGCATTGCGCCTTTTGCACCGACGCTTTCCGCGATCCGATCCAGCACCTCTGGCCAAAGACTGACATTTGCTACGGTGTCATAGATCCCGACAATAAGATCTTGGTCATGGGTCGTCATGACCACGTCCCCCCTAAAATTCAGGCTTGCCCCCGAAAGCCTTGTTATGGAGTTCTTTTCCAATTCCAAATTCAATGCAAGAACGCTTTGCAAGCGTCACGCCACCGTGAGATATGCTGTTGGCGATGGACGTATTCAAGCGGGCGATATGTCTGAAATACTGACATAAATCGGGGCTTGACCATCCGGCTGTGCCTGGGTATCGAATGTCCACTTAACCGAAGGATCAAGGCATGAGCCTGGTACTCGTAATCGAAGCGCGCTGGGGTGCGATGGGCTGAACACCATCGTACTGGATGCGCGCATGGCCCCCTCAGCGGGGCTTTTTTTATGCCCAACGGCCACTGGCGGATCCAGGTGGCCTGACGGCGAACCGGAAGACCAAAGGGAGACCGTCAGATGTCCGGTGACAGCACAGACAGCCAAGAGACCCGAGAGACGATAACAGGTGCCGAGATCGTGGTTCGCGCATTGCGCGATCAGGGGGTCGAGGTGGTATTCGGCTATCCCGGCGGCGCTGTGCTACCGATCTATGACGAGATCTTCAAACAGAACGATATTCGCCACATCCTGGTCCGCCACGAACAGGGTGCGACCCACATGGCGGAAGGCTATGCCCGATCGACGGGCAAACCCGGCGTTGTTTTGGTCACCTCTGGTCCCGGGGCGACGAATGCCGTCACCGGTATGACCGACGCCTTGATGGACAGCATTCCAATCGTCGTTCTGACCGGTCAGGTTCCGACCTTTATGATCGGTAATGATGCCTTCCAAGAAGCCGATACCGTCGGCATCACCCGGCCCTGCACCAAGCACAACTGGCTGGTGAAGGAAACTGACGAACTGGCTGATACCATCCACCAGGCCTTCCATGTCGCCACGCATGGCCGCCCCGGACCTGTGCTGGTCGATATCCCGAAGGACGTACAGTTCGCGGACGGCATCTATACCGCGAAAGAGTCGTCCAACACCCGCCGCTATAACCCAAAGGTCAAAGGCGATCCGCACTGGATTGAAGAAGCCGTCAAACTGATCGAAGGCGCCAAGCGGCCGATCATCTATTCCGGCGGCGGGGTCATCAACTCGGGCGACCGGGCGACGGAACTGCTGCGCGAACTGGTGTCAGAGACCGGGTTCCCGATTACTTCGACCCTGATGGGTCTGGGCTGTTACCCGGCATCCGGCGACAAATGGCTGGGCATGCTGGGGATGCACGGCACCTACGAGGCAAACCTGGCGATGCATGACTGCGATGTGATGATCTGCATCGGCGCACGCTTCGATGACCGGATTACAGGGCGTACGGACGCGTTCAGCCCGGGATCGAAGAAGATCCACATCGATATAGATCCAAGTTCGATCAACAAGAACATCCATGTCGATGTGCCTATTGTCGGCGACGTCGCCAATGTGATGGAAGAGATGTTGAGGCTTTGGCGCGATCGCGGGTCGAAAAAGCAGGATATGACCGGCTGGATGGCCGAGATTGACAAATGGCGGGCGGTGGATTGCCTGGGCTTCAAGAATTCGGACGTGCTGATCAAACCGCAATATGCTCTACAGCGGCTGGAGGCCCTGACCAAGGACGCGGACCGCTACATCACGACCGAGGTCGGCCAGCATCAGATGTGGGCCGCGCAATTCCTGGGCTTTGAAGACCCCAATCGGTGGATGACCTCCGGCGGATTGGGGACTATGGGATACGGCCTGCCGGCATCGATCGGTGTGCAGATCGCCCATCCCGAAAGCTTGGTCATTAACGTGGCGGGCGAGGCCAGCTGGATCATGGTGATGCAGGAAATGTGCACTGCGGTTCAATACCGTCTGCCGGTGAAACAGTTCATCCTGAACAATGAACGGTTGGGCATGGTGCGCCAGTGGCAGGAGCTTCTGCACGGAGAGCGGTATTCCCACAGCTATTCCGAAGCCTTGCCCGATTTCGTGAAACTGGCGGATGCGTTCGGATGCAAGGGAATTCACTGCGCAGATCCGGCAAACCTGGACGACGCGATCCAGGAAATGCTGGACTATCCCGGCCCGGTCATCTTCGACTGTCTGGTGGAAAAGCACGAAAACTGCTTCCCGATGATCCCGTCCGGCAAGGCCCATAACGAGATGCTGCTGGGCGCGGCCTCGACCGAAGGGGCGATCCAAGCCGAAGGGGCGGTGCTGGTTTGATCCGCAGTTTGCTGAGGCGATGGCGGGGGCCAAAGTTCCCGCCAAATCACCCCTTAAACGTCGGACCACCTGCAAAGATCAGTAAGGATGATCCAGCACTTTCCGAGCGGCCCTCGATGAAAACTACCTTCTGATTGTCCCGCAGATGCTTTCCGAAGCCATCGCAAGACTGCGCAGCGCCTTCGGTGTTGCAGACAGTTCAATCTTGAAGGTGAATGCTTTGCGCAATCAGGAAGTTCGGCTCTCTCCTGAAATCCAGGATGCTGATGTCGTGGCTTCAGCACATATTATCTTTTCCTGCCCATCGTTCAGACTGGCGGCCGGTCCTGATCCGGCGCTCTGGGCATTTGGCGCGTCAAGCACCCTGGATCCCGAGATCTCGCACTCTCAACCATCACTCCGGTACAATCGACCTTTGCTTCATTCTTTCATGATAGGTGCGCAGCGATGATGAAGGAATGGATCGCCCGCCGGCTCACGAAATGGTTTGGCGGGAAGCTGACGCGCCAGATAGCGGCGCAGCATATGAAGACGCTTCGCGCGGGTCAGGCATCGCGCCCGGCCAAGGCCGATAGCGCGCTTTCCGAACTGCCTGACCTGGCAAAACGTCGGGCTTTCTTTCAAGAGCACATCCTGGTGCACACCCATATACCGAAAACTGCTGGCTCCAGCCTTTCAGCCGGATTGGCGGCCATTGTCGGGGGCGTGCATTTCCTGGATGTTCGCCTGCCGAGATCCGTCCCGCTGTCAAAGCTGACGCAAGAAGATCTGGATGACATCTATTGCATCAGCAGCCATATGGGCTTTGGCATGCATGACTTGTTCGATCGCAAGCCGCTCTATCTGGCCGCGGTCAGGGATCCGGTTGACCGGGCGGTTTCGTACTACCGGTATTTGCAGAATCGGCCGAACGAGGAAATGTCAAAGCACGCGATCGGCAAGAGCTTCGAAGAATCCTGGCGCCTGATCGATGCTGACAGAGGCGAGGCGCATCGCAATCTGCAGGCGCGAATGTTGGTCAGCCGTATCGATGATAAGCCGTTGGATGAGGATCTGATGTGGCGCAGGGTCAATGAAGACTATCTGCTGCTGATCCCGCACAACAAGGTTTCAAAAGCCTTGGAAGACCTACGCGCAGCCTTCGGTGTCTTCAGGACGCCTGATGCCAAAGTTAATGTCTCGCGCAGCGTGGATGTGAAGCCATCACCGGAAATCATCAAAGAAATCCGCGCCGTGAACCAAGTCGATGCAAAACTGCATTCGCATGTCGTGGCGAACTTTAAAGAAAATCTGCAGAGCGCCTGCCAGACCATTGCGCATCATTGCTTGCAGCGCATCGATGGCGACACCTGATGCGCGGGCTGCCTTTCTTTGGCCATGTCCCTGGATCCAACCATGTCCCCGGATCTATCTTCCGCGACCGCATGCACGACACCTCGAATGCAGTCCCGAACCATGATCGGTCAGATCTGACCATTCGAAATCTTGATCGGAATTTAGCAACCTTTGATTGCGCAGCGCCGCAAGCGGTAGCCATATGACCCGGGTATCGCAAGCAAACAGCCAAGAGATTGCCGACGCTGCTGACAATCGTTAGAACCCGGCGAAACCGACTACGGAAGACAAGATATGAACCTGACTTTGAAACCCGGCTCGAATGCAAAATCGGCCTATAATCTGCGTGATCCGGGCGATGCCGGCGAAGAACGCCACACGCTTTCCGTGCTGGTCGACAACGAAGCAGGCGTGCTTGCGCGCGTGATAGGCCTGTTTTCCGGCCGCGGATACAATATCGAAAGCCTCACGGTGGCCGAGGTTGACCATACCGGCCACAGAAGCCGGATCACCATCGTCACCCGCGGAACACCGGCGGTGATCGATCAGATCCACGCACAGCTTGAACGCATGGTTCCAGTGCATGGCGTGAACGATCTGACGGTCGAAGCGCCGCATATCGAACGCGAACTGGGGCTGTTCAAGGTTGTCTCGACCGGAGAGGTCCGGGTCGAGGCGCTACGCATGGCCGAGATCATGGGCGCCAAGGTCGTCGATGTGACGCCCGGCAGCTTTATTTTCGAGCTTGCCGACACATCAGAACAGATCGAGGCGTTTGCCGGACTGATGCTGCCCTTGGGGCTGGTCGAAATTGCACGCACAGGTGTCGCGGCCATGACCCGCGGCGACGAGGCCATGGAATGATCCACCGGGCCGCAGCCCTTGTGATCATGCTGACGCTGGTGGGATGCGCTGATCAAAGCGGCGACCCGCTAAGACCAGAAGGCGCGATTCCGCCCACGGCGATACCGACAACACCCACAAAGCCCGAGGACAAGCTGTTTGCGGCGGCCCAGAATGCACCGCAGATCTACATGTCTTTGCAGCCTGATCCGTCCGGGCCGCTATCGATCATCTTCGCGATCGACTCTGCCCGAAACGATACGCCCCGGGATGATCCGGCCATTCGCATCACCCCTGAGGACGGCAGGTGTAACCCGCAGGAACTTACACGCTTCGAGTTTCCAACGGACATTCGCCGCCCTGTTTTTGGCCCTGATGAGGCATTTTCCGGCGTGCTGCCGGAAGAACTGCCGAACTTCATGGCGATGGCTGTCACCTCGGAAATGATGCGGCGTGGCATGATCGATGAGCCCGAGGAGTCGCAGCCGCAAAACGTTTGCACCCGCAAATTGTGGGAGCGGATGATTGTGAACGAAGTGGTCAATCAGGGCTGATCGGGATCATTGCGAACCATCAAAATGATGGAAGCGAACTTTCCGACGTTCCAAGGTCTGTCCAGATATTACCACAGGCAGAGTAGTTTTCCTCGGCCTCGAACAATCGATCACGAGCCCTGCTATTATCTCTGCAGGCCTTGTTCTTTTGATGCTCGTCACCGCGCCAATCGCCTTCTTCATAGGCGTCGCCTGGCATGCGCCCGGCACACCGACCGGGCGAATCTGTATATTATCGAACGAACCCGATGTTCCGACTTCAAAACTGGGTCAACGGGCAAGAGACAAGGCTGATGAAGACCAGTTAAAGGGCGCTTACGCCGCAACGGACTGGACTTGGGCGGGGCGGTCGTCTAACCACGCCCGCGGCGCCCAATCAGGGCGAAACGAACAATTTTTGAGAGGGACGGGACATGCGCGTCTACTATGACAGCGACTGCGATATCAATCTGATCAAGAACAAGAACGTGGCCGTTGTCGGCTATGGCTCTCAAGGTCACGCCCACGCACTGAACATGCGTGATAGCGGCGTTTCGAACGTGGCAGCGGCATTGCGCCCCGGCTCGCCATCGGCCGCCAAGGCCGAAGCTGAAGGCTTGCAGGTGATGTCGATCGCCGATGCGGCGGCCTGGGCCGATGTGATCATGATGGCCATGCCGGACGAGCTGCAGGCTGAAACTTACTATGCGCATATCCATGACAATATGAAGGACGGTGCCGCGATTGCATTTGCGCACGGGTTGAACGTTCATTTCGGCCTGATCGAGGCAAAGCCGACCTGCGACGTCATCATGATGGCGCCAAAGGGCCCGGGCCACACTGTCCGCGGTGAGTTCGTCAAAGGCGGCGGTGTGCCCTGCCTGGTGGCCGTCCACAACGACGCCACGGGCACTGCGCTGGAGGTGGGCAAATCCTATTGTGCAGCCATCGGCGGCGGCCGGTCGGGCATCATCGAGACCGACTTCAAGGAAGAATGTGAGACCGACCTATTTGGTGAACAGACGGTTCTGTGCGGCGGTGTGGTCGAACTGATCCGCCTGGGCTTCGAGACCCTGGTCGAAGCGGGCTACGAGCCAGAGATGGCCTATTTCGAGTGCCTGCACGAAGTGAAGCTGATCGTCGACCTGATCTATGAAGGTGGCATCGCGAACATGAACTATTCAATCTCGAACACCGCTGAGTTCGGCGAGTATGTCTCTGGCCCCCGCGTCGTGCCTTACGCCGAAACGAAGGCCCGCATGAAAGAGGTTCTGGCCGACATCCAGTCCGGCAGGTTCGTCAGCGAATGGATGCGTGAGTGCAAGGCCGGCCAGCCAATGTTCAAGGCGATCCGCCGAAACAATGACGCCCACCAGATCGAGGAAGTCGGCGCTAAGCTGCGCGGCATGATGCCGTGGATTGCTGCCAATCAGCTGGTGGACAAATCGAAGAACTGAGTTTGGTGAGGGGTGGGCTGAAGCCCACCCTACCCGTCAGTTGCCGTGGTTCGAATGGTCGGTTTCCTTTTCACCGGCGACGATCTTTTCAACATTCACGGTGACCTCGACATCCCCGGCCTTTTCAAATGTCAGGGTCAGGGGGTAACTGTCACCCTCTTTGAACGCCTTTTCCGCTTTGAACAGCATCAGGTGCAAACCGCCGGGCTCCAGAGCCGTCTGGCCATTTGCCGGGATCACGATAGCGTCCTGCTGTTCCATCCGCATAACGCCGTTTTCCATCGATGACATGTGCAATTCCACGGCGCCGAAAGAGGGCGACGTGGCCGACAGCAACCGATCGTCTTCAGCGCCGTTGTTCATGATCACCATATAGGCGGCAACCGGCCGGTTCGGCAGGTTTGGACGGGCCGCCGGATGGTCGATCATAAGATCGCCTTTGGCGAACTCATGTGCCGAAGCAGGGGCCATCGCGGCAGCAAAAAGGATCAGGCCGAGAATAGCTGCGAAAAGTCGGTGGAAGATCATGCGCGCGTGCTCCGTTCGTGTCTGATAGCCCCCGCATCGTAGCGGGCTTGCATGGTACGGGTTGCGCCGTGCGTTTCCGGCGCTGTCACGATCCTAACAGCCATGGCCTGAGGCGCTGCGCAAGTGGCCAGATCCGCGCGTCACAAGGTTTTGTTGTGAGCACTGCAGCCAGAGAGAAAACGAGGCCTGCCTTCGGCTACAGGACACGGCTTGGAAAGCCGCACCACCTACCGGGCGACTTGTTGTCGGATCAGAAGAATTCAGGCTTTTTTGGGTAGTGGCGCCGCGCTGGCGCCGAACGTTTGGAATCCATCGGGGATCGACGACTAACCCGGTAACCGGCCTTTTTTTGGTCTTTGACGACGACCACGCGGTTGTGTGCCGCGTGCGCCGCTTGATTGATTGCCAAGTGAGGTTTGCCAGGACCTTCGATCACTCAGACTAGCGATCGGAGGGCTAATGAGTACTCGAAAGGCCTGGCCCTTTGGTACGCGTGCCAGGCGCCGGCGGCGTCCGGGGCGGCCCAGCGAAACATTGGGCTAACGCCATCCAGCGCTGCGCAACGGGGCCTTCGGTGCGGATTGCGGTATCCGCGACATTCCTGGTCTGGCAGACGACGTGACAGAAGTCTGACGCGGTGCCGATGACCCGGTCTACATGCGGCTCGCCCCACTCCCATACCTCACCGGATGGCGCTGTAAGCCGAACGTGCGGCATTGGCTGTGGCACCTCTTCCCCGCGGTTGATGAAGGTCCAGCCGAAGGTGTTGACACCCAGATGCGCAATATTGCGGATACGGTCTTGGTCCTGCCGTTCCAGGCCCAGCAGGTCATAGATCTCATGCCCATGGGCCCAGGTTTCCATCAGCCGCGCGGTGATCGAAGACCGCGCGCTCATATCCGGGCCTGCCCATTTCACCCGTGCTTTTGGGTCGGCGCTGGCAAAGTCCGCAGTCATCGGGTCGAGATAGTCGCGCCAAGTGTCCAATAGCTTTCGACCCACCAGACCCTCCGGCAAACGCAGCGCCACGGCTTTGACCAGGTTGTTGCCGCCCTCGCTATGCCGGTTCATTGCGGCGTACTCGGTGGTGAAAGCGTCAGCATCCGTCAGCGAAAGATGCGCCATCCAATTGAAGTAGTGCAGATGCTGCAGAATGTCGTTGATCGTCCAGTTTTTGAAGCCGGTCGGGGCGGTGAAGTGGCGTTCGTCCAACGGGTCCAGAATGGCGTGCAGCGCCAGGCTTTCGTCCCGGAAGTCATCAGCCTGTTGCATTGGGTCCCCTCCTGCCAATTTGTTTAATCGACCAGAAGGACCTTTTCAAACCAGTCGATGGCCAGGGGCGCCCATGCATCCGGCACCTCATGCCCGCCGGGGTGCAGGGCAAACTCCAATGCCCCGGCGTCGCAATGGGTCCATATCCGACGCCAGAACGGGCCTTCAGTGACAAATGTGTCCGGGCGATACTTGGCGCAGCCGTTCTGCTGACGCCATTGCGCCAGGGTCTGGTAGATGTCGCCCTGCTCTACCCCGATATTGCCGAGCGGGCGGCCTTCCAGCGGTACAGTCTGATCACGCCAGCCATGGGTGTGGAGCAGCTTCACCGGCCCTGCGCAGTCTTCAGGTGGCGGGTTCCAAAACCCACCTGCGATCGGGGCATAGGCCGCAGCCAGTCCTGGGGCCTTGCAGGCGAGATAAGAGACCTGAGAGCCGCCGATGGAATATCCCGTCAGCAACACCCGGTCCCGGTCAATGCCGAACCGGTCGCCTGCATCGTCCAGCACCTGGCGGACAAAGGCGAGGTCATCGCGGTGCGGCTCGAACTGCGGGATAAAGGCCCAGCCCGGTCCAAACTTGCTGCCAGGGCGCTTTTTGCCGTTTGGCGCCAGCACCACATAACCACGAGCGACGAAATCGTCTGCCATTTTGCGCCGCTGCTTGAAGATGCGACTGCCCCAACCGCCACCGCCATGTAGAAAAACCATCGCAGGATGCGGGCCGGGTCCTTCAGGGGAAAGCGCGTAATAGCTGCCAAGATCGAGTTCGCAGGCGTCATCGGCGCCGCCGCAATCGGCGGACTTGGCGCTGGTGCCCAGTGCGGCGGCCAAACCCATGCCTGCAAGCGTTTTGATCCAGCTTCCCATCCGATCACTCCTGTAAAAGTTGACCGAAGAAGTGAAAACGGGTGAGGCCCGCGTCAGCAAGGCCTGACATGTATTCTCAAGGCAAAGTGACTTCTTAACTGTAGCCGGGCAAAGCCAGGCCCTGCTCAAGTCTTGGACGAGAGTGTGGTCACGTGGCCCATCTTCCGGCCGGGGCGGCTTTCAGACTTTCCATAGAGATGCAGGCCACCGTTTTTAGCCAGGGCCTGCCAGTCATCGGCCTCGGCACCAATCAGGTTCGTCATCACCGCATCCGAATGCCGCGTGCCATCGCCGAGCGGCCATCCGGCCACTGCACGAATGTGCTGTTGGAACTGATCGATGATGCAGGCCTCGATGGTCCAATGGCCTGAATTGTGGACCCTGGGGGCGATCTCATTCACCATCAGCTGATTACCGGGCAGAACGAACATCTCCACCCCAATCACACCGACATAGTCCAGGGCGTTGAGGACCTTTGCCGTCGTCAGCACGGCATCGGTTCGGATACCCCGCGCTGTCGCAGACGAAACGGTTGATGTGTGAAGAATGCCATCGCGGTGCACGTTTTCCGCTGGGTCAAAGCACACGACTTGACCGTCGAGCGACCGCGCACCGATCACCGAAACTTCGCGCTCGAATGGTATCAAGCCTTCCAGGATAGCAGGTGCGCCCGACATGGCTTCCAGAGCAGCGGCGATATCGTCGCCAGGCCGAAGCCGCATCTGGCCCTTCCCATCATAGCCGAGCCGCCGGGTCTTTAGAATGCCATCCGGCCCGATCGTATCGATTGCCGCTTGCAGGTCCCCCAGCGTGTCGACCTTGGCGTGCGGAGCGACCGCGATCCCTTGTTCGGCCAGGAACGCCTTTTCATCCAATCGATCCTGGCTGACCGCCAGCGCCCGACGTCCGGGCCTGATCGGAATGATCCCTTCGAGAACATCCAAAGCAGATGCCGGAACGTTCTCGAATTCGTAGGTCACGACATCGACGGACCGGGCAAAGGCTTGCAACGCCGCGCTATCGTCATAGCCAGCCTGTGTGACCTGAGCCGCCACATCGCTTGCCGGTGCGGCGCCAGGTTCGTAGATATGCGCCTTCAGGCCAAGCCGGCTGGCTGCCACAGCCAGCATGCGGCCCAATTGTCCGCCGCCCAGAATGCCGATGGTCGAGCCCGGAGGAAGCGGCTCAGTCACGGGTGGGCTCCTCGGCCACCGCGGCGGACCGTGCAGCACGCCAGGCCTCCAGCCGTTTGGCCAAATCTGGGTCTGACACCGCCAATTGCGCCGCCGCGAACAGACCGGCATTCATTGCCCCCGCTGCCCCGATTGCAAAGGTTGCGACTGGAATGCCTTTGGGCATCTGGACGATGGAATAGAGACTGTCCTGCCCGTCCAATGCCCAGCCCTTCACCGGCACACCCAGGACCGGCACGCGGGTTTTAGCGGCCAGCATGCCAGGCAGGTGCGCTGCGCCGCCAGCGCCGGCAATTATCGCCGCCAGGCCGCGGCTTGCGGCCAGCTCTGCATAGGCGAACATCCGGTCCGGCGTGCGGTGCGCCGAAAGAATCTTCGTCTCGTATGGCACGCCCAATTCGTCCAGCACGTCGGCTGCCAATTTCATCGTCGGCCAGTCCGACTGACTGCCCATTGCAATACCGATCAGCGGGTCTGACATGATCCCCTCCGTTCAGGAAAGCGCGCACTATAGGGTTCGAAAGATCACTGGCAAGCGATTTGCGCCAAGATGCGGAAGCCTTTCAGAAATGCATATTGATCAAATTTTAGGAATTTTGCGGGTTACGGTGCTTTCTGACTTAACACTCTGTTTGCAACTCCACCCGAAGAATAGGGGTGGGAGGACGGGGGTTCACAAAAGGCTCTGAAAACAGCCCACATCAGGCGATGATGTCCGGATAGAGCTGATCTTCAATCCAGGCGATGCGGTCCTTCAAAACCAGTTTCCGCTTTTTCAACAGACGAATGGCCAGCGCGTCGCCGCCTGGGGCCGCAGTCATCTCTGCGATCTCCTCGTCCAGGCTGCGATGCTCGCGCTTTAGTTCTTCCAGCTGAGTCTTCAACAGCTCTTCTTCGCTCATGACGTTCATATCTGTCCGCCGTCAGCTTGCAGTCCACCCGGTTGCATCGTGTATACACAATTGCATTGCCCGGTGGGAAGAACATCGAGGCGATTCCTCAGAATATCCAACCGGGCCGCAGAGGCACGCAGGATTGCCAGTGTGACTTCAGATCTTTAGGGTCCCCGATGTCCGCCATCTAAAAGGACCTGTACCCAATGATTTGGAAGATCCTGCTGACTCTTGGCGCATTGATCCTGGTGTGGACGTTCCTGTTTCGCGCCGCGGGTCCATGGATTCGTCCGAAAGTTCAGGACGGACGAAAGTCTGCAAAGGCCACGGTAAAGACCCAGGATTTGATCAAATGCCGCAGTTGCGGGATTTATTTACCCGCGGGACAGGCTTGCGGATGTAAAGATCGTGCCTAAGTGCTGCCGCACAGGGTAGCGATAAGCGCCGCGATTCCAAACTTGCCCCAGACAGCGTCAGGACGACCATGGACCTATTTTACCTGATCATAGGTCTTGCGCTGCTGGTTGGTGCCGGAGACGCGTTGGTCCGCGGCGCTGTCGGTCTTAGCCTAAGGTTCGGGATTCCCGCATTTATTGTCAGTGCGACGGTTGTTGCCTTCGGCACATCCGCACCGGAACTGCTGATTTCGGTAGAGGCCGCGTTAAAGGGCGCCCCGGGCATTGCGCTTGGCAATGTTGTGGGCTCGAACATCGCGAACGTATTGTTGGTGTTAAGTGTGCCTGCGATCGTCGCACCGCTGGCCGCCTGTAGCCCAGATGCCCATCGCAACCTCTATTTCATGATCGGATCAACCACGGTTTTTTCCGCCCTGGTTCTAACCGGAGTAGTTCCGTTATGGGGCGGTGCGGTGCTTCTGGCTTTGGCAGTGGCGATGGTCTGGGATTCAGTGCGGCAAGGCCTAAGGGCAGGTGTTGGAGATGAAGATTTCGCAGCGGATCTGAAGCAAGCCGAAAGCGCCGATGCTGAAATGGCGAAATGGAAGATCGCCCGATTGTTGGTCATTGGCATGATCGGCCTGCCCTTCGGCGCGCACCTACTGATCGAGGGTGCGCGTGGGATTGCGCTGTCGCTTGGTATCTCTGAATCCGTGGTCGGTCTGACACTGGTGGCCATCGGAACATCATTGCCCGAGCTTGCAACGTCGATCATGGCCGCATTGAAACGCCAGACCGAAGTGGCCATCGGCAATGTCATCGGCTCGAACATTTTCAATCTGACGGCAATCATTGGAACGGCTGCGATCTTCGCACCGCTGCAAGTCCCGGCAGAAATCCTGGCTCGAGACCTTTGGGTGATGATCGGGGCATCGCTGGCGCTGATCCCAATTGTGCTGCTATGTCGCCCGATCGGGCGGATCACTGGTTTGTTCTTCCTGGTGGCCTATGTCGCCTATATCTATGTGGCATTTGTCTGAGGAGACATCAGAATGACGGAACGACGGCGGGCGGTCGTCACGGGGGCAGCTGCGCGCATTGGCCGGGCGATCAGCCTGGATCTTGCAGCGACGGGCTGGGATGTTGCGCTGCATTACCGTGGATCCAAAGAAAACGCAGAACAGACCGCCGCCGAGGCTGAAGCACTGGGCGCTCGAACGACATTGGTGCAGGCTGATCTGTTCCAAGAGGCAGAGACTGCAAAGGTCATCGCCTCGGCAGCCACCGGGCTGGGCGGGCCGATCTGCCTGCTGGTCAATAATGCGTCTTGGTTCGAGTTGGACGAGATCCACTCCATGACCCGTGACACCTGGGACCGGGCGATTGAATCGAACCTCCGCGCACCCGTAAAGCTGACCCAGGATTTTGCCGCACAGGCCCCGAAGGCCGTCACGGACGAAAATGGCGAACCGGTCGCCCAGTCTGTCGTGATCAACTTGATTGATCAAAGGGTGCTGAAACCGACGCCACTTTTCATGAGCTATCTGATCGCCAAGTCCGGACTGAAAACATTTACGCTGACGGCGGCCCAGGCGCTGGGTCCTGACATTCGTGTTGCCGGGATCGGCCCCGGTCCAACGATCGTCGCTGAGGGCCAAACCGATGCCCACTTTGCAAAGCAACGGTCGGCCTGCGCGTTGGGCCGGGGATCCGATCCTGAAGATATCGTTAATGCCGTGCGCTTTGTGCTTTCGAACAAAGCCTTTACGGGTCAAATGCTTGCGATCGATGGTGGACAACACATCTTATGGCAAACGCCCGACATTGTTGGGGATGGCGCGTGACACCTGGAGAGATGCGCTGACCTGAAGAGCGTTTTCCACCCGCGTCTGATACCTGTAATGAAACTGTTAAATTTTCTTAACCATTTCAGTATCTTGCTAATAATGATATTTTTTTCTCAATGAAAACAACGACTTGAAGAAACGCCTATTTTTTAGGCAAAGAGAAAGGCCCCGTTGTTTGGCAAAGGAAAATCCGTTTGCGGCATAAGTTACCCATAAGCTTATCCACAGAAGTCGTGGACAGGTTTGGGGTTGAATCAAAGTCGACTTGCGGACTCACTCGAGGCCGTAAAAGGGAATCACCTGTGAATGCCTAATTCTGTGCCAATACCGACTGCACTCACCGGGCCAGAGGTTATAAAGGCCCAAGTGTCAAAGCTGGATGACAGTCCTGGTGTCTATCGGATGATGGGGTCGGATTCGGAAGTTCTTTATGTCGGCAAAGCGCGGTCACTGAAAAAGCGCGTCTCTTCTTACACGAAGATGGGCGGACATACGAACCGCATCGCGCGGATGATCGCGGCGACCGCCTCGATGGAGTTCATCACGACCGAGACGGAGACCGAGGCACTGCTGCTAGAGGCCAACCTCATCAAGCAGCTAAAGCCTCGCTTCAATGTGCTGCTGCGCGATGACAAATCCTTCCCGCATATCTTCATCTCGACCGAGCATGACTTCCCGCGGATCGAAAAGCATCGCGGGGCCAAAACCCGAAAGGGCCGTTACTATGGCCCCTTCGCCAGCGCCGGTGCCGTGAACCGCACGATCAACACTTTGCAGAAGGTCTTCTTATTGCGCAGTTGCTCGGACCGCGAGGTCGAGGCCGGCAACCGTCCTTGCCTAAACTATTATATGAAACGCTGCGCAGGACCCTGCGGCGGCAAAGTCAGCAAAGAGGATTACGCCAAGCTGGTCACCGATGCAGATGATTTCCTGCGTGGTCGGTCGACAGCCGTTCAAGAACGCTTGGCGGCCCAGATGACCACGGCGTCCGAAGCAATGGAGTTTGAGCGCGCTGCTGTCTTGCGCGACCGTATCCGAGCGCTGACGGCAATCCAGGGTCATCAAGGCATCAATCCGCGCGTCACCGCCGAGGCCGATGTCATGGCCCTGCACCGCGAAGGCGGCCAGGCCTGCGTGCAGGTCTTCTTCTTCCGCTCGAACCAGAACTGGGGCAATCGGGCCTATTTCCCGCGGGTGACCCAGGACATGGAAGATGACGAGATTCTGGAAGCGTTCCTTGGGCAGTTCTATTCCAAGCGAGAAGCGGCCCGGATGGTTTTGCTGAGCCATGCGATAGAGAACGCGGACCTTTTGGCCGATGCCCTATCAACAGTCACGAACCGCAGAGTTGTGGTCGCCGTACCGCAACGCGGCGAAAAGCGCGAATTGGTCGATCATGCCGCGCAGAATGCCCGAGAAGCGCTGGGGCGCAAAATGGCAGAATCCGCATCTCAGGCGAAGCTGCTGGACGAGTTGGCCGAGGCCTTTGACCTGGAGACCCCACCGAAGCGGGTCGAGGTTTATGACAACTCGCATATCCAGGGTGCCCATGCGGTGGGCGCGATGATCGTGGCCGGCCCTGAGGGATACGAGAAATCCCAATACCGCAAGTTCAATATCAAATCGGAAAGTCTGACCCCCGGCGATGATTTTGGGATGATGAAAGAGGTTCTGACCCGCCGCTTTGCCCGTCTAATCAAAGAGGATCCCGATCGGAAGGAAGGGATGTGGCCGGATCTGGTGCTGATCGATGGGGGAGCGGGACAGGTTTCGGCATCGATGTCCGTGCTGGATGAATTAGGTGTCTCGGATCTTGCGCTGTTCGGCGTTGCCAAAGGCACGGACCGGGACGCAGGTAAAGAGGAGTTCTATGCACCTGGGCGGCGGCCCTTTGCCCTGCCCTTCCGCTCTCCCGCTTTATACTTCATCCAGCGTATGCGCGACGAGGCGCACCGCTTCGCCATCGGCGCGCACCGTGCGAAGCGGTCCAAAGCGATCGGAGCGACGCCCCTGGACGAGGTGCCCGGTATCGGCCCCGGCCGGAAACGGGCCCTGCTGACCCACTTTGGGTCGGCCAAGGCGGTGTCGCGGGCCGGGCTGGCAGATCTTCAGGCCGTGGACGGGATTTCCGCCAATATGGCCGAGACAATCTATGGTTTCTTTCATGGGGAACGGTGAGGGTTTTAGCCCTTCGGGCTAAGGCGAGGCTCCGCCTCGCGCTCCGAGGTATTTTTGGCCAGATGAAGGGGATTTGTGCCGGTTGCACCCGAGCGCTAAATCCGTCATCACAATGCCATGATTTGGACCATCCCAAATATCCTGACTATCGCGCGCATCTTGGCAGCACCCTGTATTGCTTTGGTCTTTTTGGTCTTTGACCGACCGCTGGCGGATTGGCTTGCTTTGGGCCTGTTCATTGGTGCAGCGCTGACGGATTTTTTGGATGGCTGGCTTGCCCGAAAGCTGGGACAGATCTCGGCAATCGGCAAGATGCTGGATCCGATCGCGGACAAAGCGATGGTGGTAATTGCACTTGCACTTATCCTTGTGCTGCACAGCAAAAGTCTGGGTGGGGCCGGAACCACGTCGCACCCCTTTCCAAGTGCCATTTTCACGGTACCTGTCGTGATTATTCTTTTGCGGGAAGTCTTAGTTTCCGGCCTCCGCGAATATCTTGGCCAGGTAAAGCTCGATGTGACGGGATTGGCGAAATGGAAGACGACGGCTCAGATGGTTGCGATAGCTCTTCTCTTGGCGGTGTGGCCCTTGTTTGAGAGCGATCTGCGCAACATTGGTCTTGATGGCGAACATGCACGAGGGCATCTGGCGCGCATTCCAAACATAATCTTTTTAGTAGGCGTGATTACGCTCTGGATTGCAGCCCTTCTGACTCTGATCACCGGGTGGGATTACTTCCGCAAAGGCCTGGCCTATATTCGCGAGCGGGAGGACCAGTGATGCAAGCCTTTTACTTTTCCTGGCTGCGCGAACGGGTCGGTGTGGCGTCCGAGGATATCGACCCCGGCCCTGCTGTGACTGTCGCAGAGCTGATCCGTGAACTCAGCGCGCGGGAAGATCGCTACGCCGCTGCCTTTGCGGATGTTTCAGCCGTGCGTGTGGCCGTGGACCAGAAAATGGTCGAGATGGACCACCCCCTTGCCGGAGCTCGGGAGATTGGGTTCTTCCCGCCGATGACGGGCGGTTAGACCGTGTCGGTCTCGGTCCAAACCGAACCCTTCGATGTGGCCGCCGAGATGGCAGCCATGACGGAAGGTAACCGGGATATCGGCGCGGTCGTCAGCTTTACCGGCCTGGTGCGTGAGACGACTGAGGCCGGAGCTATCGAGGCCCTGGAATTAGAGCATTACCCCGGAATGACCGAGCAGGCGTTGGAAGACATCGTGGCCGAGGCGCGAGACCGTTGGCCGTTACAGAATTTGCGCCTAATCCATCGCTACGGGGCGATGGCGCCCGGCGAAGGTATAGTCATGGTGCTGACGGCCAGCCGTCACCGGCAGGCGGCGTTTCAGGCGGCGGAGTTCCTGATGGATTATCTGAAGACCAAGGCGCCCTTCTGGAAGAAGGAAACCGGTGCCCATGGCGGCGCCTGGGTAGATGCAAGGGAAAGTGATGACGCTGCAACCAAACGTTGGGAGAAGAGCCGTTAGCACAGCTTTTTTCTCAACGCGCAAAGTCCTACGGACATTGGTTTCCTGACGCTGTTTGTTTAACTTCATTGCCAGGTTCGCAGCTGCAAATGCGCCCCCAAAGAGAGGGCGGGGCTGCTAGGCTTTGAAAGACTTTGAAGATCGTCTAGCCCGCCCGGGCCTCGTTCAATTCAGCCTCTAACTCCATGATCCGTTGGCGCGCATTTCTGAGGCCCGTCATCGATGCCTCGGCATCCGCCTTGGCCTCGCGCAGCGCAATGGAAAGTTCCGCTTCCCGTCCTTCCACTGCGCCGTCCAAACGCGCCTGCATGGCGGCCATACGGTTCTCCATCTCTGCTTCGCGCGACGCCAAGAGGTTCTCGGCCAACTCCTTGGCATCCTCGGCGGCCTCGCGCGACCGATCCGCTTCGTGCAACCGGTTGATCATTTCGGTGATCCGCGCGGTATCCGAAATTGCCGCGTTTGAGAGCCGCATCCAGAGCCAGTGCAGAACCCAGCCCAGCACGATTGCCGCGAACAAGATCGCTGAAATTGCGATCGCCAGCTGTCCGCCTGTCAGCATGTTTTTCCTTTGATTTTCATAGGGTTCCGCATCATTCGACGGCCTTGAATTCAATTCGGCGATTGCGGGCGCGGCCCTCTTCTGTCTTATTGTCGGCGATCGGGATCGTCTCTCCGTAACCTTTTGCGGACAACCGGTTCGCCGGCACGCCCTGACCCAGCAGGGCCGACATGACGGCGTCCGCCCTGGCCTGACTGATCCGTTCGTTCACCTGGTCAGAGCCCTGACTGTCCGTATGCCCGCCAACTTCGATTTTTTTGGCCGTGCAGCGGTCCATCACGTCCGCCAGTTTCACCAGCACATCCCTGTTGCCTTCGGCAATCCGGGCGCTGCCTGTGCTGAACTCGACAGGCTGGTCATGGTAGACCCGGTTCATGTGCTCGGCGCATCGAACCCCCGGCAAGGGTATGCCGCCGAAGACGGTCGGCAGATCAACCGTCAATGTCGTAGAGACGTCAAAGGTTCCCAGATAATTCGAAAGGTCCTGATGAACGGCCTGCGCGATCACGGGGTCTTGCAGAGTTGCGCGCAAATGCAGCTTATAGCCGGCGAGTTCGGCCTCGCCCTGGGTGGCATGCGCCAAATGGTCCAGCAAACGCAATGCTGCCGCCTGCCATCCCTGGGGCGGACTGGCGCTGACCGGCTTAAGCGCAGATTGGACGGAACTATTGCCGAAGAGCGCGGTCGCATATGCGTCGATCGCAGAAGCAACGGCGGCGTTCGGAACCTGTCCGGCCATGGTGACGGCGTCGCCATTGCGCGACATATGCATCCAGTATCGTTCGCGGGCGATGCTGGTCAGGGTGGCAACGTCGTCCGAACGCAGGACCGATGCGGCCTCGAACCCATCGGGCAGCGCGACGATCAATGCAACTGCAGTTGCGTCAAAGTCGACCGGAGCTGTCGGTGGATAGCCGGTCAGCTGCAGATGCCGGTATTCCAGATCGACGCGGCCCGCCGGCAAGTTCTGGAGCGCCGTCAGCGCCACGGCAATCGCCTGTTCCCAATCGCCGCTCGGCCCGCCCAAGCCAATTCTGCACGGCTCAACACGATCGCCGATACCTATTGCCGCCAGCCGGCCCACTACCGCAGCGCGTTCTTTGACATTGCGAACAGCGCACCGCTCCAGAAGGACGCCGCCACCGACTTCCTTTTCGGCGGAAAATGCGAAAGGTGCGATCACGCTGGCTGGGATCCTAATCCGGAGATCCAACTGCACCTGATCACCGGCTGCTTCCAAAAGCTGTTTCGAGATGTCTTCGCGATCCGCCTCGTCCATGGATTGCCCGTCGATGACAACCTTCCCAGGTTCTAGCACCACATAAGCATTTGGCAGACGGGTCGCAGCCAGAGCAGCAACACGAATTTCAGGCGAAATCCGGCGGCGTGGCAATGCGGCCTGAATGCCGGTCAGATCGTGCACGACCAATTCCGCATCCAATGCCTTGAGCGCATTGTTCAATGCCTCGCGCATCGATCGGCTGGCGGTCTGCCCGGTCATGGTGACGCCACGCTTGTCCCGGTGAAGCTCGATCCGCACGGGATCCCGACGTTCAGGTGGTGCCAGCGTCGCGGTCGCAAAATTCTTGATCCGAGCGACCTGCGCTGTGGCCCGCGCGCTTTCAAAGGCCAACTCGCGTTCAAACTTGTCCGGCGCGTGGCCATGCAGTTCCAACTGCAATCCGTCGGTCTTAACCTCGGCCCAGGAATATCCAAGGATTTCAAGCCCGTTTAGGACGCGCTGCGCTAACATCCGCTCGTACGCTCTGGCGCCTCGTTGGCCCAGGTCCCAAATCGCGAAACCCAGTCCGACGACAAGTCCCGCAAATATGAGATAGCGTAGCAACCCGGTTTACCCTTTCTCGATCATTGTCAGACGGACAGATCGCACGAAGTCCGGGCCAGGGCAAGCGACAGGCGATTTCGTCCTTGGACGTGGCGCTGTTTTGGTGGCAAGACGGAAAAGCCAATGCTTGCATCAGGAGCCCGCATGACCCCCAATGTCGTCGACCCAGGACGCCTGATGGCGCATCGTGGCGCCAGTCTGGCGCGACCGGAGAATACGCTGGGCGCGATCCGCGAAGCTGATCGGCAAGGCGCGTATTGGATCGAGTTTGACGTATCTCTCTTGGGGGACGGCACGGCTGTTGTGCATCACGATGGAACGCTGGATCGCTGCACAAACCGGACTGGGTCGCTGTCCGAAATCGGGATTGATGATCTGCCCGGGATCGAGGCCGGGCCTGGTGAGCCGTTGCCGACATTGGATCAGGTATTAGATCTACTGGACGAACTGGGCATGTTCGCTAATCTTGAGATGAAGTCGCATGACGTACCTTCTGCGCGGATTGCCGGTGTCGTTGCCGATGCTTTACGAGCACGCCCTTGGACGGATGGACGGATCATCACGTCAAGCTTTGACCTAAAGGCACTAACGGTGTTGAGACAAATTCTACCCGCGGCAGCGATTGCGGTTTTGTATTATAATCCACCAAGTGACTGGCCGCATTCTGTCACAGATCTGAGTGCAGCGGCACTGCACCTGCACTACACGCATCTGAACCAAGCCCTGTTGCGCCAGGCCGAGTCTCTTGAGGTCGATGTCCGCATTTTTACTGCGAACGAGCCGCAATTGCTGGTCCCTTTTCGGGATCTGCCCTTGACCGGCATCATCACCGATCACCCGCCCTTATTCTTAAAGGACCCCGACTGGGGCGCGTGGGTCAAACGCTGAGGGCGCCTTGGGCACGCAAACCCATGACGATCAGATAGGCAATCATCGCGCCTGCGATCGCGACGCCCATGGGCGGCGTTCGACGGCCGTACTTCGTGCCTTCCTGGTTCAGCGAAGCGAATGATGATTCGCCCTTCTTGCGCCTCCAGAGGATGGTGAATGTCATCCAAACGGCCATGACCGCGATGAAGTAGAAGATCAAGATCATCAGCAGGTCGCGGGCGAACATGAACGGCACAACCGCCGCCAGCAGCTTCAGATCACCCGCTCCGATGCCACCTATCCCCATCACATCCAGTAATGAGTAGAGTAGGATGAAAGCCACTAACGTGATGACCCCCGCGCCAAGCCCCCAAAGGAATACCTCAAGCGACAGGCCCCAAAACCCGGTGATGAGATAAATCACCAGGATCAACAGCGGGATCCAATTCGGGATCTTCAGGGTCTTAAGATCGCTCCATGCCGTGTAAAGCAATAGCGGCACCATCGTCGCGATAACGAGCCAAAGCGCAGGCGTTTCAAACATTCGTCAGTTCTCAACAACAGCTTCCAAAGACGCCAGCCGGTTTGCGGCGGCCTCGTAATGCTGTGGATGCGCTTCAACTGCGGCGGCAAAAAGACCTCTGGCGACACGCTTTTGATCTTTGCCCAAAGCGATCACCCCTAAATTGTTCAAAATGATCGCTTTTTCGGTTTCTGTCATAGGAATAACCGGTAGCTGAAAATTACCTTGGAGGCCGCGGGATATCGCAAGGTTGTTCTTCGCATTGAAGAGACGGGCGTTATAGGTCAGAGCCTTTTCAAACGACCGTTCCGCCGCTGGCAAATCTCCGCGCGACATCAGCGAGACGCCCCAGTTGTTAAGGATACTCGCAGGATTGGTGCTCAGGGTTTCGGCACGGGCGTAAGCCGCATCGGCCGCCGACCAATTTTGTTCATGATCGGCCAGCATTGCCTCGATCATATGGCGCCGACCCGTGTTAAGCCCTGCGGGCAACTGCGCAATCACTGCTCTAACGTCGTCCCATTTTTCCAGCCGCGCGGCAACGAAGGCGTATTCCAACCGATCTACGGGTTCGGCCTGACCAAGGCTGATCATTTCCTCATAAACTCTGCCCGCCTCGGGGAACCGTTTTGCGCGGATCAGCGAAATCGCTAGGCCACGGCGTAAGTCGGTCCGACTAGGCTCTTGGGCCAGTGCGTTCTGGAAATACGTGACACTTTCTTCCGGATTGCCTGCTGTTAAAAGCAGATCGGTCAGATTGGCTTCGTCGATAACGTTCTTTGCAAGCGGGTCCGGTTTGTCACTTACGGACTCGCATCCGGCCAAGAGACCGGAAATTAAGATGACTGCTGCTGTCGTAACTGCCCGTCCTGTCATGCTCCGCTCCGTCAGCTAGAGGATTCTTGTTTTTTTGGATCCAGTATCCGGTACTCTCCCGAACCTTCTCGCTGCAAGGGCAACGGATTCGGAACTTCCGGTGGATTATCATCAAGCGCCTTGCGGATCGCCAACTCGCTCAGCGCCAGATTATGGGTTGCGACCCGACTTGTCCCGCTGGACAAGGCGAAAGCCGCCTGAAACGCTTGCTTTGCGGCATGATACTCGCCCATGCGATACAAAACAGCACCAAGGTTATTGTGTGCAAGAACCGATCCCGGCGCCTTTGCCTTTGCCCTTTCAAAGAAACGTCGGGCTTCAGTTAAAAGGCCCTGGCGTTCTGCCGCCAGACCCGCCCCGGTCAGGGCCGCGGCGGTGTAACCTTCGACCCGCATCGATCGGACAAAGGCGGCTTTCGCTTGAGCCACCTCGCCCGCGCGCAGGTATTGCCGCCCGAGGTCGAGATAGCTTGTACGCGGTTCAGTTAACCGCGGCGGTCCCTCGAGTTTAGAAAGCGGGTCGGGCTCAGGAAAAAGGTTGCAACCTGCCACACCGGTCAGGGCAAGCGTCAGGCCTGCCAAAACTGGCAGCCGGACCAGCATCACCCGCCGCTCAAGCCGGCGATCGACCGCAAAATCTGAATGAAGGACGGGCCGACCAAGATCAGGATCAGCGGTGGAACCGTGAAAGCCATTGTGCCCAGCGTCAGCTTGGTCGGCAACACGTTGGCTTTTTCTTCCGCGCGCATCAGGCGTTTGTCTCGCATTTCCGAGGCATAGACCCGAAGCGCCTGGCTGATCGAAGTACCAAAGGTTGTCGACTGGATCAGCACGGTCACGAAGCTGGAGATATCGTTCACAGCGCAACGATCTGCAAAATCGCGCAAAACCGTCGATCGGTCTTTACCCGCCCGGAATTCTTGGCTGACAATTTGGAGTTCTTCCGCCAGCGGTGTGCCGCTGGCCTCCATTTCGTCGCCAACCCGCGCCATCGCCTGGTCCAAGGATTGACCGCCTTCGATGCAGACCAGCATCATGTCCATCGCATCAGGGAACGCATTCTGAATTTCCTGGCGGCGGGTCTGAATTTGGCGTTTGACCCAGTAGACCGGCAAAAAGTACCCGGCCAGACCCAAGAGCACCGAAAGAACGACCGAAACCACAAGGTTCGGTTCTTTTGGGATCAACAGCGTGAAGATCAGCCCGATGCCCAGCAACCCGATTCCGAATGCTGCGCGTGCAAAGAAATAGACACGGATAGCTGAGCCGGATTTGTAACCCGCGGACTTCAGCTCCATCTTTGTTTGGCTGATTTCTTCTTCGGTGTTCGGCTCCAACAGCGGCGCCAACCCACGCAGGTTGCCATCGTCTACATTCGTGCGAAGACCAACGAGTTCAGAGTCCCGCAGCCCTTCTTTGAATGAGAAACGCTCCAGCGGGTCTTTCTGGCGCTTCAGTAGGAATGGCACCGCCATCAGGGCCAACAGCATGCCAAAGGCAGCGATCGCATAGAAAGGCCCGGCCACGCCATAGGTCGATTCAAGCGACGTCCAAAGCTTGCCGACGAAGTTCATCGCACCGGATTGGGCCTGCTCCGCCGCACCTTGGACCCCTGTCGAACCATCATTAACAGGGTTCGGCGGAGACGCAGGCTGCTGTGCAGGTTGCGTCGGCGCTTGCGTTTGCAGGATTGTGATCGCTTTGATGATCATCGCGGCTGCACCTATCCCATCAGACTTTGATGTTCACAAGGATGCGCATGAAAATAATGTTTGCGATCAATAGGATAAAGGTCACCACCGCACCCGGAATAAAGAAAGGATGATCTGAGACCCTGTCATAATATTGGGGGTCGACGACCTGAACCAAAAGAAGCGCAATCACCGGGAAGATCGAGAGGAACCATCCCGACCAACGTGCTTCAGCTGTAATTGCCTTCACTTTGCGGAACAGTTTGAACCGGGCACGGATCACCTTGGACAATCCGTCCAAAATCTCTGCAAGGTTGCCGCCGGAGGTCGCCTGGATGTTCACAGCAACGGCCAGGAACCGCAAGTCCGGTACCGGCACGCGGTCCGCCATCCGGTCCAGCGCGTCGTTCACCGTCATGCCATAGGTTGCCTCGTCGGCGATCAGGCCAAACTCGGTCCCGATCGGGTCTGGCATTTCGCGTGCCACAATGCTGATGGCAGCGTTAATCGGGTGACCCACACGCAGGCTTCGAACCATCAGATCAAGGGCATCTGGCAACTGTTCCTCGAACAATGCGATCCGTTTGCGGGCCTTGTTCCGCAGCCAGAGGAAGAACGAGGAGTATCCGATCAGCACTGCGATGATGACGCGGATTTGAACGCCTGCGCCCGTGAACACTGTCAGCAGGAAGAACGACAATGCGATCAATATAATCAACGTAATAATGATCGCCTTCATCGAAAGCACGATATTGGCGTGTCGTGCCTTTTCGATGAGCGGCCCGACGATCGGAGTGCTGGTCTGTTTGTCATTACCTTCGCGTTCTTCGCGCAGGATCGACAGAACCTCTTCGGTGTCACGGCCTTCCTGCAGCAGCGCCAGGCGCCGGTTCACCCTCTTTTCCCGGCGCAGGGTCTTGCCGAAGGCGATCAGGTAGAGGCCCTCGACCATAAAGAGGACCCCAATGAAGATCAGCCCGTATATAATCGGCGTAAACAGCATATCGTTACTTTCGCCCCGCTAAATCATCTACTCAGGAGTCCGGACGGAACAGTGTTTGCGGCAATTCGTAACCCCAAGATGTGAATCTATCCGCAAATTTCGATCTGATGCCCGTTGCGCTGAACTTTCCCTGAATTTTACCGCCACCATCCATCCCAGACCGTTCATACGTGAAGATCTCTTGCATGGTGATCACATCGCCTTCCATGCCCGTGATCTCTTGAATCGAATTCATACGACGTTTGCCGTCGGTCATCCGGCTGACCTGCACGATCACATCGATCGCAGAAGACACGTTTGTGCGCAGCGCCTTTAGCGGCAGTTCGATCCCCGACATGCCCACCATGTTCTCCAGACGTGACAGCGCGTCACGCGGGGTGTTCGCGTGCAGCGTCGTCATCGAGCCTTCGTGGCCGGTGTTCATGGCCTGAAGCATATCAACAACTTCTTCACCGCGGGTTTCCCCCACGATGATCCGGTCCGGTCGCATACGAAGCGCGTTCTTCAGCAAATCGCGCTGGGTCACAGCACCTGTACCTTCAACGTTGGCCGGGCGGCTTTCCATGCGGCCGACATGTTCCTGTTGAAGCTGCAATTCCGCGGTATCCTCGATTGTTACGATCCGCTCGTTTTCGGGGATAAAGCTTGAAAGCGCGTTTAGTGTCGTCGTTTTTCCCGAACCCGTACCACCCGAGACCAGAACATTCAGCTTGCACCGGACGCAGGCGTGCATGAACAGCGCCATTTCTTCCGAAAACGCGCCGCCTTCGATCAGGCTGTCGACGGTGAACGGGATCTTCGAGAACTTCCGAATGGACAGCAACGGGCCGTCCACTGCACAAGGCGGCACCAGAGCGTTCACCCGGCTACCATCGGCAAGGCGGGCGTCGACCCAGGGTTGGCTTTCATCAACCCGCCGTCCCACCGCGCTGACGATTTTGTTGATGACCCGCATCAGGTGCGCATCATCCTTGAACTGGACATCAGTTCTTACCAACTGACCGCTGCGCTCGATAAAGCACTGTTCGGCCGTGTTCACCAAGATATCCGTGATGCTGTCGTCTTTCAGAAGCGGCTCCAGTGGGCCGAGGCCAACGACTTCGTCGACCAGTTCGTCACAAAGCTTGTCCAGTTCGGTCCGCGACAGCACCAGATCAGAATCAAAAAGCTCTTCGCGAACCACCGAGCTGATTTCCGCCTTCAGCTCAGCTTCGCTGACCTTGTCGATTGCGGCCAGGTTCAATTCTTCCAAAAGACGCTTGTGCAGGTCTACGCGCAACGTCAGCAGACGACGGCGGCGCTTGTTTTCTGATTCCTGTTCGGGTGTCAGAACCTGACGCTTCACATCCGAAGCCAACCGCGCAAGTGTTCCGGCGCTGCGCGCCGGCTGCGGACGATCTTCGCGGCGGGTCGCAACGGTCAAATCACCGCCGCCTTCGTCCATTGCCATACGTGCAGCTGCCCCAGGTTGGGGATCGTTGGGGCCTGGTTGGTTTTGTCGGATCCGTTTAAACATACGCTATGTCCTCTATGCAGCGATTTCAGCCAGCCTTCGCGCTGGCGACGTCGCCGGATTTAAGGATGGCATCGCAAAGTCTGCCAATTTCCTTGCGCATTGGGTTTGACTTCGCCGCTTTCAACAATGGCACGCCTTGATCGCAGGCGTTCATGACTTGCTTGCCACCGTCCGGCAGCATTGCGGCATATTCGATACCCAGACTTTCTGCGACCCTGCGCACACGGGCCTTCCCACTGAGGTCTGTCAGTCCTGGCGCCCGGTTCAAAACAAACTTGATCCGGTCCAAAGCCATATCCTCGGCTTTCAAAGTTCTTAGGAAACGGAACATGTTCTGAGCCGAACGCATATCGACTTCCATGACCGCATAGAATTCTTCCGAGGCCATATAGACCTGCTCTGACCAGTTCATGAGCGCCTGCGGCATGTCGATCAGAACATAATCGAACGCCCCACAGGCCAGATCGATGATTGCCTTAATATCGCTGGGCGAGACGATATCCAATGGCAGCGCATCGCGCGGTGCAGTCAGCACATGCAATAGATCGTCAAATACGCTCAGAGCCTGCGTCAGTCCGGTCTGGTCAAGTGATGAGGCTTCCGAGACCAGCTCGTAAACTGCTTCACGGCGCGGCACATCCAAATACGTCGCAATCGAGCCGTACTGGAAATTGAAATCCAGCAAGGCCACCTTGAGACCTTCTTTTTTGGTCGCAGACGCAATTTCCCAGGCCAGATTGACGGCCATGGTACTGGCACCGACTCCGCCGGCTGCGCCGTAAATGGTAATCACCCGGCCCTTGCGTTCCGGGGCGGGTGTTCCGTGATTTGGATCATTGGCATTCGCTTTTGCCACGCGAAGCTGACTGAATGCCTCTGCAAGGGCCCCGTCTGCATCAGGATAAGGCGCTGATTCTGAAACGCCCTCGCGCATCAGCCGCAGCATCGTACGCGAAGAGATTTCGCCTGCGACCAAAAGGATAAGCAGACCGGCCTCTTGGGCGATTTTTATGAGGTAAGCGACATCCTCGACCGTATTATGGGCATCGCTGGATACTGCAAAAACGGCAAAAGAAGCTTTTTCTGCGGCGCGCAAAGCCTCTTCCGCATCGGCACCTTTAATTTCTTCCCACTGACCTTCGCCGAATTCGACATCAAGATCTTCTGCAAGCGCATCAAAATCTGTGAAGCCTTCGGCAAACACAAGCGCCTCTGCCGGCGCTGCTGAAGGTTCACGACGAAAAGACAAGGCCATCGTTCAGTTCACCATTCATCAACGAGAAAATGCGCAGTCCGATGGGGACCTTGTCAGAGCCGGGCTCCCGCTGCTTGCGTCAGCCCGAGATCTGACAAACTCGTCCACCGAACCACCTCTTACCCACGTTCAGCCAACATTCCTATATTGCAAACGTGGCCGTTTTGCGTCCAACATCAAGATAGCATTGTCCGCGCGGACAGTTAACAACCTTTGCAGTTTAGTTGCTACCCGTCGAGCCAGCCTCTTCAACCTCGGGCTGACCAGCTTGGAACCCATCGTAAACCCGCGCTGCGTATACACCGTCCAGGCCGACACCAACGAAATTTCGGGCAAAACCTGACACCGTTGTGACCGTGCGACGGTTCCGGCGTTCGCGCTGTTCGGTCTGAACTACAGGTTCACGCTCGCCTCTAGATGCCACAGCGTCCAAACGACGGCGCGAGATACCTTTGCGAGTCAAGTACCGCAGCACAGTTCGCGCCCGACGCAATCCCAGGCCGTCATTGTAGCGGTTCGATCCGACCAAATCGGTGTGCCCGATGATCGTCATCCGAACTTCTGGATTCGCGCGCAGCCAAGCGGCTTGACCATCCAAAGCTGTTCGGGCGTTTGCGTCTAAACCTGATCGGTCAAACGCAAAGGTCACGGTGTCCTGAGTGTTTGCAGAAAAGTCTTTGCCAAGATCCTTAAGTCTTTGATTAGACAGATTATAGGCATCTTGCGCAGCAAAGTTCACCGCATTGGCCCGGCCAAACTCGTTGGTGATCCGGTCCCGCCCCGCTTCAACGGCACATCCACCAACCATAACCGCCATTGTCAGCATGGCGACAGAAAGGCGTGATTTTTTCATGTCCTTACTCCACCACATATCCAAAGTCGCCGTCGAGACCGACCCCTGTGAAGTCGGCAGTTGCCGGGCCTTCACCCTCGAACGTCTGCCCCAACAGGAACAAGGCGCTCTCGTTCGGGATTTTGATCCGATCCGTCGGCAAAGCTAGTTGGTCGATATCGTCCGCCGCCACCACCAAGTGTGCCGATACGATGATCACAAGTTCTGACTGACTACGTTGGAAATCCGCCGAACGAAACAGCGCGCCCAAAACGGGCAGATCGCCCAACCAGGGCACTTGGCTGACAGTATCGGCAAAGTCCTCACGCAGCAATCCAGCGATCGCAAAGGCCTGACCGTCACGCAATTCCACCGTAGTGGTAGCGCGGCGGACGCTGAACCCAGGAACCTCGATGTCTGCTGTGCTGGCGCTGAGCGCCGGGTCGACATCTGACACGACAGCAGAAACATTTAGGTTGATGAGGTCGTCATCTAAGACCTGAGGTACGAAGTTCAGCTCGACGCCAACAGGGCGGAACGCGATCGTGATTTCGCCGTCATCACCACGAACTGGAATCGGCACCTCGCCACCGGCCAGGAAGTTGGATCGGCGGCCCGAGAGCGCCACCAAATTCGGTTCGGCCAACAGCTTCACGAAGCCCTTGCTCTCCAGCGCATCGAGCTGAACGTCAACCAAAAAGCCGTCTGCAAGAGTGAACGCCGCCCCGAAGCCGCCGGCGAAAGCTGCCGCCGTTGGAATCACGACATCAAGAACACCGCCAAGTCCGGTCGAGCCTTGTGTTGGTGTCGGGAACGTATCGACACGCGTCGAACCGGTCGTAACTCGAGGCGCAGTTCTTTGAGTGCTTCCCAGCAAACCGAGGCTGACGCCGATGTTTTTGCCGTTGCCGCGGCTCATTTCCGCAACCCGGACCTTGAGCATCACTTGCTGGGTGCCGCCGACTGACATCATATTAATGACGGCGTCCCCAGCATACGCCCGGGCCAACGACATCGCACGATCGATTTTAGCTTTGCCGGAGATAACGCCGGAAAGGATCAGTCCGCCACGCGCAGTCCGAACCTCGACCGGTTCGTTCGGCAGCAGTTGCTTCAGACGTAGCTTAAGCTCCGAATGATCCGCCTCCACCTTAACCGTGACGTTTGTAATCAAACGTCCGTTCTCGCCCAGCAGCGTCATCGTCGTCGTACCGCGATTCCGACCGAAGATGTAGATCGATCGGTCCGACAGCGGTTGGACGTCTGCTATTTCCGGATTGGCGACCGAAACTTCCAAAAATCTGACTGCACTATCCAGCACCACTGCACGGTTAATCAAAACCGCTACGTTGTTTGACTGAAGTCCCTTCGCCACGCGAAGAACCGATTGCGCCTCTGCTGTAGGCGTCGTCAAAGCAGGTGCAAAAAGTGCGACCAGATATATAAGAATCGGTGCCGCAACTATCGCTATGCGTTTCATGGCCACTACCATCTATGATTGCGCAGGATCGGCGCGCTCTTCCCCCATAGTTCCGAGTCCACTAAACACCGGAATAATCGGGAAATCAAGTGGTTGCGGGCAATATCTACCGCAATTTATAAAGATGATATTCCGGCAACAGAAGATTATTCAGACCCAGGTGCCTTCTTACCTGTCGGCAGCCGCGGCGTATACACTGGGACGACTTCGACTTCGGGCTCTGGCTCAGGTTCCGGCGCGGCTTCAGGCGCGCCTGGAAGGTCGTTCATATCCATCAGTTCGGGCTCTTCCGGATCTTGCTCAGAAGGTGTTGCTGCGATGTCTTCTTCGCCGCGTAGAAGCAATGCCAGCGTGCCACCACTTAGAGCCAGTCTTAGGACTTGAGCATCTTTTGGGCTGACTTCGACGGTCACCGTGCTACCAAGCCGGGGTCCGCTACTTTGAGTGTCATGCGACTGATCCAGCGCAATGACCGGAACGGCCCAAAGCAAGATCGTCGAACTGATCGTCCCGCCAGCGCGACGTGTCCACTGGATATCCACGCGGTCGCCAGGAGAAACGTGGCCGCCACCGCCGGTCACAGCATCGATCGGAATCGTGACTGCCCGCATTCCAGCGCTGACTTGCAATCGCAGGCCTTCACCGAAGCCGGTCACTTTGTTCTTTAGGATCAGTTCGCCAGGTTCGATGGATTTTAATACGACACGAACCTGCTTACGTTCGGGGCCCAGCAATTCTTCCGATGTGCGGAATGCACCTTCGGGGACGGACTCGGCTGGCCATTCGATGAAGCGCAGCATTTCTTTGGCGCGATCGTAATTAAGCCGATCTCCGTAAGACAGCGATTGCTTGGCTGCTACGATCCGGACCGTCTTTGGCCCCTCATCCTGAGCCATCATTGCTTCCATGTTGCGGAAGTGCTCGGACGCATAGTAAATCGCGCCGCCAGCCAAGCCGACGCCGCAAACAAGAAACAAAATGGCGATGATTTTCATGGATCACACCCAGCGAATCGCAACAATCCTCACCATACCATATTCACTTTAAAAACAAGCACCAAGCCCGCCGAAGCAGGCTTGGCTTTTAGTGAATTCAGATTACTGGAACGTCGACTGCGTTGGTGCCGAGCCGGTGTTCACATTAGCACCTGCGTCCTTCAGGTTCGAGTTGATGTTTTTAGCCAGGCTGCCGACACCTTCGTTGAAGATGGCGTAAACCAGAGTGATGCCCAGCAGCAGGATGCCAGCAGTCAGAGCAACCCAGTCAATGGTCACTGCACCGGATTCGTCGCGAAGAAACTTGGTGAACATGGTAAACCCTCCGTTGTTCAGTCTCACACAGTTAGGTCCAAGAAAGACCCGTCTCAGTTCTCTGTCCGACACGGTCTTTCGTGCGAACCGGACGGGAATGCTCTTCACCCCTGTCCTCTGGAAACGTAGATACCATTCGGCTAAGTTGCTCACAAACAAACAATAGCAAAAAATTAGTATTCGCTTTATCTGACCCCAAATTGCAAAGGAATTAGGGGACAAAGTGGCGGTTGAGAAGAACACTATGGAGACAACATGGCCAATTGTGGCTGAAATGAGGCAGTACAATGCACGGTAGAGCGCTTACATACTGGATTCTCGCATGTTTTCTGATTCTTGGGCCTGGTTTCACCGAATCGACAGTTGAAGCCAAGTTTTTAAAGAATGGTGTAAGGGCCGGGGACCGGTCCGGCCTAAACATTGTGCGCCGTCCGGGCAAGAATACGCGCAAACGGATCCTTGCGCCGGGCGAACGTCAACGGTTGCGTCAGCAGCGCCAGCAATCGGGCAAGAAAACCCGTAAAGGCGGTCGTTATAAGCAGCAGTACAGCTGGTTCTGGAAGGAACATTCGCCATTGCTGGCCTCTGCCAGCGCCGGCAGGTGGGCCCAAAGCCTGAAATCGATGCAGGACCGCCGCAGTGTCGGCAAGGGCCTGGTGGGCGAGGACAGAGCATCTTCCATTTTGACGACATATCGTGCCGAGATCACAGCGGCCGCCAGGAAGCACAACGTCTCTGAGGCGTTACTGGCCGCCGTCATAACTGTCGAGTCGCTGGGCAAGCCCAAGGCGGTCAGCCACAAAGGTGCGCAGGGTCTGATGCAGTTGATCCCGGCGACAGCAAAACGTTTTGGTGTGGCCAATGCTTTCGATCCTGCTCAGAACATCACTGGCGGCGCGACATATCTAAGTTGGTTGTTGAACGAATTCCGGGGCGACGCCCTTCTTGCGTTAGCAGGATATAACGCTGGGGAAGGCGCCGTCCGAAAGAACAAAGGCGTGCCGCCTTATGCTGAAACCAGGGACTATGTCGTGAAGGTCATGGATGCGATGGCTGCGTTGCAGTCGATTTGTCCAGAGTCGGCAAAGGGCCCACGGGAGCGTTGTGGCAAACCGCCCGGGTCCACATGATGTAGGTCTTGCCGCGGCAGCCACCGCACCATAGAGAGTGGTAACCTTTAAAGGACTCCTCTCTTGGCCCAAATCTCCGCCGACCGCCTTGTGATACGCCGCCCGGACGATTGGCACCTGCATCTTCGCGACGGCGATATGTTGAAGGGCGTGATCGGATGGTCGGCAGATCATATCGGCAGGGCAATCATTATGCCGAACCTTATTCCGCCGGTTGTCACATCCTCCGACGCGCAGGCTTACAAGGATCGCATAAAGGCTGCATTGCCCGAGGGTTCTGGTTTTGATCCGCTGATGACCTTGTACCTTACGGAAGCGACGGATCCGATTGATGTCGCGGCCGCTGCGATGGATGGCTTAGTACACGCGGTGAAGCTCTACCCAGCTGGGGCAACGACCAATTCAGAGAGCGGCGTTCGGGATTTCGAGCGGGTCGTACCTGTCTTGGAGAAGATGGCCGAGGTCGGGTTACCGCTCTGCGTACATGGCGAAGTGACAGACGCGGAAATCGACATCTTCGATCGCGAGGCAGTGTTCATCGACCGCATTCTGGACCCGTTGCGCCGCCGCGTGCCGGGTCTTCGTGTGATTATGGAACATGTGACCACGAAAGACGGCGTGGATTATGTCCGATCTGAAGCCACGGGTCTGGCGGCAACGCTGACGACCCACCACTTGATTATCAACCGTAACCACATCCTGGCCGGTGGCATCAGGCCGCATTACTACTGCCTACCTATTGCGAAGCGGGAAGAACACCGCCTGGCCTTGGTCGAGGCCGCCACATCGGGCGATACGCGGTTCTTCACCGGGACGGACAGCGCGCCTCATATGGATTCGCTGAAAGAGCATTCATGTGGATGCGCTGGTTGCTTCACCGCGCCGAATTCGATCGCCTGCATGGCGCATGTCTTCGAGGCTGCAGAAGCCTTGGACAAGCTGGAGGCCTTCGCTTCGCTGAACGGTCCGGCGTTTTATGGACTGCCGCCAAATGACGATCAGATTGCACTGGTTCGGCATGATGCGCCGGTGGCCTATCCCGACAAAATCGAAACCGGGGCCGGGCCAGTCACGGTCTTCGATCCCGGCTTTGATATTTATTGGCAGATCGAGGGGCTCTGATGACACGGACACTAACAGTCGACAAAGCAGCCATTGGCCGCCAGGTCGCACGCATGTTGCTGGAAATCGAAGCCGTGCACTTCCGGTCAGAGCCGCCCTACAAACTGACCTCTGGTCTGGCCAGCCCGGTCTATATCGATTGTCGCAAGCTGATCTCTTACCCACGAATCCGGTCGGCCTGCATGGACCACGCCTGCGCTGTCCTGGCGGATGCGGCAGGCTTTGAACGCTTCAATGCCGTGGCAGGGGGCGAGACCGCGGGCATCCCTTTCGCAGCGTGGATCGCCGAACGTCTGGGCCTGCCCATGCAGTATGTCCGCAAGAAACCCAAAGGATTCGGCCGCGACGCCCGAATTGAGGGAGACATCAAGGACGGCCAACGCGTCTTGCTGGTCGAAGATCTGACGACGGACGGAGGGTCTAAGGTCAACTTCGTCAACGCGATTAGAGAAGCGGGTGCCGAGTGCGCGCATACCGTCGTCGTATTCTATTACGACATCTTTCCGGATGTTCCCGGAAAGCTGAAAGACCAGGGCATTGACCTTCACTATCTTTGCACCTGGCGCCACGTACTGGAGGAAGCCCGGGCCGGCGAGTATTTCGATCCGAGCGTGATGGACGAAGTAGAAGTGTTCCTGAACAACCCGCTGGATTGGTCCGCTGCAAACGGCGGAAAGGGCGATATCTCGATCTGAAGTGCTTGAAAATTCAGACACTTCAGCAACCCAAACTGAGTCGCTGATGACGACCTCAGAGAGATCGTCACCTCACTTGCGGGTTACAGCCTGAATCTGCAGTCGGCGTCGATCGTACATTTACCCGACATCATCCCGAGAATCGGCAGACCTTGTCCGCCGGTCATTCCGACACCATATCTGAGCAGCGGTGCCGCTTATGTGGGCCGTGCAATCGAGGTCGCTTGACGCCAAGGACGCTCTTAAATGTCGCGTATATCTTTTACGTCTCATCCCTTTTTGTTGGGATTCGAACAGCTCGACAAGCTGGTCGAACGGACGGCAAAAACCGGATCAGACGGCTATCCGCCCTATAATATCGAGCAACGTGCAGACGATGCGTACCGCATTACCTTGGCTGTGGCCGGTTTCGCGGAAGAGGATCTGTCCATTACCTTGGAAGAAGGGCATCTGGTTGTCCGCGGCAAAGCAGCCGAAGATGGGACTGACCGTGAATTCCTGCATCGCGGCATTGCAGCGCGTCAGTTTCAGCGCAGCTTTGTTCTAGCAGAGCATATGGAAGTGACCGAGGCCAGCTTGGACCATGGACTGCTGCATATCGATCTCACACGCAAGCGGCCCGAACCGGTTATCCGGCAAATTAAAATTGGCAAGAATTCCGACGATTAAGGAGGCAAACCATGGATCACCCTGTTGTTTCAAAATTCCTGGACAAGCAGATTGTGTATGTGCGTGAAGCTGACAAGGAGGATCTGCCCGACGAGTTGAAGTCAGAACCAGGCCCCTTCTTTGCAGTGCATAATCAGGATGGCACATGTCTGGCGCTGGCAAAGGATCGCGGCATGGCGTTCCACCTGGCGCGCCAGAATGATCTGACACCGGTGAGCGTTCACTGATTTTTTGCGGGTCCGCTGTCGGCGGGTCCTAGGCTGCGCGCGATGACGCGATGTCGTTCAGCAGCGCATGCAGCGCCACAGGGTCATCCGAAGATCTCAGCTTTTGGCGCATTTGCTCGCTGCGCAGTAGGCGGGACACACGTGCCAGCGCGCGCAGGTGGTCGGCACCTGCCTCTTCCGGGGCCAGCAGCGCAAACAGAAGATCAACGCCTTGTCCGTCCGCAGCTTCGAAATCGACGGGTTTCTGCAGGCGCGCGAATACACCCACGATGCCGTCCAGACCCTCAAGGCGGGTATGGGGGATTGCGACGCCCGCGCCCATCGCTGTCGAGCCAAGCTTTTCCCGGGCCAACAACCCATCGGTCACCGCACGGCATTCTAAACCGTAAGCATCCGCTGCCTTCCGGCCGATTTCCTGCAAGGCTTGCTTTGCCCCACTGGCTTTGACGGCCGGAAGAACGGCCTTTGGCGACACGATATCGACGATATCCATTAATCCACCCAATAGCTCGATCTTAGCGCGCGACTGCCACTTCTTGTTCAGCTGGATCCGTCCAGCCGACGGCGCCATCCGCACGTTGATAGACCAGGTTGATTCTGCCGCTCACATCGTGGCGGAACATCAAAAACGGCCGATCTGCCAATTCCATCTGCATTACGGCTTCACCAACGCTTAATGACTGTACGGTTTCCCTGGTCTCAGCCACGATGACGGGCTGCAGGGTTTCTGGTTCGTCGAAATCCGCTTCGATCTGCGGAGCCGCAAGCACATAAGACTGCGCGGGCCCTGCGTCAACCGGTGATTTTCGCGAACGGCTGTGATCCCGGAGGCGGCGTTTGTAACGGCGCAACTGCTTCTCGATCCGGTCTGCGCACTGATCGAAGGCAGCATAGGCATCCTGGCCCCTCCCACTAGATTGCGCTGATATTCCGGTCGGTAAATGAACGTGGCAATCGCACCGAAAAGCTTTTCCATCGGGCGAAAAAGTCACCGTTACGTCAACCGTACGATCGAAGTACTTCGACACCGCATTGGCCAGGGTGCTTTCGACATGTCCGGTCAGAGCCGCGCCAATATCAATCTGCTTCCCCTTGACCTGGATATGCATCATTCCTCCTTGAAGTCCCGAAGTGGCCGCAAGCTGTGTTGTACCGAATTCAATACTGATCGCGGCGCGCTGACCCTTCCTTCGGGCGCCGCTTGTTAGGTCCCGTAAACTACGCTGTCAACAGATCGATCTCGGCAGTCTGCGCTCATATATGAACCTTGCCTTCAGAGCAGCCTTTTACATCGATTCGAGGCCGTTCATTCGAGACGCAAGCATGCGTCCAAGCATGAACAAGGTCAAGGTTCCGCCGCAGCAGAACGAGGAGTTATTGCTCGAGCGCGCGCAGACGACGACGCTCGACGGAAGACGGAATTCTTAAGTTTTTCCTATACTTGGCAACGGTTCTTCGTGCCAAATCAATACCCTCTTTTCGCAGGACATCAACAATTGCGTCATCGGACATGATGTCGTTCGCTGGCTCTGCCTGAACGAGTTGTTTGATTCGATGGCGCACAGCCGAAGCCGCAACATCACCGTCATCGCCTCCCACGGCATTTGTGAAGAAAAACTTCAACTCAAAGATGCCCCGATCTGTCGCCATATACTTGTTCGACGTCACGCGACTGACCGTCGATTCGTGCATGCTGATCGCATCGGCGACAGCCTTAAGCGTCAACGGCTGAAGGCCGGAGATCCCGCCTTCGAAGAATTTTTCTTGCCTGCGCAAAATCTCCGTCGCGACCTTCAGGATCGTGCGCGCGCGTTGATCCAGACTTTTGATCAGCCAGCTCGCATTCGCTTGGCAATCTGCCAAATAGGTCTTCGTTTCCGCGCAATCCGTCCCTGAAAACTCTGCCTTATATGTCCGGTCGATGAGGACGTTCGGCAGGGTGTCCGCATTCAGTTCGATCCGCCAACCGCCCCAGTCCGACCGCGTCAAAACGATATCGGGAACGACAGTCTGCGCCTGAACGGCTTCGTAGCCCGCGCAGGGGCGCGGGTTCAACGTACGCAGCTCTGCGATCATCTTACCAAGCGTCTGGGCATCTACATCACAAATACTCTGCAAGCGCTTGAGATCGCCTTTGGCGAGGAGATCCATATGCTCCATTAGCTTGCGCATTTCCGGATTGACCGGTTCCCGTTCAGCCAATTGCAGTGCCAGGCATTCAGACACATCGCGGGCGCCGACGCCGGTTGGCTCGCAGGCCTGCAGCAGCAGCAGCCCTTCCTCAACCGCGTCCAGCGGCATTTCTAATCGACCGGCGATGTCCTTCAGAGGTGTCCTCAGATAACCATGTTCATCGATTTCCTCGATCAAATAACGGGCGATCGTCCTGGAGATTTCCTCCGGAGCTGGGATTTGCCCGACTTGGTTGCGAAGATGCTCGCGCAGGTTTGGCTCTTCAGTCAGACGGTCCTCAAACGGCACACCGTCGAAACCGCCGCCAGATCCTCCGCCAGCAGCGCCGTAGATTGGGTTAGGACCATCTGAGGGCGCGGTATCATGCAGATGATCGGTCCCCGTATCAAACGTATCTCTTGCAAGGGCGTGATCGTCGACCCGTGCGTCGATGGCAGGCGGTGTTCCGTCGACCAAATCTGTCGTGCGGACCGGCGGTGGTGGGCCGTCTTCCCGATCCGGTAGAACTTCCGGACTGCCGAGTTCCAGTAATGGGTTCTTCTCGACCTCTGACTGGACGAAATCAGCGAGTTCCATATTCGACATTGCCAACAGCTTGATCGCCTGCTGCAGCTGGGGTGTCATCACCAACTGCTGCGACTGGCGCAGATCTAGCCGTAAGCCGATCGACATGATCACCCCGTATTATCCGCCCCGGGGAAAGGTAGGCGGGATGGGTTACTAAATTCGGAACCCTTCACCCAGATACACCCGGCGCACATTGGCATCCTCGACCACTTCGTCAGGGGTGCCATCCATTAAGACGCAACCATCATGCAAGATGTATGCCCGGTCAATGATTTCCAGTGTTTCCCTCACGTTGTGATCCGTAATGAGAACTCCGATGCCACGGTTTTTCAAATGGCCAACCAAATCGCGAATCTCACCGACCGCGATGGGGTCGATCCCCGCAAAAGGCTCATCCAGAAGAACGTAAGCCGGGTCCGTCGCCAAGCACCGGGCAATCTCAACCCGCCGCCGTTCTCCGCCTGACAGGGCCTGTGCGGGCGTCCGCCGCAGGTGCGTGATGGAAAACTCACCCAGCAAGGCATCCAGGCGCCTGGCCCGTTCCAAGCGGTCTTTTTCAACCAGTTCCAACACCGCCATGATGTTTTCTTCAACGGTCAGCCCGCGAAAGATCGAGGCCTCCTGCGGCAAATATCCCAAGCCCAGCCGCGCCCGGCGATACATGGGCAGGGGCGATACATCCAGGCCATCCAATTCGATCGTGCCGCTATCAGACTGGATCAAACCTATGATCATGTAAAAGCAGGTTGTCTTACCGGCACCGTTCGGGCCCAACAGACCAACGGCCTCGCCCCGGATCAAATTCATCGACACGTCGCGCACAACCGGACGCCGGCGATAGGACTTGCCCAACCCACGGACGGCAAGGCCGCCATTGCCATCAATAGCAGACAGGATGGGAGCTTCTGTATGAATAAGAGCCATTGTCAGTTGGTGCTTTCCAAAGGAACGCACTTCAGACCAGCGGCCTTGGCTGCGGCCTCTTGCTCTTTCGTACATTTCGGTTTTGCCGCAGCGGCCGGGGCGCTATTGCGCTGAAAGCTAAGACTGACCCGCCCCTTCATTTTCGCGACGCCCGTGTTCAGATTGATTTCCAGCGATTCCCCGGTCCCGCCACTCTCGCCCTGCGTAAGGACCACGTCTCCCACCATCGTTACGATCCCGGACTCGACATCGTACTCAGCGCTATTGCCTTCGGCGGTTTCCGCGCCATTGTTCAAGAAGACATTTCCCTTGGCTTTCAGATTCTTAATCGCCCCTGTTTCATCATTACCTTCGGCATCTTCGTCAAAAGTCACCTCGACTCGGTCCGCCGTCAAACGCAGCGTGTCCTGGCCCGCGATGACATTGCCAGTAAATATTGCCAGTTGTTCGGCCTGGCGAACTTCCAGGAAGTCTGCGGTGATGTCGATGGGTTGCGTTCGATCGTGTTTGAAGCCACCGAATGCGCCATCGTTGTCCTGAGCCAGTGAAGCCCCTGCGATACACCCCGCAGCCAAAAGGCCCAGCCATTTGCGCGACACATCCACCTCCATGTCTCTCGTTGCCAGTTTTATAGCGTAACGGCCGGGAAGCCGCCAGCGCTGCATGGACCGGAACCGGCGTTTATCCATTGCCTCAGATACGCAAGCGTCCAGCATTTCCGGCGGATTGTCGCATAGCATTCTGCAAATCGCCAGCGCGCGGTGGTGGGATTTCACCTGCGCACAAATTTGTGCCCTTTAGGCCTGCGGTGTTGCCGTTATTAACGCTCAGTATTGGCGGGCCAGTTCAAAACCTCAAAGTGCGCCTCGACCGGGGCATGGCCATTTATAGGCAGAATATCCTGCGGACACGCGGACATGACACAGATGCAATCCATCGCGGCCGTGAAGACAACATAATCCCCCGGCTTCGAGACTGTCGGCTCGAAAGACAGCGCCCCGTCCGCTTGGATCGGTATGTTCATCCAGAGATTAAACGGACTGGGCGTTTCGTGCTGGCGGATACCCAAGGCCATCATCGCGTGGTGAAGATTGTCCGTACAGTTGTCGTGATAATCGCTGCAGCCCAACAGCCCATAGCGTTCGTTATCGCAGGCCGCCATCAGCATGTCATGCACGCCGGGCGAGGTGTCTTCGGCAAAGTGCAGTATCGGCCTGCGCCGGTTTGTATAGAGATCCTGGCCGACTTTCGGAAAGCAGTGCAGCAGCGTCGGCCGCGTGTGTTCGTTAGACAAAAATTCGGCGACATTGGGGTCAGAGAATGCCCAGAAGTCCACGACCTGGGTGCCATGGGTGTTGATCACTTTCAGGGATTGACCTTCTTTTACCCGGGTCGCGGCGCCACTGCGGGCGGGAATGGTTTGAGTGGTCATTGGCACCTCCGCTGTTGAGCAAAAACCACGGGCTCCAACCCGTTTGTTTCCCGACATTGCGAAAAATATCTCGGGAGCGCGAGAGCAGAGCTCTCGCATTGGCCTTGAACGAACCAAAATCACGTGGATGTCGAAGCCTCGTTGCCCTGACAGTCCCGGCATTTTAGAGACGATCAACGATAGAGAGGAAGGCGGCAATGGCACAACACGGATATGAGGCCGGGCGGTTGAATCTGCCCTTTGTAGGGATTTGCTCGTTTGGCAAATATCCGATTGTCACCGATTGGGACGCTATCGATGCCGATGTCGCTGTGCTCGGCGCTCCGTATGATTTCGGCTGCCAGTTCAGATCTGGCGCTCGGTTTGGACCTCGGTCCGTGCGCGAGGCCTCGACGCTGTTCTCGTTCGGTCATGCCGGAGCCTATGATCACGAAGACGACGTCACTTATCTTCCCGCTAGAACGACCCGGATCGTCGATATCGGCGATGCTGATATCATCCACACCGATACTTTGAGCAGCCATGCCAATATCGAACTTGGTGTGCGAAAGATCCTGGCAGCGGGTGCGATTCCTGTGGTGATCGGCGGCGATCATTCAGTCAACATTCCCTGCATCAATGCCTTTGACGATCAGGACCCGATCCATGTTGTACAACTGGATGCGCATCTGGATTTTGTAGATGAACGCCATGGCGTGCGCTTCGGCCATGGCAATCCGATGCGTCGTGCTGCTGAAAAGGAATATGTCACCGGGCTGTCCCAGATCGGCATTCGCAATGTCTCCTCAACCGCGCGCGACGGGTACGAGGACGCGCGATCAATGGGTTCGGACATCCTCTCAGTCCGGCAGTTCCGGAAGATGGGGGTCGAGGCTGTCTTAGACCGCATCCCAGAGGGTAAACGGTACTACGTTACCATCGATATCGACGGGTTCGATCCTTCGATCGCTCCGGGCACTGGAACGCCGAGCCATGGCGGATTTCTCTATTACGAGGGACTAGAAGTACTGGATGGCCTGACCAAGCGCGGCGATGTCGTGGGTGTCGATCTGGTCGAGGTAGCGCCAGATTATGATCCCACGGGGTCGACCCAAACCTTGGCGGCACAGCTTTTGTTGAACTTTATCGGGCGAATTCTGCACAATCGCGCATAATGGCAGTCAGCCCGACTGCGCCGCCCACCAGATCGCGACGAAATTTTGGACCGCAGCGTAGAATGCAAGCATTCCACGCAGGAGAAACCTATTGAGAACGCTGCTTTTTGTGACATTTCTTCTATTCGGCCAGGCCGCACATGCCGCAACGAACATTTTATTGGTCATTGCCGACGATATGGGCGTCGACGCCAGCCCATGCCACGCCGAGGGTAGCGATCTGGTTCGAATGCCCAACCTGACCCAGCTTTGCCGCACCGGAATGGTCTTCAACAATGCCTATGCAGCGCCGACGTGCTCACCAACTCGGGCAACCATTATGACTGGGCGCTACGGGTTTCGCACTGGGATCGGCGGTGCCATCCGACCGACAAACACGGTAACTCTCGCAGATACGGAAATCAGCCTGTTCGACGTCTTAAACGAAACCACCGATTACGCCTCTGCCATCATCGGAAAGTGGCATCTGTCCAGCAATGCCACCGACTACGCCCACCCATCGCGGTTGGGCGTGACCCACTTTTTCGGAATCTTCTCCGGCGGGATCAAAGATTATTACGACTGGACGGCAGTCGAGGCTGATACGACAGGAAACCGTAACGTGCAGATCGACACCTATGCGACCACCGAGATTTCGAACCGCGCGATTGATTGGATCGCCGGGCAGAGCACACCTTGGTTTCTCTGGTTGGCCTACAATGCACCGCATGCACCTTTCCATGTTCCGCCTGCCGATCCGCATGCCTTTGGCAATCTCACGACGGATACGCAGGCGATCCGCCGCAATCCGCAAGCCCATTACTTCGCAGCGCTTGAAGCTTTAGATCGGGAACTGGGCCGGGTGCTAGCCTCGATGGATACGGATACCCGTGCCAACACAGTCGTCGTGTTCATGGGCGACAATGGAACACCGGGTCAGATCAGACGGTCGAGCGGAAATGCAGACCGGGCAAAGGGCAGCATCTATGACGGTGGAACGCGGGTGCCTGTCGTTTTCAGCGGCCCCGGAGTCAAAGCAGGACGCACCGACGCATTGATGAATTCAACGGACCTCTACGCCACGATCCTGGCCCTCGCCGGGGCAAGCTCTGCCGCCGAGGACAGCATCGACCAAAACCCGGTTCTGCGTGGCGCTGCTCAAGGCCCCCGCAAGTATGCATATATCGAGCATTTTTCGGACGGTGAGATCAGAGGCAAAGGATCGCTGGGATGGGCCGTCCGCGATGCCCGCTACAAGTTAGTACGACGCAAAGGCCATCCGGAAGAGCTGTATGACCTTTCCGAAGATGTGGATGAAAGACGGGACCTTTTATCTGGATCTGCCACAACCACCGGAATCGCCAAACGGTTGCGGAACGTCCGGGATGGTCTAACGCAGTGAATGGCGTCTATGATGGTCTTCTGACAATCGGGAGGCCAGCATGCCCATCGAAAAGCGCCCATTCGGCAGCACCGGCCATCAAAGCTCTGCTGTGATCTTCGGCGCGGCGGCCTTGTGGGAATGCGATCAAACCACAGCAGACCGCGTTCTGGATCAGCTTATGCAGTATGGGATCAACCATATCGACGTAGCGCCGGCATATGGTGACGCAGAGATCCGGGTCGGCCCTTGGATGGACCGTCACCGCGGTGATTTTTTTCTGGCCACAAAGACGCGGGCGCGCGACTATGTGGGTGCCTGGGACGACTTAAAACGGTCCCTGGATCGGATGCGCACGGACCGGATTGACTTGCTGCAACTGCATGCACTGATCCATCCTGATGACTGGGATCAGGCCATGGGGCCAGAAGGCGCGTTGGAGGCTTTGGTCGAGGCCCGAGATCAAGGCCTCATCCGTTTCATAGGTGTCACTGGCCATGGCTGGAGTGTCGCCGCTATGCACCGGAGGTCCCTGGACCGGTTCGCGTTTGACAGTGTGCTGATGCCCTGGAATTGGTTCTGCGCCCATCACCGGGCTTATCCCCCGGACTTTCAGAAGACCCGAGAGATCTGTGCCAACCGCAACGTCGCCGTGCAAACGATAAAAGGCATTGCCAGAGGACCCTGGGCGGCGGGCGCCAAGAAAAACCGATTGCCGTGGTACCAACCATTGGAGAACCCCGAGGACATCCGCACCGCAGTGCATTGGGTTCTGGCGGAAGAAGACCTCTTCCTGAACTCGGTCGGGGATATCGATCTTCTACCGCACGTGCTGGAGGCTGCAGCCCATATTGGCCCAAGGTCGGGTGATGCGGACATGCAAGCGCTTCAGGACCGCGCCGGGCTGGCTTCGATTTTTGGGATATAGCGAGATGAGAACACCTACGATGTCGGCTGGGCTCTTGGCCCTCACAACACTCTTCCCCGCCACCCCGGCCAACGCTACCGGGGGCGTTTATTGCGAAGGTGCACGCGACGACAAGGTCGCAGCATTGCTCACGGTCGGCCGTGTGCCAGGTTTTGCCGTAGTCGAAGCGCGTATCGGCGCCGGCGATCAGGACTGGGCCATGCACGGACGGAACGGGGCAACGCCGATCGTGCTCCTGCAAGGCGCGGTGCTCGGCGATCTGACCATCGCAGACTTTGGCGATCCGAATTACGAGTGGGTCGTGGCTTCTTTGCGCCTTGTCAGCGGCGAGGACGAAGACGGCTTGGTGGTGGCAGGAGGTGTCTTGTCGATCGCCGACGTGGGGACTTGGCCAGTCGTATGCGACATCGAATGACCGATGGTAGCCGGGTTTGCGCTTTTGACGTTCGATCTGACCAATGCCCAGCAGCGTCTGCTGACGCTTTCTGTAGAATATCAGCCCATTTCAGTTAGGACCCGGTTGCAGAACCCATCGAACGCGTCCTTATCGATCCAGCGCACGACGGCAACCAGATCCAGATCCGGGTCAATCCAGATCGCGTTCCGCCCGACCCCGATCGCAAAGTAAGAAGTTGCTGGCGCTGAGGGCGCGGTTTCCCCATTACGGTTCAGCCACCAGAGGAACCCATAGCCGGGATTCAGCGGGCAAGATTCCAGGCAGCGGTCAATCCAAGCCTCTGGGATCAGTTGCTTCCCATTCCATGCCCCCCGTTGCAGCATCAACCGACCGACCGCCAAGTGATCACTTGTCGGGATCATCAACCCGCCGCCCCAATGGGCGCCACCCGAGACGGACTGGATGCGACGACCATCGACCTCCTCCCACGAATTGGCATAACCATGCCACTCCCATTCGTGGCTGGCGCTGATCGGGTCCATGATCCGGTCGCGCAGCACTTCGGGCAAAGGACGGCGAAACACCCGCATTAACGCCAGCGACAGCACGTTGACCCTGATGTCATTGTATTCCCAAAACGTGCCAGGCTTTGCCAGGTCCCGATGGGTGCCCTTCATGGATGGCTCCCCGGGCGCCGTATCCAAAGATCGGTTGCGGTCGATCCGGTCGGCCTTGCCCCAGAGTGCACCCTCCCATTCAGATGTCTGCTGCAGCAAATGCGTCCACGTTATCGCCTGGTTCTGTGGGGCATCGAACAGATTCGGCACCAGCTCTCGGCAGGGCGCGTCCAAATCGATCAATCCATCCGCCCAGGCCAGTCCGGCGATCAAAGCCAGATAGCCTTTGGTGACCGAGAACGTCATGTCCGGTGTGTCCACCGGGCCCCAAGATGTGACCTCGCCCCGATGCCATGTCATGCCCGAAGGATTGCCGCGGGGCCGCACGGGGCCAATGATCTCTCCATCCGGGAGGGGTTCGGAAAAATGACCACCCGCCAGCGCAGCCCCGATATCTCGGTCCATCTGACTTTCATGGGCCTGGGCATAGGCCACGGCCCCGGCGAACCGGCTCATGCAGGAACAGCGTCTGGAGGGGTCGGCAGGCGTCGCGGCAGGCAAAGCACCGCCGCCAGGATCACCAGAGCTGCCGCTGCCAGGATGAGAAACAACGTGTCGAAGCCCCAGCGTTCGTAGACCACCGCGATCAGAGGCAAGGTGATCGCCAGAACCGTGAAACTGACGACGTAGCGCACGCCATATATCCGGGCGCGTGCCGGGCCCGAGGCCATCTTGCCGATCATATAGTCGTTGATCGGGATCTGCCCGAACGCGCCCAGCATGAAGCCCAAGGCCACTGCCAGTGCCAGCGCATCGGTCAGTCCTGGCATGATGCCGAAGAACACTAACTGGATCGCCGCGACCACAGCAAAGACCACGCGTGGACCGTATCGGTCCAGCAGCGCGCCCACCACCAGTTGTGCCATCGAAGCCACGGCAAAAACCACCAGCGCCAGCGATCCGACTATGGTCGCAAGATCGGCGTTCTCTATCCCAGCGCCACGAAGCCAGACAACGAATTCTGTGGCCAGTCCGGTCAGGCGTTCGTCCAGGATCTTCGGTAGGGCAAATGTCGTGGATTGAAAGATGATCGACGACACGGCCGTCGTCAGAAACACGATCGAGGAGATACGGATCAGCAGCTTACGATAATCCGGCGGCAGCACCCCTGACCCGGCTTTGGCAACTTTGGCACCGGATGGCGCGGTGACCTCGGCCCAGAAAATCCAAGCGTATACAACGCCCAACGTGACTGACAGACCGCCAGGGATGAAGAAAGCCCAGCGCCAGCCGCCATGGTCGATCATGTACCCGGTCAAAAAGGCCGCGAAGGCGACGCCCAAGTTCCCCCAGACCCCGTTCATGGCGATCCGCATGCCCGTGTTCTTCCATTTCATGGTCACGATGGCCAATCCAACAGGATGATAGATCGCGGCGAAGATGCCCACGATGAATAGCCCAATACCCATCTGCAGCGGCGTCTGAGTGAAACCCGCAGCGATGGCCGCGAAGCCGATGCCGATGAAAAAGACAACCATCATGCCATCACGGGTCCATTTGTCCGCCAGCCATCCCGCTGGAAGCGAAAAAAGGCCAAAGGCAAAGAAACCGGGGGTGGCATAAGCGATCAACTCCCCATAGCTAAGCCCCCATTCTTGGCTGAGCACCAGGGCAGCCACCGTCGCGAAGATCAGCATAAAAAGGTGATCCAGGAAGTGGCCGATATTCAGCAACAGAAAGTGGGCTTGATCGCGGGTCATTTGGGAACTTGTCGCGATGCAGAGGCGCATTGCAACAAAAATGGGTTAGCCGGCCCGGGTTGGACCTTCACGAACCGGTGCTGCTGCTATGGACCTATGCAATCGCTTCCGGCATCATTGCGGATATGAATTACTTTAGTCCAATTCCCGCGGGTGTTGTGGCTACACCGCTGGAACAGATTGATGTCTCGGTGGCGGCACGCTTCGCCGACCAAACCCATTGGCCCTGGTTCGACCGCCTGCGCACCGAAGATCCGGTGCATTACTGTGCCGACAGCGCCTTCGGCCCCTACTGGTCTGTGACCCGTTGGGACGACATCATGACCATCGAGACGAACCCTCAGGTTTTTTCCTCGAAAATGGGTATCCTGATCGGTGACCGGCTGGATGACCTACCGCTTCGGTCCTTCATCACCTCGGACGAGCCACGGCACTCCGAATGGCGCAAGCCAGTGCAGCCGGGTGTCAGCGGGGCCCGATTGAGCGAGTTCGAAGGAATAATCCGGGCACGGGTTGGTGACATCCTTGATAACCTGCCGCGGAACGAGGAGTTCGATTGGGTTCAGAAGGTATCGATCGAGTTAACGACACAGATGCTTGCAACCCTGTTCGATTTTCCTTGGGAGGATCGGCACCTACTGACCTATTGGTCAGACGTCGCGACGGCGACGGAGCAGGCAGGCGCGGGTTGGATCGCCCATGACGCGCGTGTCAAAATTTTGTGGGAATGCGCGAACTATTTCAAGCAACTATGGGCCGAACGGGCGCTGCAAGACCCGAAATTCGATTTTCTGTCCCTAATGGCGCATCATCCGGACACTGCAGGACTGGTGAACCAGCCGAACGACCTGCTAGGGAACCTGCTGCTGCTGATTGTCGGCGGCAATGACACGACGCGAAATTCGATCTCTGGCGGTCTTCTGGCATTGCATCAGCATCCGGATCAATACGCCAAGCTTCGAGCAGACCCGGCATTGATTCCGAATTCGGTCTCCGAGATAATCCGTTGGCAGACACCCCTTGCTTATATGCGGCGCACGGCGTTCGAAGACTTCGAACTTGCCGGCAAGCAGATCAAAGAAAACGACAAAGTCATCATGTGGTACGTCTCGGCCAATCGGGACAGCGCAAAGTTTAAAGATCCGTACACATTCGACATTACGCGCAAAAATGCACGGCAACATATGTCATTCGGCTTCGGCATTCATCGCTGTATGGGAAACCATGTGGCAGAGATGCAATTGAGGATCCTTTGGGAAGAGATCCTAAAAAGGTTCCCGATTATCGAAGTTGTCGGGCCGCCAGAACGCGTCGTATCCAACTTCGTCATGGGATTATCGAAGCTACCGGTCAAAATTCACGGGTAACGGCTTAAGAACGCCTCAAAGGCTCGGTGTTTTCCGATTTGGCCGGACGGGGTCGCAACTTACGCTTGGGAAAACCGAGGTATTAGTGGGAGGTGTTTCTATAAATCGACCATCCAGACTGCTGAAGGGTTCCTACTCGAAGCTGCCATTAGGGCGCAAATTCAGGTTCAAGCCTTTGGGAAGGAACAGAAAATACTGCCCTTCCTGATTCATGAGGCCAGCGTATTCTCCTGCCGTCGGGCCGGTTCCCCAGAAAAAGTCTCCGCGCACTGCACCCTTTATGGCCCCGCCCTTGTCCTGAGCGATCATAAGACGGTTAAGCGCTGCTCCTGTAACTGGATCGGTGGTCTCTAGCCAGAGCGGGGCGCCATAGGGGATGTATTCAGGATCAATCGCCAGAGAGCGGCCGGGTGTGAGGTCCACGCCTTGCGCCCCTTGCGCCGCGCCGCCGTCACGCCAGTCGAAAAAAACGAAAGACCTGTTATGGTTCATTAGTCCCTGACGCTGCTCAGGATGCGCGCGCATCCACGCGATAATAGCCTGCATGGACACTTCTTCCGGATCCAATTCGCCATCTTCAACCAGCTTGCGCCCGATCGATCGGTAGCCAAATCCGTTGAACCCGGCATAACGGACACGGCGGTCTGCGCCGTCCGTCAGCAGAACTTTCCCAGATCCTTGTACCTGCAGAAAAAACGCCGCAATTGGATCATCGACCCAGATAAGTTCGAGCCCTTGGCCCTCCAGTCCGCCCGCAACGATGTCTGCGCGTGGCTGATGGCGCAACGCTTCTGACGGTAGCTTGTAAAGCGGCACTTGATCCGGAGAGCTTCGTTTCAAGGAGCCCGTTAATTCAATTTCGAAATAACCCGTAAAACCCCCGGTTTCGGACTCACCTTGACTGACCCGATAAGCCTGAAACTCTTCCTTAAAAAACGCCCGTGCTCCGTCATCTGAGATGGCATGTTCAGCCAGCGTCTGCAGTCGAATACACATCGGGCGCCAGTCATCCAAATGCCCAGCGGCGATCGGGCGGTTGGGTGGATCGGTTTCGACACCAAGCATCAGCAATCGGCAGCTCTTCAAAAGCGGTGGGATTGCCTCCGATATGGTGTCCTCTGCCCATCCCCGCAGATCCGCAAAGTCCACCGGCTTCAACCGCATGCCACCTGTCTGGCTCACTCCATTCCCCGAAAAAACAAATGCTCCGACGACGATCGCCATCAGAGCAAGTGGTTTGCACTTAAACATGGCTGCGAGGCGAACCCTCGGCCTGGCGCCTATTCGCCGGTTGCCTTGCCACCTAGCTTACCGATTGCGCCGCGCATTTTTTGCAGGACAGGGGCATCGGCAGGAACACCATGGTCATCTGACAGATAAGCCGGGTCCCGGAACGCCAGTATAACAGTGCCGTCCTCTTGCTCATACGCAACCGCGCGCAAGGGCAAGTCCATACCAGCTGATTGGCTGGCTTGCATCACTGGCGTGCCCAGCTTCGGATTGCCGAACAGCAGCAACTCGGTCGGACGCAGATCCAAATCGACAGAAGCTGCGCCTTTGGCGTGATCGATCCGCGCAAAAACCTTGGCACCTGCACCCTCGACCGCCGCCGCAAGCCGGTCAATCGTTTCCGAAACCGGGTACGGGCTGGTGAATTTTATCATTTCACCAGCCATCGCCGGCACCGAGATCGAGGCTGCCAATAGGGCAGCAGACAGCATTCTGCCAATCATCTGAGCTCTCCATGTTTGAACGTTCCTTAGGTTCTACACGCCCCGTCGCATCTGCAGCAACTTCAATTCTACCTGAGTACGCTAAAGCGCCGCATCACACCTTTGTTGCCGGGGCCGGCGGCGTATGCGACCGGCGCGCCACGACCATCTCACGATGAGAGATATAGGTTGCCGAGGCGACAATCACACCGCCCCCGATTAGGACAAACGGATCCACAGGTTCACCGAAAACCACCATACCTAGTAGCGCAGCCCAAACTAATTGTAGGAACTGAACCGGTTGTGTCACCGTAATCGGGGCGCAGGCAAATGCTCGCATCATGGTATAGTGGCCAGTGGTCGCAAAGACCGCTGTCAGCGCCAGCCATCCAAGCTCGGCCCAAGTCGGATCCTGCCAATGAAGAATTGCGCCTGGCAGCAAGACCAGCGTGCAAAACAGCGACAACATCGCCACGACCATCGCCGGTTCAGTGTCGTCGGTCATTCTCTTTGCCATTAGGAACGACGCTGCAAACAAAGGCGCAGCGACCAATTGCGCAAGCTGCCCCATCGACAATTCCTGAAATCCCGGTCTCAAAATGATCAGTGCGCCGATAAAGGCCACCAAAACCGCTCCGATACGCCGGATCTGCAGGCGTTCGCCAAGAAAAATAGCAGCACCGATCGTAACAAAAATCGGTGCGGTGTAGCCGATTGCCGTGACCTCGGCGATCGGAATGCGAGCCATGGCGTAGAACCAAAGCAGCACCCCGAACCCATGGAATAGGCCTCTAATCCCAAAAACGCCCCACTGACGTGCCGTCGGACGCCATTTCAAGAGCCGCAGCAAGGCTGGCAAAATCAAGATCAGCCCGAAGACATATCGCAAAAACGCGGCTTCCACCGATGGAAGGTCGGATCCGATATGGCGAACAATACCGGTCACGCAGACGAACAAAAGCCCGGTCAGAAGCATCCAACCAATGCCGGCCAAAGTGCGATCTTGACGATTTGTAGTCATCAACTTTTGTCCGGGACGTCGACAGGTGGGGAGTTCTGGGCGTCCAGGTGTACGCTCACACGCCCAGACTGTCACGCCAATCGGGTGATTTTTAGGGGTGACTGATTCGCGCGAGAGCGTTTAAAATAGCTTGCGATATGACACAATCATTGGTTGTAAGGTATTGTTGAAGCTTGCGAATCTTCGAATACGCCGCATACTCACTGAATTAACTGGTGATTAAGAATTATGAACGACCACTGAAGCGAGGGGGCCAACGCGCTTGGAAGACGCAATGGCGACAAAAGACGGCAATGAAACCAACGATCTAAGCTGGACCTGGGCGGTCGCCGGGACAGCTTTGTTCGGTGTCGCGATTGCGGCGCCGATGATGGTTTTGAATCTGTCTCAATCGCTGCGCGACGCTCCGCAACCAACAGAACCGGCAAAAGTCGAGATCGCGGACAGTTCCGAACGCGATACTGAAGATACCAATAAAACAGAGCAGCCGTTGGAAACGGCGCTCTTGACGGCGACCATCGCCCCGGGCGTCGGCATGGGCAAAGTATCGCTGGGACAGCCCATTGCATCAGTGCTTGATGACCTGGCAGAACGGTTCCAGCCCCACTTCAGCACCGACCAGGAAGGCTCTGTCCAACATCACAGCTTCTTCCTGCGTGAAGTTGAAGTTCGACTAGACAGTCGTCCAGAAGATGGGCGCATCGAAGCAATTCGCTTAAGTGCCAAAAGTTGCGCTGATCTGGAACAAAGCCAGCCGCGGGAAGAGGGGCTTCCGGAAACTGCTGACGGTTTGACAATAGGCAGCCATCAAAGCCGAGTGATCCGTCGCATGGGTATTCCGGTTAAGGGACAACCTATAGCGCCGATTCCGGGCCCGATGCGACAACCTGCCAAACAGGTCTATGACGGGATCACCTTCGAATACTGTCAGGACACGATGTTGGTTCGCGCCGTCGAGATCAATCGGTCGAACGGATTGCGACACGACGTCGATCTGTTGGCAACAACATCGCATCCATCTGCGCGCGCATCGGAGCCTACGCAATTATTGGCACTGACAGACACGCGTACAGAAAGCGGTCTTTCGACTGTTGTGGCTGACCTTCCTGAGACTACACCGCCTGATGCACCTGAAATGCCCGGCCTAGACAAGGGTGTGGTGGACGTATCCATGCCTCCCCGGCCTACCGTTGTGAGTGTGCCTGGGGATTTGGCTCCTCAGATCGCTGGAGTGGATGCTATTGGTGCATTGGCGCTGACGCCCGTCGTTGATCAACTTCCAAGGCCGGATCAGTCAGGTGTTCTTTTGGCAGAACTTGTCGAACACGAAGACAGTTTCCCGATCAGGAAGGTGTCGACAAAATCACTACCGGTGCCACAAACGGTTGGTCAGGTTGCCAGCTTGACGCCACCGCGGGAAAGCCAGACGAGATATGTTACAGCAACCTCATCCCTCGCATTGCTGCCGACATATTCCGGTGTCGTGGATCGTGGATTGTTTTCTCTGACAGCCGAAACCGGCCCGCCGGTGCTCGCCCGTGCGCCCGACCGGCCTACTGGGCAAGCTGTCCCGGGCAAAACGAATGGGCAACCCTCAGCCTTGGCGGCGTTGGATCAAAGCCAAGATCAATCTTCACCGTTGGCGCAGGTCAAGCCTGGCGCGTCATTGCCATTGTTGCGGGCGCAACCCCAGGCATCGCTGCCTGCCGCATCAGCAACCGATATTCATCGCCCGGTTTATCAATCGACCGATCAAGTCCAACTGGCCGTTGCAACAGTCGATCGTCTTATTGCACCCGTTTTTGCGCCAACCGCTGTTGATCTTCCGCCAGGACCACCTGAAATGGCGCCAGAGTGGGCCGAGGAGAGTTTACAGCTCAGCCGCGATACTCGGCGTAAGCTGCAGCGTCGCCTCAGCTTAATAGGCTATGATCCTGCGGGTATTGACGGAATCTTCGGCCCTAAAACTCGGGTTGCAATTGCCGCGTTGCAGCAAGATGCGGATTTAGAGCCAACCGGGTTTATTGACGCTCAGGTAAAGGAACTGATCGAGGCGCGCTCCCAGAAGTCGTTTGCGCAGTGGCGGAAAGCTCAGCGGAAGCGCAGAGCATTGTCTCGCCGCCTTGCACCAACCGCATCGGCTCCAGTCACGGTCGCCAAGATTCCGCAGGCGAAACGCATTCCGAAGTGTCAGCGTGGGGAAGATGGGCTCATCGCCAGCAATCAAAGCTTTAGCTGCGATGTCGATCTGCTGCAGGAAAGCCTACAAGCATTGTTCAACTTCCAAAGCTGACCCTTGAAGGCGCGTCAGGATGCATCCAGTGCGCGCCAAGCAATGTCGTTGCGGCAAAACCCGTCTGGCCAGTCGATTTTGTCAATTGCGGCATAGGCTCGGTCACGCGCTTCCTTGATGGTGGTCCCGCTTGCAGTCACGTTCAAGACGCGTCCGCCATTGGCAAGAACACGATCACCTTCGGCTTGGGTTCCCGCATGAAAAATGGTGGTACCAGGCACCTTCCCCGCAGGTTCCAACCCGCCTATCACAGTCCCCTTTGCGTAGCTGCCCGGATAACCGTTCGCCGCCATGACGACCGTCACCGCAGGCTCATCACTCCAATCGAGTGAGACATTCGCCAGTTCACCATCTGCTACCGCTTTCAGTGCGGGTAGGAAGTCTGAGCCGAGTCGAAGCATCAGAACCTGGCATTCCGGGTCGCCAAACCGGACATTGTACTCGATCAGACGGGGTTGGCCATTCTCGATCATCAATCCTGCATAGAGCACACCAGAATACGGCGTTCCACGGCGGGTCATTTCCGCAATCGTCGGCTTGATGATATCATCCATCGTCGCCACAATCACATCGTCCGTCATAACCGGCGCTGGAGAATAGGCACCCATGCCGCCGGTGTTGGGCCCCTTGTCGCCATCGAAGGCACGCTTGTGATCCTGCGCCGTAACCAATGGCAGAGCAGTCTCTCCATCGGTCAGGACGAAAAACGAAGCCTCTTCCCCTGCCATAAACTCTTCGATCACCACTTCAGCCCCAGCTTCGCCAAAAGCGCCGCCGAACATCTCATCCACGGCGGCCTCTGCCTGCGGTTGGGTTTCCGCGACCACTACGCCTTTACCCGCCGCCAATCCGTCCGCCTTCACGACGATTGGCGTGCCTTTGCTGGCCACATAGGCCTTCGCAGATGCTGCATCCGTAAACCGGGCCCAAGCTGCGGTAGGCGCGCCACAGGCATCGCAAACCTCTTTGGTGAAAGCTTTCGAAGCCTCAAGCTCTGCCCCGGCCTTGCTGGGCCCAAAAACCGCAATTCCGGCATTCCGGATACCATCTGCTACACCCGCAGCCAAAGGCGCCTCTGGCCCAACCACCACCAGATCAACCTTTTTGGCGGATGCCCAGGCCGACACTGCGGCAGCGTCGAGAATGTCCAACGATACACAGTCGGCAATTTTCGCGATGCCCGCGTTCCCAGGTGCCACGGTTAAACGAGACAGCAACGGCGACTGCGCAATCTTCCAGGCCAAGGCATGTTCGCGTCCCCCGCCGCCCAAGATCAATACGTGCACTTCTGTCCCCTCCGTTCTTCGGGGATCAGTAGAACCGCGCCCCCGGATGTCTTGGTCTTAACCTGCCTCAAGCTGGGAAAATCCTCGGCCCAGCGTTTCAGGGCCTTCTTTTCCTTTACCCGGCGCCCATCGTCCAGAAGCACAATGCCGCTGGGGGCAAGGCGCGGGAAAAGTTCCGGACCTGCAGGCCATCTCGGCATGCGGCCGGCAAAGTGTCCCGGCCCATCAATGAACAACAGATCGACATGGTTAGGCACCCGGTTCAGAACATGGCGCGGATACCACATGTTATGCTTATCGTATTCTTCCAAGTCAGTTTCGATAATGCATGCTTCAGCACCGACGATATCCAGCCAACGCTCGCTCACCTGTATCATCCGCGCACAGGTCTCTAATATCGTGACCCTCCCGCTGGTGGCTTTGGCGGCAACGGCCGCCGCCGTGCCGCCGCCGCAAAGAACGATTTCGCTTGATGCCGCCGCCTTTTCCGCAAGGAGCATCAGGACATCTTCTTCGGGATAGAAATTGCCGCCACCCGGCAGCATTCCAGGCTGCAATCCAAGTGCATCCGTTAAAGGGCGCCGCTTAGGCGTATCGATGCTTGCAAGGCCAGAGGTCATTCTGCCAGTGTTAATACATATGTTGTGCAGGTTAGGTTAACCCCTACACTTTCAGAGGCAATCCGTGTCAAGTCTGATCGATGATTCTCCTGATGGTCTGAACACACCCGAATTTTCGGTGTCCGAACTCTCAGGCGCCGTAAAGCGCATCGTGGAAGGGGAATTCGGCCACGTTCGTGTGCGTGGAGAGGTCGGTCGCGTATCGCGGCCACGGTCTGGCCATGTCTACCTGGATTTGAAAGACGATCGCGCTGTTTTGGCGGGCGTCATCTGGAAAGGCGTCGCCAGCGGACTGGTCATGCAGCCCGAAGAGGGTATGGAAGTGGTTGCAACCGGACGATTGACCACTTTCCCGGGGCAATCGCGCTATCAGATCGTCATCGAAGAAATCGCACCTGCAGGCATCGGCGCTTTGATGGCGATGCTGGAAAAACGCCGCAAGGTCTTGGCAGCCGAAGGGCTTTTCGACGAAACGCGCAAGCGAATGACCCCATTTCTGCCGCAGGTTGTCGGGGTTGTAACTTCACCGTCCGGTGCGGTGATCCGCGATATTTTGCATCGATTTTCTGAACGCTTTCCGGTTCACGTGCTGGTCTGGCCTGTGGCTGTACAGGGCGAAAAGTGCGCGCCTGAAGTCGCCCGCGCTATTAATGGTTTTTCTGCCCTTCCCGCGGACGGCCCAATCCCACGCCCTGACGTCGTCATCGTCGCCCGCGGTGGCGGGTCGGTCGAGGATCTCTGGGGCTTCAACGAAGAAATTGTGGTACGGGCTGCTGCGGCCTCTGAGATTCCGCTCATTTCGGCCGTTGGGCACGAAACCGACACCACGCTGATCGACCACGCTGCCGATAGACGGGCACCAACACCAACGGCGGCTGCAGAGATGGCGGTGCCTGTGCGCGGCGAATTGGCCGCAATGGTCGCTGATCTGCAAGCACGCCGCCTACGCGTTATGGGCAGCTCATTGGATCGCCGCAAGCAGCGCCTCACGGATCTGTCGCGGGCCTTGCCGCGCCCCGATCAGATCCTGGCCGAACGTCGCCAAAGGTTGGATCTGGCCGCCGCGCGTTTGCCAGCACCTGCTGCAATGTTGTCCGATCGCAGGCAAAGACTGGACATCGCCCAATCCAAGCTACCAACGCCTGCAAGACTGCTGGACGCATCCCGCCATGCACTCGTTCAGATCAGCACCCGTATCGCACCAGCGTTGCGACAGCAGACCCATCAGGCCAGACTAACCCTGACCGAACATGCCGCAGGTTTGACCCTTGCCCCGTTGATGCAGCGGTTGGCACATCTGCGCGAGCAATTGATGACCCGCGCAGCCCAGATCACCCCCGCCATACGACGATCTAGAGAAACCGCGACTGAGCGACTCTGGGGACTAGGCCGCACGCTGCAAACTCTGAGTTATCAGCGAACAATCGCACGAGGTTATGCAGTCCTTCGAAACGAAGCAGGAAGGGTTATCTCCGCATCAGCGGATGCGCCCACTGGTTCTAAGTTGGACATCCAGCTTTCCGATGGACATCTTGCAGCCAGGGTGAACGGGCCTGCTTCATCGACGTCGACCCGAGTGCAATCACGCCCAAAGACTAAGCCCAAGAATTCAGGAAACGACGGGCAAGGCAGCTTGTTCTAAACTTCAAAGGATCCCACACAATGCCCAAAGGATATTGGATCGCCCATGTGGAGGTCACAGATCCGGATCAGTACGTTCACTACGTCGAAGGCGCAAAAGCCGCGTTTGAAAAGTATCAGGCGACGTTTCTGGCACGCGGCGGAGAGCATGACGAGGTTGAAGGGCCGCTGGGCCGGTCTCGCCATGTGGTTATCGAATTTCCCAGCCTGCAACACGCTAAGGATTGTTACCATTCAGCCGAATACCAGGCCGCCCGGGAACACCGCATCCCTGCAGGCATCGCATCGATCACATTGATGGAAGGCCTGTAAGCGGAAACTAGCGGTTCCTGGGCACCAGGTTCCCAACTGCTGAAAGAATGGCTTCGGGCAGACCCTCACGTGTTGCCTGCTCGACGGCGTCTAGACAGCATTCCAGGTCCTTTTTCAGGATACCGATCGTGTTTTCAGGATCGTAGCCATTACGGGAAAACTCAATAGTGTCGAAATTCGATCCGAACCATGTTTGTCCTGAACTGTCATGCATCAGAGCCAGAAGCCGATCTTCGTCCACGCCTAATTGATCAGCCCAATCCAGCACCTGCCGCACTGCGGAAACAGATGCCCCTGCAACAAAATTGTTCAGAACCTTGGATGTCATACCGGCGCCTGGCCCGCCCATCCGGTGAATGTTCTGCCCCATCGCGCGAAACATCGGGTCCAGGAAATCCAGGTCCTCGTCGTTTCCGCCGAGCATAAAGGACAATCTGGCCTCGTCCGCCGCAATCTGAGCGCCTGACATCGGCGCATCGATCACTTTAGGCCCCATCGGAAGCCGGGAACACAGATCCTCTATATATCTTGGCGATAAGGTCGAACAAATCACCAGATGCTTCAGATCAGGTGCTTTCGCCAAAATCCCTTGTACATCGAACAGCAGGTCTTCGGTTTGACGTACATCGCGCACAACTGACAGAACAACATCTCGATCCGCAGCAAATGCAGCAGGGTCGGACACCATCAGCGCAGCAAAATCGCCGAATTCTTCGATTGGGCGCACATCAAAGCCACGAACGTCGAAACCGGATCGAGCCATGGCCTTCGCCATTCCCAGTCCCATACGGCCACAGCCGGCCACACCAATCTTCGCATTCATCGAGGGCCTATCAGGTGGCTGTGCCCGGATCACCGCACAATAGGGGTTTCTTGTCCCGTCCCGTTACCCTCAGTTCCAGGCCTGCGTTTTCACCCTGCAGCAACCGCGCGATCAAATCGCCTTTATCAGTGCGCAGCATACGCCAGCACAGAACATCGCCGTCCGCACCGTCAGCTTCGTAGAGGAAACACAGTTGAGCACCATGCGGCCGCCAGGCCCCGTTCACGCAGCTACCGTCATTGTATCTCCAGGTCGTGTTTCCCCCAGGACTGAAACTTTCTGACCCGAATGGCTCTCCATCCCTGTGAAAATACAACGTATACCCCTCCGCGAAGGCCCGGAACTCCGACGGGCTGACGGGGGTTTCTTCTGCAGAAGCCACGCCCATGGCCGCAAAAACTATCGCTGGCACCAGATATCTTTTCATATGCCAAGACTGCCGCGATGCGGACGCAGGGGCAAGTAGGTTCTTGGGACAAACATGAACGCCGGGACCTCTGCAGTCTAAAATGGCGTGAGTGTTCACACGTCATAAGCCCTGCCAAACGCGCCTTCCGCAAATTCAATTTGAATTATGCGCGGCGCTGGCGCCTATTCACAACTGGCTGCTAGCAAAAGGATATCCAGCGATGAGCCCCCTCGACTCCGTTGAAAAAGACCGCAAAGGCGTCTGGAAGTCCGGACGTGGCAAAGGCCGGGGCACCCCAAAAGGGCGTCAGCTTGAGGACCAGGCACTGGCAGAGGTCCGCGCGTTGTTGGGTGATCGGCCTCGCGACCGGGATTTGTTGATCGAATTTCTGCATCTAATCCAGGACGCCTACAAATGTCTTCACGCGGAGCATCTGCGCGCCCTGGCAGAGGAAATGCGTCTGGCGCAGTCCGAAGTTTATGAAGTTGCGACGTTCTATGCGCATTTCGACGTCGTCAAAGAAGGCGAGGATCGACCGCCGGCCATAACCATTCGGGTGTGTGATTCTCTGTCTTGTGAACTGGCAGGCGCCCAGGATTTGTTGAAGTCCCTGGCAAAAACTTACGGTGGCGGCAAAGAAGTCCGCGTCTTGCGGGCGCCCTGTATGGGCCGCTGTGATACCGCACCCACGCTAGAGATCGGCCACAATCATATCGATCATGCGACACCGGAACTGGTCGCCAAGGCTATCGATACCAAGAACTTCCATGCTCATGTCCCGGAATATGAAAAGTTCGACGCGTATCAAAGCAATGGCGGCTATCAAGAACTGAGTGCGTTGCGCGGCGGCTCGCGCACGCCGGACGATTTGCAGGACACTGTACTGGAATCCGGTCTTCGCGGACTGGGCGGTGCGGGTTTTCCATCGGGCAAGAAATGGTCTTTTGTACGCATGGAAAGAGGTCCGCGCTATATGGCGGTCAACGGAGACGAAGGCGAACCCGGAACGTTCAAGGACCGGTACTATTTGGAACGCGAACCCCACGTCTTTCTGGAAGGCATGTTGATTGCAGCCTGGGCGGTCGAGGCTGAAAAGTGTTTCATCTATATGCGGGATGAATACCCGGCTGTGCATGAAATCCTGCATACCGAAATCGCAAAACTGGAAGCAGCGGGGATTGTAGCCCCCGGCTATATCGATCTCCGCCGCGGTGCGGGTGCATATATCTGCGGCGAAGAAAGCGCGATGATCGAGTCGATCGAGGGCAAACGGGGTGAGCCCCGTCACCGCCCACCTTTTGTAGCTCAGGTCGGCATCTTCGACCGGCCAACCTTGGTGCACAATGTCGAGACCTGTTATTGGGTTTCCAAGATTGCACGGAACGGCCCCGAAATTCTGAACAGTCACGAAAAGAATGGGCGCAAGGGGCTCAGATCCTACTCCGTTTCGGGCCGCGTTCGAGATCCCGGTGTCAAGTTACTGGAGGCCGGATCAACGATTATGGACATCATCGAAGCCTGCGGCGGTATGTTGCCGGGCCACGAGTTCAAGGCCTATCAACCAGGGGGGCCTTCCGCAGGAATTCTACCGGCCTCGATGAACGATATTCCCATGGACTTTGACACGTTGCAGCCACATGGAACCTTCATTGGGTCCGCTGCCATTGTCATAATGTCAGATCAAGATTCCGCCCGCGATGCGGCGTTGAATATGCTCCGCTTCTTCGAAGATGAAAGCTGCGGCCAGTGTACCCCTTGCCGGGTTGGATGCGAAAAAGCTGTGAAGTTGATGCAAGAAGATCACTGGGACCAGGACCTGCTGGGCGACCTATGCGATCTGATGGTCGATGCCTCGATCTGCGGGCTGGGCCAGGCCGCGCCTAATCCGATTAAGCTGGTCATGAAGCATTTCCCAGACGAGATCTGACGGGTAACAGGTGACCCTGGACCTGGACGATCTGGCGGTTCCGGACCAGCTTCGACCATTTGCCGAAATTCATTCGAATGCGGACGATCCTCTAGCCCGGATGGCAGAGATGCTGCAGTACGCCAAATTGACCGCTGGATTGGAACCATCAGCACTAGCCGCATTCGCATTGCGATTGCGCGAGGCGGACCCGACGAACCGCACTGTTTGGACATTGACGCAGGATACTCTGGGCGCCGGTGTTCCCAGCTGGCATTGGCTGATGGTCAATGACCTTCCACGCAACGAAAGCTATGAAAATGCCATCAACCAGGCCGTTCAGCCCGGCATGACAGTTCTGGATATCGGCGCCGGGACCGGATTGCTGTCAATGATGTCCGCCCGTGCGGGCGCAGAACACGTCTATGCAGTCGAGCAAAATCCGCTGATGGCGGAGATCGCCCGCCGGTGCATTGCGGCCAACGGATTTTCCGACCGCATCACTATTCTCGAGATGAACTCCGATGCGATCGAGATCGGCATTCAAATACCAGTCAGATGCGATCTGCTGACCCATGAAATCCTGTCAACTGCGGTGTTGCAGGAAGGCGTCATCCCTTGTGTCGCAAGAGCGCGAAAGAACCTGTTGACGCCAGAGGCGCCATTGTTGCCGGAACGGATCTGGGCCGAGTGCGTTCTGAGCGAGAGGGTTGGAACCCGAAGCCGAAGCGTTGGCAAGGTAAGCGGTTTCGATCTGTCGCCGCTCAACCTTCTGAGCCCTGCCTCAATATCGGATGCTCCAGAACCGAAAAAAGTGCTGTCGGCACGCTTTCGATTGCCTGAGTTCAATTTAAGGTCGGTGAGCGAAGACCATCGAGGACGCCAGGGCATTGAAGTACGCGTCACAAACGCTGGGCATGCAGCAGGCATTACACAATGGTTGGGCTATGGATTTTCTAACGGGTCCGACTTCGTATCGGACAACAAACAGAGCAATTGGGGCAGCTACTTTCATTCCTTTGGGGACGGCACCCCAGTCAACGCCGGAGATCATGTAACAATCAGCGCCGAGATTTTACCAAAGAACCTGTCTTTCAGTATGGAGTAGCGGTTTTCCGAACCAAGTGAGACATCCCAGCCAAAGCCAATTTATCTGATGGCAATACCTGCTCTTGCATTCGCTGTCCAATGTGACCATGTTCCCGCACCTGCAGGCCGATCGGAGAAAGCATGCCAAAGGAAGAAACACTCGAATTTCCCGGTACGGTGACCGAACTTTTGCCGAACGCGACCTTCCGCGTGAAGTTGGAGAACGATCACGAGATTATCGCACACACCGCGGGCAAGATGCGTAAGAACCGCATCCGCGTCCTGGCCGGTGACAAGGTTCAGGTTGAAATGACGCCTTATGACCTGACCAAGGGCCGGATCATCTATCGCTTCAAGTAAGCCATTGACCGCTGAAACCGCTGACGATAGCGCCCAGGCCGTTTGGCGGTTGATTCTTGGCAGCGCGTCACCGCGCCGTAGGGATCTTCTGGCACAGATCGGGATAGTACCAGACGTCATCGCCCCAGCAGATATTGACGAAACGCCGCTGAAGAATGAATTGCCGCGCAATTACGTGAAGCGGATGGCACGGGAAAAATGCACAGCGGTGGCGAGTGATCCTTGCCCTTCCGACGGAATGGCTAAGGGTGCGGGGGACAGCGACTTGGTTCTTACTGCTGACACAGTTGTCAGCGCAGGTCGCCGAATTCTTGGAAAGCCCAAAGATGCAACGCAGGCGGCGGAGTTCTTGTTGCTGTTATCGGGCCGCCGCCATCGGGTCACAACATCGGTCTGCCTTTTGGTTTCCGGGCGCACGCTTCAAAAGACCATCGAGACTAGAGTGAAGATGAAGCGCCTGTCGGATGCCGAAATTTCTGCTTATATCCGGTCGGGTGAATGGGAAGGCAAGGCCGGCGGCTATGCAATCCAGGGTGTTGCGGCTGCCTTCATTCCGGAAGTCCAAGGATCTTACACGAACGTCGTGGGCCTGCCGCTGACTGAAACGGCAAACATGCTGATCGGTGCGGGATATCCCATAAACTATGAGCCTTCAGAATGAAGGGACGGGTTCTGGCCATAGACATGCCAAGCGGCCGTGCATCGCAGGCAGCGCTGATCGTCGATGGCCGGGTCGAAGACCTGTTGATGGATTCGGCCAGTGAAACAACCCAACCGGATATTGACGCGGTTTCCTGGGCTCGTGTCGACAGGGTACTACCCAACGGTGCAGGTGCCTTTGTGCAGTTGGCCCAGGATCAAATGGGTTTCCTGCGCGAAGCCAAAGGCCTGAAAGCCGAGAACGGCGTGCTGGTACAGGTCATTGGCCTACCAGAGCCAGGTAAAGCCGCTCCGGTCACCCGTAAGCTGCTTTACAAAACCCGGCTGGTGATCCACACGCCCACCGCACCTGGCATCAACGTGTCCCGTCAAATCCGCGATCCGGAGGAACAAGGCCGGTTGATCGGTATTGTTGAGGGTTGGTCACCAGATCCGGACACTCGAGAACCAGCCTTGCAAAAGTACTGGACGATGCACTCGGAAGGTGGGTTTATCGTTCGATCCGCAGCTCGCAATGCTTCGGACCAAGACGTCCTCGACGCGATCAGTTGTGCGCTTGGAATGCGGTCAAATCACGAAGGGCTGACCCGGTCGTCCGAACCGGGCAAGTTTGTCCAGGCCAGACTGGCTATGGACGACGCGCTAATGGAGTGGACGGACCCAATTCCAGATATGATCGCTGTCACGAATAAACTTGCGAGCCGGCTCGTTCCCTCTGGTCCTTGGGATGGGCTTGCCTTGGGTGAAGATATCTACGCGGCCATCCGCTCCGACGAAGGAGATCCGTTTGAACACTTCGGTGTCTGGGATGAAGTTGAACGGCTGCAAAGACCCTTAGTCGACCTCCCGTCTGGGGGATCAATGATCATCGAGGCAACACGGGCCATGGTCACGGTGGACGTCAACACCGGTGATCATTTTAGTCAGGGCGCCGGCATGACGGCCTCCATTGAAGCCGCCAGGGAACTGCCGCGACAACTACGTTTGCGCGGGCTCGGCGGTCAGGTGATTATCGACTTCGCAACGATCAAGAAGATGCACCGCAAGAAGATCGAAGAGGTTCTGAAAACCGCGTTCCGCAAAGACCCGGTGCCGACGACGCTGGCGGGATGGACCCCATTGGGCAATTTCGAACTTCAGCGAAAGCGCGAGCGGCGCCCCTTGAGCGAACTTTTGTAGGATGGGTGCAACCCATCGCTGCTATTCAGCAGGGATCGGCAAGTCGTCATCGACCTTTTCAGGTGGCCTCGGGTCGCCCGACGGGTTCATGATCCAGCGAAATAAGGCCCTGATATCCTCGAGCACCAGATAGAGCGCCGGGATCAGCAACAAGACGATCACCGTCGCGAAGACGATTCCATATCCCAGAGAAATCGCCATTGGGATCAGGAACTTTGCCTGGCGGGAGGTCTCGAAGATCATCGGGGCCAACCCGCCAAATGTCGTTACAGTGGTCAGGAGTATCGGCCGGAACCTTCGCAGACCTGCGGCCTCGATCGCTTCATAGGCTTGCAGACCGGTCGCACGTGCTTTGTTCGCATAGTCGATCATTACGATGCCTGCGTTGATCACCACACCTGACAACGCAATTATCCCAAAGACAGAAATGATGCTGAGGCCATATCCCATAATCTCGTGCCCGATCACAGCACCGACAAAGCCGAAGGGGATCGCCATCATAATGACCATCGGCTGCAGATAAGATCGGAACGGGATTGCCAGCAGGCCATAGATGATCATCAGCGCCAGTGGGATCGAGAATGTCATGAAGCTGCGCATGGTATCTTTTTGCGCGGCCTGACGGCCTTCCAGCGAATAGGCCAATCCCGGGAAGTCCACCTGCAACTGCGGCAAGACATCGGCCGTCACTGCCGCGATCACCTGATTGGTTTCGGATCTCGGTTCGACATTCGCCGTCACGTTTACAATCCGTTGGCCATCTTCCCGCGAGATCGTGGCATCCGCCCTGCTGCGGGAGACATCCGCGACTTCGTAAAGCGGAACGGTTCCGCCATCGGGTGTGCGTATCAGCAGCCGTTCGATATCGTACTCGGACGTGCGTTCCGAACGCGGCTTGCGCACCCGAACCTCGACCTCGTTCCGGCCATCCTGCTGGGCCAATGCCTCGACCCCAAAGAACGCAGCCCGGACCTGCGCGGCCACGGCGTCCGATGTCAGTCCCAAGGCTCGCCCGGCCTCGGTCAGGCTGAATTCCAGCTGTGTTTTGCCTGGGGCGAAGCCGTCATCGACGTCGCGGACCGGTCCATAATCCGCCAGGCGTCTGGCCAGATCGGCGGCGGCCTCTTCCAGAACCTGTGTGCTGGCGTGGCTGAGACGAACGGCAATCGACGTCCCACCCGGCCCGCCCCACGAGCTTTCAAACCGGACCGATCTGACCGATGGAACTTCGCCAAGCTCTTTACGCCAAGCCGATGTGAAGGTCCGCGTTCCGATTGTGCGGACATCAGGGGGCGTCAGATAGGCACGTATTTCAACGGACGTATCGCTGACTTCTGCGCTGACACCTGTCGAAAGCTGCTCGCCGCCATTTTTGTCGATCACCCGCTGCGCCGCTGCAACCACAGCATCCCGCGCAGCCAGAGTCACCTCTTCAGGTGACCCAACCGGCATCGACACAACGGCCTTGGAATAGTCGCGCGGTACAGGTGGGAACAGCCCCCATCCCATGCGACCGCTTTCGACCCAAGCTATCGTGATCGCTAGAATGGCGATCATCAGAGAGACAGTGGCATAGCGCCAAGACAACGCAACCCTCAGCACCGGGCGATAGGCGTATTGAATGAAGCCCTGCAAACCGGCTGCAAAGAACCTTTGGACCTGCTTCAAAATCCATTCCAGTCCGGACACAACAGCCCCAATCCAAGCAATCGGACCGAAGAGCCGCCGCTTTTTGGTTCCATGGCCGTGTGAGAGGTGCGCAGGCAGGATAAACAGCGCCTCGATCCAGCTCATGATAAACGCCAGGGACACCACGACCGGTATGACAAACCACATCTTACCCATCCATCCTGGCACCAGCGCCAAGGGGATAAAGGCCACAATATTGGTCAGGATCGAAAAGCTGAGCGGCACGGCGATATCGCGCGCGCCTTGAATCGCCGCCTCTAACCGTTGCATCCCGCGTTGTCGGTATTCGTAGATGTTCTCGCCCGCAACAATGGCATCGTCGACCACGATGCCAAGCGCCAAGATGAATGCGAACATCGAGATCAAATTAATCGTCGAGCCTGTCCAAGGCAGGATCAGCATCGCGCCCATAAAGGCCGTCGGAATACCCAACGCCACCCAGAAGGCCAAGCGTATCTCTAGGAACAAGGTCAGCAGCAGCAGAACCAGGCCCAACCCGATCAGACCGTTCTTGATCAACAGGTTCATGCGGCCTTTGTAATAATCGGACCGGTCATTCAGCAGCTGCATCTCGATCGCTTCTGGCAATGTCGACATCGCATCGGGTATCGCGCGGTGCACTGCGTCCGAAATGGAGATAGGCGTCTGGTCGCCGACACGGAACACCTCCAGCCGCAAGGCCGTGTCGGAATTGAAACTGACGACCTGACTGCCATCCGCGAAACCGCGCGTCACCTCAGCGAGATCACCAAGGCGGATCACCGTGCCACTGTCCGCTGTGACAACAGGGATAGATTCGAAATCCGACACCGCCTCTTTGCGGTCTGCCAGACGCACCAACAGGTCGCCACCGGCGGTCTCTAACGTCCCGCCTGCGCGATCCAGGGCCGCCTGACGTATCGTCTGCGCAATATCCCGCAATGTCAGATCATGGGTTTGCAAGGCCGCTTCGGGAACCTCGACATGCAAAACCATTTGCTCTTCGTTTGCGATCTCTACCTGTGTGATATCGTCTTGCTGCAGCAAATAAGTGCGAACATGCTCGCCAGCCGCACGCATCGCCTGCGGCGTGACGGGGCCATAAAGCTGGACTTCGACGACATCCCATCGACGGCTCGAAAGGCTCAATTCAGGCTGATCGGCGTCGTCGGGAAATGTATCGATCTGGTCAACGGCCTGTTGAATTTCGTTGTAGATCAGCTCTCGGGACATGTCGGTCGACAGTTCCACCGAGATGCCGCCCGCACCTTCGTAAGCGCGCGCAGTCATTTTTTCGATGCCCTGGATACCGCTTAAGGCATCTTCCAGAACCAGAACGACGGACTGCTCGACCTCGGCCGGGGTCGCCCCATCCAATTCAACCCGGATTTCAACGGTATCTGGATCGGTGCTGGGCAGGTATTCCTGGCGGATCTGAAACATCATTGCGATGCCGCCCAAGATGAGTACCAGCATCAGCAGGTTGGCCGCGACAGAGTTCCGCGCCATCCACGCGATTGGCCCGCCATTGCGGATCGGCAAATTCATCCCGAAACCTCATTGCGCACGCGCAGGTTCATCCCCTCGGCAAAGGATGACAAAGCCGTCGTCACAACCCGGTCACCAGGGGTCAGACCAGCGGAAATCAAAACGTTCGACGCCCCCCGCCAGACGACCGTGACATCACGGATCTGCAACTTGTCTTCGGCTGACATCACCCAAACTGTATCGTCATCACGCAAGTAGGCGCGGTCGATTTCGACCGTACCGGGCAAAGGCGCGCCGGTGATACTGCCCTGGACGAAGCTTCCCAAAAGAAGGGCGGGCGGATCCAGCGGAGCCGTGACCTCAATCATCAACTCTGCCATGCGCCCCGTTTCAGAGAGGGCAGACCCCAACCGCATGATCTTTCCGGTTCGGGTGATGCCATCCGGCCAAGATCCGGGCTGAGAGAGCTCGACAGACTGCGACCCGTCCACCCTGATCCAGGTCAGCGCTGTTGCCGGGACAGCAAGCACAACATTGAACCGATCCGCCGCCACCAAAGTCGCTGCCTCGGTGCCCTGAGAGACCATAGCGCCAGGCGCCACGGTTTCCGCTGTTACGATGGCTTCGAACGGCGTGCGCACTTCGGCCCGGTCAAGGGCCAATTGGGCTTGATCACGGGCTGCGATGGCACTGGCCTTCTCGGCCTCGAGCTGTGCCATCTGTGGTTTGCGCAGCACCAGATCCCGTTGTGCCTGGGTCAGATTGCGCGACAATCGGGTGAGTTCTCGTTTGCCGATCTCGGCCTGGCCTTGTTCGATCAGAATCCGGGCCTCGATTTCGGCGATATCCGCCTCGGCACGGGTCACGGCCAGTTTCAATTCACGGTCATCGAAACGGGCGACGACCTCGTTCGCGGGCAACCGGCCGCCGACCGTGACTTCGGGATGCACCCAGGCAAGCATGCCGCTGAGTTCGGGGCGAACGATCAACGTTTGAGCCGGGCGCACCTCGCCCCAGGCTTGAACGACGGGCCCGGTTTTGGCCAACTGGGCCGGCGTAACTTCGACAAGGCGCGCGACGCGGTCACGCGATTTTCTTTCGGCCGTCGGGGCACTGTCGATAATCCAGGTCGAGACCTTCCAGGCGCCGAATATGATCGCTCCGATCAAGACAATCTGTAGCAACAGCGCCAGGGCTTTTTTCCAGATGCTGGCCTCAGTTGGCTGAAATTCGCCATTCAGATCAAACTGAGCGGGACTTGTCTCGCGCTCTTCCAATGGGCGCAATTCGTTCTGCTTTTTCAGCGATTTGGATGGTAGGTTCACTCGCCAGCCTCGCGTCCACCGCCTATTTGCTCGCTTCTCCTCTATATATAGACGACTTTCGCCGATTTTCCGTTGTTTTATTGTGCCTGATGACATCAGGGTGAGCCCCAGCACATATCCCGTGAAGTGGATCAGATCGCAATGAATGCCAACGCATCGCCTGTGACGCCAGCGCAGTGCCCCATCTGCCGGGCCAAAACGGTGCAGAAATGGCGGCCGTTTTGTTCAAAACGATGCGCTGACGTTGATTTGGGGCGCTGGATGACAGGAAGTTACGCGATACCGGCAGAAGAAGCGGACGAGCGGGATATTCCGCGGGACGATTAGCGCGGCTGGGATTAGGTCTGATTTTCGTGCGCTGGTCTGACCCTTTCATCCTCGGCACGCGCATCCCGGGTCCGCATGTCAAGTCGCTTTGCCTGATCTATCAACCTTGACGTTACATCCTCTCGCCCCAAGGTCTCCGCCAACCGGGCGGTCATGGGCACAGCTTCGGCCAACTCCAACTCTGCGCGAGCTTCGGCGGCACGGGCGCGTTGTTCGAGAGACCGCTGCCATCTATCCAACAACGCCATATCATGGACGGTTTCTACGGGCGTTAAACCCCGCGCAGCAACCCGTAAATCAACGGCTTCCTGCCTTGCAGCGTTGACGCGACGCATTTGTGCGCCAAGTCGCGCCATCTCGGTCATTTTCATCGCCGACAGTACACGGCGCATGCGATCCATGCCGCTTGCCTTCATGCCTCATCTTCCCCGTTCTCACGGGAAAAGATAGGCCGGGAAGTGTTAAACCGAGGTCAAGCAGCACCTCCGGTTCGCTCGCAGCGTTGCGCGCGCAGCTTATCCGCAAACACGATCGCCGCAGCGACTGCTTTATAATGATCAGGCTCGATCGGATGTCCGACTTCGACCATGGCAAAAACAGACCGCGCGGTCGGCGCATCCTGATGAATAGGGACTTCGGCCTGTTCGGCGCGTAAACGGATGCGCCGGGCAAGTTCGTCCTCGCCTTTCGCGATGCACACCGGAACGGTGTTCGGCAGGCGCGACCATTTCAGCGCGACCGCGAAATGCGTCGGGTTGACGATCACAACATCGGCGTTCGGCACGTCATGCAGCATTCGGTTCGAGGCGATCTCACGCGCCCGGTCACGCCGCGAGGCGCGCATATGCGGATCACCTTCGGATTGCTTAGTCTCATCCTTAACTTCCTGATGCGTCATGCGCATTTTTTTGAGGTGGCTGTGGCGCTGCCACAGGAAATCCAGAACGGCGATGGAAAACGCCAGAATCAGTACCCCGGTTGCGATATTCCAGAACTGGCGCGACAAAAGTTCCGGAATGAACCCTGGTTGCAGCCGCACATAGGACGGCAGACGATCCAGTTCAGCTAGCACAGCAATTGCCAGAACCCCGGCCACAGCGGTCAGTTTCACGGCGCTTTTGGCGAATTCCATAAGGCCATGAGGGCCGTACTTCTGTTTGGCATTCGAAACCGGCGAAATGCGGGACAGTTTTGGTTGCAGCTTTTCCGGCGCCAGAATGATTGCCTTTTGAGAAATCAGCAGCAGAACAATAAGTACAGCCGGCGCGGCCAGAATGGGCGAAACGGCACCAATCACACGCAAGCTGATATCTGCAAATATATCGCTGGACGCGCTGAGGTGCAGATCTGCCAGTTCCTGGGGTCTGGCCAAGAAGGTCATTAGCGTTTCCCCAACGCGCGATGCAGACCAAGCCCCCGCCAAGAATATCGCAGATATAAATCCCAGATACGCAGCGAAGGTCTGCACATCCATGCTGCGGGCGATCTCGCCCTTCTTCCGGGCGCGCTCCAGCTTTTGTGGCGTCGCCTCGTGGGTTTTTTCCTGGCTGGTTTGGTTCTGATCGCTCAACGCACGCCCGCCAGCGGATTTTCATATATCTGGGTTAGAAAGCCCATCCAGGTTTCCATCAGCGTCGGTAAGACCAACGCCAGCACGACGATACCGACCCAAACCAGTGCGGGAACGCCGACCAGGGCCACCAGCAATTGCGGCATCGCCCGGTTCAACGCGCCCAGTGCCAAGTTATAGGCAAATCCGATCGCGACGAACGGGGCGGCCAACGTGACGCCGATCGCGAACGTTCCGGCCATGCGCGTGGTTGCCCATTCCGCCAAATCGGCTCCATTCGGGAACTGGCCAAAGGGAAAGACTTCGTACATGCCGGCCAAAGTCGCGACCAGATGAACGTGTAGGCCCGACATGAGGGCCAACGTGATGCCGCCCATGCCCAGAAGGGTCGCAATGGTCGGTTCTGGTTCGGGGGCAACACCGGTGCCGAACATCTGTGCAACGCTCAAATGCTGGGCCGCCACCATTCCTGCGATTTGCAGCGCGTAGACCAAAAATCGGAATGCCAGACCGATGATTAGGCCAATCGCCGCTTCCGATGTCAGCACCGCCAACAACGAAATCGGATTACCCGGACTCAGCGGCACCATGGGCCGGATCATCGGTGCCAGCAGGATCGCAATTGCCAGGGCACCGCCAAGGCGGATGCGCATGGATAAAGACCTTTCGCCAAGCCCCGGGACCAGGAAGGCAGCCGCCCCAATGCGCACAAAGATCCCCATGCCGACAAACACCAGTTGATTGGCTTGCGCGAAAATCGCCGTAAGCGCAGCCTCCATCAGGCCGTGCCCAGAAGCGAGAGCTTCTGCGTGGTGCCGATTTCGTCGAAGGACAGGACAGGGTTCCGAATGCCCTTCGCCTCAAGCACCTGACGGACAAAGCGCCGGCGCTTTGCCGATGTCGCGATGGCGGGAAACGCAGCCTTGGCGGCCGCCCGAGCAATCATCCCTTGGACCGAACCCGCAAGCCGGTTGAACTCTTCCGGCGGCAAAGCGATGTCGGGGTTTGCCTCGTCACCATGTTCGTGCTCGGCGAACTTTGCCTCCCACTCAGGGGCCAGTTGGATCAGCGGCAAGTTGCCTTGCTTGTCGCTCAACCGCGAGACGATATGGAAAGCAATGCGCCGGCGGACGTGTTCGACAATCGCCTCGGAAGGAATGTTACCGGACCGGGCCTCCGCTACGGATTCTAAGATCAAGGGCAGGTTCCGGACCGAGACACGCTCATCCAGCAGCATGCGCAGAACGGTCTGAAGAACGTCAACGGGAACTTTTTCCGGCACGAATTCGTCCAGCAGTTTGCGGTTCGAATCCGCCCTGGTCGGATCAGAGACGCTGCCAAATTCATCCAACATCTTGCGCAGGGCCCGGCGTGTCAAAAGCCGCCCAAAATGCGCCTGGATCATTTCCAATAGATGGGTCGCCACGACCTCGCCGGGCGAGACGACAGGCAGACCCAGAGACGCAGCAGTTTCATGCTCAGTCTCTGGGATCCAGCGCGCAGGGGCGCCATAAACAGGTTCCGGCACGTCGGTACCCTCGATCGCCAGATGCACATCCTCATTTAGAAGCACCATAACGTGGCCTGGTTTCAGGCCGGCAGTGGCGACCTCGACACCCTGAATTTGGATGGAATAGGAATCCGCGGCCAGCAACGGATCGTCCGTCAGCCGGATTTCTGGAATGATAAACCCATACTCCGTCGCGATATGCCGACGCATGTTGATGATACGGCTTTCCAATCCGGCGCCTGGTTCCATAACCGAGGGCACCAAGCTGGGCGAGAACCGCACATGGATTTCGTCGACGTCCAACAAGTCACCCAGAGACTTTTGCGAAGGCTCGGGCTCGGTATCGGAGATCTCATCAGGCGGAACGTCGCTTGATTTTCGTGCCAATCGCCCCGCTAACACAGCCCCAATCGCCAAGACCGACGCGCCCAGAATGAAGGGTACAAACGGCAGGCCCGGCACAAAGGCGAACAGAGCCATCAATCCCGCGACGGTTCCAAGCGCGCCCGGATAGCTGCCCAATTGGTCCAACATCGCCTTGTCGGCGGACCCACGCGCGCCGCCTTTCGACAACAGCAAAGCCGCAGCAATCGAGGTGATGACCGAGGGGATTTGGCTGACCAGCCCATCGCCCACAGTCAGGATCGCGTATGTTTCGATCGCCTGGCTGAAACTGAGGTCATGGACAGCGAGGCCCATGGCGAGCCCCATGACCAGATTCAAGAGCGTGATCAACAGACCTGCAATCGCGTCGCCTTTGACGAACTTCGAAGCACCGTCCAGAGATCCGAAGAAGGTGGTTTCCTCTTGTTCGACCTTGCGGCGGGCCATGGCTTCTTCGTGACTGATAGCGCCTGCGGCCAGGTCGCTATCGATCGCCAACTGTTTGCCGGGCATCCCGTCCAATGCAAACCGTGCGCCAACCTCGGCCATACGGCCTGCACCCTGGGTGATCACGATGAAGTTTACGATCAGAAGGACGCCAAAGACCACCAGGCCCAGGAAGATGTTCCCGCTCATGATGAACATGGCGAAGCCTTCAATCACGCCGCCCGCAGCCGACGGCCCGGTATGGCCTTCGCCGATAATCAGCTTGGTCGAAGATACGTTCAAACTTAGCCGCAGCATCAGCGCGCCTAACAAAATCGTCGGGAAGGCGGAAAAATCTAAAGGGCGTTGAATAAACAGCGTCACAGTGAAGATCAGGATCGCCAGCGCGAAGGAGACGCTGAGACCGATATCCAGCATCCATGCCGGCATTGGTAGGACCATCATCACGATAACGGCCATCAGCGCCAACGCCAGTAAGACGGTCGGCTGATATAGCGTATCGATGGTGATGCGGTCCATTGGCGGCGTTCCTTAGCCGCCAGTACGAAGGCGATTGACCGTAATCAGACCGCCTTTACCGCGTCGCAGCACCAATGTGCCGACACTGCCCGCAGTCCGGCGATTTTGCGGGCCACGAATTTGGCCACGAGACTCGACCGGGAACAGTCCACCTTGCCCGTTTACCCTGAAAACCCGCTGGCGCGTCACCGGGTCGGCTTGTTGGTCTGCCGCCGCAACTTGCGTGGGCTGCGGTACTTTTCCATCCATCCGCGCGATCGTCCTTGCGACTAGTTTCCGATACCGCTTCGAATGCTTTGGCGTGCGTGAATGGTAGAGGCCCGACGCCTTTATCCAATCCCCAGTTTCCCGATGCAGGTCCTTTACGAACCGCGCGGCATAGGCGCCAGACGGGCCGGGTTCAAACATATGATCGATGGAGTTGAAGTGCTTACCGTGCCATTTATAATTCAATTGGAAGCACCCGACATCAAAGGACTTTTTTCCCTTTGCCAAAGTGCGTTGCGCATGGATCAGGGCTGCCGCGCGACTGTCGAACCAAAAGCCTTTACCGGCCACGTTGACTGTCCAGGGCCACGCACCGCTGACACCGGACCGTTTGGTCCGGGTCTCGACCAGCGTTATCGCAATCATCACCGCACGCGGTACACCATAGCGGTCCGCAGCCTGGATCGCGGCATTGCGGCAAAGCGCCATATTCGCCTTGTCAGTCGCAGCCGCTGCAGGCACCACCATGAATAGCGAAAACGCCAAGCACAACAGAAACCACTTATGGCGCATAGCTACCCCCCTGAAATCAATGGAATGAGACGGCCCTGGAACAGGTGCACCAGACCTTGCGTCATGAAGGACATACTGACCCAGAAAACCGCGGCGATCGCCAGCAGCTTAGGCACAAAGGTCAGCGTCAGTTCCTGGATCGATGTCAGAGCCTGCAACAGCCCGATGACCAAGCCAACGACCAGGGCAACCGCAAGAATGGGCGTGGAAATCAGGACTGCTGTCCAAACTGCCTCGCGCATCAGCGTGATCATCTGCAACTCATCCACGGTCCGAACCCATTACGTAAAACACACACTGTTGAGTCCGGGCAGCAAATGCCCGGAGCATTAAATTCAACGGGATCAGACCGGCATACGCAGGATCTCCTGATAGGCCTCGACCACCCGGTCGCGCACGACCACCGCAGTCTCTAAAGCCATTTCAGTTGCGGTCAGCGCCTCGACCACAGACTGGACGTCGCCCCGCCCCGCCATGGCGTCAGCGGCGGCTTGCTCTCCACGTTGCAGGGTCGTCTGCATATCGGTTAGCGCTGCTTCCAAGGCATCGGCAAAGCCGGGCTCATCCGGCTGCGAGGCCTGGGTCACTTTCTGGGCAGCGCCATAGAGTTCCTGGGCGAAGACTGGTTCAACTTTCATCGGGTTTCTCCCTGATGGTCACGCAATAAGTGCCGATTTCACCGGCGGAGCAGATCCAGCGTCCCGGCATGCATGCGCCGGGCCTGATCAAAGATCGACAGGTTCGCCTGATAAGATCGCTGAGCTTCCCGCGCATCGGCTAGTTCAATCAGCGGGTTCACATTTGAATAAGTCACCAAACCGCGTTCATTCGCCATGGGGTGACCAGGATCATAGCTTTCACGGGGATCGCTTTGGTCCAGCGTCACTTGATCCGGCCGGACCTGTGAGGCGCCCGTCAAGCGGTTTATCTCATTCACGAACGAGACGGTTTTACGCTGAAACCCAGGCGTATCGGCATTCGCGAGGTTTTCCCCGAGAATGCGCAATCGAAAGCTCTGCGCATCCATACCAGAGGCAGCGGCCTTCATGGCCTTTTTCAAATCGAACATCAGCCTATCCTCCGCGTCCCAAGCCCATGCGCATCAAGTCGTGCACTTTGCGATAGATCGTCGTGGCCAGGGCGTGCTGGCCCTGCGCCTCGACCGATTTCAGCATCTCGGACTCCAAGGACACGGCATTGCCGTTTCCAGATGCCTGGCTCATCGGGTCAAAGATCTTTTCCACATTCAGACCACCGCCCTGCGCCCCGAAAGCCATATGTCCTGGGCGGGTCGCCTGCGGTGTGAACGGTTCATTAACGTATTCGGAAAACGCTTTGACATCGCGGGCGCGATAGCCGGGCGTGTCCGCATTCGCGACGTTCTCGGCAATAACACTATGCCGCGCGGTGGCATGTCGGGCCATCGCAGACGCCATACGGACGAGCGAGAGTTCTTCAAACATGGGCGATGATTCTCATCTGCAGTTCCAGACCCGATCTAGCCAGAAATCCATTAAAGGAACCTTTGCGAGATGAACGGACTTTCGCGTATTCCTAAATCCACCCGAATCTGGGGCACAGTTTCAGGCACAGACGGCGCCTCGGTTCGTTTGGCCGGGTTGGCGCGGCTTGCCCGACTGGGCGACCGTATCGAAATAGAGACCGGCGACGGCCGCTTGCCCGGTGAAATCGTCGCGATCGATGGCGCGGATATGACTGCGCTGTTGATGTCTCCGCCCCGGGGTCTCTCTGCGGGACAGAAGGCCTGGCTGGTACCGGATGACGCCCTAACGCCCTCTGAAGTGTGGTTGGGGCAGGTTTTGGACGCGTTCGGCTGCACAGCCACCGGCCAGCCGATCGGAGGAAGGTCGCCTGCCAACGACACCCCATCCCCGCCAATCCGATCAGAAATGCGCCGCCCGCTGGGACCACGGCTCACCACCGGATTGGCCGCTTTAGACACGTTTCTGCCGCTCTGCCGTGGACAGCGCCTGGGTGTGTTCGCAGGCTCGGGCGTTGGCAAATCGCGACTGATGTCGGATCTGGCCTTAGGTGTCTCAGCCGATGTCGTGGTCGTCGGCCTGATTGGCGAACGCAGCCGCGAAGTCGGCGATTTCGTGCGCCTCTTGGCCGAGGCGGGCGGCATGCACCGTACCGTGGTGATCGCGGCGACATCCGAACAACCTGCATTGTTCAAGCGCCGCGCCGCGGCCCTGACCCTGCGCACGGCAGAGCACTTCCGTGACAGGGGTCAGCATGTGTTGTGCTTGCTTGATTCGCTGACGCGTTTCGCTGAAGCACATCGCGAAATCGCCTTGGCCGCCGGAGAGCCGCCAGCGCTGCGGGCCTTTCCGCCATCCACCACGCCGGTCATCGCAGAACTTTGCGAACGCGCCGGACCCGGTCAAGACGGCGACAAGGGCGGGGACATCACGGCTGTATTCACCGTCTTGGTCGCTGGGTCTGACATGGAAGAGCCCGTGGCCGATATGGTGCGCGGCGTCTTGGACGGCCATATCGTGCTGGATCGGGCCATTGCCGAACGTGGCCGATTCCCAGCAATCGACCTTCGCCGGTCCGTGTCCCGGTCGGCGCCGATGGCTTGGAATGAAGACGAGGAGATGCTGGTTTCCCGTGCGAGACGCTTGATCGCGGCACGTGAAGAAGCAGCGCCGATGATCCAAGCCGGACTTTACGCGTCAGGCGCCGATCCCTTGTTGGACGAAGCTGTTTTGCTTTGGAATGACCTGGATGGTTTCATCGGGTCGGTAACGCGCGGCCAAACAGATTTGGACAACTTTGACCGTCTACGAGAGGTATTAGGGGCATCGTCGCCGGAATGATTTAGCTCAATAATCCTTGCAGAAGATCCGCCGATCATCGCTGCGTTCTTTCGAGCTTTCCCAAAACTGATCCAGAAGCGCATGGACCCTGTCGAAGGGTGTGCCGCCAGTGCAGTAGACCTGCGCGGCGTCGATGATCTTCTGACGCGAAGTGCGTTCTTCCGGCTGCTGATTCTCTTGCAGGGCTGTATCTTTAGGTTCCGTCACGTGTCGCTCTGATGCTGAGGCCAGGCCGGTCGCCTGGACAAACCACACCGCAACAATCGCAAATCTGATCCAAGACATGGGTCAACCTTCCAAGTTGCTCAACATCGAGCATGTGGAAGACTTTAACAAAACCTTAGAAGTACCGGCGTCCCGATACGGGAGAACCTGCCTCAAACCAGGACAAAGATGACGGATCAGTTAAACCTGTTGTCCCTTGGGAAGCCCCTCGGCGCCATCCGGCCCGCGCCTGCGCGTTTATGAATATATCCGCCTTCGGTCAGGCTTTCCTTGGTCTCGGTCCTGGTACGACCACCGCTTTCCTTCCAACTGAGCCCGTGCTCCATCGAAATGCACTTGATGTCAGATAGAACATGGCCCTTGTCGCGATAGGCCTGAAGCCGCACGCCCTTGCCGCGGGTCATTTCCGGCAATTCCATCAGCGGGAACAAAAGCAGTTTCCGATTCTTGCCCACCACGGCCACAAAATCACCCGTCACGGTCACGCAAGCCACCGCGCGCACATCGCCTTTGACGTTCAACACCTGCTTTCCGGTACGAGTTTGGGCAATCACATCACTTTCAGGGACGATGAAGCCGTCACCGGCAGACGACGCCACCAATAGCCGCTCACCAGGGCGATGGATGAATAAGGCAACCAGTTCCGCTTCGTTGGGCATATCGACCATAAGCCGCACGGGTTCTCCCATACCACGCCCACCCGGCAGTTTGTCAGCGCCCAGCGTGTAGAACCGGCCATTCGAGGCAAAGGCCAGCAGCTTGTCCGTCGTTTCCGCATGGAAGACAAATCGGCCAGTGTCGCCATCCTTATACTTCAGCTCTTGATCCAGCGCGTTATGACCCTTCATGGCGCGGATCCAACCCTGGGCCGAGCAAACGACAGTGATCGGTTCCTTCTCGATCATCGCCTCCAGTGGGACCTCTTCAATCTCGGGCGCATCGGCCATACCGGTGCGGCGGGCGCCCAAGGGATAGGCCTCACCTTCCGCTTTCTTGGCTGCGTCCAGGTCATCGACCAGGGTTAGCCCTCGCAGCGCTCTCGGTGGGCCGAACTTGTCCGCGATCTCCTTGATCTGATCAGAAACCTTGTCCCACTGGAGATCTTCGCTGCCAACCAATTCGAACAGGTCTGCTTGTTCGGCCAACAGGTTCTCGCGTTCCTGGCGCAGTTCCATCTCTTCCAGCTTGCGCAAAGACCTGAGGCGCATGTTTAAGATCGCCTCAGCCTGCACATCGTTGAGATAGACACCGCCGCCCCAGTCTTCTGCGATCAGGGCTTGCTTTGGCTCGTCCTCGGTTCGGATAATCTCGATCACGCGGTCCAGGTTCAGGAAGGCGATAATATAGCCCTCCAAAACCTCCAATCTGTGGGCGATCTTATCCAACCGGTGCCCTGCCCGGCGCAGCAACACCGCACGGCGGTGGTTTAGAAAGGCTTGCAACACCTCACGTAGCCCGCAGACTTTCGGCGTCCGTCCGTCGATCAGGACGTTCATGTTCAGCGGGATGCGGACCTCCAGATCCGAATGCTTGAACATGGTCTCCATCAACAGGGCCGGATCCACCGTGCGGGATTTGGGTTCCAGGATCAGGCGGATATCCTCGGCGCTTTCATCACGCACATCCGCTAGGATCGGGATCTTCTTGGCGTTGATCAGATCGGCAATTCGCTCGACCAGTTTCGATTTCTGGACTTGATACGGGATCTCGGTGACCACGATCTGGTACTGACCGCGGCCCTGATCCTCGACCATCCAATTCGCCCGCAAGCGGAAGCCACCCTTCCCGGTCGTGTAGGCTTCCAGGATGTTTTCGCGTGGCTCGACCAGAACGCCACCCGTTGGAAAGTCGGGGCCCGGGATCATCTGCATCAACGTATCGGGCCGAGCATTCGGATGGCGGATCAGATGCTGCAGGGCCTCGCAGATTTCCCCAACATTGTGGGGCGGGATTGAGGTCGCCATCCCTACCGCAATACCCGACGCTCCATTCGCCAGCAGGTTCGGAAACGCCGCCGGTAAAACTTCGGGTTCTTCATCCTCGTTGGAAAATGTCAGGCGCAGATCCACTGCGTCCTCGTCCAGACCTTCCAACAAGGCCTGGGCCACGGCGGTCATCTTCGCTTCGGTATAACGATAGGCCGCCGCACCATCGCCATCGATATTCCCGAAGTTGCCCTGCCCATCCACCAGTGGATAGCGTAGGCTGTAATCCTGCGCGGCCCGCACCAGCGCATCGTAGACGGACTGGTCGCCATGCGGGTGGTACTTGCCGATCACATCGCCAACAATCCGTGCCGATTTCTTGTATCCCTGGTCCGGATTCAGGCGCAGTTGACGCATGGCCCAAAGAATTCGCCGATGCACCGGTTTCAAACCGTCCCGCGCGTCTGGCAGTGCCCGGTGCATGATCGTCGAGAGCGCATATGTGAGGTAGCGATCGCCAAGGGCCCGGGCCAATGGTTCGGCCACCACACCCTTCATATCGTCGTCATCAAGGATATCTGTCATATATGTTGTGTACCCAAGCCAGCTTTGCACCGCAACACAGCTGCGGCGATATCTTTACGAATCGTCATCAGGTTTGCAGTGAGAAATGGCAACCTGAGCAACCTTCGATAGTGGCAGCGCCTGCGCTTCTTCCCACGAAACCCAACGTTGCTCCTCAATCTCGGCTGATTGAATTGGCGTCTGCGAAACCAGTTTTGCGACATAAACATGTCGAGTATCCCGCTTGCTGACAGTGTTGCCGTAGAGCCGATCCAGGTGCTTGATGTCGGTGACCTTTACACCCGCTTCTTCCCAGGCCTCCCGGACCGCAGCTGATTCCGGATCTTCACGCGACGACCAGTATCCGCCTCCGGGAATTGTCCAGATGTGCCGCTTTCCATACGCGTGGCGTAACAACAAAACCTTGTTCGCCTGGACGTCAATCACCAGCATCATCGCGCCATAAGTGACAGGATGAAAGATGATCCAATACATCCAGCGCGCCGGGGCCAGAATGAAACGATAGAGCGCCCGTTTTAACGCAAAGATCACACCGAATGTATCCGATCAGGTTGCGGGAAGTTCCCTGGGCCTGCCATCGGCATCAATGGCGACGAATGTGAAGTCCGCCTCGGCAACCCGGACATGCGTATTTCCTTCCAACCGCCGGGCCCAGACCTCGACCGAAATCCCCATCGACGTGCGGCCTTCGCGGGCAAGCGTCGAATGAATCGACACAAGATCACCGATCTTAACCGGTTTCAGGAACCGCATGGCGTCACATGCAACCGTCGCCGTTCGCCCGGATGCGCGGCGCCGCGCCAACACCGACGCGCCCAGATCCATCTGCGCCATTAACCAACCGCCGAAAATATCGCCATTCGCATTGGCATCGGCCGGCATGGCGATGGTTTGCAGGGTGACTTCGCCTTTGGGAGTTTCCGTCATTCTGTTTTTGGCGAGCTAAAACCCGCCCCACCCTCAATGTCCACCTGCGCCATTGGCCAGAACGAAGCGCTTGTCGCAATAGGGGCATTCCACCCAACCACCAGGTCCAATCGTCAAGAAAACCCGTGGGTGGCCCAAGGCACCGCCGCCGCCGTCACAGGAAATCCGCATCGTCGTGACCTCTTCGATTTCTGGCACGTCGGTACCTGCCACAGGCGGCTCCCTCGGGCTGAGTCGTTCGTTTATCATAGCCATGCGCAGCACCGTCACAAGCCAACGCTGTTATGCTCCGCCCGGTTCCTTCACCGTCTGCATCGACACATACGTCGAGGTTTGCGCCACATGCGGCAGCGCCGAGATCTGCTCGGCCAGAACTTCGCGATAATCCGCGATATCCCGTGTGCGGACCTTCAACAGATAATCAAAGCCGCCAGCAATCATATGGCATTGCTCGATCGCGGGCACAGCAAGGGCGGCCTTGTTAAACGTCTCTAACGCGGCCCCAGTGGTCGAGGTCAGCTTCACCTCGACAAAGGCAACGTGAGCGCGTTCCAACTGATCGTGATTGAGGATCGCCTGATAGCCGCGGATGTACCCTTCAGACTCGAGCCGCTTGATGCGCATCTGACACGGCGTTTTTGAAAGGCCAACCCGGGTCGCGACCGCTGTTACCGGCGCCCGGCCGTCCTTAGCCAAAACGTCCAGAATCGCGTGGTCAATCCGGTCGAGTGAATGCCTCATGTCGATGACATAGCCATTTTAGATCATATAATGCAAATACAATAGTCGTATTGACTTCTTAAATAAGTTCTTCAGGAAATTTGCCTGGATCAAATGCTATAGTCCAATCAGGCCATAATACAGGAACCAATCGATGACTGACCCCATCCGCCAGCGCATGCGCAATGCCTACCTGCAGGACGAAACCGCAGCTATGGCGCGTTTGATCGAACTGGCGGACCTGGACAAAGTCCAACGCGCCCGGATCGGCACATGGGCCGTTGACCTGGTCGATGCGGTCAGAGACAGATCTGATCATGGTCTGATGGAAGAATTTCTGGGCGAATACGGTCTTTCGTCTGACGAAGGCGTTGCGCTGATGTGCCTCGCCGAAGCGCTCTTACGGGTACCAGACGCGGAGACGATCGACGAGTTGATCCAGGACAAGATTGCGCCTCATGACTGGGGTGCGCACCTGGGCAAGGCCTCTTCATCGCTGGTAAATGCCTCGACTTGGGCTCTAATGTTAACCGGCCGCGTCATTGACGACGATCGCGGCGGGCTGATGGGCACACTGCACGGAATTGTCCGGCGGCTTGGGGAGCCTGTGGTTCGCGTTGCTGTCTCACGAGCGATGCGTGAAATGGGCGCTCAGTTCGTGCTGGGGCGCGACATTGATGAAGCGGTCGAACGCGGCGCAGACCTGGCCGAAAAGGGCTATACTTATAGCTACGATATGCTGGGGGAGGCCGCAAAAACCGACAAGGACGCCCAACGCTACCATGGCGCCTATGCCCATGGGATTGCATCATTGGCCCGCTTGTCAAACCATCATGAGGTCGCCGAAAACCCAGGTATTTCGGTGAAGTTGTCCGCCCTACACCCGCGCTACGAAGCCCCGCAACGGGACAGGATGCTTCCGGTGATGACGGGGCGCATGCTGGCCTTGGCCCGTGCTGCGCGGGATGCAGGCATGGGTTTGAACATCGACGCGGAAGAGGCCGATCGTCTGGATCTGTCGCTGGATGTGATCGAAACGGTGCTGTCCGATCCTTCCCTTGCTGGGTGGGACGGTTTCGGGGTGGTCGTCCAGGCCTATGGTCCAAGGGCGGCCTATGTCATCGACTGGCTGCAAGCCTTGGCCGAACGGCTGAACCGCCGCATCATGGTCCGGCTGGTCAAGGGCGCTTACTGGGATACCGAGATCAAGCGGGCGCAGGTTCTGGGCCTGAACGGCTTTCCGGTCTTTACCCGCAAAGCCCACACGGATGTCAGTTATATTGCCTGTGCGCGCAAACTGCTCGAGGCAGACCGGATCTATCCTCAGTTCGCGACGCACAATGCCCATACCGTTGCGGCGGTTTTGGCCATGGCCGGGAAGCGCCGGGATTTCGAATTCCAGCGGTTGCATGGCATGGGCGAAGTGCTGCACGAGGTCGTGCGCACCAAATACGATACGCGGTGTAGAATCTATGCGCCGGTCGGCGCACATCGGGACTTGTTGGCCTATCTGGTCCGGCGTCTTTTGGAAAACGGCGCGAACTCTAGCTTCGTCAATCAAATCGTTGATGAAGATATTCCGGCGGAAGCGATTGCGGCTGATCCATTTCTGAACGTGGAAGAGACCGGCGGCGAACCCGCGCCAGAAATTGCACCGGGTCCGCAACTCTATGGCAAAAGTAGAAAAAATTCCCGCGGCTGGGATATTACTGACCCGATCTTGGTCGACGAGCTAGCCGAGGCCCGGGACGTATACGCAGCCGCATCCTGGTCCGCCGGAAATCCGGGTCGGATGGGTTCAGACATGCGCAACCCGGCCCGGCCCGGGGAAATTGTTGGGACAGCGCATTGGACCGCGCCCGAAGATGTGCCCGAGGCAATCGGAATAGCAGAAGCCGCCCAACCGGCCTGGGCGAAACTCGGCGCGCAGGAACGCGCGAAAATCTTGCGTAAAGTCGCGACGCTTTACGAACGTCACGCAGGTGAGTTGACCGCGCTTATGTCCCGGGAGGCTGGAAAAACCTGGCAAGATGGCGTTGACGAAATTCGCGAAGCGGTCGATTTCCTGCGGTACTATGCGGGCGAGGCGCGAAGGATCGGCGCACCGCCGCGTGGGGTATTTGCATGCATCAGCCCATGGAATTTCCCGCTCGCGATATTCACGGGCCAGATCGCTGCCGCCCTGGCGGTGGGCAACGCTGTGGTGGCGAAACCAGCGGAACAAACTCCGCTCATAGCCGCCCGTGCCATCGGATTGATGCACCAGGCAGGCGTTCCCAAAGATGTGCTGCTTTGCCTGCCTGGCGACGGTGCGATCGGGGCCGAGATCACATCTGATCCCCGACTGGGCGGCGTAGCTTTCACAGGCTCGACCGCGGTCGCACAGATTATCAACCGCCAATTGGCAAAGAGTGCACCTACTGCCGCTTTGATCGCGGAAACAGGCGGCTTGAACGCGATGATCGTGGATTCTACGGCGCTGCCGGAACAGGCCATTCGGGATATCGTCGCGTCCGCATTCCAGTCCGCGGGCCAACGGTGCTCTGCGCTACGCATGCTTTACATTCAGCGTGATGTCGAAGAACGCTTTTTGGAAATGCTCTACGGGACCATGGATGCTTTGAAGTTAGAGGATCCATGGGCGCTGTCATCCGACATGGGACCTCTGATTGATGAAGAGGCACATTCATCAATTCGCGCATATTGCGATCGAATGGAAGCCGAAGGACGTCTGCTGCACAAGGTCGATGCCCCGCCTCAAGGATGGTTCCTTGGGCCGCACGTGTTTCGAGTTCGCGGGATTGAACGGCTCGAGCAGGAGGTCTTTGGGCCAATCTTGCATGTGGCACGGTTCGATGCCTGGGAAATCGATGATGTGATCGAGGCGGTAAACGCATCAGGTTATGCGTTGACCTTTGGGCTACACACGAGGGTCGATGCCAGGGTTCAGCACATCGTAGATCATGTCGAGGCCGGAAACGTCTATGTGAACCGCAATCAAATCGGTGCCATCGTTGGCGCGCAACCGTTCGGCGGACACGGGCTTTCGGGAACCGGACCAAAAGCAGGCGGCCCACTTTATCTACAGGGCTTCGTCCGCGCGCCAGGTCTGCAAGCAGAGCCATCAGCGGCGAAACTGATCCCGGCGGACAAGGTCGGCGCGGCATTGCAGGACCTGGATCTCAAGGATTGGTGTTTGCGACGGGATCGAAACTCTGCGCTGCGTGCAGCCCTGCGCGGTAAGGCGGCACGTGCCATGTCGGCGTCGGCGGCGCTGGACCCCGGTCCGGTGGACCTGCCCGGGCCAACAGGCGAATCCAATCGCTATCGGTTGGAGCCGCGCGGTGCCGTACTTTGCCTTGGTCCCGGTGAGGCTTTGATCGATCAGGCCGTGCAAGCCCTGGCCATGGGGAATGGCGTTGTAGCAGCAGCGGATGATGCTTCGGATCAACTTGCAGCCCTATTGGGGAATAAGTTTCCCATCGCCGCGTTGGATGGGACCATCGCGCCGGCAGCCGTCGAGGCCTTGGACATCGCGGCGATCGCTTGGGCTGGAAATGGTGAACATCTTAAATTGCTAAGGCACCATCTTGCCGCGAAGGAAGGGCCGATAATCCCTGTGTTAACAGCACGAATTCAGCCCGCCGCCTATGTACTGGAACGGGCGATCTGCATCGACACCACGGCTGCCGGCGGTAATACGGCCTTACTGGCGCACGCAGGGTAACCAGCGATCACCCGGCGGAGTTGATAACTGTGGCCCCTCTTTAGAAGGCTCACCGGCACTAGTTGCCGATGGCTTCTTCTTTCGACAGGACATTCGACAAATAGTCCTTCAAGGTCTTGAACTCATCCTCCTCCGGCGAAGCGGATCCTGATTGCGCCTTTGCCTTGGTCTCTGACTTGCCAGGCGCCATCTGCTCCGTTGGTGTGAGAGGTTGAACCGGGTCCAAGACTGGCTGTAACGTCCCGGCAATGCCGATTTCCCCATCCAGCTCTGCGATAATTTCTTCGACAAGCTCACGTTCTATGTAAACGCCTGCGCCAAGATCGACCCGGTCTTCTGATGGCTCGGGTTGACGCTCTGCCAGAAGACGCGACAACATTTCCTCCAACCGCTCGATCCTGGCATCCATAGGTGAGACGGATCCATAGGATGTCGATCCATCAGTTGAGCCTGGCTGCAATTGCTGCCGGCTGCCCGACGGCGCAGGGTCTGCCTCCATTCCAGCGGGCTGTTTGGTTTTACCACCCGTCAGCGGATTGATCTGCTGATGGATCGTCAGTGACTGGGGCGTACCGCCACGGGACTCAATCTCGTTCAAACGGGCGAACAACGCCTCCAGACGCCGCTCGGTCGAATTGGTTTGCTGATCGATCTCGGGATTCGGTTGCATATCAGGCTGCTGTTCCGGCAGTTGTTGCTGCACGGGATGCTGGTGCATGGGATGCTGCTGCGCCGGATACTGGTGCGGATACTGTGCTCCGGGCACATTCTGCCCCGGCATCTGATGCCTCGGAAGCTGTGTGCCAGCGCGCCGGGCAGCGAGCAGGTCGCGATAGGCGTTCCAATCCTGGGAGCCTTGCGCTGGCAATCGTGTGCCTTGCCACTGCCCCTGCGCATTCGGTTGAACTTGTTGCGGGGGATAGCCCTGATGCGCAGGATTGCCTTGCGGATATATGGTTTGCGGCACGTTATGCGGTATCTGCCCGTGCACTACAGGTTGCACCGGCTGGCCCTGTGGAACCATCGCCGGAGGCGCAGGATTCGGCGACACCCCGCCATTCCGCACCATCATCTTCGAGAGCTCCTCAAGCTGCGCCTGCAACTGCGTGATCGAGGCAGCCATATTGCCATCCTGGGCAGGTGCGGCAACGGGCTGTTGTGGCTGGGCGGGGGCGCTTTCCTGTGCCGCCACAGCAACCGGTTGAGGTTGCTGCGATTGTGGAGCGCCTTGCGATACGACTTGTTGGCGTTGCTGCGCAATCTGCTGATATGCTGGGACTTGCGGCTGCTGCGGCTGAGTGGGTTGCTGAAAAGCGGGTTGCGCCGCACCCGTCAAACGAACTGGTTCACTGGGAACCGGCCATCCCCGTGGGAAGACCGTGCTGTCCTGGCCGCTGGCGACCCACCTCAGATAAGTCGCAACTGCATTGAACCCCAGAAGGGGGATACGCCGAAAGTCATTCCCATCACGACGGACGATCAACTCGCCACCCGCAGCCAGGATCGTTTCCAGTCGTATGTCCAAGGGCTGAAAAACCCGAGGTGGCAAAGGCAGTTCGGTCTGTCCATCTGTCACCGAAAAGGCATCTTTTTCTTGAGCCCCGGCAACAGTTATCTGAATCTCGCTGCGCGGTGTTAGTGCGACTTCCAACTCCCCCTTTTTCGCAGCACAGACACGGCTTCTAGGGGCGCAGACGACTTCGAACGCATCCTGATCCAGACGCGGGTTCTGGGCAAAACGCGCATATCCGTCTGGGTCGAAGCGGAAGTAGACGCCATCTACGAGACCTTCCTGGAAAGTCGCCCAACCGAACGCGCTGCGCAGGGTCTGTTCCGCCTGATGCGCGCCGATGGCGAACAATATGGATGTATCCAGAATCGCGTCATCGGCTGAAAACTGTTGCCCCTGGTCTTGCGCAGGTTGCGCCTGTCCCAATGCATGAAAGGGCAGCGAAACGGCCAGCATCGCAGCGGCAACAGAGATTTTTTCGAGAGCCATCAGCGGATCTCCTCTAACGTGACATGGCGCAGTGCCGGCAGCCAATCTTCCTGTTGCGGAGGATCAGGCAGATTTTTCCGAACGCGCGCGTCACGGTCACGGTACGCGGTGTACCAAACTTCTGGCCCGCCAGGATGCGGAGTCAGGATAGGCCCTTGGACCTTGTGAAGCAGGGCAGCCATCAGGATGCCATTGTTATTGGCCGTATAGATTTCGATGATCCCCTGGCCGCGTTCATAAAGCCCTTCGTAGAAACCCACTTCCGGATTGAAGAGCTCGATCACCGCGTCATAGAGGACGTCAGTGTAAGGCGTGTCCCACAGCGCCCACATGCCGAACGCGGCCTTTGTGGCCACCGCCGCATGGTCCGGCGAATAGTCGCCACGCGGCGTCACGGTGTTCCAGGGATAACCATCTGAGAAGATCGTATCGTAGGTAAAGTACGGTGGACCCTTCACGTTGTGCTCGGACCGGGCCGTCATGAACCCTTCGCGGTAGTACCGATTCTCCTGAACCTGATAGATTCGTTCTGCGAATTCGGCACGCCATCCATCGGAATGAAGCCAGTCCGGTGATGTGTCGTCATGGGGCAGATCATAGCCAAGCTCCAACCCGTCCTGCAGATATGACTCGGTCACCACATAGTTTTGCGAATGGAAGATCCTTGGGTCGCGCCCATCATAGGGCACCATCACCCCATGGATTGACGTGGTTAGATAGGGTTCTGCCCGATGCGCCAAGCGCACATTGAAGCCCCACAGCGCAAAGCCCTTCGCTGCATACTCCTCGTACCCCAATCGGCCTTCCTGAGCATATATGGTCGAATTATCTTCCTTCGAGATCAACGAGCCATACATCAGCCCATCTTCGCCGATCACATTCGAATAATCCCAACGCAGTAGAACCGCATCAATCGAGTTCCCCAGGTAAGGGTAGCGATTCTTCAGGATCCGCATCCAGACCAGGAACCGGCCGATATCCAACGCTGAGAATCCGATTTCGCCTGACTTGTTGGTGTAGTCCACCTTCTCGCCGGTCTTGGTGTGATACACCTTGTTCGGCATTTCCCTGCGGAACAGGTCCAACCCACGGAAGGTGGTCAGCAGTTTCAAGATCCGCTCGTCAAATTCCGGCTTTTCGACGATGCAAAGTTCATAGGCCGCAACCAGACCGCTAATATAGGAGGCCGTATCCCAGAGGGTTGTCGACGGGTAATTACCCACCGAATTCGCGAGACCCGTGGTTTCCTGCGTGAAGTTCTGAAAATAGCGCCAGGCAACCCGTGCTGCCTGCATCTCCCGCTCGGTCAAAAACCCCCGACGAGGCTTGTAACGGCGCACATAGGCATTCCGCCGCGTATACCCCGGCGTCGCCTTTTCCGGGTAATCCAGAATGCCGTCGAAGTAATCCTCTGGCATTTCGCACATGCGCGGGGGCTTACTGCGCGGCGCAGACCCGAAGACGTTACTGTTGAATTCAGACCGGCGAGACCCCCGCATCAGCGCAGGCACATCATCCAGCTCTGATCCCGCAATGATCGGGACGATTTCTTTTTCCTTGGGATAAAGGAATGCATCCCGGGCCATAGACCCAAGCGAAAGCGCCGCCGCGCTGAGCGCCGCGACCGCCATGCCAAGTCCGAGCATTGTCAAAATACTCCTACGTCGGCCGGGCTTTCGGTTTTTATCGGTCTTCGACCGTGACACTACGCACTCCTAAAACACGGTACTCGTCACGGCTGCAGCTTGGTCGGTCTTGGTAAAGATAAGTATAAAGCTCAGCACAAATGCCCACCGCACTTAGCTTTCAGCGATTGCGGGGTGGATTTGTCAGACTTGGGTGGGCTGAAAATTTTGCTATCAAACAGCTGATTCGCCCACGGACCAACGCAGATGATATGTGGATAGAGTTAAACCGTTCCTCAGCGTCCAGGCCATAAATTCCCGATCGGGATGCGTTGAACCGTTCCAAAACTTGAACCTTGGAAACCATTCAGAAATTAACTGCGTTTACGGTGATGCCTCGCGCGGTCCCAAAAGTGCTTTGCCAGGGCCGCTTAGTGCGGAGAACTTGCGTGTCGCGTCGTCGTGCCAACAAACGAACTCGTCCGGATCGCGGTGACGGTGCGAAGCGTATTCAGCAGTATCTGACCCCCAGCTTGCGCAAATTACCCGCCTGGGCGCAGATCATCTCGGTACTGTTCACAGGCCTCTCCGGCGTCTTGGGCCTCGCTGTTGCGGTTGCAGCGCTGGTCGTCACGGATCACGTCGTCGTCTATGATGCGATCGACAGCCTTCTTCTACTGGCGCTTTTGGGAATAACAGCGCTCTTCTTGGCACTGGCATTGAATCTTGCGCGCAACTTTGCGCTGATGAATGCACCGTCGCGCCATCACGCGCTGTCGAACAAGGTCGACATTATACTTGCCTGCGCCGTGACATTGGCGCTGTCGACGATTCACCCGCTTATGGCGTCCGGCATCATCGTAATGTCGGCGATTCTGTTCGGCGCGACATTGATCGAACGCTGGTTCGAGCCGCCAAACCCTGAAGCCTTGGGCCCGGTGGAATTGAAACACCTGCTGTCCGGCCGTGAACCAGATGGACTTCTGCGAGAGCTTCAGAAGAAACCAAAAACAACCCTGATGTTCGAGCCTTTGTGCCGATTCGCCGGCGCGATCGCAGGGATGATCACCCTGTTAATCGGCGGCTGGTTGGCCGCGGATAAGTTCATCACCGTCGGCGGTATGATGGCCGGCGTTCTAATGTCCGCCTGGTGTGCCGAGCCTATGGTAGAGCTTGCGCGCCGCCGCACCTGGTCCCGTCGGGAACGCTCGCGCACCATGGGCGATGATCATCCGGACGAGCCGGCGATTGACAATATCGATCCGGACGACATCGATGATGAAGATGCTTTGTCTGGTCTCAGGGCCGTAGATCTTCAAATCCATGATAGGCGAACCGGAAAGGAACTGCTGGGGCCGATAAGCTTTGACATTCCCGCGGGGAACGCGACCGCGATCACCGGGCCACCCGGTTCCGGTAAATCGATTATGTTGAAGTCTGTTGTCTGTAGTCAGCCGCACCCGGACCTGAAAGTGTCCGGTTCTACGCTTTTGAAGGGTTGGACCCTAAAGGCAGACGGCAACTGGTTCGATGCGGTTTCTGTAGTATACGTTCCGCAACATCCGGTACTGCTTCCCGGATCGCCCTTGGAGAATCTGCTTTGCTTCGAAGTCCACGACGACGAGGAAGCCGCCGAACGGGCGGCGCGTAAGGCGCTGGCAAAGCTTGATGTTTTCGGTCTGGAAGCTGATCGCATTTTTAATGAACACGACGTCTTCCGCCTTTCAGACGCACAGCAGCAGATGATCTGCCTTGCGCGGGCGCTGTTGCTGAACCCGGATCTTCTGATACTGGACATGCCGGATGCCGGCCTGCCACAATCCATGTTCCCTTCGCTCTGCGACGCACTCCATACCATTGAAAGCTCTGGCACCGCGGTACTTGTGGCAACATCCAACCGGATGATCCTGGAACGTTGCGACGAAGTGATGATCATCCAGGACGGTTATGTTGCCGACCGCGGCGCACCGGAAGAGGTCTTGGCGCGCCATGGCTCCAGTTGGTCACGGCTGACGATCAAGCGGTCCATGGAGGAAGAAAAGCGGATGCATGCCTGGCTGCGCACCCATTTCAAGCGCAGCCACGACAAGGAAATGCTGCAAAGGGCACGGGCACTGGCCACGGAATTCCTGATCCTCAGCTGCGCCGACGTCGTGGGCGACCCGGAAGATATCGAAGAAGAGATCAGCTTCGATTTCCGCTGGGACCAAGGTTTCTGCACCTTGACCATGCACGACGAAGGCGATCCCATTTCGCAGACGCGTCTGCAGGCCACCGAAGAAGGACAACTTGGCAACAAGCCCGAAGATGTCGCTCTGCGCGAATTAATCTCTCAGGCGGATGGGTTCGAACAGGTTCAGAAAGATGACCCTGACGGCGCCCGTCGCGTTATCTCAGCGAAACTGGCAGTCGAGAACGAACGCCACGGCAACTCGGGGCGTTGATATGGTGTTTCGGCGAAGGGAAAAGAAGCGGAAATCCAAGGGTCTGATCCTCTGGCCGCTTGTCCTTGGCGCAATTGTTATGATCGGCTCCGGCATCTGGGTGATGCGTCATATGGCCGAGGCGCAGCAACAGACATTCGCAACGTTCACGGGACACCTGATGAAGACCACAGACGTCATTGACGTTGTCCCGCCTGAAGATTCGCGCATTATCGACGTCATGGTCGAGGAAGGTGCCGAGGTGCAGGCCGGTCAGCCGCTGGCCAAATCAGTGCGGGAAGGCATCGAGGAAAAGCGCCAGGCATTGCTAGATGAGGCGACAGAATTGGTTGCCGAGGTGAAATGCCTGCGTTCAGACTTGGCGGTAAACAAGCCATCACCAATCGATGGTCCCCAAGGGACGCCGTCGCGGGCTGAAATCAATGAAACCATCGGACATCAACGCTGCGCCTTGGATCGGGAACGGCTCAGTGTCGCACTCAGCGAGTCCTGGTCAAAAACAACGCTCTTGGAAGAACGCCTCGCCTTGCTTGATCGGTACTGGCATGTCGCTCGGCGCGCCACGCATCGCGCAGATGGCGAACAGAACCAAGCAGTCGAAGCGTTGCAGAAAGCACTGAAGATTGCACTGGCGCGGAACCTGGTCCGCGACGATCTTTCCGCAGAAAAGGCCCGGGCCAGGACGATCGCGTTGGAAGTCAAAGCGGCGCGTGTGGCCCGGCTGGAAGCTGCCCGTCAGCAATTGGACGAAACCCTCGGCGAGATCGAAGCAATCGACGAAATGCGGAAAGAAGTGATCATCCGTGCGCCGCGAACCGGCACCATCCGAAACAGACGGACGGGATTGAAGGGAAAGACCATACCGAAGGACACTGCGATCATGCGTGTGGTCTATGGCGAAGGAAACCTGCGGGTCCGGGTGCAATTGGACCGGAAAACCTATGAAGATCTGACAACGGGCCACACAACCAATCTCAGAATTGCGGCCCTTCCGCCGCAGACACCGATCCTGCAGGGTGAAATTCAACGGCGCTTTGTTGAAAAGCAGGGCATCAAAACGGCCTATGTGGCCGAGATTGCGTTAAACGATGCGGCCGAGCAGGCATTCTCCAAGCAGTTCAAACATGGCTTGGAACCAGGCGTATGGTCAGATGTGGAAATCGAGATCGGCGACCAAACACCATTTGGCCTGGCGGCATCGCTGTTCTCGCGGCAAGGCACCTTCTGCCAGGACATCAGCCAAAGCCTGCCATTCGCATGTGAAGCGGACTGATCTGAAGTGGTGGGCGGTGACGGGTTCGAACCGCCGACCCTCTCGGTGTAAACGAGATGCTCTACCAGCTGAGCTAACCGCCCCAACCGCGCAGGATTTAGCCCGCGCGATCAAACGCGTCAATCATTGGGTAGTGGGTCACTTTGAATTTTCCTGATTGCGCTTTTTGTACGGGCCACGCTTTTTCGGTGCGGGCTCGTTTGCATCAATCAAATCAACCAGATCAGAGATATCCCAAAGACGATCCGTCAGGCCAGCCTGTATTGCAGGGGTAACCTTCAACGTCTGATGCACCCGCACGAAGTTGTAGTACAAAAAGTGCAGGGCAACGGCATGGGCGTGGTTCTCAACCTTCTTGGAAAAGGCATTGGTCAGGCGGGTGAAGCGGCGCATGTGCATCCGCATAGTCAGGTTCTGGCGCTCGACATGGCTGGTCGATACCAGCTTAGGATCGGGTGAGCCTTCCACGCGGGTCTTTTTGATCCCGGTGCATTCGGCGGGGCTGTACTTCTTCTCATGCCCCTTCGTGCCAGTCTCGCCGCCGTACAGCTTGATCAATTGGGCATAGTCCACGTCGCCGCCGAACGCGCCTTCGACGGCTTCCAGGTATGCCTTGTGGCCGTCTGTGGTCAGTTGCACACGATTCGCCAGTCGGCTGCGCAGATCATCCATGAAGCCGATGGCATACTCGCCGTCACGTCCACCGACCATGTAGGACACGATCAGTTTGCTTTCGCTGTCGATAGCGGTCCAGGTCCATGTGTCGCCTGCGCCTTCTGGAGCGGCCTTAGCCGTCGAGACGTTCTTCGCCTTGGCATAGGTGAATGACCAGATTTCGTCGCACTGGATTACCGACGCCTTCACGTCACGAACGTTTTCGTCATGGTATTTCTCGCAAGCCTTGCCCGCATCGATCAGTAGCTTGTTAACGGTGTTCTTGGACACGTCTGCGATCCGGGCCGTTGCGCGGATACTGTTGCCTTCGACCAGAAGCCGGATGATCAGTTTGCGGGTTTTGCTGTCTAGCTTGTTCATGACCTCTATGTAAGCGATCAACATATCTTAGTCAAGCATATTGGTCATTTTAAACACTTACTTCAATTATAACTTTACCCTTCCTGCATATCTGCTATGTTAAGCACATGAAGGTTCGGTATGCGGATGACCAAACAGCACTCGTTGAAACAGACCAGGCGCACAAGCTGCGCCTGCCTGTCGTTGTCGTTAAAGCTGCACGGCGGAAGATACGAATTCTTCGAGAGTGCCGAGACGAAAGGGACATCCGAGCGATGCCGAGTTTTCACTACGAGAAACTTGGGGGGAAAAGGGATGGGCAACGTTCTATTAGGCTCAACGATCAATGGAGGTTGATCGTGCACGTTGATCGGGAATGTGACCCGGTCGAAATCGAAATCATCGAAATCAGCAACCACTACGAATGAAGGAGGCAAGCCAAATGAAACCGATGTTTGACAACTTTGCAGAGCCTCCGGGGGAAATCATCAAGGAGGAAATGGAAGCGAAGGGCTGGACGCAAACCGATCTTGCGTTTGTGCTTGGGTATTCCGAGCAGACTGTAAATAAGCTCCTAAATGGCAAGAGCGGCCTTTCAGCGGATATGGCGAAAGCGCTAGGCGAGGCGTTTGGCACATCTGCTGAACTTTGGGCAGGACTACAGAAGGAATGGGAGCTTCGGTGTGCTCGCGAGCCAGATCAAGCAATCAAGGATCGCGCGCGGATGCAGGTGTATCCTGTCCGTGAAATGATCAATCGAGGATGGCTGGAAAAGGACTCCGAGCAGAGCGTTCTAGAAATGCAGTTCAAGCGGTTCTTTGAGGTGAACCGCATGGAGGATATCCAGCACCTAGAGTTTTCAGCAGCAGCAATGAAAACAGACGAAGCCGAACATTCCCCAGCAGAGCTGGCTTGGCTGTACCGTGTTCGGCATATCGCGCGGTCAATAGAAGTTCCTGCCTACTCTGAAGACAAATTGCGGGGTGCGCTGGTTGAGCTTCGCAAGCTGATTAGTGATCCAGAAGATGTTAGTCACGTTCCCAAGATCCTGGCGGACGCCGGAGTCCGGTTTGTGATTGTGGAGAAGATTGCAAACTGCAAAGTCGATGGTGTGTGTACATGGATAAGCGATGACGAACCCGTTATCGGCATGTCGCTTAGGCACAATCGCATGGACAACTTTTGGTTTGTTCTAATCCACGAGTGCGAACATATTTTGCAGGGACACGGGAAGGGCACCAAGGGCATCATTGATGACCTTGACGGCGAGAGGGCATCCGATGGCGAAGGCGTCGCCGAGGAAGAGCGTGTTGCTAACGCGGCATCTCTCAGTTTTTCCATCCCGCGAGACCGACTAACTTCATTCTATAACCGCAAAAAACCGTACATCTATGAGCGGGATGTAGTCGGGTTTGCAGCGCGACAGGAAGTGCACCCAGCAATTGTAGTCGGGCAGATTCAATACCTGAAAAAAGACTATTCATGGCTCCGAAAGTGGCTGGTTAGCATTAAGAACTACGTCCTTCCATCCTGCGTGCACGATGGCTTTGGCCACTCTGTAGATGTTTCGCTATGAGGTAAAGCAATGGCTACGAAGAATGAACAAGCGGCAGAAATCCTTGACCGCTACATGACAGAAGTAAATCCCGACCCGGTATCGCTAGATGAAGTTGCCGAGTGGGCGCTGAAAGAAGGTTTGTTTAAACCAGAACCTCGCGATCTTCGGAAGGTTTGTCGTGATGCTATTGCGCAAGGCGCAAGGGCGCAAAAGCGGTTTGATGGAAAAAGGTGGTATCGCGCCAAGCACTCCGTTCGGTCCAATGTTGGCGGGGTGCAGTTAAGCCTCTGGGCCGACATTGATAAGAACGCGTCACACGGCTTTATGGAAAAGTCTCTTGGGCAGCGTCGGCGCAACATTGTCGATGACTGCTATCAGATGAAAATGGACGCTGATCACTACAATGAAGCAAATCCGCATTACGAACCGATTCAGCCAGTTCTGGATTTCACAGAAGACGTTGCGGAGCTTGAAGCATTTCGGAATGACGAAGACGACGCTGCTTAATCAGCCTTCTTCCAGCGGGCTTCAGCAGCGGCACGGGCGATCTCACTTCGCTGATCTGGCGTTAGGGATGCCGCGCGCCGCGCTCCGCCAATTTTGCCGCCCTTGACTTGCCCAGCGGCTTTCTGATTTTCCTCAGCCTCCCCCGTTGCCACGTCCACAATGAACTTGGCAAGCTGGTTGGCGTCTCTGGGTCTCTTGGGTTTGTCTGTCATGCTGGTAATATGGGGCCAGCGGGATTAGATCGCAAACTCAGATTTCAAAGTGACCCACTACCAATCATTGTCATCGGCTTGATAGGCCGGATGCTCTGAAGAGAGGCTAATGCGCCAGTGACGCTCCGGCTTCTTCAGGCTCGCCATCCGGAACCGGTCCGTCGATTTCCTGGTCTTCATCCCATTCGATTGGGTCGGGTTTGGCGGTCAACGCATGGCTCAGAACCTCGGTCACGGTCTCGACCGGGATAATTTCCAGTCCATCCTTCACGTTGTCCGGAATGTCCGGCAGATCCTTGACGTTCTCTTTCGGGATCAGCACTGTCTGAATACCGCCGCGCAATGCAGCCAGCAGTTTTTCCTTCAGCCCGCCGATCGGCAATACATTTCCCCGCAACGTGACCTCGCCCGTCATCGCGATATCCCGCCGCACTGGGATGTCCGTCAGAACGGAAACGATCGACGTCACCATTGCGATGCCCGCAGAAGGGCCATCCTTTGGCGTCGCGCCTTCCGGTACGTGCACGTGGATGTCCATCTTTTCAAATCTGGGCGGCTTCACCCCGTAATCCGGCGACTTCGACCGCACATAGGACGCCGCGGCATCGATGGATTCCTTCATCACATCGCCCAAAGTCCCTGTTGTCTTCATCCGGCCTTTACCAGGCAGCTTAAGTGCCTCGATATGTAAGAGATCTCCGCCGACAGACGTGTACGCCAGACCGGTGGTCACGCCTACCTCGTCCTTTTCCTCGGCCAGACCATGTTTGTGGCGCGGAACACCAAGATAATGTTCGACATTCTCTGCAGTGACCTCGACCGATTTGTGATCGCCGCGGACGATTTCGGTCAGAACTTTGCGGCACAGCTTGGCAAGCTCGCGCTCCAGATTCCGAACGCCCGCCTCGCGGGTGTAGCGTTGTACCATCATGGTCAGCGCATCATCGGACAGGCTGAACTCGTCCTTTTTCAGGCCGTGTTCTTTTTCCTGCTTCGGCTGCAGATGCCGGCGTGCGATTTCAATCTTTTCATCTTCGGTGTACCCGGCCAGGCTGATGATCTCCATCCGGTCCAACAGCGGCTGCGGCATGTTGTATGTATTTGCGGTGGTTAGGAACATCACGTTCGACAGATCGTACTCAACCTCGAGATAGTGGTCGACGAAGGTCGAGTTCTGTTCCGGGTCCAGCACTTCCAGCATCGCCGAGGCCGGATCACCTCGGAAATCCTGGCCCATCTTATCGATTTCATCCAATAAGATCAGCGGGTTGTTCGTCTTCGCCTTCTTCATCGATTGGATGATCTTACCCGGCATAGAACCGATATAGGTACGGCGGTGGCCCCGGATTTCAGCCTCATCCCTGACACCGCCCAGCGAGATACGAATGAATTCGCGGCCAGTAGCCCGTGCGACCGACTTACCAAGCGAGGTCTTACCGACGCCCGGCGGGCCAACCAGGCAAAGGATCGGGCCCTTCAGTTTGGACGACCGCTGCTGCACTGCCAGGTATTCAACGATCCGTTCTTTGACCTTTTCCAGGCCATAGTGATCGTCGTCCAGAACTGTCTGGGCCTTAACAAGATCTTTCTTCACGCGGGAACGCTTTCCCCACGGGATCGAAAGCATCCAGTCCAGATAGTTGCGCACCACCGTGGCCTCGGCCGACATGGGCGACATGTTTTTCAGCTTCTTAAGCTCTTGAATTGCCTTGTCGCGAGCTTCTTTCGACAGCTTGGTCTCAGCGATCTGGTGCTCGTATTCGCCGATGTCATCCCGGCCTTCATCGCCTTCGCCCAGCTCGCGCTGAATCGCCTTCATCTGTTCGTTTAGATAGTATTCGCGTTGGGTCTTCTCCATCTGAGTTTTGACCCGGCTTTTTATCTTCTTCTCGACCTGCAACACGGAGATCTCACCCTGGATCAAGCCCAGGATCTTCTCCATGCGTTTGGAGATATTCGGCTCTTCGAGCAGCTTTTGGCGCTCCGACAGCTTGACGCCCAGATGGCCAGCAATCGTGTCGGCCAGCTTTGATGCATCATCGATCTCGCCGATATTCGCCATCGCCTCTTCAGGCACGTTCTTGTTCAACTTTACGTAGCGCTCGAACCGCTCGACCAACGAACGCTGCAGGGCGGCGATAGTGTCGGATTCTGCCCCGTCTTCGGGAATCTTCTGAACCGTCGCTTCGAAGAAGTCTTCGTTGGGAATAAACTCCGTGATCTCAGCCCGTTCACGGCCTTCGACCAGGACCTTGACCGTACCATCCGGCAGTTTCAGCAGTTGCAGAACATTCGCAAGCGCGCCAACGCGGTAGATATCGGCTTCACCCGGGTCGTCTTCGGCAGCATCGCGCTGCGATGCCAAAAGGATCTGACGATCATCCTTCATCACCGCTTCAAGCGCCTTCACCGACTTCGCCCGCCCGACGAAAAGCGGGACGATCATATGTGGAAAGACCACGATGTCGCGCAGCGGCAATACCGGATAACTGATGTCAGGTGCGAAAGTTTGATCGTCGCTCATATGTTTGCCTCATCCCCGTGCCGGATGACACGGGCTTTGTTCGTGCGTAGCCCAGTCAAATGGGCGGACCTGCGATCAAATTCAAGTCAGACGTCTGTCCTGGCGGGACAAACGTCAGGATGCGGTGGCTTCGGCCTCGGAATAGATGTAGAGAGGCTTTGCTTCGCCGGAAATAACTTCTTCGTTGACGACGATTTCCTCGACGCCTTCAACGCCCGGCAGATCGAACATAGGATCCAGCAGTACGTCTTCCAAAATCGATCTTAGGCCGCGGGCACCGGTCTTGCGCTCGATCGCCTTCAGGGCAATCGCCTTCAGCGCTTCATCGGTGAAGGTTAGCCCGACGCTCTCCATCTCGAAGAGGCGCTGGTATTGTTTAACTAGAGCGTTCTTGGGCTGTGTCAGGATCGTCACCAATGCGTCTTCGTCCAGATCACGCAGCGTCGCGATCACCGGCAGACGACCTACAAATTCGGGGATCAGGCCGAATTTCAGCAGATCTTCGGGTTCCAGATCTTCCAGCACATCCCCTACGCGGCGGTCATCATCGGCCTTAACATCTGCGCCAAAACCCATGGCCGACCCTTTGCCACGTTGGGCAATGATCTTGTCCAATCCGGCGAATGCGCCGCCACAAATGAACAGGATGTTCGTTGTGTCGACCTGCAGGAATTCCTGCTGCGGATGCTTGCGCCCGCCTTGCGGTGGCACCGAGGCAACCGTGCCTTCCATGATTTTCAGCAGAGCCTGCTGCACGCCTTCGCCCGACACATCCCGTGTAATCGACGGATTGTCGGACTTACGGCTGATCTTATCGACCTCGTCGATATAGACGATGCCGCGCTGGGCGCGTTCGACATTGTAATCCGCGGATTGCAGCAGCTTCAGGATGATGTTCTCGACATCTTCCCCGACATACCCCGCTTCAGTCAATGTCGTCGCATCCGCCATCGTAAACGGCACATCCAGGATGCGCGCCAAGGTCTGCGCCAGCAAGGTTTTGCCGCACCCGGTTGGGCCGATTAGTAGAATGTTGGACTTCGCGAGTTCCACGTCTGTCGACTTCGAGGCGTGGTTCAGACGCTTGTAGTGGTTGTGAACTGCCACCGACAGGACGCGTTTCGCCGTTGCCTGACCGATGACGTAGTCGTCAAGAACCTGGCAGATATCTTTTGGTGTCGGCACGCCATCCGAGGATTTGACCAAGTTGTTCTTGGTTTCTTCGCGGATGATATCCATGCACAACTCGACGCATTCATCGCAGATGAATACCGTCGGTCCGGCGATCAGCTTCCGCACTTCATGCTGACTCTTTCCGCAGAAAGAACAGTAAAGCGTGTTTTTGCCGTCTGAGCCGCTGTTTTTGCTCATTGCCTACTCTCCGGGCGGGGAAAAACGCCGCCCTCCAGTCTATTTGGCGCCAATTAAGATTTCGGAAACACCCGAATCCCTTGGTAGTATATTAACGATCAACTGTGGCCGTGTCACGGCAAGGCCGATCATGCCTCTGCGTCTTCAGTATCACTGCGGACTTCGACGATATTATCGATAAGGCCCCAGTCTTTCGCTTCTTCCGGTGACATGAAGTTATCGCGTTCCAGCGCAGCTTCAACCGTTTCCAGGTCCTGACCGGTATGTTTCACATAGATTTGGTTCAAACGGTTTTTCAGATCCTGAGTTTCTGCCGCATGGATCATGATATCCGTCGCCTGACCGCGGAAGCCGCCCGAGGGCTGGTGCACCATGACCCGGCTATTCGGCAGCGAAAATCGCATGTCTTTCGCACCTGCGGCCAACAGCAAAGATCCCATCGAGGCCGCCTGCCCCACCACCAATGTCGTCACAGAGGGGCGGATATACTGCATCGTATCGTAGATCGAGAGCCCCGAGGTCACCACGCCACCAGGGCTGTTGATGTACATAGATATCTCTTTTTTGGGATTTTCAGCCTCAAGAAACAGTAATTGAGCCACAACAAGGGTCGCCATCTGGTCTTCGACAGGTCCCGCCACAAAGACAATCCGCTCTTTCAGCAGGCGGGAAAAGATGTCGTAGCGGGTCGAGCCGCGGGCCGTGACCTCTTCGACCGTCGGGATGATGAAGCTGGTATAAGTGTCAATTGGATCGCGCATAGGATTTGGCCTTAGGTTTCTGGCTGATCAGGGCCGTTTATCGGACCATTGGTTGCGTCAAAGGTTTAATGACTGCTTAGTGTCGCTTCAATGGCAGTCCAGAAAAATGTTTCCAATCTTCGGAGAATGCAATGTCCCCCGTGCTTTTTGAACGCGACGGTCGAATTGGGCGGGTCACCCTCAACCGGCCAGAGGTGTTGAACGCCATCGATGACGATCTGCCGCAGGCGCTGGCGCGGGCTGTGGGCGCCGCCAATGACGATCCCGGGGTGCATGTGATTGTTTTGTCAGGGTCCGGGCATGCCTTTTGCGCGGGCTATGATCTGGCCCACTATGCCCAGGCGAAGGACGGCCGCGGCGCCGAGTTGACCCAGGACATGCCCTGGGATCCGATCAAGGATTTCGCCTTCATGAAGCGGAACACGGATCTCTTTATGTCTATCTTCCGGTCCTTGAAACCGGTGATCTGCAAAGTCCACGGGTTCGCAATTGCCGGGGGCTCGGATATCGCGCTTTGTTCGGACATCGTGATCATGGCCGAGGATGCGGAAATCGGCTACATGCCCGCCAGGGTCTGGGGCTGCCCGACCACCGCTATGTGGGTCTACCGCCTTGGCCCGGAACGCGCCAAACGCATGCTGCTGACCGGAGACAGGATCGACGGGCGCGAGGCCGAGCGCCTTGGCCTTGTGCTGAAAGCAGTGCCTGCCGAGGATCTGGACAATGAGGTGGAAGCCTTGGCTGAACGGATGGCGTCGGTTCCGATCAACCAACTGGCCATGCAAAAGATGATGATCAATCAGGCGCTGGACAATATGGGACTGGCGTCCACGCAAACCCTGGCGACGATCTTCGACGGCATCACCCGGCATTCGCCGGAGGGGTTGAACTTCAAGGCGCGGTCCGAGGATGTCGGCTGGAAACAGGCCGTCCAGGAGCGTGACCAAGGGACCTATGACTGGACCCAGGACCGTCCGATAAACGCGCCGAAGTGATGTCTCCGCCGCCAGTTCTTATTTGGCCCCGCGGGCCAATGCGAGAGCTCTGCTCTCGCGCTCTCGAGGTATTTTTGGCCAGATGAAGTCAGACTGTTGGCTATTCAGATGCGAAGCGCCGCGCGTGGGCATCCCGGAAGGCTTCGGACCAACGGTTCTCGGGCACCCGCGTCATGGTATAGGTCACCATGCCGACAGGGGCGGGCAACATCACCTGCATGGTCATCTGATCCCCGGCACACTGATAAGTCATCTCGGGCACGAAATCGCCGCCGCCGGTCGGCCCGACTGCCGCAGTCGCCGACCCGTGCGGGTTCTGCGCCGTCGAACTCATCATGAACTGGCCAGTGCCAGGTTCGGAACAGAACCCCATGCGACCGTCGTCCTCAGCCCAAAGCCAGCCCAGCGCAGACGTTATCGCCAGATCCATGGTCAGCTGGGTGACATCGCCATTGTCATGCTGGACATCCGCGATGATCCCGCGATTGACCGGCATGGTGGCGTAGTACCCATCCTCGAAAACAGTCATGGAAAGCGGCTGGGTCATACGGGATTCCATATTCGCGCGCACGGTCGCGGGCATCGAGGCCATGATGGCGCGCATCTTCTCCAACATATCGTTGGTGCCGGCCCACACGCCGACGGTGCAGGATGGCATAACGGTGGGCTTTGGCTCGGCGCAAATTGGACTGGCCGCGCTATTGGCCAGCATCAAAACTACGGCGATCAGTCGTTTCATCGTTCTAACTCGGCTCGAATTCAACGTTTGACGGAGTTTAGCGCGACCCTTCCAGGTCGGGATATGCGATTTGTTACAGGTCGGCGATTCGGGACAGAACCGTCGTGAAACCGCTTTGGTTGACCCTTGCGCCGGTGATGTTCCTGGGACTTTGGTCCGGCGGCTATGTCGTGGCCAAGTTTGGCATCCGGAACGCTGAGCCGCTGACGCTGCTGACCCTGCGGTATGGGTTGGTGGTTGTCCTTATGGCCGTGCTTTTCGTGGTACTGCGTCTGAAATGGCCGAAAACCCGAGCGGACTGGGTCAATATCTCGGTCGTCGGTCTGCTGATCCAGGCGATCTATTTTGGGTTCAGTTATCTCGCCTTTGACGCAGACGTGGCCTCGGGCACAGTCGCCCTGATCATGGCTTTGCAGCCGATCCTGGTGGCAATCCTAGCGCCATCCCTGACGGGAGAGCAGGTCGGCTGGCGGCGCTGGATTGGGCTGATCCTGGGCTTGGCAGGCACGGCCATGGTGATCACCGCACGACTGGAAGTCGCCACGCCGTCCCTGGCCGGTTTGATGTTCGCGGTCATAGGTCTCTTCGGAATGATCGGCGCAACCCTGTGGGAGAAACGTTTTGGCGCGGGCCATCACCCGGTGACGGCCAGCCTGATCGGTTTCACGGCAGGGCTCGCCGTGATCCTTCCATTGGCCTTTCTATTGGAGACCCAGACGATCCGCTGGACGTTCGAACTGGCCTGGGCCTTGGGTTATCTGGTCATCGGCAATTCGTTGATCGCAACCAGTCTGCTGCTGGCGATGATCCGCGCGGGAGAGGTCAGCCGGGTATCAGCGCTCTTGTTTCTGGTCCCGCCGGTGGCGGCCTTTCTGGCCTGGCTGACTTTGGGCGAGATCATGCCGCCCCTCGCCTGGGCCGGCATGGCGATTGCAATCGTCGGAGTATTGATCGCGACGCGGGCGCGCTAGTTCGGGCCACTCCGCCCACAAAGCAAGCCGTTTTCGCCACGCCAGTCCCGCCCAAGCAGCACCTCGAACCGCATGTAAAAGCCAGGATAAAGGTTCGTGTCCAACTGGGAAAATGCGTCGTGTTCCTTGTGACAAAGCACATCCCGGCTTGGCATTTCCGACGCCCCGGCTGGCTCGCAAGTCATGCCAAACTGTTCGAGCCTCTCTGTAGCGGCAACCGGTTCGGTAACACCTTCCAAGATGCTCGTAAGTTCGGACAAGAACGGCGTGCTGGGCCGCGTGTCATCGTGGTCGATGCATGCTGCAACATGCCCGATATCAAAACGCTGCCCCGCATAAGACCTCTGAAAAACCCGCAGCCAAAAGTCTTCCGCTTGCTCGGGAACATCCAGAACGAAACATCCGCCGCTTGTGTCAGCAGGGGTCAGATTCTCTAGATAAATACCGCAAGCAATATTCGGAATTAGGACTGTTTCCATGAACAATAGATGCTCCTCGGTCGCGCAATCGTCACAAAGATTGTCCGCCTCCCATTGTTTGGTGCAGGCCGATAACGCATCCTGTGTGATTTCTTCGAAAGCCTCGCGCCGGTAGGCAATGCAGTCTTCTTGCATATAGGTCCAAAACTCGTTGAGCTTTACATCAACGGTTGGATCCAACCGGTTCATCAGACCGAGGCAAGTCGCCCGATTCATCAATCCTGTGTAGGTAAAAGACGCGCCAAGCTCATCGCCAGAGCCTTGGACAACATGTACTGACTGGCAGAACCGTTCGGCAAAAGCGTGGCCCTCAGGGCTTTGCTTTGAAAAGAGAGCAGGAAGATCCGACGCCTTCGCAGGGCCGGAAAAAAGCAGCGCCCCGACCAGGGCGCCGCTGAATAGATTAAGCCGCGTCTTCCGCATCCAAAGCTTCAATCTCTTTCTCGAGATCCTCTTTCGAGACCGCCACCTCGGTGACCTCGGCCTTTTCCAGGATCATGTCGACAACCTTATCCTCGAACAGCGGCGCGCGGATCTGCTCCAGCGCCTCGCGGTTCTGGCGGACAAAATCGAAGAATTCGCGTTCCTGACCGGGGAAGTTCCGCGCACGGGCCATGATGGCCTGACCCAGATCTGCCTCAGACACCTCGACCTTTTCGCGCTGGCCCAATTCGGCCAGCAATAGGCCCAGGCGTACCCTACGTTCGGCCAACTTGGTGTGCTCTTCGGTTGGCTCGACCTCAGGGCGTTCTTCCTGAGGGTCGGCGTCGGGGTTCTCTTCCTGCCAAAGCTGTTGGGCGATCGACTTCGCTTCGATGTCCACCAGGCTCTCCGGCAGGTCGAAACTCACCTTGTCGTCCAAGGCATCTAGCAGGCGGCGTTTGACCAGGCTACGGCTGGCATCGCCGAATTCGGACCCTATCTGAGTGGTCAACTGCTCTTTCAACTGATCAAGATTATCCGCCCCAAACCGGGTTGCCAGGGCGTCATCTATTTCTGCCGCTTTCGGTCCGCGGACCTCTTTCACAGTGACGTTAAAGACCGCCGCTTTGCCTGCCAGGTTCGGCGCGCCGTAATCGTCCGGGAACGAGACGTTGACGTCTTTTTCATCGCCCGTCTTGGTGCCGACCAATTGCTCTTCGAAGCCGGGGATGAAGCTGTTCGAGCCAAGCACCAGCGGGTAATCCTCGGCCTCCCCGCCATCGAAGGCCTCGTCATCGATCTTGCCCAGGAAGTCGATCACCAACTGGTCACCGTCGTCCGCTGCGGCACCATCGTCCTTGGCCTCGTAGTCGACAGCGGATTCGGCCAAACGGCCCAGCGCTTCATCGACCTGGGCGTCATCGACGGTCACCGTCTTACGCTCCAGCTTCAGCGAGCCATAGTCGACATCCGGCACATCGGGCAGGCATTCGTAGGCGATCTCGACATTCAGATCATCGCCTTCGTCGAACTCTTCGTTCGTGATTTTCACATCGGGCTGCCGGGCCGGACGATGACCTTCTTTTTCCAGGTGCTGCGAGACCGAGCCTTCCACCGTTTCCTGAACGACCTCGCCCAGAACCGATTTGCCGAAGCGCTGCTTCAACAAGGCCATCGGCGCCTTGCCCTTTCGAAAGCCCTTCATGTGGAAATCCTTGCGCAGAACCTCCAGCTTCTCGGTGGTCTTTGCCTCCAGATCAGCCGCCGTGACGACCAGCGCATATTCCCGCTTCAATCCTTCGGACTTGGTTTCCGTGACCTGCATCTTCGTCCTCTTTGGGCCCCGTTCCGGGGCGTCAGTCGGCGGTGTTCCTGGTGCGGGCGGAGGGACTTGAACCCCCACGCCTTGCGGCACGAGAACCTAAATCTCGCGTGTCTACCAATTCCACCACGCCCGCGTGACCGGGCCGCGCCCGGAAATCTGGGCGTCTATATCAATGAGTCGCCAAGGTGAATAGGGAAAAGATTCCGGCGCGGGCGCGGCATGTTCCCACCCCAGGTTGAGGAGAAGATTTTGAAAGGGTGACTGTGTTGACAGCTGTCAATTCGGGGAGGTGAAACCATGGCCAATCAATGGCTTGGGATTTCAATGAAACAGTCACTACCGCGTTTTTCAATTAAGTGTTTGATAATTATCATTAATTTTTAGTTTACGCAACCGTATCAGGTGTACTTCAGCACACCCTATAAACCCAAATCGCGGAAGACGGCAGGCAATTGTTCGGGCAGATCCTCGGCGATCAAACCAGGCCCGAATTTCAATGCGCACTCGACGTGCAGCCAGGCAGCTGTTTCCGCTGCCTGCATCGGATCGAACCCACGGGCCAGCAGCCCGGTGATGAAGCCTGCCAAGACGTCCCCCGACCCGGCGGTGGCGAGCCAGGGTGCGGCCCGCTCGTATTGCGCCGAATTGATGGCGCAACGTCCGGATGGCTCTGCAACCACTGTATCGGGGCCTTTAAAGAGGACCACGCATCCTGCTCGTCTCGCAGCCTCTCGCGTTGCATCGACCTTGGAATAGGCAGGGCCCTTGGTTGCGGGCTCCTTCAGCTTGGCAAGGATATCCGGGAACAGCCGCCCGAATTCGCCTTCGTGAGGCGTCAGCACGCAACGGTGATGCAGCATGTCAAACAGCGTCGCGGGGTCGTTCTGGAACTCTGTCAGCGCATCGGCATCGAGGACGAGCGTAGGGTGAGGTTCCACCCCAACTTTGAGCATGGCTTCGACAAAGGCGCGCAACCTTTCACCTAACCCGAACCCCGGCCCAATGCAGATGGCATTGACCTTGCGCGCTTCGATCTCCGCCGCCAACGCCTGCACATCATCTACGGGCGCAAGCATCACCGCATCTAACCGTGCGGCGTTCTCGGTCAGGGCCGGCGGCGGGCACCCGACGGTTGCCAACCCTGCTCCGATACGCAAAGCCCCTCGCGCCGCCAACCGCGCTGCCCCGCCTTTGCCCGGCCCGCCAGACAGGATCAGGGCGTGGCCGTGGGAGAATTTGTGCGCTCCGCCATTCGCCTCTGTCTTGTCAAGGTAAGCCCGGCCGCGCGAAAATGGGCGCGTATGTCGCCATCGCCGGTCAGCTTGGTGTGAATCACCTTTCTCGAAGTCTGGGCGATATGAAAGAAAAACGGACCCATCGATTTGATACTTTAGAAGCTGCTCTCGCCGATATTTATCGAACGTTTGCGGAATTTCTAAATCTACGGTTTTAAGCGAGCCGCAATGTTCTACACCAACGGCCAGGTAGTGGCCGATCTTCGGTCGTTGAAATGTGACTGTTAAGCCAGCGTAAATTTGCAAATGTCGATCATCATTAGCACCGCCTCGATAATCAACGACACCTTTGTGAATTGGCCGACCACTTTCAGTACAGATGCCTGACGGAAAGTCGATTGAAACGATGTGTTTTCTCTTAAGATCAAGCTGCCACCAACCGTTCGAAATCGTATCCCAAAAATCCTGCAAGACGCCTGGATCGATTGGCTTGTTAAATCCAATTCCAAAGAGCGCATCGACAACCAGGTCTATCTGCCTAGTTGGATCCAACTGCTTTGGGAGCAGGCTTATTTCCCCCAACTCCCGCCAACGCCGCGCGTTCTTGGCCGCATCCGGGGGCAGCTTCGCCTCATTTCCATAGAGGAAGACCTCGACCTCCCAGCCCCGTTGCTTCAACAGCCGGGCGACCACGAACCCATCACCGCCATTGTTGCCGGGGCCGCAGAGCACCACGGCCCGGTGGGACGTGGTAGCCAATTCCGGCCGCCACTCCAGGATCGCCTCGACAACGCCTCGTCCGGCGCGTTCCATCAACTCCAGGCCCGTGACCTCGCCACTTTCTATGGCGGCTTGCTCGATAGCCCGCATCTGGGCGGCGGTCAAAAGTTCGGCCATGTTAATTCAGCCCCGGCCCGTCATCGCTCGGCTCCACCAATTGTCATCACCCGGCTTGCCCGGGTGATCCAGAATTGACGTCCAACAGATCGCCCGGTCAAGCCGGATGGTGACATAGGACCAGCTTGGCGATGACGATTAAAGTGCACATTAATCAGGCAATCTGCTGAATTTTCAGCCACATAGCTTAGGCATTTCCAAACTTCGAATGTCCCGCTTGGAATTTTTATCCCTTATTTTTCAGTGGCTTAAGAAACTGGCACGCCCCATGCATGGCTAGGTTCTAAACCCGGGGCGAACTCGGGTCCATTCTGCGCGCCTTCGCGCATGAACCCAGAGGGAGACATCATGAAAAAGGTCGAGGCGATCATCAAGCCGTTCAAGCTCGATGAGGTCAAAGAAGCTCTGCAAGAGATTGGCATCCAGGGGCTCAGCGTGCTGGAGGCGAAAGGCTTCGGGCGCCAAAAAGGTCATACCGAGCTTTATCGCGGCGCGGAATACGTCGTTGATTTCCTGCCCAAGGTGAAGATCGAGGTTGTTGTTGACGACGGCATGCTGGAACAGGTCACCGAGGCGATCGTCAACGCGGCAAAGACCGGCAAGATCGGCGACGGCAAAATCTTCGTCACCACCGTCGAACAGGCGATCCGCATTCGGACTTCCGAAGAAGGCCCCGACGCGCTCTAACCCATTAGAAACACTCAAGAACACGACAGAAGAGGACTACCAAATGAGCACACCTGCAGAACTGGTGAAACGCATCAAGGACGAGGAAATCGCCTACGTTGATATCCGCTTCACCGACCCGCGCGGAAAGATGCAGCACGTCACCGCCATCTCGGACATCGTCGATGAGGACTGGTTCACCGAGGGCTGGATGTTCGATGGCTCGTCCATCGCCGGCTGGAAATCGATCGACCAGTCGGACATGAAGCTGATCCCGGACTGCGAAAGCGCCCATATCGACCCGTTCTATGCCGAAAAGACCATGGCGGTTTTCTGCACGGTGCACGAGCCGGACACCGGAGAGCTCTACGACCGCGACCCGCGCGGCACGGCCGTAAAAGCCGAGAAATATCTGATAGATAGCGGCAATGGCGATGTCTCTTACTGGGGGCCTGAGGCCGAGTTCTTCCTGTTCGACGACGTGCGTTTCAAGGTCGACATCAACAAGGTCGGTTATGAAGTCGATGCCCAGGACGCGTCTTGGAACACCGATGCCGAATACGAGATGGGCAATATGGGCCACCGCCCCGGTCTGAAGGGCGGCTACTTCCCGGTGAACCCGACCGATGGGGGCCAGGATATCCGGTCCGAGATGCTGTCCACCATGGCGCGCATGGGCATGAAGGTCGACAAGCACCACCACGAGGTGGCGTCCTGTCAGCACGAATTGGGCCTGGTTTTCAACACGTTGACCACCCAAGGCGATGCCCTGCAGATGTACAAATACGTCATCCACAACGTCGCCCACGCCTATGGCAAGTCGGCCACCTTCATGCCGAAGCCGATCAAGGGCGACAACGGGACCGGCATGCACGTCAACCAGTCGATCTGGAAAGATGGCAAGCCGCTGTTCGCCGGGGACCAGTATGCGGACCTTTCGGAAGAGGCGATATATTATATCGGCGGTGTGCTGAAGCATGCTAAGGCTTTGAACGCGTTCACCAATCCGTCGACGAACTCGTACAAGCGTCTGATCCCGGGCTTCGAGGCGCCGGTGCTTCTGGCCTATTCGGCCCGCAACCGGTCGGCTTCTTGCCGCATTCCGTGGACGGAGTCGCCTAAGGCCAAGCGCGTCGAGACCCGCTTCCCGGATCCGGCGGCGAACCCGTATCTCTGCTTCTCGGCGCTGCTGATGGCGGGCCTGGACGGCATCGAGAACAAGATCCACCCGGGCGAGCCTGCGGACAAGGATCTCTATGACCTGCCGCCCGAAGAATTGGCAGGTATTCCAACGGTTTGCGGCAGCTTGCGCGAGGCCATCCAGGCGCTGGAAGCCGACCACGAGTTTCTGCTGAAAGGCAACGTCTTCACCAAGGATCAGCTGGAAGGCTACATGGAACTGAAGTGGGAAGAAATCTACGAGTACGAGCACACGCCGCACCCCGTAGAATTCCAGATGTATTACTCTGTCTGAGACGGGTCAGGGGTGGGCGCGGCGCCCACCCTACTTTTTCTTCCTGCCTTGCCCCGCGGTCCCGCCGCGGGGTTTATTTTTTTTGCGGGAGTTTGAAGGATCTGCAGGGGTCGCCCCAGCAACGTTGCGATGACTTCCGTTGTGACGACATACTTGACGACATTTTTCGTTTAATTGTCCGCTAATACGATAACTCATGACTTTTTTTGACGACATTTAATAACGGGTAAATTACTGGTGGATTTGGTTAAGTTAACTTATTGAAAGTTAATGCCTAATATTTGGGCAGCCGTTAACGATTGCGGCTTTTGCTGATCGTCCAACCGCTTTCCGCCCGCGCAGCGGGCACGCCCGACCCTCCCCCCGGGAGGGCGTTTGGAGATGTGGCCCGCAGCTCGAGCAACTTGAATGCTTAGAAGCGAGACGCTCAGACCCACAGGAGCCACCGCCCTCCCAGGCTCGGGCGTGTCCTAGCGCTCAACTATCAACCCAAAGTATCTTCACCAGCCAATCCAAGAATGAAACAGAGCTTCCGAGATTGGCCGTTGCTCGGATCTCACGATTGTTCGCAACATGCTCGACACCTCGTCCGATCATCTGCCCTGCTGTGGCGAGAAGCACTCGATTGTCCAGCGCAAGGCGGCGTTGCCCAGCCCGCCGAACGTCGTCCAATGGCTTTGCCTCTAAGACATCGCGCGCACTACGCAGGTCAGCCAATTGTTCACGAAAAAGGTCGGGATACTCTTCCGGCGGTGCAGGCATTCCGATCTAAGCCGGACCAGATAGCAAATCTGCCGCAGCTTCAAATCCTTGTTCGAAATGCACTAATGTTGTGGTCTTGGGGATGGGCACCGCGTCATTGCGCTTCATGACTTCAATAACATTTGTGAAATGCTCAGCCATGAGTGCATGATGGTCAGCGAGAAAGTCTTGAAACTTCGACAGGACGTAATTGCCGAGCGCCCTCTTTATCCCTTCTTCTTGCATCGCGGCTTCAAAACGCACTGCTCTCCGGTGAAGAATCTTAATGCTGACATCCAATTGGTTCTTCCCTGCTTCCCGGGCGTAGCGGTCGAAATCTCGACGTAACGGGCCAGGTGCTTCTGGGTGATCTTCCTTGATGTCAGTGTGAAGTTCACGGGCAAAATCTTTTAGTCCAGAAAGCTTTGCCCCCAGATCGTTCTTTCTGAATGGATCGTCAAGCGATGGCCGGTCTTCGGCAAGCGGAACTGCGGATATTCTGTTGACCGACGCATCGACCATGAAGTCGGTTTCAGACTGTTCACGGGTTCGTTCGAGGCTGCTTAGTTGCCTCCAAGTTTTCCCTTCCGCAGGGTCGATGGATTCTTGCGACGTTGGCACATGCTTTTCAATCAATTCGGCGATGCGGGCGTTTGCTGTGGCCGGACCTGCTTCCCAAACGTCATCCGGGATCTGGCAGATCGACAGTTCCAGCGCCTGGGAATGCGGGCGTTGCCAGTGCCCATCAAAACGCTGTTCATACCAATTGCGCCAAACTTCCCATCCTTCCCCGCCACCTTTAAGAAGTTCGTAAAACATCTGCCACGTAACATTAGCCCAGATGGGAACTCGACCATCCTGCCAGATTGGTCTGTTAGCGATGCGGGTGTGATCATGAGGCAATTCCAAGCTGCTTGTATCCCAATTTATCGATCCCCAAAGAGCAGCTCGGTTACCAGAAGACAGTGACGCTACTAAAGCCGCATCAGCGTCGGCCGCAGCGCGGGCACCAGCAAAAATGTCCGTATTGTCATGTGAGCTAAAGGCATAAGTCGTGGAAGCCGCAGATGCCGCAGCAGCAGCGACGTGAGCAACGGTTGCGGGAGCATCGGAGCGTGCGAGCGCATAGGTGACGGATCGAGCGTTACGAGCCGCGAATTTCAACTTCTTCGCCGGTCCTGACCACGCGCCTGCAAAGCAGGCGACAATCAAAGCACGATATATCGGCAACAAATAATTTGATCGTCGAATATTCTCTTTTGAATCTAATGCCCGAGCAAGCAGTGGGAGCACGCGCAATACGGCGCGAGATGCGATCAAAGCTGCATCGGCACGGCGCGTATCCTCTGGCCGGGCGCTCAGCCATTTTTCCAGGTCTTCGCGATTTTTGATTTCAGCCAATGTGCCTGCCCCAATGGTGGGTTGGCACCCACCCTACATGTCGATGGGTTAGCACCTCTTAGTCGACAAAGTATTCCAAGGAATGCGCGAGAGACCACCCTACGAATAACGGACAGTCTCGGATGGTGTTGGGGAAGGGTCAAGGGTTTGACTGCGAGCGGTCGGGGGATGCCCTGGTCGAGCCGGGGTATGACAGCTTAAGAATGCCTACAACCCCGCCACTGCGTGCGCGTCGGACTTCAGCGGGCGGCGGGTGGCCAACAGAAGCTGGGCTTCCTCGGCACGGCCCTGTTTCAGCAGGGCGTTCAGTAGCGCGTATTCCAGCAGGTCGCGTTGGGCGCGGGAGCCGCCGATCCGCGCATGGTCCGCCATCGCCTTGGAAAGCAGCTTGGTCGCCAAGGGCCAGTCCGCCGCTCCGACGGCGGCGAAGGCCTCGGCCAATTGGGCGACGATATCGGCGGCGGGGCCTTTTGCATCAGTGCGGATCTTGTCCAGCGCCTCGGTGTTCCCGGCCATGGCATGGGTGAGGGCGGCGTGGACATCGGCGAAGGCCAGCCCTGGGTTCGGGAAGTTCTGCGCGGCGAATTCGGACAGCGCCTTCCAGCGTTCGGGCGCGACATCGACCCCGGCAAGCTCGGCCCGGTAATAGATCGCCGCCGTGTCGGTGAGCAGGTTGATCGCCGGGCCGAAGCCCGCGCCCGGGGCGACGTCCTGGTCAACGACCTGCCACATGCGGTCGGTATCGCCTTGCTCCAATGTCCAAAGCGCGATGTGCCAGGAGACATGGCAGTGCAGCAACGCGTCCTTGGCCGCATAGTAATCCTGCGCCCATTGATCGATGTAGTCGAGGCCGGCCTGGGTCTCGCCCGCCTCGTAATGGATGTGCGCCTTGTAGTGGGCAGAGTTCGCGTTCTCGGGTTTCTGGGCCAGGGACCGTTCCACGGTTTCTGCCGCCGGGCCGGTCTGCCCCGCCTCGACCTGCGCGAAGGCGTGCCCGCCCAGGAACCACCAGTCCTCGCCATAGTGGGGCGCGAGCGCGGTCGTGAAGGCCAGTTGCTCGGCCTCGCGCCCCGGCTGACCGGAAAAGCCGATCAGCCCAAAGACGCCGATGCACGTCTGGGCCACCATGACGTCGCGGGGATGGTCGGCGAGATGGGCGCGGATGGCTTTATATGCCTCCGCCCCCTTGCCTTCGAGGAGAAGGCCGAGAGCATTGATATGGGCGGCCTCTTGCCGTGTGACGCTGGGTGCCGCACGGGCGGCGGTCAGGTGCTCGGCCACGCCGGCCTTGTCGCCTTTCATCTGGCAGTTCCGGGCCTTGGCAATGCGGGCGAGCGCGAACATCGGGTCTTCCGCGATGGCCCGGTCAAGCGCCTGGTCAACGCCGGACTGGACGGCCAGAAACCGGTCGACGCCGTCGACATAGGCGTCCCGCGCGGCAGCGGAGGCGGTGGAAAGTGTGTTGCTATAGCGGTCTTGCAGCATGCTGGACCTTTGAGCCATTCCCCAAGATTGGGGTGTATAAAGCAGGTCAGCTTCGGTTTTTGTCAACTTTACGTATTTTCACGGGCAGCATCCGGGAAGCGTTTACACAGTGTTCAGCAGGTTGAAGGCAGTTTCCGCTCCCAAGGGTGGGCGGGGCTGCCAGGTCGCCGAGGTCGCAGAGACCGTTGAGGCAATTCATCCGGTCGAGGCCCGCGCCAATGCCCGTGCGGACGGATTGTCCCGTTTACCTCCGCGCAGTCCGACGGTAATCAGCGGCCAACATTCCTGCAAAGAGGCCCCGCCATGACCGCCATTATCGACATCACCGGACGCGAAATTTTGGACAGCCGTGGCAATCCGACGGTCGAGGTGGATGTGATCCTGGAGGACGGGTCCATGGGCCGGGCCGCCGTGCCGTCGGGTGCATCGACCGGGGCGCACGAAGCCGTCGAGCTGCGCGATGGCGGCGACCGCTATAAGGGCAAGGGCGTCCAGAAAGCCGTTGCCGCCGTGAACGGAGAGATTTTCGAGGCGCTGGCGGATGTGGACGCCACCCAGCAGCGCGCGGTTGACGATGCATTGTGCGCCCTGGACGGCACGCCGAACAAGGGCCGGATCGGGGCGAATGCGATTCTGGGCGTGTCGCTTGCCGTGGCCAAGGCGGCGGCCGAGGCAGTGTCGCTGCCGCTTTATCGCTATGTCGGCGGGGTCGCCGCGCGAACCCTGCCGGTGCCGATGATGAACATCATCAATGGTGGTGAGCACGCCGATAACCCGATCGATATCCAGGAATTCATGGTCATGCCCGTGGGTGCCGAGACTCTGAGCGACGCGGTGCGGGTCGGGTCCGAGATCTTCCACACCCTGCGCGGAGAGTTGAAGGCCGCAGGGCACAACACCAATGTCGGCGACGAGGGCGGCTTTGCACCCAACATCGGATCGACGCGCGAGGCGCTGGACTTCATCATGGCGAGCGTCGAGAAAGCCGGGTACCGCGCAGGCGATGACGTGATGCTGGCCTTGGATGCGGCCTCGACCGAATATTTCGAAGATGGCAGCTATCACATGAAGGGCGAGGGCAAGGTGCTGAGCTCGGCCGAGAACGCCGACTACCTCGCCGCGCTGGTCGGCGACTATCCCATCATCAGCATCGAGGACGGCATGGCCGAGGATGACTGGGACGGCTGGGTTGAGTTGACAGCGAAGATCGGCGACCGGTGCCAGTTGGTGGGCGATGACCTCTTTGTCACCAATCCCGTGCGTCTGGCCGATGGCATCGCGCGCGGCGCAGGGAATTCCATCCTGGTCAAGGTCAACCAGATCGGGTCACTGTCCGAAACGTTGGACGCCGTGAACATGGCCCATGCCGCATCGATGACCGCCGTCATGTCGCACCGGTCCGGCGAGACCGAGGACGCCACCATCGCCGATTTGGCCGTCGCCACCAATTGCGGGCAGATCAAGACGGGCTCGCTGGCCCGGTCCGACCGGCTGGCCAAGTACAACCAGCTTATCCGGATCGAAGAAGAACTGGGGGCAGAGGCGATCTATGCCGGGCGATCGATCCTGCGGTGACGGGCCTCGAGACGTCGGGCATAGACCGACTTCGATTTGCACTGGCGACCCGTAACCTGCGGGGCAGATCATAATATGAAATCAGTCATCGGCAATCGGCCCTAGGCCTCGCTGAGGAAGCCGGCGAGAAGGGTAAGCATGCTTGCACCCGAACTGCCGTCGGGGTCGGCGACCTCGATCGATTGCGGAAGCACACTGGTATCAGTTGGCCCGGCCCAGAGCGGCTCTAACATGCCAAGGCCGCCTTGTTCGACCAGATCACGGAACAGGCTGAAGGCAGCGGATGGGCGGCTGAGACGCACGAAGTTGTCCACCGGCAGGCCTGCGGCGTCGGTCGGCCGAACGTCGAGGCGCGCCGCCATCGAGGCGATGCGCTGGGCACGTACCTTGGTGCTGACACCAGCGCTGATTGCATGATCCATCGATGCGATCGCGGCGCTGCCGTCAAAGCTGACACCTCGGCGTCGCAGGTGCGTCGCACCGGTGAAAGAGTAGACATCATCGACCACAACCGTGGTGCCCGGCACCTTGGTCGCCCGGCCGGGAAAGCCGCCGGGATGGAATGCCACGACCCGGCCCGGACCAGAGGCTTCAAGCGCCTGGATTGCCTCGGTCCTCAGCGTGATGGCCCGGCGCACAAACGGCGCGGGAACGAAGTCGGTTTCTCTCGGCAGGCAGATCACAACCTTCAGGCGGGGCTGCGCTGCCAGACGGTTCGCAAGAATATCGATCAGGTCAACCGTTACAGCCCCGGAGCCTGCACCAGGGTGCACGGTGCGGGCCAGACCGGCGGTTTCGATATAGACAAGCTCTTCAGCCTGGTGAAATGCCCGGGCAAGCGACCAGAGCCCGTCGCGCGCGCCGTGAACAGAAAGGAAATATTCGCGCCGCAGCTTGTTGAGCAGACGGTTCCCGTTCGTTACGTCAATCATAGGCGAGGGAACACCTATTGCGCTGGCGATGTCGTCGATGATCGTCTGCAGATCGATCGGCGTGCCTGATGCGAGAGGCGTGGTCGGTGGGAGAAGCGACAGCTCAGGCGTTTCCGTCACCGCCGAGATGGATTGCAGCAGCACGCCGGAAGACGTGGCACCAGCAGGCGGTGCGCCGATCCGAACAGGCAGGTTCATGTTGTTGCCAGCCGCCATGACGATCCATCCCGGAGCCTGAGCGGGCGGCGGGCCGCCCGGCAGTGGGATCAGCGGTTGGGCGCGGCGCACAGCATGGCAGGCCAGATCATAGGCCAATGCACCGTCGCAGCGCACCCCGGAGGCGTGGGTATCGGACCCTGCCGGATTGCCTGGATTGCCCAGCCGATGCGCCGCCGACATGGCGTCCTGCGTCCATGGTGTGCCGGATAGGACCGCATCCCATGCGAATGTGCCGTTGTCGAATTGCGCGCTGGCAATTCCTGTGACCACGATGCTTTCCAACCGCCCCATCGTCGGCATGCGCGGCCCTTCGCGCGGCACGGTTTCCGACGCCAGCGACCTGACGAGATCCACGGGTGTGGTGGGCGTCCCGGTTGGGTTCACCGTTCGGTCATGGCCGAATAGCGGGACCGGAGACACCGATTTCACCTCATCCGGCACTGCCGCCATCAGATCCACCGCAGGGGCGAAAGGATCGGGTGGCTGAGCGGCCGGGCCAGTCGCGATATCAAGCGTGCGAGCAGCAAAGAGGCGCCGTGTGCCAACCCGCGGCGCGACTACGAGATCAAAGACGAGCGTGGCAGGAGAAGGCTTCGGATCGCCCGGTTCCAGACCGAGCGGGTTGCGCACCAGAACCAATGTCGGCTGCCCTGTCGCTGCAATCGCGGCCCCGCCATTGCCGCGTTTGAAGGAAGGTGCCTCTCCAATCGCCTCTATCAGCACAAACTCTTGGCTGTAAATCCGGACATGGGCGCCGTTTGGCGCGGCGCCTGCAGCCAGTTGAACCACCACATCCTCGCCTGCTGTCCAGGTCGCGGTGGCACCCGTAAGGGGCGCGGGGTTGGGCCCGAACGGCGCCATCGCGGGCGACGCGGGAAAGGCCGGCCATCGCGCCGCAGCGCCTGGGGCGGCAGGCGTCGACACGCCATCTTCCAATTGCGGGGCGACCGCAAAGAAAAGCGAACTGGTAGCCCCGGCAAGCCGGGCCAGTACTGCATTGGCGCGCGCCATCAGATCCGGACCGTCAGCAGGATAGTCGATTGTTATCCCGGTTCGGACCTGCGGCTTCAGGTCATCGGGCATGTCGCCATCCTCGGCCGGCACGACCGCCACGGCGCCCGTGGTGCGGTTGCCGCGCAGGTGCCAATCCAGATCGACGGCATAGGCGCGCAGGAACTGCCGGGGCAGTGTTACCCCGCCGGGCAAGGTCGGTTGTGCCAGAGACCCGGCCGCCATTGTCCCGCCGGTCGCCCAGCCAATCCGCATACGCGTCCCGGCATCGGTGCCGGTGGCAGCGATGACCTCGCCAGCCGACAAGGTCAGCATCCCGTTCACCTGCAGCGCGCCGGTCGTGCTGCTGGAGCCGTCCTGCTTTTCCACGCCGACAACGCCAAGCGGTGCGGTAAACGGATTGCCGTGCAAATCGCAGACCTGGGCGACAACACCGCTGGCCAGTCCTGCGATGGCGCCGACCCCGCCCGGCCCGGCCGTGCCGGCGCCATTGGACGCATCAAGCGCTGGGAATGCCGTGATCAGGTCATCGAAGATGGCGGCAACGGCGATGGGGTCGATGATCAGCCCACGGCTGTCATGAAAACTCATCGGCTCATTCCGGCCCAGGCTTTCGGCCGGTTCATAAGTCTGGGGCGATCGGTCGGGAACCGGAACGGCCCCGGTGAACACGATCGTTTCGGGAACCACGCGGTGATGCGGCACGTTCGGCGCGGCGTAACGTGAAAGGATCTGATTGAGGCGCTGCACTGCCTGCGGATGCAAGCGGAAGGCGCCCACAGGGCCCGCAATCCCTGCACCAGAGACATCGCGAAACTCTGATCCGTCATCGAGATATTCGAGCGTCCCACGGAAGGGTGCGAGCGCGGTCCCATAGCCGGTCAATCGCATTGTCGGGTCGGGTGCGGGCGGAGTTGCCGTCGCCCAGAGATTGGACAGCCGGATCATGGTGATCCCAAGCGCATCAAGCCCGTTATCCTGCAGCGCCTGCGCCGCCGCTGCAGGGGTGAGCGTGAAGACGGTAAGCTGTGTCATGGCCTCGCGCTCCTCACATCAACCCCGTGTGCCGCTGGAGACCTCGCGGCCATCCGGCATTATGATTTCGAACAAGATGCTTCGGATATCTGCCCGGGCGATCACGGTGATGGCGGTTTGACCGCCCACCTGTTGCCGGCTGATGGCGTATAGCGGCGCTTGCGTTCCGTCCGTCGGGCCGCGGCTTGAGAGCGGAACATCACCGAGCGGCGCCTGATAGACAAGCGCATCGCCGTCTCGCACGAACGGAGAGGCTGGCCGGCGCAGGCCCAGATCAAGCACCGGTCCTGGTCTGGGCCGGAACGGCGTGGCGCCGGGACGATCCTGGAAAAACGGCTGGGTGCGCAATGTCCGCAGCCTCTCTGGCGTGATGCCGCCATCGTCGACCGGCCTGATGGCGACACGGATTTGATATTCAAGCGGCCCAGACACCGGCGCATCGGTTGTCACGGTATAGAAGGTTCCGCGCCCTGCGACGGAGAAGGAATCGACATCTGACAGGATCGGCGGCGGCAGGATCGAGCCTTCTGGGAAGCGCGCGATCCGTTCGGTCATCCGGCCCAGCGGATCGGTCAGGCGCAAGATCACGGCTCCTGCGGGCGCACCTGCCGGGCGGCGCAGGAACAGACGATAGTCTTCTCCAGTACCAGCCGTGCTGCGCCAAAGCCCTGTGCCGCTGGTCGAGGGGGTGGTGCTGATTTCGTCCAGGGGAATGGCACCCGGCAACTTCAGCGCCGGGTTCGCCGGGTCGGGCTGTCCGACAGGATCGCGGGTGATGAAGAAGGCATTTTGTTCGCCTGTGAAGCGCACCTCTGCCGACAGGACATGCGGCCCCAGCGACGTGGGCTGGAGCGGTGCCGCGCTGCTGAACGAGACGAGGATATCGTCTAGGCCGCCACCTGGCCAGGACAGGATGGGTGGGCTGAGCGGCGGCGGTCCGGGCGGCGGGATCACGATTGGGACGGCAGGCGAAGGCCTCCCGCGGCTTTTGCGCACTGAACGTATCGGATCATCTGAAGACCAGGCCACAGCGCGGTACCATTGCGGCTTCCACGAGCCCGTCGGGGCATCTTCCCCGGCAACATCGGTGATCCATGTCTCGGTGCCATTTGTGGCGGTATCCACGATCCAAGACCCGGTGCTGGCCGTCAGGCTGGCAATCGGTAGCCCCATGCTGTCGAGCTGGCGCGCCGCGTCCGCCACCCGTGTCCGGTATAGGTCGATTTGCGTCGGACGCGCGCCCTGTGCCGCGCGGGTTCCGACCCTGAGACGCGTGGCGAAGCCGCCCGGTGTCTCGATCCGCTGCGCTTCAAGCGTCGGCGGCGCAGGCACGGCCAAACGCGGTGCGATGAAAGCGGTGAGCGCAAGGTCCGCCATCGGGCCGCCTGGCCATGGCCCCTCTACCCCGCCAGCGGAGATCGGTATCACCACAAAGAGGTGGATGTCCTGGCTGCCGCGCGCGAGTGCCACGTCGAGGCTGGAGGTCGTCAGCGGATCTCTGTTTAATCGCGTGAAGTCATCGCGCTTCGGATCGCTTTTGAACGCATTCTTCAGAACGCTGAAGCGGGTGCTGGTCGTGTCGTCCGGCGTTGCATCCGCCATGTTCCGGCTGCTGCGCATCCGCGATTCGGTGGTCTGATAGACGATGTATCCCACCGCCGCAGGCGAGAGCTGCCAGGAGACAATGGCGTGGCATTCTCCCTTTGCGTCAGGCAGGCTGGCGAGCGGCACGATATCGATCTTCTGTGTCGGACGCGAACGTGGGTCCGAGGCGAAGGTCAACTTCGTGCGCGGTCCCCAAGCGCCGATGCGGCCGGGCGCTATCGCCTCGCGCAGACGCGCCTGAAGAACCAGTCCAATATGCGGTGTCCCGGCATAGTCGAGCGAGAAATTCGGAACGGTGATGCGATAGCGACGCGCATGCCCCTGGCTGGCGAAGCCAGGCGTGTTCACCTTCGTCTCGCCTTGCGCGTCCAGGCTGATCACAGTGCCGCCAGGCACGCTTGGTGCATCGCCGATATAGGTCACAGCGACCGGTTGCGCGGCGCCCCCGAGGCTTTTCATCACGCCGCCCGGCATGCCTGGTGGCGGGTCTTCATGGCGTGTTGCTGCCGCGAACAGACGGCCGCGGAAGTCGATCTGATCAACTGAACGGACGCGCCAGTCAACGACGAACTCCACCACCAGATCGGCTGGGCAAACGGTACCCGACCCTGTGTCGATGGGACGAAGTTCGGCCGAGATGATGTTCACCGGATCGGGTGGCGGCTGCGCCGTTGAGAAGGGTCGCGTGGCCCAGGGGCTCCAGATACCAAAGAGATCCTGCGTGCAGACACCGTACCGTGCGTTGACGGATCCAGGGTTGTTGGGAATTGGCAGCCCGGTGTCGGAGGCCGATTGCCGGGGGTATTCGGGATCCTGACGGTTTTCGTTGTTGCCGATCGGCATATGCCCTTTGCCGGAAGGACGCTGTTCCATCAGTGCATCAGCCGGGCCCGTTGCGCCGGACCTGGCCCGGGCAAATGCAAAGCTTGCAACCCGGCTGAGATTGTCGATCGGCAGGCGCTCCCAGCTCAATCTTGATGTGGCGACCCAGACGCCGTTCTGCAGAGCAGGACGCTGGTGGGCGAGAAAATGCAATCGCAGATCCGCCGGCGTGGGCGGCGGCGTGGGCTTGCGCGGGCGCGGGATCAGCGCGGCAAGCTCGACCTCTTTGCCATCGCCTTCCAGGCCATCCGCCCAAAGCCCAGTCACCATATAATCGTAATCCGCCACATCCGGGTCAGCGAAGAGCGAAAAAGCACCAAAATGAATTGGATCAAGGTTTTCATAGGGATAACCCGTCCCGAAGCCCAGAACGACCGACTGCATGGGGTCGGTGGACACGGCCATCTGCAGCATCTTGACCGGTGAGATTTCGGCGACGCCATCATCGGCGGTCATCGTCTGGCCATTCGGGTTTTGCGGCGGATTGATGACATGCTCTTCGATATGATCGACCTGCTGAGAGGCAGGCCGATTCAATGCGTCGTGCAGCATCGACAGCAACGTCTTCTGTGCGTCTATTGCCATAGCTTCGGGATCGGGAAGCTCCCACGTCGGAGCCATCTCTCCGGTTGGGAAAGCCGGATGCCAGCCATAGGGATTGATGCCCCGGCTGAAGCGGTCCTTGGCCGCATCTACAGCCGAAACCTCGGCGCCCACCAGTCCCTGTTCTTTGCCGTGGCTCTGACCGGCCAGGTCGCCGAATTCGGAGGGTTCGACCGGCAGGCCCACGGTTTCGACCAGTTCCCAGCCTTCGATCTTGTTCGCAGCCGAAGCAGGGGCACCGACGACACTGATCTCTTGCCCAGGCGGTGTATTGACCAGAACTCCGGTCACAAATGGCGCGTGGAAGGTCCAGGTCCGTTGCCCATTCGCCGCCACCGGCAAGCTTTCCAACTGCAGCATGTTCTCAAAGCCCACACCTCCGGCCAACGGAATTATAAGGGCGTTGAATGCCGGTCCTGTGCTGCGCACCTGAACGGTGATCAGAGAGAACGGCTCGGAAAACTGATACACATCGCCGAGAGGCGGCACGACGATATGTTCGGCCGTTGCAGGCGACATCTCTTCGAAAAGCGGCATGGCCAGCCTGCGCCAGACCTTGAAGGGTTCGGACGGCAGCCCGACCGATGGGTTCAATTGCCACCGCAGAAACACGGCAAGGGCCGTGTTGCCGAAGTCTTTCAGGTCAAAGCCTGGCTGACGGAACGGGTTCAACTCGCTGCCCGGCGGTATCACGCGTCCGTCTTCGTTCGCGAAGGGGCCGAGCATTGCATTCGCAGTGATCAGCCCGCCCTGTCCACGGAAGAGATATGGATTGAAGAAACGCTCCACCATGACCTCCTACGTCTCTTCCCAAGGTGCCTGGTCTAAAGGCTCGGCGACGATTTCGGCGCGGATATCGCTGGAGAAGCCTTCATCCAGATACGGCTCGCTGAAGGCGGTCCGGACCAAGTCCATGCGCAGCACTTTACCGCGCGCACCTGGCTTTAGCGTGACGAGGGCACGCTGCCGGCCCGGCGCGAAGACAATCTTGTCCACGATATTGTCGCTGGCCGAACTTTCCTCGATGTCCAGCCAGGGGGTTTCTTCCAACCGCCAGCGCTTGACTTCGATGCCATCGGGATCCGTCTCGGTCAGTTCCTGTGGCAGCGGACGGGTACGGCTCATCGGCTCGGAGCTGTCGATCAGCACCGCGGCAGGTTGCGGCGTGGCTGCGGGGTTCGCTTGCTCCCAAAAGACAACGATGCGCGCGGCCTCTGGCACCTCCATCGGCTCCAGCCCAGCATCGATCAGCGCGTTGTCGAATTCAGGCCCTTGTGGCGGTCTGCTGGCGAAGACTGGATCATTGCCGATCGCCTGCAGCACGCCAGGGCTGACTGCGCGATGCTCGGTCACCGTGGCCTGGAAATCGATCGCGAAGTGTTCAACGGTGCTGAACTGGCCGGTGGAGAATGCAAGACGATAGACCAGATCGCCCACCGTGTTTACCGGAACCGAGAAGTCCACGCTTTCGATATCAATGATGTAGTCGGTGTAAGGATCGAGCGGGATCGGAATTTCAACCAAGGAATGACGTACCCGGTCTTCGTCCACATTCACGCAGGGACCGCTTTCCTTCAGGACATCCAGCAGGACGGCCTCGAAGGGTGACAGAACCGTGGCCTTCACATTTTCCAATGTCGTCGGATTGATTGGGATCGGATGGGTCGCACCCGGTTCATCGACCTGTCGGAAGGATGCGGCCTTCACCCGGATGCGCAGCTCTTTGCCATAGGCGGCATAGAGCGCATCGACATTGTTGGTCGCGAAGACCAGCCGCGGATTGTCATGGCCGAAGACATGGGACTCACCCTCGGCGGGCAATGTGCACAGGAGCCATGGGTCGAGCCGCGCCGGCGGGGCGTTGTCGGTGCGGAACCAGAACGTTGCCTCTTCGGTTTTTTCGTCGCTCAGATTGCCACTTGAATCCTTAGCGACACCTTTGTTGACCAGCGTTACCCGATAGGATGAATTCGGGAACAGCATCGCGACATCTGCGCTGTCGGCACTGAGGAAGGTTTCCAGAACCTTCCGGTCTTTTTCGATTTCGGTCGTATCCCAGCTTTCGCGGTCTGCCTCGCTCCACCGCGTCAGTTCGATTGCACCGATGTAGTAGGGCCGCCCTTCCTGTTCGAAGCGCCAGGCCTGTTTTTCGTCCAGGTACAGCACCCCGACGCGGAACCGGGTTGTCCCGTCCGGCGGCTCGAGCTTTACGCAGACCGGCTGACGCGGCGAAAGCCGCGTTTGGCCATAAAGCACGGCGTGATAGACATCTTCGAACCACGGCCCGTTCACATCGATCCAGCGCGCGGGCAGGCTTGTGACCGCCAGAAGATCCGAGACTTTCACGGGCCGGACGCCCAGCACATTGCCGTCATCATCCAGGTAGTGGATCATCATCCCCCGGCCGGTGCCCTGCTCGTCATTCAGCAGACCGCGGTTCACCCACATCAGAATATGGCCGCGGATGAACGGCTCGCTGTCGACTTCGATCACGTCAGAGAGCGGTCCATGCTTGTGACCGAGTTCGGCTAGCCGATCGGCGACCTCGTCACTGCGGCTGCGGTCGCCGAAGACCACTGGCTTGCCGGTGTCCCAAAGCGGAGAGGCCAGCACCCGGCCCGGGCAGCGCGGCCCATCCGGATTGTCCGGGTTTATGCCGCCCGTTGCGGGTGTGTTTGTCACGGCAGACGCCGCGAGACCGCTTGAGGCCGATAATAACGCACTTCGGTCGATCGAGAGCCCAAGCTCGATCCGCATTGCCGCATCGGACAGATTTAACTTCTCTGCCGTCAGGGTATCGGCAGGACCAACGCCGCCGAACGATCCGGCGACTGCCGCATCCACGCGGGCGCGTTCGGCTGTGCGGCGTGCCCGGGCGCCGATCAGCGTTGAGAGATCAGACCGCTCTGCCTCCAATGTGCTCAAACGCGAATTGAGCGTTCCGTCGCCCAGGGACAGACCCGCAATCGCCGGCTGCCGCGCCACTGCGGACAGTTCACCGCGGGCAATCGTCGAACTCGGTTGCCGGAGCGGGACGGCTAGTTCTTCGCGCAATGGCAGGTCAGTGAGAGTCTGGCCAGCCGGGATCCTGGCGGGAACGCGCTGGGGCGGCGCGTCGCCGGTGTTGCTGAAGTCCGGCGCACAATTCACCAGCCCGCCCTCGATGATTGCCGGTATGATCCCGCGCAGCTTGTCGAGATCGATGTCGCCCGTGCGCCAAGTTTCGTGAATGTGCAGATGTCCATCAGGCGGCGAGGATCGGCGGGTGTCCGGCGGGTCGGGCCATGCCACGCCATCGACATCCCAACCTTCGGGCGAAGGTCCAAGCCGTTCTTCATGGAAGGTCCAGAGCACCGGTGCTGCGGGTGCAGCGGGATCGCAAACCGTGCCCCACCGTTCGCGCACTGTCTCTTCCAGGACTTCCGAACGTTCAAAGGCTTTGGGCGTGGGGTTCGGTCTCCAATTCAGAACGCTGAGATGACAGACCAGGTTTTCACCCTCGACGGGTTCCTGCGCCCAGAAGGTGGAAGGCTTGTTGCCCGGCAGAACGATGTCGGTGGCCGGATTATTGTCGGCATCGAAACGCTCGATCGTGATGCTCTGTAGCTCGTACTTATAAGCAATGCCGCCGCGATCATTGAAGCCACCTGTCGGCGCACCGGTGCTGCCGCCCGGCGTCTCACCCAGCACGTCCACGCCGGCACTGGCCAGGACCGGCGGCATATCCATTGTGATGACCGGAATGGCGTCGATGGGAACAACCGGCAAACCGCTGGGCGGAGTGGCCGCGTCGTCCTTCACCAAGTCTGCGATCTTGTTGTCGATCCCGCGGTCGACGCCCGTGCCTTCGACCAATGCAGGGGACCGGCTGACCAATGCGGCGCCATTGAAGAGATCGGGTGGGCCGGGAACGAACGGGCTTTCTTCGCCGATATGAAAGTCAACGCAGCCCTTGATGGTGAAGAAGAAGAGATCCAGCTCGCCGCACACCTCGCCGTCGATGCGGCTGACGCGCGAGCCATCGGGCTTTTCGCCCACCTGCGCGCTGAGCGCGGCCGAGGCGGAGAGGCTGATGATGAAGAGTTTCAGCTCGCCCCTTAAGTAGAGTACCCCGCCAACGTAGAAAGGTTGGAAGCCGAGGATCGCGTTAAAGCCGGCCGTAACCTTCAGATAGAGATTGATAGAGGTGTTGCCCCAGATGATCGACACCTCAAGTCCCGCGCCGATGCCGAAGCCTTGGATTGGCCCGATGCTGGGCAGGCTTCCGCCTGGGCTGTAGGAGGGAATCCCGTGGCCGGAGAACATGACGTAACCCGACCCGTCGAACACCCCTAAAATCGAGGCGCGGATTGGCCCTGGCAGCGGATTACCTTGAAGGTCATTGCCTGTGAAGCTGCCAAGATAGACATGCCAGAACTTGGGTTTCTTAAGGTCGAAAAATGCCTCGATCGGGATCTGAATCTCGACCAGCGGGTCAATTTCGAAATCGATCGACAGCCCGATCGATAGAGTTTCGCGCCCGAAATCAAGGTCGATGACGCAAAGGAACGTGCCTTCGGCGTTCTTGTCCTTCAAGCCCGGAACAGCGGCCAACAGGTTCGCCTTGACCATCAAGAGAACGCGCGGGCCGGGCAGTTCCAGGATGAACATGCCCTTCACGTTGAAAATTATCGGACTGCCCATGGTGCCGAGCAGGATGCCTGCGCCGAAGGCCCAGCTGTCGACATCGGTTTTCCAGGCGTCGAGATTGGTGGGCGAGCCTTGCGCCCTGTTCTTCAACCAGTCCAGCGCTGGGGTCAGCGAGCTGATACCATCCTCGTTGCGCGCATAGTGCATCGCGAAGAGGCCGGTGAACCCATATATACCGAAGCCCGAAGCGGCCAGTGGAATGGCCACCGGCAGTTCGATTTCCAGCGTCACGGCAACGCCTGTCGCAGGACCACCTTCGCTTTCGGGGATGTTGGCAACGGCGAGGCCCGCCGCGATGCGCATCTTCACGGGGACCAAGCGCACATCCACCATGCCCTTGATTTCGGTGGCACCGCCGGAGTTATTAAGCTCCATATAACCGGTGCCCTCGATCACACCGGGAACCTTCAGCCCTGCCTTGAACGCGGTCAACTCCGGCGGGCCAAGCGGTGAGACCGGAAGACGCACGCGAGCGCGCTCGATCGAAACCACACCAAGATCGACGGCAAAGCCAAGGTCGATCTCGAACGTCATCGGGTTGGTACGTGCGATCCGCGCGCCTAAAACTTGCAGGATCTGGCCCAACGGATCGGCAACCCTGACCGCACCGGAACCCGATAGATCGATGCTGTAGCCTTTCGACTTGTCGAAGACAGGACGGAACTGAAACGCCCCGCCCCCGCCTGGTGGTTGACCGAAGCTGAGGCCGATCGCCTTATAGCGCACTGTCAGCGGGTTGGTGCGCGGGATCTCGATCAAGCTGGTTCCGCCAAGCTCGACATCCATCGAGATCGCGGTTTCCACGTCGAAGAGAAGCGAAACCTGCCAAAGGTCGCCCTGCCGACGGAACGCGCCTTCCCCTCCGAAGAGAACCACACGCTCGACCGTCAAGAACCCGGCCTGGGCCAGCCCAGTCGCGACGCCGACAACCGCGCCCGTGACGGCCAAGGCCGCGACACTGCCGTCCGATGGTTCGTCCGGCGACAGCTCTGACAAGAGCGGCGTGAACACCATTGTCATGCCAAGCAGGTTTAGGCCCAGATTTGGCTGCGTGACCGGCGTCTGGGTCGGCAAGGCACCCGCCTTCAGCAGGCCGTCCTTGTCCGCCGGATCGGCGCCAATATAGAGCTTCACCTCATCCGACTGGCTGGCAGGATCGGTCTGATAGAGGAACAGGAAATCCGTGATCCCGTCCGAGGGATTATTGCCGAGCCCCTGCAGACTGGGCGCCGATGTGGCGGCGTTGTTCTGCAGCATGCTTTCCATGCCGGTCTGGAAATCGATCTGGCCGGAAAGTTCCAACGCCACGAACTGATCGCGCACGATCCGCACTTTGAGACGGGCGGATCGAAACCAATCTGGCGTCGACGGCTGGCTGGGCGGCTGGTCGGTGATGACCGGCGGGGGCGGCGGTGGCCGGACTGCGTCGCGCTCTGCCGTCCCAGTTATGACCGCGCCTGGCAGATTGACCGAGAAATCTCGAATTTCGGCATTCCACCAGCGAGGCCGCGGATCGCCCTGGGTCGACCACTGGTTCCGCCATGACACGGTATAAGTGACGCCCGCTGGCAGTTTTGCAGCCACAAATTGCGGGCTGTAATGCTCATTGAGCAGCGCCTCCAGTCCCGCGGCGCGGCGCTGGCTTAAGAGCCAGTTGTACTGTGCTTTAACGCTGTTGTTTGCGTTATTGTCGATGCTCGCCGTGCCCTCGATCGTGACATTGCGCGGCGAAATCCGCGAAAGGACATGATCCCAATGTTCGTTGAACGGCTCGGCGCCAGGCTCCCATCCTGAGTTTTCATTGGGGAACAGCGCCTTCTTGTGCCGAATATTACCGCGGGTCCTTGAATAGGTAATCGGGTCGGCGGTGGGCGGTGCCAGCTTGGGCGGGGTGTCGAAACGGAAGTAGGCTTTGAGCGACGTGATCACATCATCGGGCAGCCGTGCTTCAATCGATTTCATGTCGCCGCCGACAAGTGGAATATCGACGCTGGCGCCTGTTACCGGCGGGCCACCATTGATGATCCACTCGGTCCCGCTAGGCGTGCTTGGCATCGCAAGGTCAACGCGGATCTGCCCGCCCTGCCGGTTATCGTTCAAGAGCCGCAGCGCCGGAGCCGCCATGGATTGCCCGTCGCGCATTATCGAGGTGGTGGCGATCCGGGCCGGTAGTGGCTCGCCTGGAGGTGGCGCTATCGACGGCGTCGGACGGCGCGAGGCAGTTATGGTAAGCGTGGCCTGCTTTTGCGGGGCGCTGGCATCGGTGGCAGCGATTGTAATCGTCTTCGTTCCCGATGCGGGGATCGTCACGTCATGGACAACGCCAGCCTGCGGTCCCGATCCCTGATCGACGGTAACGCTATATGGTGCGCGCCCGCCGCGGACATCCACCGCCATGCGCGTCATTTCCGGCAGCACAGCCGTCGCCGTATTGCCAGTTTTTATAATCCCGATCCCACGGCCGTCGCTGGTGAAGAAATTCGCGCCCAGGACAAGGTCGCCCGAGCCCTGATTGATCACTGCGACATCGAAATCACCGGTAAGCCCGCTGGAGTTACCCAGACCAATCAGAAGGTTCTCGACACCGGCATTGACGGCAAAATCCTCTGCGCCATTGGGCGCAAAGAAGATCCGCACCTCGGGCAGATAGAGGCCGGTCCATGCCTCGTCGAACCCAAACTGGCTTAGAACCTCTGGCGGGGTATATCCCTGAGAAAGATCAAGATAAGCCGAGCGGAAGCCAAAACCCACGACCTGTCCGTCACCAATGAAGGCGTGATGCGGCTCCATCGTGATAAGCTCAGCGGCATCCAACGCACCGGGATCATCGAGGCCGCTGGCACCAAGCGACACGAGACACACATCCATCTGCGCCGCCGCATCGATACCCTGGGTGACGTGGAGTTTGATCTTCGGCAGGTTGAAGACGACATCCTGCCGACTGGAATGCGGTATGAGCAGACCATCTGGCCGCATCTCTGCTGGCTTCAGAAATGGCGGACGCAGTTCGATCCCCGCAAGGACCAGATCAAGAGTGAAGCCCGTGTTCGGATAATCCGATGGCGGCGGATTGATCGGTGGCGGGTCCAGCGCATCCAGGACATCGCGCACGGCCTGGAAGGTTGCATCGCCGCCCGGGACCGAGTTCACGCCATTGACGATGATTGCGCCGGCAGCCCGGGGAACGGTCAGTGAGAACTCGACCCGGCTGTCGGTTACATCGAGCCAAGGCTCGGTTCGGTTCGGCTGGTTGCGCGGGTGACCTTCCTGGTTTGCCGCGCCTGCAGTCAGCGTGCCCGTCGACGGATCGAAGGTTGGTAGATCGACATCGCCCGAGAATCGACCGATCCCTCGAATGACGATCCCCGCCGGGCTGGTCGCCGTTTCGTAGCTTTCGACATAGATGACCGACAGAACAGCATGCCATGGCGTCGTCTCGCCCCGCAAAATGTACGGACGCACAAGATCGACAAGCGCCAGATCGAACGGCATGAGCTAATCCTCCTGGAAATGATCCAGTGGACGCTGAAAAGCACTATTGCGAATACACTTCGATTACTTGGAGAATGGGAACATCTTACTTGATGGATGTCAACCCGCGGTGCGGGCTTTGAAAAATGACTTCAGGGTTTTAAGATTTCGTCAGTGCAAATGCTGGGAAAACTTGCCTGATATCTACGGCTGCGGCATCTGCTATTTGACCGGTCGTTCTCCTAAATGCTGCATAAAGCGCAGCAGATACCCGTCAGGATCCTGCAAAAGAAACTCTGCCTGACCATTTTCGATGTCGTCCTGGCGATACCATGCCTCGCGCAGCGGATCGAATAGCGTCAGCTTGTGGGATTCTGTCCGCACGTGCAGCGCATATACATCCGCGACTTCGATCTGAAAGTTGATGCCGCGGCCGAACGGGTATTGCATCGGGCCCGTGAACCATCCGTCTTCGAGGTCATCAGGCATTTCGTCCAGCATGATTTGGGCGTGGCCCATCTCGATGTAGGCGACGCGGTTTTCCGGGCGTGCGAACTTCACCTGAAAACCAAGGGTATCGACATAAAAGGCCAGCGAGGCATCCAGATCGCGGACAGCCAATTCCGGCACCATTACAGACCAATGTTCAGGGTCGGTTATGAATTGGTCTTCGTGCGGCACGTTCGGGTCCTCTCTGCGTCGGTACAGGAGAGGTGATATTAAGGCATTTCGCATGTTCATCACATAGGCCCCTTCTGAGGAAGCCCGACGATCCTTAGGCTGACGGAAAGTCGTTCAGCTGCGGGAGAAGACAATGACCGGAAAAACTATTTGCGTGGCTGGGGCCAGCGGGCTGGTCGGTGCGAACATCACGCGGGCCGCATTGGCCCGGGGTTATGCTGTAAACGGGACCATGCGGGACACCGTTGCCCCGGACAAGGTGCCGTATCTGCAGGCATTGGAGGGGTCCGAAATGCTGTCGCTCTTCCAGGCGGATATGGCGGCAGAGGATGGTTGGGACGATGCCCTGACCGGTGCCGACGCTGTGTTCATCGCGTGCCTGATCCCGACCTACAAAGGCCCGACGGGCAAACCGGCAAAGGAGATGGAGGATGAACAGGGCTATGCCGAGATTATCATGCCCACCGTCAATGGCTGCCTGAACATCATGCGGGCTGCCGGGCGGCAAGGCGTGAAAAATATCATCATCTGTTCATCGACCAGCAGCACCAATCCGATCCCTCCGGTGGCGAAGAAGAACGAAGTTGATCACTGGTCCGATGCTGATCAGCAGTGCCGGGACAAGAAGTATACCTCGGCGACCAAGACGGTGATGGAAAAGGCAGCTATGGATCTGGCCGCCCGGCAGGACCAGCGGTTGGTGATTATGCTGCCGACTTTGATGCTTGGCCCGATGGTGATGCCTGGACATGCCCAGGCCGGATTCATGGGACAGCTTGCGAAGCTGGTGCGTGGCGAGACCGGGCGGCACCAGGCGGTTCCGAACGATTCAAGCTCGATGGCGCATATTCACGATGTCGCGGCGTTGTTTCTGGCGGCTTATGAAAACCCCGCCGCGTCCGGGCGATATTTCGGCGTTTATGACAGCTGGCATTGGAATGACATCTATGGGGTCTTGAAGGGCCTGGTCCCGGCGTCGGGCCTGCCCGCGCCATTCGAAGGTGAAAAGGCGGCACCCACCGGGTTTGACTTTAAAAGACGCGACAGTCTGGGAGTCAATATGCGGGATATTCCGACGCTGCTGCGTGATGCGGTGGATTGGATAAAGTCCGATCCGTTTGCTTAGCTTGCTATGCTTTGTCGGTCTCTTCACTCAGCAGAAACGGCAGTAAGGCCTGAAGGACCCTATCCGGCGCTTCTAATTGTGGCAGGTGGCCGATACCGGACAATTCAATGAATTCGGATCCTGGCATCAGGGCATGGAGCGCCCTGCCCCGTTCGATAGGAATCCAAGGATCGTCGGCGCCCCAGAGTATCGCCGTCGGACATGAGATATCGCCAAATCTTGGTTCGACTTCCGCCGTGAACCGGTCGTCCGCCTGGGCGAATTGGCGATAAAAGCTGTCTTTGCCCTGGTCGATCAACCAGGGCGACACCAATTGGTCGAAATCATTCGGGTCGATCGGATGCGCCAGCGCGCCTTCGATATAGGCACGGACGACGGCCCCGTGAATGTGCGGCGGCAATCCTTGAAAGGCCGCGACATGCCGGCCGACATGGTCGAAGAACTCTGACCCCCATGGACGCATGGCGACGACATTCATCAAGGCATAGCGCCTGTATCTTGCGCCATGCAGCAACGCAGCGCGCAATGTGGTCGCGCCGCCGAAATCATGAGCAACGACCATCGGCTGGTCGAAACCCCAATGGCTCAGCATGTCGGCGAAGATCTGGCCTTGCACATCAAGACCGGTGCGCGGACCGGCCTGATCCGACCGGCCATATCCGGGCATATCATACCAATGGACATGGAAGTGTTTGGCAAGATCCGGGATCACACGATGCCAGCTAAAGGAAGACCACGGCCAGCCATGGGCGAGAACAAGGTCCGGGCCAGATCCGGCGCTGCCCCAGGCAACCTCGCCGGCGGAGGTGCTTACCCGGCCGTCAAGGTTCCAGGTTTGCATCGGTCAGGTCAGCACGACAGTGGTTGTTCCGAGTTCCCCAAAATCCGCCGTCACCAGCTCGCTAGGTTCGAGGTCCATAGGTACAGCCGCGGTGCCGGTGGTGATGACTTCCCCGGCATTCAGATCGATGCCCAATTGGGACAGCTCGTTAATGCACCAAGTCAGTGCCTTGCGCGGGTCGCCCAGCACATTTGAGCCCAGCCCTTCGCGCGTATAGCGGCCGCCGACCGTGCAAACGACGGGATGAGCGGCCAAATCCATGCCACGCCAGTCCGCGGTAACCACCGGGCCCAAGATCAAGTCCCTGGCCGCCGCATTGTCTGCGATCAGGGCCGGGGCGCCGACAGCGGTATAGTCGGTGAAACGACTGTCGGGCAGTTCGATGGCCGGGTGCAAATCGCCGACGGCGGCGAAGACCTCGGCGACCGAGTACTCTGCGCCCCGCGCCAGGATTGGCTGCGCCAGGCGAAAGGCAAATTCGGGTTCAGCGACACGCATATGATTGCCGGTCAGAGAAAGTTCGGCACCGTCAGGCGCGATCTTTTCGGCCAACAGTCGCCCGGCCAGCGGACCATCGACATTGATGTGTCGCTGTCCCGCTTCGGATGTTGCCGCGATTTTCCAGCCCGCCCTTGGGTGGGCCGAAAACGCTTCCAGATGGGCCTGGATCGCATAGCCTGCGGCGCGGGTGCGGGGTCGTTGCGATTCCGGCAGATGGTCGATGGTGGTCCCGTCGCACCAGGCTTGCCAAATGATCTCGGCACCGGCAGCTTCAGATGAGTGCATAATCTGCCCTTTGCTTTTCTGGGGCTTTGCCCCAGACCCCGGACGTTTTTGGCGAAGTGTAGGTGGACCGGACCGAGGACGTTTTTAACCGACGCGTTTACGTGTAGAGATTTGGCGGTGAACATGCAATTCACCCCTTTTCGGTACGATTGAACCAGTGTAGAAGATTTTTGGTTCAATTGTACCATCAGCCTGAGGAGGCCGCGATGCCCGATGATCAATCAAACCCGCAGAGCGCCATTCTGGACCGGGCCGCGAAAGTTCTGCCCGCCGGCGGGTTCGGCAACTATGCCGCCGACATCGTGATCGCACGGGGCGATGGGTCCCGGGTCTGGGACGAGAACGGACGGGAATATGTGGACCTGCTAATCGGTTCGGGACCGATGCTGATCGGCCATTCCCACCCCGAAGTTCTGGAGGCCGTGCGGGAACAATTGCCGCTGGGCCAGACCTTTTTTGCCAACAACACCCGCGGGATCGAATTGGCCGAACAGATCGCAGCGGACATGGCGTGTGCCGAGAAGGTCCGGTTCGTGTCGACCGGCGGCGAGGCGGACATGTATGCCATGCGCCTGGCCAGGGCACATACCGGGCGGACGAAACTGTTGAAATTCGAGGGCGGCTATCACGGCATGTCAGACCATGCGCTGATGAGCCTGGCCCCGCAACAGATGGTGAATTTCCCCGTCGCGGTGCCCGACAGCGCAGGCATCGCCGAGCATGTGCGCGACACGACAATCGTTGCGCCTTTCAATGATCCGGAAACTTTGACCTCTTTGCTGGACGAATATGGGGATGATGTTGCCGGTGTGATCATCGAGCCGCTGCAGCGCCTGATCCCACCAGCGCCGGGCTGGTTAGAGTTTGTGCGGGACGAATGCACCAAGCGCGGCATCGTGCTGATCTTTGACGAGGTCGTCACCGGCTACCGTTTGGCCTATGGTGGGGCGCAGGAAAAATATGGTGTCGTGCCGGATCTTTGCACGTTGGGGAAAATAATCGGCGGCGGATTTCCGTTAGCTGCTATCGCCGGGTCGGACGCGATCATGGCACATTTCGACAAAGCGTTGGTTGGACCGGAAGGATTTACTTTCCAGGTCGGTACTCTGTCCGGAAATCCCATCGCTGCGGTGGCGGGCCTGAAGACCATGGAGATCCTGCGCCGCGATGGAGCTTATGACCAGATCCGCGCCAATGGCGAACGGATGATGGACGCCGCCAAGGCGGCCTTCGGCAAGGCGGGCATCCCTGTGCAGATCGTCGGGGACCCGACGTTGTTTGAACTGGTCTTCACGGATGAAGAGGTCGTGAATTACCGCCATGTCCTGAATTCAGACAAAGAGGCAGAGGCCCGCTATAATGCCGGCATGCGCGCCCGGGGTATCCTGAAGCCGCCCGGCAAGATCTACACACATCTGGCCCTGACCGATGCGGACCTGGATCAGGTGTGCAGTGCATTTGAAGAAACAGCGGCAGAGATGTCTGGGTAAAACGGCAACTTATTGATCTACCTCAAAGCGCAGTCCGATTGATCGGCGCAAGGTTCCTTCACATCAGTGGAGGAAACCAGAGATGCCGAACGTTCGATTGATCTGTCTGGCAGGAATTCCGGTTCTGATCCAAGGGGTGGCGGTATTGGCCGATGATCCAAACCCCGACCGTGGCTTGGATCTGGCACAGCGGTGGTGTTCATCCTGCCATGTCATCGGGCCCAGCTTTGACGGCGGTGACATCGGACCATCCTTCGAAAGCGTGGCATCACGCCCTGGCCATACGGCAAATGACCTGAGGAACTGGCTGGCCATGCCGCACGATCCAATGCCTGATTTCCAACTGACGGCCGATCAATACGAAGATTTGATTGCGCATATCATGTCGTTGCGGGAGTGATAGGAGTGCCCCAGAACATTCGGGTATTTTTTTACTCGATAGGCACAGATGACCGACCCGACGCAGCCAGCTATCCCAATTTTCGCCAGGGAGGGTTCAAGTCCCAGAAAACATCCGAGCCAGCGACTGTCATACGACCGACAAATGCGGCTGCGATTTCCTGATCATCCCGCGAGAAAACGTTGGGCCCTTCGTCGCCCCCGACGCTTGGCCAACTAAGTGCGTTTTACCTGAAGAGCCCCTTTAAAAGCGACCGCACCACCGTGCGGCCCAGTTGTGACCCTGCCGAGCGCAGCGTCGATTTTGCCACGGCCTCGAACATCGTATCAGAACGGCGCGACCGCGCCTTGGTCTTCTTAGGGGCCTTGCGGGGCTTGTACCGCGTGCCCTTCGAATATTTACCACCAAAGGATCGGGCGTGGCCCAGTTCCTCGGCATCGACCTCTTCATCAGCCTCGACCCGCCGGGCGGCACGGGCGGCCAGGATCTCATAGGCCGATTTCCTATCCGCTGGGGTGTCGTAAAGACCCGCAACCGGAGACTTCGTCATCGCCTGCGCGCGGACCAATGCATCGCAGGGTCCAAGCCGTGAGGACGGCGGGCGGATCAGGGTCTGCTGCACCATCGAGGGCGCACCTTTGCCCTGAAGGACGCTGACCAGCGCTTCGCCCACACCGACCTCTTGAATCGCTTTGACCGAGTCGATCTTCGGGTTCTGGCGGAAGGTTTCCGCGGCGGCCTTAACAGCCTTCCTGTCGCGGGGCGTGTAGGCACGCAGTGCATGCTGCACCCGATTGCCCAACTGGCCCAGCACATCGTCCGGCACGTCCGCGGGATTCTGGGTGATGAAGTAGACGCCGACGCCTTTTGACCGGATCAGGCGGGCGACTTGCTCGACCTTATCCAGCAGCGCTTTAGGCGCATCATCAAACAGCAGATGCGCCTCGTCGAAGAAGAAGACGAATTTCGGCTTGTCTGGATTCCCGACCTCGGGCAGTTGCTCAAACAATTCCGCGAGCAGCCAAAGCAAAAATGTCGCATATAGGCGCGGAGATTGCATCAACCGGTCCGCTGCAAGGATGTTGATTCGCCCCTCACCCCCAGGTGTGGTCGCGATCATGTCCTCAAGTTCCAGGGCAGGTTCACCAAAAAAGCCGTCGGCGCCCTGATTTTCCAATACCAGCAAGCGCCGTTGAATAGCGCCGACCGAGGCGGAGGAAACATTTCCGTAAGCCAGAGACAATTCTTTGGCGCGTTCGCCGATTTCGACCAGAATGGCGCGCAGATCTCTGAGGTCCAACAGCGCCAAACCTTCATCCGCCGCCACCCGAAAGGCAATATTCAACACGCCTTCCTGGGTGTTGTTCAGTTCCAGCAGCCGGGCCAGCAAGAGCGGTCCCATTTCGGTAACTGTGGTCCGGATCGGGTGGCCTTGACTTCCGAACATATCCCAAAAGACAACCGGAAAAGCTTCGTAATCATAATCAGTTAGGCCGATTGTATCGGCCCTTTCGATCAATTTCGGATGCAGTTTATGTTCAGGCGAGCCGGCTTGAGCCAGGCCGGAAAGATCGCCCTTCACATCCGATAAAAACACCGGAACACCGGCTTTGGAAAAGCCTTCGGCGAGGATCTGCAGCGTCACTGTTTTACCCGTGCCTGTCGCCCCGGCGATCAGCCCGTGGCGGTTTCCGAACTTCAACAGAAGTTCTTGCGGTTTAGCGTAGTTTTTTCCGCCACCACCTAAAAAGATTGCGTTTTCCTGCCCCATTTTATCTGCCTTTTTTTGCCCGCAATCGCGTCAAAATTTAGAAACTTTTATTTAGAAGGATTTCGTTAATCTTTCTAGTGCACTTTGTTTTACGCGCCGGGTGGATTTTGTATCTGGCGCAACCTCCTCCCTGTCGAACTGGCCGCGTCTCGTGCGCGGCCTTTTTTTCCGAACGATCAAAGATGGCGTCGGGCAAAGAATCCCGTTGACGCCGTCCCGATCGTTGGTACTAATCCACATATGTCGACCAGTTCGGCAGGGAGAGAACGAAGCATAAGCTTCACCTCAGGGGCGCTCTGGCGCCCCTGAAGCATTTTTGGACCAAGTTTCGACAAGATTGCGCCCTGCGGTGCGCGTACCCACGGGTCAGATGCCGCACCGTTGACGGCTTGATTTCACCCGCTGCCATTGGCATCAACGGACACAATCAAACAGGCTGCCCGGCAGCCGCAGAACAGGGACCGGACCATTGAACCGTTTCGTTACCGTAATCGCCGCAGGTGCGTTTCTGCTTACCGGTCTTGGGCTTGCTCAAGCTCAGCAGGGCTCGAACGATGAGCTGCGCGACACCTTCGGAGATTGGGAAATCCGCTGCATCAAGGGCACCGATACCTGTGCGATGAGCCAAATTGGAAACACCAAGGAAGGCGAGCGCGCGTTGCTGGTCACGATCCAGCGGGTGACCGGTGCAAAGACCGAAGACGGGCGCCCGATCGAGGCAGCGATGACTGTCCAGGCCCCGCTTGGGATCCTGATCCCCTATGGCATTCGCATCAAGATCGATGGGGACAAGGTTGTTCCTCTGCCGCTATCGCGGTGCATCCCGCAGGGATGCGTCAGTCAGGCGCCGATGCTGGATGAAGCCGTCAAGAACATGAAGAAGGGATCAAAAGCCGTGTACGGCATATTCCTGGAGCAGGAGATCCTGGTCGACATCTCGCTGAGCGGTTTCACGAAGGCTTACAACAACCTGAAACCAGTCGCTGGTCAGTGACCATCTAAAATTCGCCCGCGCGTTGGCCGCGCGGGCTTAAGTCCTTAAGCGCTGACCAAGGCCCGCGCCGTATCACCGTGGACGCCTTCCAGACGGTTGCGCATTTTGCGCAGGGCCTGTTCTTCCAACTGGCGAATACGTTCCTTAGAAAGATCGAACTGACGTCCCAGGCTTTCGAGTGTCTGCGGGGCGTCGTTCAATTTTCTGGCCGCAATGATTACGCGCTCGCGATCCGTCAGCGCATCGAACGCATCGGTCAGCCAGGACCGCGCCTTTGCGTTGTCAGTGGAACGGGTCACGATCTCTTCGGCTTGCGGGCCGTTGTCTTCGATCGTTTCGACCCATTCGCGGCCCTCTTCGCCTGCCTGCTGTGCATTCAGCGAGAAGTCAGAGCCGGCCAGCCGGCTTTCCATCATCTCGACATCACGCAGCGGCACACCCAGTTCCTCGGCAATTTCGCGGCGGATATCGCTGGCATCGGCATATTCGCCGGATGAAGCGATTTCCCGTTCAATTTGAGCCCTGACCCGGCGCATATTGAAAAAGAGCGATTTTTGCGAAGAGGTACTGCCGGTGCGCACCATGGACCAGTTGCGCATGACATAGTCCTGGATAGATGCTTTGATCCACCAGACGGCGTAGGTCGAAAATCTGACGCCGCGATCGGGGTCGAATTTCGACGCCGCTTTCATCAGGCCGATATTTGCTTCCTGGATCAGATCCGGCATCGGGGCGCCGTATCTTTTGTATTTCGCGGCCATTGATATCGCCAGCCGCAAATAGGCCGTAACCAACCGATGCAAGGCTTTATCGTCTTGATCATCGCGCCAGCGTATCGCCAGATCCCGTTCTGTCTCGGCATCCAGCAACTCAGCCGACATGGCCCTACGCGCCAAACCACTGTTTCGGTGTGTGTCCTCTGCCATCGTCATGCTCCTGTCCCGGGCTTATGAGACAGGTACGCACCGCGGCGTGGAATGGATCACCACGTGTTGCAAACTTCACAAACTCGTCAAAATACCTGATACGAATGCTCAAAATTTCGAATTTGCGTGGGCCCGGCGCCTGTCGGATTATGGCGGAAACAGGAGGGCGCAATGGATTACACTCTTTTTATCGGCGATCGGCGGTATTCGAGCTGGTCCCTGCGCGGCTGGCTGCTTTTCGATGCGTTCGGCATCCCTTGCGGTATCCGCTATGCCCAGATGAAAACCGACGACTTCGAGGCGATGAAGGCCGAGATGGCGCCCTCACGCCTGGTTCCTGCAATGAAACTGGCCGACGACACGGTCGTCTGGGACAGTCTGGCAATGGCCGAGACCCTGCACGAACGGCACCCGGATGCCGGCATTTGGCCGGAGGAAGCAAGCCAAAGAGCAATGGCACGGTCGCTATGCGCGCAAATGCACTCAGGCTTCACGGCCCTGCGCGGGGCTTGTCCAATGAATTTGGGCCGCGCCTACACGGGCTTTGACGCGGATGAGAGTGTCTTGGCAGATGTATCGGCAGTTACGGAGCTGTGGGCGATGGCCCGTGCGACGAGCGGCGACGGACCGTTCCTATTTGGCGCCTTTACCGCCGCGGATGCTTTTTTTGCACCAGTCGCCAGCCGGATCACAACCTATGACTTACCGGTACGCGATGTAGATGCCGCCTACATCAAGGCTGTGCTGGGGCATCCGTCGGTTCGGCGCTGGTACGCCATGAGCGTCGCGAAGCCCGAGCATCAGGCGCACTATGAATTCGACCATGCCGACAGACCCAATCCTATGGCACCGAAACTGACCGGCACGGTGGTCAGCGGACCCGCCAGCGCGGCAGAGAATGCAAACTGCCCGTATTCCGGGAAAGCGGTGGCAGATGATTGTGTCGTCGAAATCAGCAATCGGATGATCGGATATTGCAATCCGTTCTGTGCCGCGAAATCCGCCGCTGACCCCTATGCATGGCCCCAAACGGTGGCCCTGCTGGAGGGTTAGGCGCAGGTTTGGCCCTGCGGGCCAAGTCGAGAGCGCTGCTCTCGAGCTCTCGGAGTATTCTTGGCAAGCTGAAGATGGTGTTCAGCAAGGGTATTCAACCTGGGTGAGGTAGAGCCCATCGGGCGGCGCAACGGGGCCGCAAGCCGCACGGTCTTTTGCTTTGAGGGCATCAGCGACCTGGTTCGGGTGCCATTTTCCAGCACCGACCTTTTCCAGCGTGCCAACGAGGCTGCGGACCTGATTGTGCAGGAAACTGCGGGCGTTTAGGCGGAATTGGATTTCCGGGCCGGTTTCGGCGATGTCGATCACATCCAGCGTTTTGACCGGCGACGCAGCCTGACACTGGGCTGATCGGAACGTCGTGAAATCGTGGCTCCCGATCAGTGCTTTTGCAGCCCTTTGCATGGCAACGACGTCCAGCGGGTACGCCACGCGCCAGGCAAGGCCGTTTTCCAGCGCCAGAGGCGCGCGCCGGGCGATGATCCGATAGAGATAATGTCGGCGCACGGCACTGAACCTGGCATGAAATTCATCCGGAACGACGTCGGCCGTCAGGACCGCGACCGGATTAGGCTTCATGTGAAAGTTCAAGGCCTCTGAGAGGCGAAAGGGATCCCAGTCGCCCGTTAGATCGCAATGAGCAACCTGCCCAGTTGCATGAACACCGGCATCGGTGCGCCCGGCCCCGGTGATCCCAGGCGCGTCAGCTTCCAGACAGCGAAGCGCAGTTTCGACGACATTTTGAACCGAGGCGCCAGATGCCTGACGCTGCCAGCCGACAAAGGGACCGCCGTGATATTCCAATGTCAGCTTGAACCTTGGCATGGCGGGCGGAATACAGCGCTTTGCACGAAATGTGAATCCCGAGTGCGCAGGAGCGCACTGGTCCGTTTCGTCGGAGCGTTACGGAAAGGTCTGTCCGGATTGAACGCGAAACGCCGCATCGGCATTATGGCGGTCCAGGCTAAGGGGCGCCATTGTTTCGCCAGGTGGCATTCCCACATGAAAGCATCGATGGTTGGGAGCGGTTCTTGGGCATTACGGACTGGGCTGATGATCTGATCGACGGTGCGGAACAAGCGATCCGCGGCGCAGGAGAGGTATTTGACCCGGTGGTTCGACTGGGTGTCACGGGGCTGTCCGGCGCAGGCAAGACGGTTTTCATCACCGCGATGGTCGCCAGTCTGCTGAAACGCGGCCGGATGCGTCTGCTGCGGGCCCAGGCCGAGGGACGGATCACCGCGGCGCATTTGCGCGAGCAACCGGATCCGGACATCCCACGCTTTGCTATCGAGGATCACATTGCTGCCCTGACGGGGCCGGTACCGGCCTGGCCAGAATCGACTCGGCAAGTCAGTCAGTTACGCTTGTCCCTGAAAGTGCGTCCAGCAGGGTTTCTGTCCGGCCTGACCGGGCTGCGTACCGTAAACCTCGACATTGTCGACTACCCAGGCGAGTGGCTGCTGGATCTGCCGTTGCTGGACCAAAGCTATGCTGACTGGTCCGCAAGTGCATTGGACGCCCTCGGCAGCCCGGCCAGATCTGACTATGCCGCCGATTTCCGCGCAGCCCTGGCAGGGACCGATCCCGCCGCAGGTCATGACGAGCCCGTAGCGACGGCCCTCGCGACCGCGTTTCGTGGGTACCTGTCCGATTGTCGCAAGGCCGGTCTTTCGGCACTTGCGCCCGGGCGGTTCCTGATGCCGGGGGATCTTGACGGATCCCCAGCGCTTACCTTCGCACCGTTGCCTGGAAACCGGCGTGGGCGCGGCTCGCTCTGGCGGCAAATGGAGACGCGGTTCGAGGCCTACAAACGGGTGGTGGTCAAGCCCTTCTTTCGAAACCATTTCGCCCGACTGGACAGGCAAGTCGTTTTGGTCGATGCCCTTGGCGCGCTGGCAGGCGGCCCGCGGGCCCTGTCCGACCTGACCCAGGCCATGGCGGAAACCCTGACCTGTTTTCGCCATGGCGAAACGTCTTGGCTGGACCGGGTCCTTGGCGGACGGCGGATTGAAAAGCTGCTTTTCGTGGCATCGAAGGCTGACCACTTGCATCACGAACAACACGGGCGGCTGACGGACCTGGTCCAGGCCATGCTGGCAGAAGCCGCGCGCCGCGCCGCGTTTCGCGGCACCGACACCCAGGCCTTGGCCATTGCAGCAATCCGCGCCAGTGCCGAACAGGTGGTCACGCATCAGGGCGGCGAGGTTGGCGTCGTTCGCGGATTGCGAGCGGGTGACGGCAAAGAAGTTGCGCTTTACCCCGGCACCTTACCGGTCGATATGGGTGCTCTGCTGTCCGGCGCTTCTGCCGAAGACCCAGGCCAGGCCCCAACCGTATGGACCGGCGGCAGCGATTTTACCCGGCCCGCGTTTGCACCGCCCCGATGGCAGGCAGGCGCCGAAGACGGCCCACCGCATATCCGGCTGGACCGGGCCATCGAGTTTCTGATCGGCGATAAGTTGGAGTGAACGCATGGTCGACACGCCAAAGGCCAAAAGCCCCTTGATCATCGAACTGGATCAGACGCCTCTGCCGGATGCACCGTCACCGGCCGAAGCCCCGCAACCGGCCGAAGTCGCTCCGCGCGCCGGTGAGCAAGCCATCGCCGCCGCGGCCAGAAGCGGCGGATGGGGATTGGGGCGATGGCTGTTGTCGGCAGCAGCGGCGTTGTTCGTGCTGTGGATCGGGATCAGCGTTGAGACCTTCATCACGGGCCTTTTCGCCAGCCATGGCTGGCTTGGCTGGGTTGGTCTGGGATTGGCCGGACTTTTGGCGGTTCTGTTGATTGTCCTGATCCTGCGAGAGCTGGCCGCATTGTCACGGCTGCACAAGATCGAAGACCTGCGCGCCAAGGCGGTTGAAGCCATCGAGACGGGATCCACCGAGGCAGGTACAGCGACGGTTGCGGGCCTGAACAAGCTCTATCGCCGCAGGCCGGACATGGAATGGGCCTTGGGCGAAATGAAGTCCGCCGAGGCAGATACTCCAGATGCGGCAGGGCGTCTGGCGATCGCAGAGCGCACGCTTATGGCGTCGTTGGACGACCGGGCCGAGGCTGCCATCATGCGCGCCAGCCGCGATGTTGCCGCTGCCACTGCGTTGATCCCCTTGGCTTTTGTCGATGTCTTGGCAGCGCTGACCTGCAATCTGCGCATGGTGCGCCAGATCGCCGAGATCTATGGCGGCCGCGCAGGATGGCTGGGGTCCTGGCGCCTGACGCGCGCGGTCGCCGCGCATCTTGTCGCCACCGGGGCCGTCGCCGTCGCAGATGACCTGCTGGGACCTTTGGTGGGCGGCGGCGTTTTGGCCAAACTGTCACGCCGGTTCGGTGAAGGCGCCTTGAACGGGGCGCTGACCGCACGGGTCGGCGTGGCCGCCATGGACATCTGTCGGCCCCTGCCCTTTGTCGAGCGAGACCGGCCCAGCGCTTCCGGTCTGGTGCTGAGCGCCCTGAAGGCTTGGCGACGGGAAGATGACGCTCCTGCGTCTTAATATTGGGGCAATTCGAGGGCGGCCGAAGCAGTCATAATTTTGTTCTTCTGGCTGGCCAAAAATACGCAAACCCATGATAGTGTTCCCGCTTGGGGGCGAAGGACGACGGAGAGGTTTTCATGTTGAGAAAATTCGCGCTGGCCACCGCGCTGACGATCTGCTGGGCGGGGCATGGCATGGCCGATGGCGGAGTAGCCTTGGTCATCGGCAATGGCGATTATGAAAACGCACCAGACGCACAGACAGCGGCACGTGATGCGAACGTCGTCGCAGATGCCCTGGAAGATGCCGGCTGGTCGGTCACAAAGGGGATAAATCTGGAGCGGACAACGATGCGCGAAGTTATCGCGCAGTTTACTGCAGATATGGCTGATGCGGATGAAGTCGCGATTTTCTATTCCGGACATGCGCTGCGCACGGGCGGGGTCAGCTACATGGCACCTGTCGACGCCAGGGCAGACACCCTGACCGACGTAATGTTCGATGCGGTCCCGTTGGATCTTTTGCTGCAGATCGCTGCTGAGAAATCTGGGAATGCCGTTCTTTTCGTCGATGGCGCTCAGTTGAGGGGCTTTCAGCCTCAGGAATTCGTCGAACCCGGATTGGCCGCGCTGGAAGGGCCCGAGGGCGTCTTGATCGTCTCGGCCGCCGAGCCCGGCCGGGCCGTGCGCAGATCGCGCTGGCGCGACAGCCGCTTTGCGCGTCTGATCATCGATCAGTTCCTACAACCGGGTGCCGGGGTGCAACAGGTGGCAGACGAAACCGAAGCGCCGACATTCGTCGTAGGTTCGGTCGATAGTGAATTTACATTGGCCCCGTCCCCTGTCACGGCGGACTCTCAGGGCCTGGAGCGTGAGATTGAGCTGGCCTATTGGCGGGCAGCCGAACGGTCCGGCAAAGCCGAAGACTACCAAGCTTATCTGACGCGCTTTCCAGAAGGTCTTTTCGTCGCCTTTGCACGCGAGCGCTTGGGGCTGAACCCTGATGGGTCGCCCAAGGAAGAAGAGCCAAAGATCGACCCACGCATCCTGGCGGAACGCGACCTGAATCTCAGCCGCATTCGCAAACGGAAGATCCAGGAATATCTCTTGGCGCTGGGCTTTGACCCGCGCGGCATCGATGGCTTGTTCGGGCGGGGGTCTAGAAACGCGATCCGGCGTTGGCAGTTGCAGAATGGCTTCGACAATGAAGGCTGGTTGACCGCTGATCAGGTAGAGAAATTGACAACTCAGGGCGAGGCAGCGCTGGCTGAGCAGCGCCGCATCGCCGCAGAAAAGCGCCGCATTCAAGAAGCCGAGGACAATGCCTATTGGTCGGCCACCGGCGCGAAAGGCAAACCTGCAGGATATCGGACCTACTTGGAAAAATATCCCGAAGGTCTGCATTCGAAGGTGGCGCGCGCGGCATTGGCAAAAGTTGCCGAAGCCGAGGCCGATGCGCAAGCACGGACAGAGCGCCGGGCTTTTCGGCGGGCGAAGCGCGCCGACACGGCGGAGTCCTATCGCGATTACCTCGGCGCATATCCCGAAGGGATTTATCGGGACGAAGCTTTGGCGCGGCTGGATGAAATCGAAGGGGCAGAACGGGCCGCGGCGGACGAAGCCCGGTTGCTGTCGATCGAAGATGCGCTGGGATTGTCGCAGGATGATCGGATTTCGGTCGAACAGCGCCTGCGCTATCTGGGTTTTGAAGTCGGTGCCGAGGATGGCAACTTTGACAATCGCACAAGGGCAGCGATCAAGGGCTATCAATCCGCCCGCGAGTTGGAGGGAACGGGGTACCTGAATCGCCCGACCGTGGTGAACCTAGTGCGGGATACGCAGGCCGGGTCAAACCAACAAGGTGGCCGCGTTGTCATCGATGGCGCTCAGGTGATCCGCGGTTTGCTGGACGCATTGGGCAACTAGAGGTTACCGACACTTTAGAATGGCAAGCGGCATTCCATTTCATGAGGATGCCGCTTTCGGTCGCAGATCTGCCCTAACGCAGTGTCACTGCGTAACTGATAGCCCGCGTCAGAAAATGCGAGATACGGAATTCAACGATCTGGCCGGTCAGATCACGCGCATTGCGTTCGATCCTCAAAAGGGCGGTGCTGTGCGGCACAGAAAGCATACGCGCCTGCCTGGCGGTTGCAGAAACCGCCGAGATCGCCTCGTTCGTCGTCAGGACCGTAATTCCGAATGTCGATTGATAATGCGGGTAAAGGGCATTTGGTAGTTTCGCCATATCGCTGAGCCCAGGCATCAATCGATCCGGCACAGCGATTGTCTCCAATATTGCTTTCTCACCCTCAACGGTGCGCACACGGTCGATCACATGCACTGGGTCACCAGGATTGATCTCTAAAGATGCGGCCTGTTCTTTTGATGCCGGATGACAGGCTGCAATCTGGCGCAAAAGGTCTGGGACGATCTGCGCTCCTTCTGCATCTTGCATCCGGAAGAACCTGAAATTCGCCCGCTCCGGCGTTTGTTCGGCGACGAAAGTGCCACGCCCCTGCACTCGCGTAACAACCCCGTCCGAACAAAGCTGGTCGATGGCCTTGCGCACGGTGCCCTGACTGGCGCCGATTTCCTGTGCCAACGCCATCTCTGAGGGGATCATCGCGCCCGGTGCCCATTCACCACTGGCAACGCGGGCGACCAATTGATCTTGGATGCGAACATAAAGCGGGCGAAAGTCAGTCATAGCACCAATCGGACTCGACAGCGGTCTTATGGTCTTATAGAAGACTAGAAGACTCATCGCAACAATAAGAGGACGCCCATGAGCAATATCCCGCAATTGCTGGTCCACAACGCCGAAGACAATGTCGGCGTGGTCGTGGTCGAAGGCCTGACAGCCGGCACGGAAATGCTGTGTGTCGTAACCCACGACAATTCGGATTTTCGCCTGACCGCCAAGATGGACATCCCGATCGGCCACAAGGTCGCGTTGAAGGATTTGGCCGAAGGCGACACGGTCATGAAATACGGCGAGGATATCGGCAAGATGGTCGGCTCGGCCGGTGTGGGCGAACACGTCCATACCCACAACTGCAAAACCAAGAGGTGGTGACATGGCATTGGATTCAACGAATGTGATGATCAACGCCTGGCGTCGGGAAAACGGCCGCGTCGGCGTGCGCAACCACGTGCTGATCCTGCCGGTGGACGATATTTCGAACGCCGCCTGCGAGGCTGTTGCGAACAATGTAAAAGGCACGATGGCGATCCCTCATGCCTACGGCCGCCTTCAGTTCGGCGAAGACCTGGACCTGCACTTCCGCACCATCATTGGAACCGGTGCGAACCCCAATGTCGCCGCTGTTGTTGTGATTGGGATCGAGCCGGAATGGACAAAGGTGATCACCGACGGGATCGCAAAGACCGGCAAACCGGTTGCCGGGTTTTCCATCGAACAGAACGGCGATTTCGAAACCATCCGGGCGGCAAGCTGGAAGGCCAAGGAATATGTCCATTGGGCGACCGAGCTGCAGAAAGAACCCTGCCCGTTGAACGAGTTATGGGTGTCAACAAAATGCGGGGAGTCGGACACGACGACGGGCCTGTCTTCCTGCCCCACCGTCGGCAACATGTATGACAAGCTGATCCCACAAGGGCTCTATGGCTGCTTCGGCGAGACGTCCGAGATCACTGGCGCCGAACATATCTGTGCCAAGCGGGCGGCGACACCCGAAGCCGGCGAGGCCTTCATGAAGATCTTCCAGGCCTATCAGGACGAGGTGATCTTCGCGCATCAGACCGATGACTTGTCCGACAGCCAGCCAACAAAGGGCAACATCCTAGGTGGGCTGACCACCATCGAGGAAAAGGCGCTGGGCAATCTGGAAAAGATCGGTCGATCCGCAACATATATCGATGCGATTGGACCGGCGGAGACGCCTTCGAAGGGTCCGGGTCTTTACTTCATGGACTCGTCATCCGCCGCAGCGGAGTGCGTAACATTGATGGCCGCGGGCGGATATGTGATCCACACATTCCCAACCGGCCAGGGCAATGTCGTCGGCAACCCGATCGTCCCGGTGATCAAGATCTCTGGGAACCCGCGGACGCTGAGAACCATGTCCGAGCACATCGATGTGGACGTCACAGGCGTCCTGACCCGCGAGATGACGATCGACCAGGCGGGCGATGTGTTGATCGATATGATCGTCCGTACTGCGAACGGACGTCATACAGCCGCTGAAGCACTAGGACATCGAGAGTTTTCGATGACCAAGCTTTATCGCAGCGCGTAATTTTATCACCTCCGATGGGCGATCTTCGCCCATCGGCATCCTTAAACTCGGGTCGCAATTTTGGATCGATGATTCTCGAGCGCGAGGGCGCATTGGACCGCCCAGAAGTCATATCGGTTTCAGGTGGGCTTTTTCGGACTAAGGACTTGCTCAATCCGGACTTTCGGGATAGGTCCGCCTCCGTCGGGGCGTAGCGCAGCCTGGTAGCGCATCTGTTTTGGGAACAGAGGGTCGCAAGTTCGAATCTTGCCGCCCCGACCACCTCATGATTTGAAGAATATTCTCGGTCCGGCGGCTTTCGCAGATGCCGAACATGCTTTTAGACAGCTGGCCTAAAC
>JBCCHJ010000003.1:0-180455 GCA_039028795.1 Pseudomonadota bacterium
CTGTCCTGATTGCTCAGGGATGGCCATTCATCTGGGACGCGGGTCACCCCGCGCCTCGTGCTGTCTACCCGGGGATCCTGCCAAAGACCACAGCGGGGCAAGCCCCTCGATCCCCCTATCTGACATTGCTCTCGGTGGGGCTTGCCGTGCCGGTGCTGTTACCAGTCCCGCGGTGGGCTCTTACCCCACCGTTTCACCCTTACCCTTGCGGGCGGTCTGTTCTCTGTGGCGCTTTCCCTGGGGTTGCCCCCGCCGGGTGTTACCCGGCACCGTGTCTCTGTAGAGCCCGGACTTTCCTCGGGCCGAAGCCCGCGACCATCCGGCCATCCGCAACGTCGGGGTAATTCAGACAGATTTCCGGGTCAATAGATCACGCCTGCCGCATCCATCGCACGAAAGCGATCGCCGGCGTATGACATGATTTCCAGATAGGTATGATGCACGACCAAATGGTTGGCCTCTATTTCATCGATCCTGGCCTGGGCTTCAGCGTGGGTTGCAAAGTCGTAGGGTTCGGCAATGACTGCCGGCGGACCGGCGGATGGAACGCGAAGGACCAAATACCTCTCATCCTGCATCGCTGAATTCTCAACCGACCGGCCATTGTTCGGCGAGCCGTTGCAAATGCCGTACCGCCGCTGCATCCGGTGCCTGATCCGCCCACCAAGGCAGGAACCTCATAGCAAAGGCGCGCCAAACCGCCAGGCTTTCAGCGCACCATTCACCCGTCGCTGGAACGGGATATCCAAATCTTCGGGCGGCCTCCTGAAAAACAGTCGCATCGGCCTCCGCGGAACTGCCGCCTTCATAGTCCAGCCAGACCGCGTGACCTGAAAGCGCCAGGCGCCGCCAGTCGAACTTTTCGCCGGGATCGATCTTCCGCCCCGGCGCCATGCATGCATGGCCGATGACGCGCTCTGGCGGGATGGCCCATCGCGACAAGGCATCCGACAGCAAATGTTGCACCGCCGTCATCTGAGCCTCGGGGAACGGTGGGTAGCCGTCGTGATGTCCAGGGTTGGCGATCTCGATCCCAACGGAGTGCGAATTGACGTCCGTGACCGCCCCCCAAGCCCCCTGCCCCGCATGCCAGGCGCGGCGTTCTTCGGGCACCAAAGACAGCACGGTGCCATCGACATCAACCAAATAGTGCGCACTGACCTCGGCCACTGGGTCACACAGCCGTTCAGCGGCGGCTTGGCAGCTCGCCATACCTGTGTAATGCAAAACAACAATATCAGGCGCCGATACGCCCCGACGCAGCCCGTGATTTGGCGACTGCATTTCCAGTTTTGCAATTCTTGATAAAGTCGACTTATGAATAGCTTGCAGCCTTTTTTTTATGTTTTAAATGATAAGCAAACTCGCTATAAAGATCAGACTTAACGCCCGCCAGACACCGTGTTATCAAGACCGGACAGGCTGGGAATTCGGGGAGAGATTTCATGGCAATCTGGCAGAAAACACTCAAGTCAGGCCTTTGCATAGCGCTCGTCGGCTCTTTGACCGCATGCGCGGCGATCTACACCGCGCCGTCGGTCAGCAACGGTTCCGTATTCGGCGAAACCGGCACTGATCTGAAGGTGAATATCGTACAGATGACGTTCGAATCCACCCAAAAGGCGAATTTGGACCCCTACATTCCAGCGCGGCTGCCACTGGGCTTCCAACCGGATGCGATCCAGAAACTGAAATCGACTAATGTAGCGATCCCCAATACAAGCCCTCTGCCCAGCCCACCGACACAGCCAAACGTACGCCCCGGTTTCATTCCCGATAACCTCCCGCCGCTGGAAACACCCCGGCCCTACACGATCGGGATCGCCGATGTTCTGCTGCTGTCTGCGGATGCGGGCAGCGCCACGCTTGAACAGCTTCCTGCTCTGATCTCGTCGCAATCGAAACGTCAGGGCTTTGTTGTCCAGGATGACGGGGCAATCGCAATTCCAGATGCAGGGCGCGTCCGTGTCGCCGGCATGACGATGCAGGACGCCGAGGCTGTGATTTTCCAGGCGCTGGTCGGCGCTGGGATCGATCCGTCGTTCAGCTTCGAGGTTTCCGAATTTAACTCGCAACGCGTCTCGGTCGCGGGCGAGATCCGCAATCCGGCGCTGGTTCCAATCACCCTGAAACCGTTATTCCTGCACGAAGCACTCAGTTCTGCCGGCGGCGCCGTTGTTGCAGACCCACGGGTCGCAAAGATTCAACTTTTCCGCGGTGGCCAGACCTTTCAGATTTCGATGCTGCGCTTCGAAAGAGACCCGACTGTCCGCCAGATCGTGCTGCGCGACGGCGATGCGATTTATGTCACCTCAGACTTTAACGAAGAGCGCGCAAGGGCCCAGTTCAACGAACTCGTCGCGCTCCGTCAGGCCGAGCGGGATCGGATTAATTTCCAACTGAGCGCGTTGACCGCAAAGGCAAGTCTCGAACGCAACGAATTGGATCGCCTGGTGGCCGAGCGCCAATTGTTCAGAGACCGTTTGGAGCTTGGCGCCGTTAAAAGGCACTATGCCTATGTCACGGGTGAGGCGATCATCCAAAAGCAGTTCGAACTTCCTTTCGAGAACCGCGCGGTTTTAGCCGATGTGCTGTTCACCGACCGTGGCCTGAACATCAATTTCTCGGACTATGGCGAGATCTATGTGCTGCGCCGGTCACCAAACCCGGAAGAGGCGGGATTGGTCCATGCCTTCCACCTGGACGCCACGAATGCGGTCAACCTGACGCTGGCCCAGATGTTCGAAATGCATGCCGGCGATGTGGTCTTCATCGCAGAGCAACCGGTGACATCATGGAACCGCGCGCTGTCGCAAACCGTGCCGAACCTGTTGCTGCAGGCTGCAAACGTCGCGACGGGCATCTAAAGATCAGCCCCTGACGAAATGGCCCGGTGCCTCTGCGCCGGGTCTTTTCTGTTCGGGTCAAAGTTCTTGGCGTTTGCGGCTGCTATTTAGGCATCTTCCGACGAAGAGCCGGTTTGACGCAGAAAGCTCACCTCAGACCCGAAAACCTTTAGTGCTGTCAGAGCACCGGACAGGTAGGCACCTGTATCAATAGAAATGCGGCTGTCTTTCACGACGGGTTTTTCAACAACCGTATGCCCATGAACGACCCAAAAGCCATCTTTACGGGGTTGGCGCATGAATGATTGCACACCCCAGACCAATGCCGCCGTTGGCTGCTCTTCAATCGGCAAGGCGGGGTCTGCGCCTGCATGCGTAAAGAACAAATTCCCATTGAGATGAGAGTGCACGAACTTGCCCAGCAGATCGGTATGGTATCCCATCGCTGCTGATAGATCGCTGGCCACGCGCAGGATCGTGCGATCCTCGAACAAATCCCCCCGCAGATCCAGATTGTAACTCAGCAGCGTTTCGTATCCGCCATAGCGAAGCCATCTTTTGTTCGCCAGCGGGTCTTTGAGGAATTCCAGCAGCATCTGCTCGTGATTGCCCATCAGATAAATCGGCGTGATCTCGGGCCAATCTTGAATAGCGGCCAGAAACTCCAGTGCTTGGCGGGTATCCGGACCCCGGTCAACCACATCACCATGCACAACGACCTCCGCAGGCCTGTTATCATCGTGCTCGGATTGATGGGTTAAAACATCGGTCAGGATCTTTTCCAGCAACGGCTCCAACAGATCAACACGTCCGTGAACATCCCCGATCGCATAGACCAAACGATCAGCAGCAATCGGAAACCGCGCTTCGTATCGCGTATTGGAGATCGCGTTGGTTAGAAACTTCCACATAAAGTCACCCGCCGCCCATCGGTGGTTGTCCGTCATATTGCCCTGGAACGCACGAGACAAGGGGGCGTGCGGCGGGATGCACCCCCGGTAAACGCCCAGAAATCAGGCATTTGTCGGTGTAGGGCTGTCTGGCAGACAAAAATTTCAGAACGCGCAGTCTTCAATCGTCCAGAGATGGACCTGCCAGTTTGATCAGGGCATCCGCCGCAATTGCGGCATCCGGCGTCGCCATCAGCGGATTGACATCCATCTCCATCAAACTCGGCCCCAGATCGATCGCTACGGCCTGAATGTTCAAAATCGCCTCGATTAAAGCTGTACGGTCCGCCGGCTTTGCGCCGCGATACCCGTTCAAAAGCTTTGAAACTGTGAGATCATCTAAAGCACGTTCGATGTCAATTCGATCGGAGGGCACCAAGAGGGTGGTGCTATCCCTCAGTAATTCCGTCAGCACGCCGCCCGCCCCAATGGTCAGGGTCATCCCGTAGACAGGGTCGCGCACCACGCCGACGATTAACTCGGCAACGGTTCCCGTGATCATCGCTTCAATCAGAAACGCATCGCATTCCGGCATGACGGATGCGGCCGCAATCACCGCTGCTCGATCCTTCAGATTCAGCGCAACGCCCCCGGCCTCAGTCTTGTGAGCGATACCTGTTGCCTTCAGAACGACGGGATACCCCAAATCATCGGCGGCCGCGCCCGTGCCGTCTGCATCTTTGACCGTCAGGTTTCTCGGGATTGCAACGCCATGTCGATCAAGGACGGCTTTGGCCTCGGCTTCGCTCAACGTGTGCACGCCATTACCGCCGTCCTCTGGCACGAACACAGGTTCGGCCAACGGTCGGGCCCAAACCTCGCCGATCGAAGCCATGGCTTCTGTGGCGGCCAATGCCTCGTTCAACCCGATCATCGGCGCGATACCTGCAGCCATGAACTGGGCCGCGCGCGCCTCCGGCATGCTCTCGGCCAAGCTGGCCACAACCGCAACCCGGGCACCGGTCTGTTTCTGTGCCTGAATGATGGCCGTTGCACCGCATTCCCAGGCCGCATCATCACACCGGTCCAAACGCGGAAAGTCATAGACCAGGAAAGTCAGGTCAAACCCGCAGCCGATCATCGCCGTGTAGGTTGCGGCCATGCGGTCCGCGTCGCCCCAGATGAACGTATGGTAGTCAAGCGGATTGGCGACCGCGACAAGATCAGAAAGCGTTGCCTTGACCCGGTCATGCTCGGCATCGGTCAAAGGGCGGAGATCCACGTTCCGCGTATACGCAGCATCGGCGATCAGACTGGCCTCACCGCCTGAACAGGACATCGAGCAGATCGTCCGCCCCGGCAGCACTCCGTGGACATGGGCCAGCTTCAATGCCTCGAGCCATTCGGGCAGACCATCCATCACCGGAATGCCCAAACGGTTCAGAAACGCGCGGCTGGCGGCATCGCCCCCCGCCAGCGAGGCCGTGTGGGAAATTGTCGCCTGCTGCGCCTGCTCGGACCGCCCGACCTTTATGGCGATGACGGGTTTCTTCAGCTCGCGCGCCTGGGCGGCCAGGGCTTCAAAGCCCCGGATGCTATCCACCCCTTCGATGTGCAGGCCCAGTGCCGTAACACGTTCATCCTCCAGGACGGCCAATCCCATGTCCGACAGCCCTACCTGCGCCTGATTGCCCGCGGTTAGGCAATAGGCCATGGGCAAGCCACGGCGCTGCATGGACAAATTGATCAGCAAGTTTGAAGACTGGGTCAGCAGGGCAACACCACTTTCGACGCGAGTGCCGCCATGCTGATCCGGCCATAACAATGCGCCGTCCAGATAATTGATCAGACCATAGCAATTGGGCCCGACCACCGGCATGTCTCCTGCGGCGTCCAGTAAAGCCTCTTGCAGATCCTGCCCAGCATCGCGATCATCCTCGGCCTCGGCAAAACCGCTGGCAAAGCAGATCGCGCCGCCTGCCTCGCGGGCCGAAAGCGCCCGCACTGTTTCAATGGTCAGGTGCCGATTCACGCCGATAAAGGTCGCGTCCGGCGCCGCCGGGAGGTCATCGACCGACCGGTAACAGGGCAGCCCATGAATCTCCTTGTGTTTTGGATGCACCGGCCAGATGTCGCCTTGAAATCCCATCTTCTGGCACTGCTCAATAACCGCCAAACCCCATCCACCGCCAATTACGGCGATCGACGATGGACGAAACAAACGGGACAGGTCTTTCATGCTGGCAGTGTCTCTCTTGAGCATGCCATACTTCGTCCCGACCGACAGCCTAAGGACCGATCATGAGCGCCGTTCCCGGACCAATCCGCGACCTCAGGGGCTATGGAGCCCATGCGCCGAAGGCCCCGTGGCCTGACGGCAAACGGATCGCAGTGAACTTCTGCATCAACTATGAGGAAGGGGCTGAAAGGTCGGTCTTGAACGGAGACGATGGATCAGAAGACCGCATCGCCGACGTCTTCGTCGCGCGCCGGATGGGTGAGCGGGATCTGAATATGGAACAGTCCTATGGGTTTGGGGCCAGGGTCGGATATTGGCGCTTGCTGCATGCATTCACGGATCGGGGGCTGCAGGCAACAATCAACCTGGTGGGATTGGCGGGGGAGTTGGTGCCCCATCCTTTAGCGGCCATGCTGGAGGCGGGGTTCGATATCCAGTGCCACGGCTGGCGGTGGATAGATTACCACACCCTGTCCGAGGACGAAGAGCGCGCCCATATCCAGAAATCCATCGACCAGGTTGTGCAACTGACCGGAGCCCCGCCTTTGGGGTACTATGCTGGCCTACCGTCGCTGAATACGCGGCGGCTATGCGCCGAGATGGGGTTCCTCTATGACTCAGACGCCTATGACGACGAACGGCCCTATTGGTCCACGGAATTCTCTCGCCCCATCCTGGTCCTGCCCTACTCGCTGGACACCAATGACAGCCGCTTTTCGCGTGGCGAGGGATACGAGACCGGCGACCAGTTCGTTACTTACATCAAGGATAGCTTCGATCTCTTACGGGCCGAGGGCGGTACGATGCTGACAGTGGGCCTGCACGCACGATTGCTTGGGCGGCCCGGGCGGATCGGGGCGCTGCACCAGATCCTGGGCTACATCCAAGGCCATGAGGATGCCTGGATCTGCCGACGGTCCGAAATTGCTGAGGCGTGGGCCAGGGCGTATCCATGCAAGTAGTGCCCGGACCGGCGAACCGTGGTCTGCGGACAACGCCCTAGTGAGTACTTTTGGCAGTTGAAGAAACGGATCCTTAACCATCCGGAAGTGATCAAGGACGCGCGGTACAGGCTGGAGAGCCGATGACCGTGCAAGATGAAAGTGAAGCCCCCTGTCGACTCAAAGACAGGGGGTGGATCTTAGCGGGGATTCTTCCCTTCAGCTTGCCAAAAATACTCCGGGGTCTGGGGCAGAGCCCCAGCGGATCGACGCCGAAGGCGGCGAAAACCCTCAATTCCCTGACGCGAAAAGAAAAGCCAAGGTTTTGATTCCGCAACAGTAGACCAGACCTACCATTGTCGAGGTCATTCCAGTGCAAGCAGTGCCTGATCCCACCAGGTGTTCAAGCCCCCAGGGGCCTCAGTAGATCCCGGCTTATGATGTGGCGCTGGATCTCGGACGTGCCGTCCCAGATCCGCTCGACGCGCGCATCACGCCAGAATCGGGCGAGCGGCAAGTCATCCATCAACCCCATGCCGCCATGGATCTGGATCGCGGCATCGGTCACACGGGCCAGCATCTCAGAAGCATAAACCTTCGCGGACGCGATTTCCCGGTTCGCGGGCAGGCCCTGGTCCAGCCGCCAGGCCGAGGCCAACGTCAGATAATCCGCGGCATCGATCTCGGTGATCATATCGGCCAGTTGGAAAGAGACGCCCTGAAACTTGCCAATCTGCTGACCGAACTGTTTGCGCTCGGCGGCATAGCTCAGCGCATAGTCGAAGGTCCTCCGCGCGCGGCCGACGGACATGGTCGCAACCGTGATCCGCGTGGCATAGAGCCACTCATTCATCACAGCGAAGCCGCCATCAACCTCGCCCAGAACCTGCTCATCCGACAGCCGGCAATCCTCGAACCTCAGGATCATGTTCTTGTAGCCCTTGTGAGACACGGAGGAATATCCATCCGCAATCTCAAAGCCGGGCGTGCCGCGGTCGACCAGGAACGCTGTGATCCGTTTCTTCGGACCTTTCGGTGTATCGTCCTCACCGGTGGCGATGAAGACGATTACGAAGTCCGCATGTTCGGCACCCGATATGAAATGCTTTGTCCCATTGACGATCCAATCGCCGTCGGCGTTTGGCCCTCCCCTGACGGCGCTGCATTTCATGCCGCGTACATCCGATCCTGCGTCGGGCTCGGTCATGGCCAGGGCGTCCATCTTTTCGCCGCGCACGGCGGGCAGTAGATAGCGCTCGACCTGATCGCCTTCGCAGGCCATCAGGATGTTCTGAGGGCGCCCGAAGAAATGGTTCAACGCCATGGACCCGCGGCCCAATTCCCGCTCGACCAGGGCGAATTCCAGGTGAGACAGTCCCGCACCGCCCACAGATTCCGGGAAGTTGCAGGCATAGAACCCCAGATCGATGGTCTTTTGCTTGATCCGCTCGGCAATGTCTTCCGGCACTTCGCCAGTACGCTCGACCTCGTCTTCGTAGGGATAGATCTCGTTTTCAACGAAGCTGCGGACCGTCGAGACGATCATGTCCTGTTCTTCTGTCAAACCGAAGTGCATGGATCTTACTCCTTATGCGGGTCGCCGTCGGGCAGGATGTCCCGGATATAGTCCCGGTCTTTCCACTGCGGTTTGGCCAAAGGCTTGTCCATTTGCGGCAAATATTCCGACGGAATGTCGCCCTTGAGATCGGGGATATAGCGCGGGCAGTTCGGAAAGATTTCGCGTGCCTCCAGGTGGACCATAACTTTCGCACCAGGGGTTTCCGCCAGGCGAGGGTGATCATACATCAAACGCGCGAGCCCATTCACACGCAGCCGTGTCGACGAGCCATCAAAGCGGATGAACAGCAGACCGACATTGGGGCTTTCAGCGATATTGCCGAGAGACCGATACATCGAGTTACCGTCGAAATCGGGCCATTCCAGGCTAGTTGGACTCGTGACGCGCACAAACCCTTCGGGGCCGCCCTTAAAGGAACAATCCACGCTTTCTGCATGCGCTGTGGCCAAAAAGAAGAACGACGCTTGCTCGATCATTTCGCGCTGGTCTGGACCGAATTCAGCCAGCCGCCGGTGTCGCTCCAACGCATCTGCCACCCGTCGCCCGTCGAAGCGGTCCTGCAACGTCCGATGACCTTGATGGAACATGCTGTCTGCTGTCATCTTCGCTCCTATCGGTCAGATCGACGGGTCGGGATTGAATGTGTGCCCGTCCACGGCAATCACCTGACCAGACACAAAGCGCGCCTTGGGTGATGCCAAGAAAACCGCCATTTCTGCGATATCACTGCCGTCGATCCACGTGCGCATTGATGTCCCAGAGGCATAGCCGCGATAGACATCGTCGCGGCTGATCCCGCGCGTCTCTGCCTCGCGTTGCATCACCGCCTCCATGCGCGGACCTTCGACCGCGCCAGGGGCCAGTGCGTTCACCCGCACGCCATAAGGACCCCATTCCATGGCCAGGGTTTTCATCAAACCGATCACTGCCCACTTTGCTGAAGCGTAAGGGGCGCGGTTCGGATATCCAAAAAACCCTGCCGTCGAAGAGGTGAAGAGAGCACACCCCGCCTCTGCCACTTTCAGCATCGGGGCTGCGTACTTGGCGGCGAGAAACGCGCCTTCGACATTCACGGCCATGCAGCGTTGCCAATCGGCCAGAGCAATGTCTTCGACCAACACGGTCGGCCCGGCGATCCCCGCATTGGCGCAAAGCACATCGATCCCGCCCCACATTGCGGTGATTTCGTTGAAGAGCGCTTCAATGTCGGCCTCGTTCGAGACATCGGCTTGGGTACGGCCCCACGATGTTGGACAGGCCGCTAAAGCCTCGGGGTCGATGTCAGTTATCCAGACCTTAGCGCCGTCGCGATGAAACGCCTCTGCCATGGAAAGGCCGATCCCCGAAGCGCCTGCCGTGATCAGTACGCGATGATTGCTCACGCCTTCTGCCCCACGGCCCGTCCGGCCCCTTCCGGCATCGGCAGTGCCGCGTGCAGATCAGCGATCTCGCCAAGCTTTGCCGCAACGGCGGGCCCGGGCTCGCAGGTCGCCCGGGTCTCCAGAGACACGTGCAATAACATATGCTCCCCGGTCGCCAGCAGCCGCCCATCGGCATGGCGCATCGTGTGGAAAAGATGCATCTTCTTGCCCTTGCCGGTAAGGACCTGGGTGTCCACGATGATCTGCTCCAACGCTTTCACTTCGTCGATATGGCGGATGTGGGTCTCCACCGTGAAGTATGACAGGCCCCCGGCAATGTAGTCCGCATCCGCTCCGATCAGGCGCATGAAGGCGTCGGTGCCATCGGCAAAGGCCTGCAGATAGCGCGCCTCGTTCATGTGGTTGTTGTAATCGGTCCAGTCCGGCGGCACGGCCATATCCACCGTGCGAATCAGCTGCGCCAAGTCCTGCGTGACGTCTTGAGCGCCGTGGTCGAATAGTCCCTTTTCATAGGCCGCCAGGGTGCGCCCTGCTCCCCAGTCATTGACCTTCAGGGCCTGCATGATGGCGATCAGATTATCGTCACGGATGTGCTCCAGATCCCGCGGACCCAGATTGCCCGCCTGCGCGTCACACTGATCGCCAACCATATCGACGAACGCATCGGTCAGTTCCGGCACATCCATCAGCTTGGTCCAGGGCCATTTCAAGCACGGTCCGAACATCGCCAGCATGCCGCGCATCCCCGCTTCACCGCCTGCCAGATGGAACGTCTGCATGGTGCCCATCTGCGCCCATCGCAGGCCCGGCCCATAGGCGATGGCCGCGTCCAGTTCTTCCGCCGTGGCAACTTCGTCCTTCAACAGCCACAGCGCCTCGCGCCACAAGGCCTCCTGCAACCGGTCCGATAGAAACCCTTCGATCTCTACCCGGCAATGCAAAGGATGCATCCCGATCGAGGCATAAAACTCTTTGCCCCATTCGATCCAGGCCGGATCACTCTCCTTGCCGGCCACCAACTCGACCAGTGGTAGCAGGTAGACCGGGTTGAAGGGATGCGCGACGATCAGGCGCCCAGGATGGCGCAGCCCGGTTTGAAGATCCGTAGGCATGATGCCAGAGGTCGAGGATGCGATCACACCCTCGGTGTTCACTGCCTCGACTTCTGCATAAACGGACTGCTTGACCTCCAACCGTTCCGGCACCGCCTCGATGATCAGATCCGCACCCTGGGCTGCCTCGGCGATCGTTCCAGCGAAGCTCCAGGCCGCCTTTTCCGGCCGGGGTGCCATGGTCAGCTTGGCGTAGGCGCGCTCGGCGCCCTCCAGCACCTCGCCCAGTTTGCGTTCTGCTGCAGGATCAGGGTCAAAGACCCGGCACTCCACGCCGTTCTCGATCAGCCGGGCCAGCCATCCCCCGCCGATCACACCGCCGCCCAAGATTGCCGCCGACTTAACGCCGTTCTTCATACCATCATCTCCGGTCCAAGATTCCGCCCGGGATGATCCTAGTCAAATTCGCGGTTTGGGTTCACCCGTCTGCGACGCGTCCGCGCCTGTTTCGGCCTGCTCATGCGGCAAGCAGTCCCAAAAGGCCCAACACCAAGGGAATCGAAACGATGACGCCGCCTGCGATCTCTGGCATGCGCCAGCTGCCAATCGGCCAACGTTTTTCACGGGCCCAAAGGCCCAGCCAGTGACACATGACGCCGAACAACCAGGCCCCCGCCAGTCCAGCGAAAAACAGTCGATCACCGCTCAGCTCAAAGCCGCTGGAAATGAGAACATAGGCCAATAGCCCTGCAGCAACCGCGGCGTGCCATATCAGGCGCTTGCGATCAGCCTCCCACATCGAGGCCATGTAGACCAAGATCAAAGCCCCGGTGAGCAACGATGTCAGCGCGCCCATATTCCCCCCTGCCGTTCAATTGGTCACTTTTCCCCGCAGTGCGGCTCCAGGTTCGACCGCACGGGTTATACATCGCGACTGATCGTGACCAAAATTTGATGACGGGAACAGCAACGCCTCACGGGCATCTGACATAGGTCGACAGAAACCCGTCGCTCAACCGACGGAGACGGTCGTCAGATGTGACCAACGCGATTTGATCGCTCTGGAACACCGTACCCTCGGCAGGCGCTCGGTCGTCGGTCATTTGGCACCATTCGGCTTTCTGCGCCCACCTCCCTTCAAAGGGCTCGGCCAGCGCAATTGCTGGGAACAAGGCAAAAAGACAAAGAAAACACATTGGGATACTTCCCTGAAATGCCCACGCCGAAACACCCTGACGGCACGCGGATGAAAGCATATCATAGCGCCACGCATATCGTCATGACGCTTATCAGAGGAACGCATCATGAAGTCCTGGACTGCTTCGCTCCGCTCTGGGCTTGAAATGCCCTGCCCAGGTTTTGGGACCTGGCAAATGGGCGAAAACAGCCGTGATCGGGATGCAGAAGTCAGGGCGCTGCGCCATGCCTTTGACACCGGATTTCGCCACTTCGACACGGCCGAGATGTATGCCGAAGGAGGCGCGGAAGAGGTTCTGGCCGAAGCGTTATCTACGAAAGATCGCGATAGCGTCTTCATCACCTCGAAATTCTATCCGCACCATGCCCGTGCCGATCAGATGGTCCGGGCCTGCGAGCGGTCGCTGGACCGTTTGCAGATGGAAGTGATCGACCTTTACCTGTTGCATTGGCCGGGCAGCACACCGTTCGAGGAAACGCTCTCAGGTGTCCGGGCCCTATTGGATCATGGCAAGATCCGCGCCTTCGGGGTCAGCAATTTCGACATGCGCCTGATGCGCCAGACAATCGACGCCGGGATGGCCGACCTGATCGATGTGAACCAGGTGATGTACAACCCTGCTCGCCGCGGGATCGAGTTCGATCTGCTGCCGCTGTTGCATCAACACAGAATTCCTTGTGTTGCCTACACGCCCATCGAGCCTTGGCAGATCGAAGGCAACGCCGACTTCGCCGCGCTGGCTGCTGAAGCTGGGTTAAGCCCAGTGCAATTGGCCATGGCCTGGCATTGCACGCGGCAGGTGGCATGCCCGATCCCGAAATCTGCAACGCCCGCGCATATCGATGCGCTGGCGACGGCCACGGAAGTCACGCTTTCAGAAGATCAATTGGCCAGGATCGATGAAGCCTTCCCGCCGCCATCGCGGGCCGTGACTTTGGATATTTTTTGAAGCAGCCAAGCACCATGGCATTGGCCCACCTATGCTTACGGGCCAACGGGTTGTGGCCGAACGGCGCATGCGCGGCCCGGGATCCAACACATCTCTTTCTGGGGAGGGCCAGTCAGCACCGGCTGGGTGATTAAGGTGCCTGTAGAGCGGCACAAGAAACAAGGGCGGTGGATCCACCGTATATCCCAAGCCCCCTCAAGGTCGCTATCCGTCGAGGGGGAATCAGTTCGTTCCGGAACAGCACCGCTTCTATGCCGAGATCTTTAAAATTTGATTTAAATTCTTAGCACCGGATCAATTTGCTGGCTGACGGATCACCCACCTGGGCACGAACGCAGCGGGGTGATGATGCATCGAAGCGGCATGTGGCCAGTAGCAGACCAAGCGAGGCGATTACCCCTGCGGCGTGAGGTAGATCTGGTCCACATCGTAGCCGTTCCGGCGCAGAGCCTCATAGGCCTGTTCCAATCGAGCCGCGGGAATCGAGGGTGTCCTGGCCAGCACCCACCCCGTCGAACCTGACGGACTGCCGATGACCGCCACCTGATAGTCGGCGTCCAGATCCAGGATCCAATAGTCGCCCGTTGCAAAGGGCAGCCAGGGTACGAAGGTAACGTCCAGCCGATCACCCTGATCGCGCTGTTTGGTGGCCACGCCCTCGGCCGTTGAAACAGGACCGTCCAACGTCCCATCCCGGCAGGTGTTGACCACCTTAACCGAGCCGTCGTCTTGCAATGTGTAATCCGCCGTTACGCCGACACAGCCTTCTTCGAAGCGGTTAGGAAAGCGGGCGATCTCGTACCACCGGCCCTGATAGCGCTCCAGATCGACAGGACCAGCCGTGGTCATTTCGACGGACGTGTCCCGGTATTCGGGGCTGGCGCATCCGGCCAGGCCAAGCAGCAGAAGAATAGGTGCCAAACGTCTCATGCCGTCCTCGTCACATCGGGGGCGATAGCGCCGTCACTGGATTAACGGTACATATTGCAATACCCGGCGACGGCCAACTAACACGACACGTAACCGGCCAAAGCCGTATCCCCAGAGCTGTCCGAGGCCGTCAGGTCCCCGTCCGAGAAAAACTCTGACATGGACGTCATAGGTTTCTTCTTTGGCATGAAGCCCGGTTTTCCCAAGCTTTCTGCGTGCGTTGCCAGGGCGGCGTTCCACCGCCTTTTATCACTTCAAGCAGGGGCGCGCTTTTCGACTTTCAGCTTGGCGCGGACCTCGTCGGGGCCGATAACCCGGGCGCCCATGTTTTCGATGATCGTCACCGCACGTTCGACCAGTTGGTAGTTCTTCGCGAACACACCCCGATCCAGATAGAGGTTGTCCTCCAACCCGACGCGAACATTGCCGCCCGCCAGCACTGCGGCGGCGACGAAGGGCATCTCGTTCCGGCCCAGCGAAAACGCACTGAAGATCCAGTCTTTCGGCACGTTATTCACCATGGCCATGAAGGTGTTCAGGTCGTCGGGGGCGCCCCAGGGCACACCCATGCAGAGCTGCACCAAAACCGGGTCATGGATCAGGCCCTGGCTGACCAGATGCTTGGCCAGCCATAGGTGGCCTGTGTCGAAGGCCTCGATCTCTATCCGCACGCCGCTTTCGGTCATCATTTTGGCCATGTCCTCCAGCATGCCGGGGGTGTTGGCCATGATGTAGTCGGCCTCGGCGAAATTCATGGTGCCGCAATCCAGAGTGCAGATTTCGGGCCGACTGTCCAAGACATGTTCTACGCGCATCGCCGCCGGGATCATGTCGGTCGAGTTCGCCAGCGGCAAAGGCGCGTCGGAGGGCCCGGTGATGATGTCGCCGCCCATGCCCGCGGTCAGGTTCAAAACACAATCGGTGCCAGCATCGCGGATGCGTTCCGTCACTTCGCGATAGAGCTTCGGATCGCGCGCGGGCACACCGGTTTCCGGATCGCGGACATGGCAGTGGACCACGGCCGCACCAGCCTTCGCGGCCTCAATCGCCGAACTGGCTATCTGTTCCGGGCTGCGTGGCACTTCAGGCGATTTATCCTGCGTGCCCCCCGATCCGGTGACGGCACAGGTGATGAAAACTTCCCGGTTCATTTCCAGCGGCATGGCGGGTCCCCTATTCTGATTTTGGCCAGACTGGGGCGGGGGCGGTCCGGATGTCCAGGCTGGATGCGGCTCGCGCCGACCCATCCGCGACATCGGTTGACGGATGTAACTACTCCTGCCACCGTTTAACCAGGATGGCGGCTTCAAGTGGACCGCAAGGTCTCGCCGGGGTTACCCCGGCGCATCGCAAAGACGGAACGACGCAGGGCGCGGCACGCCGGGTGGGGCTCCACACCCCAATCTGGCCGCGCATGACCAAGAGAGGTTGAAGCCGCCATCCCATGGGATACGACCCCTACAGACGGTTGGCGGCGCTGATCCTGGCCGATGGCTGGGGCACGGATCAGGTCCAGGAGGTCATCCAGAAAGCGCTTAAGGGGCGGAAGACCCGATCGGCCCAGATCGCGAAGATGCTTCAAGACGTCTGGACTTGGACCTATACACCAAGCGAGGCGACACTGGCGCGGATCCTGCGGTCGCGCTTTACCATACGGCGCCGCGATATCCGTCTGACAGCCACACCGCCCGTCGATGCACCGTTTTTCGATGGCCTGCCGGATCTGGGTACGCCCGCCGAACTGGCTGCCTGGCTGGAGGTCAGCGAAGGACAGCTCGCCTGGTTGGCAGATGTGGATGGCCGCTTGGCCCGGCGGACGGACCGGCAGGGGCACTATGTCCAGACCTGGATCCCGAAACGGAAGGGCGGCCATCGGTTGCTAGAGGCACCGCTGCCCCGATTGAAGGCGTTGCAAAAGCAGATCCTGAGCGGCTTGCTGGATCTGATCCCGCCCCATCCCCACAGCTTCGGATTCGTCAAAGGCCGCGATTGCCGAACGGCGGCGGCCCGACATGCTGGCGAAGACGTGGTGATCTGCGTGGATCTGGCAGATTTCTTCCCCTCGGTTCCCGCGCGCCGGGTGCATGCGATCTTTCGCACCATCGGCTACAGCCCCAGCATTGCGCGGCTGTTGACCGGGTTGGTCACGACCCGCACGCCCAGCGATTTGGCGGCAGCCATGCCATTCTCGGAGAGAGGCACATTCACTCACCCGCACCTGCCCCAAGGTGCGCCGACCAGCCCCGCCTTGGCGAACCTGGCCGCGTGGCGGCTAGATCAGCGGATGGCTGCCCTAGCACGCCGGTTGGGCGCGAACTATTCCCGCTATGCCGATGATTTGACGATCTCGGGCGACCGTGGGCTGGCCTTTGAAAGCACCCGCCCGGTGCTAGAGATGATCCAAGAGATCGCCTTCGACGAAGGCTTTCGCCTGAATCCCGAAAAGACACGCATCCAAAAGCGAGGTACACGACAAAAGGTCACTGGGATCGTCGTCAATCAGCATCTGAACGTCCCGCGGGATGTCTATGACCGCCTGAAAGCCACCCTGACGAATTGCGTGCGCCACGGTCCCAGCGGTCAGAACCGCACAGGACACTTGGATTTCCGCGCCCATTTGGACGGGCGCATCGGTTGGGTCGAGGCGTTGAACCCGCGCCGCGGCCTGAAATTGCGCGCGATCTTCGACCAGATAGAATGGTCCTAAGCAACCGGGCAAACCCACCCTTGCAATACCCCGCCACCACGTTACCTGTGCAGCATAGGGAGGCGCGCATGACCGATACCAAAAAGGGCCAGGAAGACCTCTACGCCCTGTTTGATGCCAACGGCATTGAATACACACACAACACGCATCCTCCGCTGTTCACAGTCGAGGACTCGAAGCAGTTGCGCGGCGACCTGCCCGGGGCCCATGTGAAGAACATGTTCCTGAAAGACAAGAAGAGCCAGCTGTGGCTTGTCACTTGCCTGGAAAACCGCAAGATCCGCATTCGCGACCTGGAAAAACAGGTCGGCGCCACCAAGGCCAGCTTCGGCAAACCCGAGCTACTGTGGGAGGCTTTGGGCATTCGTCCCGGCGCTGTGTCGCCCTTTGGCCTGATCAATGACCCAGACCACCACGTCAGCGTCGTGCTGGACCAGCAGATGCTGGAGGTGAATCCGATCAACGCCCATCCCCTGCACAACGAGGCCACCACCACTATCAGTGCCGGGGATTTCCGGAAGTTCTTTGATGTGACCGGACACACGCCATCGATCGTCGACTTCGACGAATTGGAAGAAATGGAACGCGCCCGCACCGACGCTGCCTAATGATTGCGCCCGCGCCTCCCACGGCGTATGTGGGGGCAAAGGGACAGATCTCTAAGGGGATATCATGATCGAACTTGGAAGTGCCGGTACAGCGCCGCAGGCCGCGCCCGTCAAGGACGTCACGGACCAGACCTTCACGACGGATGTGGTCGAAGCCTCGAAAGAGACGCCGATCATCGTCGATTTCTGGGCGCCGTGGTGCCAGCCTTGCAAAACACTGGGCCCGATGTTGGAGGCGTCGGTGGCCAAGACCAACGGCAAGGTCCGCATGGTCAAGGTCAACGTCGACGAGAACCAGCGGATCGTGGCAACGTTGATGCAGAATGGTCTACCAATGCAATCGATCCCAACGGTCATCGCTTTCAGCGAGGGCCGGATTGTCGACATGATGCAGGGCGCTGTTCCGCAAGGAGAGATTGACGCATTCATCAAACGCATTCTCGAAGCATCGGGCGGCGGCTTCGACGAAGCACTTGAGGCCGCAGAACAGATGTTGACGGATGGCGCAGCCGCGGATGCCGCCCAGACCTTCGCAGCGATCCTGGGCGAAGACCCCGAAGAGGTCCGCGCCATGGGCGGGCTGATCCGCGCAACCCTGGCAGCCGGTCAAGCCGACCAGGCCCGGGCTCTGCTAGACCAGGTGCCGGAAACAATGGCCGAGGACCCGGCCATCGCCGCGGCCCGCGCTGCCTTGGACTTGGCCGAACAGGCCGAGGAGGCCGGCGAAACGGCAGAGCTGCGCGCCAAAGTTGACGCCAACCCCGATGACCATCAGGCGCGTTTTGATCTGGCTGTGGCGTTGTCGGCGGCGGATGACAATGAGGCCGCCATCGAAGAACTGCTGGAATTGTTCCGCCGCGACCGCGAATGGAACGGGGGCGCTGCGAAGGAGCAATTGTTCAAGATCTTCGAACTGCTGGGCCCCAAAGATCAGGTGGGCCTGACCGGCAGACGGCGTCTTTCCTCGATGATCTTCGCATAAGGGGACCGGCGTGCGGCGATTTTCTCTTGCGGACATGCCAGAGGCCATCCCGGTCTTTCCGCTTCCATCCGCTTTGCTGCTGCCCCGGGGCCGCTTGCCCCTGAACATTTTCGAACCGCGGTATCTGGCGATGCTGGATGATACGCTTAAGACCGAACATCGATTGATCGGAATGATCCAACCCTTCGAAGGGGAAGACAATCCTCCGCGGCTGCATACGATCGGCTGTGCGGGCCGGGTGACATCCCTGTCTGAAACCGAAGACGGACGTTATCTGATTGTGCTGAGCGGGATCTCGCGTTTCCGAATTCGCGAGGAGCTGGAGGGGTTCACGCCTTATCGCCGCGTGGCGCCAAACTGGTCCGACTTCCGCGCCGATCTGGTCGGGCCAGAGGAGTTGCCTGATTTCGACAAAGAGGACTTTCTGGTCCTACTGCGCCGGTATTTCGAAGTCGCCTCGCTATCCTCGGACTGGGACAGTATGCGCGACGCGGAGACAGAGATGTTGATCAACTCTCTATCCATGATGTGTCCCTTCGCAGTCGAAGAAAAACAGGCGTTGCTGGAAGCACCGCAACTCAGTGACCGCGCCGATACCTTGTCGGCACTGCTGCAGTTTGCGATTGCCGAAGGCGGTGAAGGCGGGGCATTGCAATGACCAGTGGTCGATGACCGACACCGCCGAAACCCCTCCGATCAGCCGTCATTTGATCGAGGTGCTGGTCTGCCCATCCACCGGCGGCCGCCTGACCTATGATCCGGATCGGCAAGAGCTGATCTCAAAGTCCGCCAATGTTGCCTATCCTATCCGGTCCGGTATTCCGATTATGCTGATCGACGAGGCCCGGGCGCTGGAGGACTAGGGAAGGCTCGCCGCAGTCATGCCGCAAGTGTTTGGACCTTCAAGCTCGCACCTCCTGCATGGCCCGAACCTGTTGCAGCACCATTTTCTTCGGCGCGATCGCGGTCAAACGCAGCATCATTCGTTGCAGGAAACTGAGGCCAGAGATGACATCCATGTCGCCGCGGATCATCGCGGCATAGCCGTCCTGGGCCACGGAACGGGCCGTGACGGCTTGGGTGAAGAGTCCTGTCTTCTCCAAACCTGCCGTGTTCGCAAATCCGGTCTCGGTCGCCCCTGGCATCAGATTGGTGACGGTCACGGCGCTGTCGTGCAGTTCGCCTGAAAGCGCATTGCTGAAAGACGTCACATAGGCCTTCGTCGCGAAGTAAACCGCCTGCAGCGGGCCCGGTAGGAGACTGGCGGTAGACGATACGTTCAGAATGCGCCCTCGGTTGCGGGCAACAAATCCCGGCAGGAAATGCCGCGTCAGTTCGGTCAGCGCGATGATGTTTAGCTGGATCATGGCCAGATCATCCTGCCACTCACGTTCATCGAACCGTCCCTGGCCGCCAAACCCAGCATTGTTGATCAAGAGATCAACCTCGACCCCAGCTTCAGATACAGTATCGAAGACTTGGCGCGCCGCGCCGTCGACGGTCAGATCCTGAACGATCACCATCACGTTGACACCATTTTTGCCTTCAAGATCTGACTTCAACGCGTCCAGACGCTCTGAATTCGTGGCGACAGCGATCAGGTCGCCACCCCTTTCGGCGTGGATATGGGCAAGCTCTCGACCGATGCCATTGGAGGCCCCGGTAATCAGCGCAACGTTCTTCATATCAGATCTCCTGATGGATTTGACGTATTGGACATTTAACATCCTTTTGTCCATATTGACATTAAGGCATGAAATGTCAATATGTCTTTTATGACAGAACGAGAAAAAAAGATCATCGAGGCGGCGGGCGAGGTTTTCCTGCGCTATGGCGTGAAGAGAACGACGATGAATGACATCGCCCAGGAAGCGGGGATTGCGCGGCAGACGCTCTACAATGCCTTCGCCAACAAAGATCAGGTGCTGCGTGCACTGATCCGGAATTTCAACGAAACAGCCATCGAGGCGATCACCCAAAGCATCGAGACCGCAGATGGCCCATCAGAGAAACTGGATGCGCTTTTCGCGCACATGATCCTGAAGCCATACGACCTGCTGAATAGCTCGCCACACGCACAGGACTTTCTGGAAGGCATGAATGCTGCGGCGCGGGAAGAAATCGCGGCGACTGAGAATGAGTATCTGACGCTGATTGAAAACATCCTGACGCCTCAGGCAGATGCCATCGAAAGGACCGGCATGACCGTCCCGGGGCTTGCCGAGCTGATCTATTGTTCGGCCAAGGGCGCGAAGTACCACACGCAAAGCCGTGCCCAACTGAAGCGGGTTTTGCAAAGCTTGCAGACCACCGTGCTGCTTTTGGTGTCCGAGGACCTTTGATGCCCGGGCGGCATTCGGTCAGCCACGCTCGATAATGTCCTTTCCATCAACGCGGACATAGTCGTCACCCGATCCAAAGCTTTCGCCCTCTTTCAGCAAACCCTTGCCGGGGACATGGTTGACCTCTAGCCGAATGCCGTCGGGGTCTTCGAACAAGACATAGTAATAGCCAGGCGCCCAGTCGCGTTCTTCTGGGCCGCGCACCATGGTGGCGCCAAGGCTTTCGGCCAACGCAGCCGTCTTGTCGACATCCTCGCGGGTGCGGGCACGCAGGCAGATGTGATGCAGGCCGACGCGGTATTGTTCGAAGCGCTCGCCTTCAAACTCCGGGTCACAGCGGCGCACGCCGATCGCTGTGCGCGCGCCGACATGGTAGCAGAAATCCGGCCCGTCATTGACCAGTTGCATGCCGAACTGGGGCAACAGGCCAGAATAGAACGCGCGGGCTTTGTCGTACTGGCTGACCGTCAGAATAACATGGGCCATACCGTTAATGGCGATGGGTGCGCTCATGTCGTTGTCATCGAACTCCCCATGGATTTGACCGCATCAGCGCGGCCCGGTGAGGGCGGAATGTTGAGGCCACGCTCGCAGGCCGGGCGGTCGCGTAGCTGCGCGATCCAGCGTTCCAGATTGGCCAAACCTTCGGTCGGAACCCTGGCCCAACGGTGGCTTCGGATCCAGGACCAGTTCGAGATATCAGCGATCGAGAACTCTCCGGCCAGCCATTCGCGGCCATCCAGGTGCCGGTCCAGCACTTCATAGAGACGCCGGGTTTCGTTGTGATACCGCGTGCGGGCGGCAGGCACATCTTCGGGGAAATAGCGCTCGAAGACCACGGCCTGCCCCTGCATCGGGCCGATACCGCTGGCCTGAAACATCAGCCATTGCATAACATCGTGCCGCGCGGGCCCATTGACGGGCAGCAATCGCCCGGTTTTCTCAGCCAGATAAAACAGGATGGCATTCGAATCGAAGACCGTCAGATCATCGGCGTCCCGGTCGACGATCACCGGAATCCGGCCGTTCGGGTTCATCGCAAGGAACTCAGGTTTATGCTGATCCCCCGCTGACAGGTCGACGGGTTTGACGCTGTAATCCAACGCCAGCTCTTCCAAAGCCATGGCAACTTTCCAACCGTTTGGCGTTGGCGAGGTGTAGAAATCGATCATCGGATTGACTTGCCCCTGCAGGTTTCGAGACTCGTACCAACCGGCCCAAGGGGCTGCAAGGCACCGAAACACGGAACCACAGGCATGATCAAAGCGAATTGGTATTTCGACTTCATCTCTCCTTTCGCATATCTGCAGTGCGCACGATTGCCGGAGTTATCGGCGCGTCTGGACATAACACCGGTGCCGGTGGCCTTCGGTGCCTTGTTGAAGCACTGGGGACAACTCGGCCCGGCAGAGATCCCGCCAAAGCGGCGCTTCACATATCGGTTCTTCAAATGGAAGGCCGATCGGGCAGGCGTTCCCTTCACCATGCCAAACCATCATCCGTTCAATCCCCTGCCTGCGCTGCGCTTATTTCTGGCGGCGGGCGGCGGCATTGATCCTGCCCGTGCAGTTTTCGATGTGATCTACGGGCAAGGCCTGCAGCCGGATGCTCCAGAGGGGATCGCGGCCGTCGCGAAGACGCTGGGCATCGTCGATCCAGAAGCGGCAATGTCGGATGCAAGCATCAAGGACGCGCTGCGCCAGCACACCGACCAGGCCATTGCGGCGGGCGTTTTTGGGGTGCCAACCTTTTTGGTCCAGGGCAAGGTCTTCTGGGGCGGCGATGCGACCGAGATGATGTTGGACTACCTAGACGACCCCGCACTTTTCGAAACGTCCGAGATGCAACGCATCTCGGACATGCCGATGGGCCTTACCCGCAAAGACTAAACCGCAGCCCGGCCGAGTGATCGCAAGAAGCTTTACGCGGCAGGCACATCTTGCGGCACACCGCCCATCGCGGCCCGCAGGTCGGGCAGTCGGCCAAACCCCTCCGGTCCTAGCCAGGCCCAGAAGATCAGGATGGGCTGATCCCCGGTTTTCATGGCATGCCATTCCCATTGCGGGTGGACCATAAGATCGTCCGGACCGGCTTCGTGCCAGCCCAGAGACTCGGACCAGAACTCGGCCTTTCCTGCGATGGGAAGGTAAAGCTCTTCGGGCTCATGCTGATGATCGAAGTAATCAACGCCTGGCCCAACGGCGAAAAAACCAGAGGCAAATACATCGGATCGGACAGGCGCAGTAGGCCCAATCCGGCCAGTCGAGGCCGCCCCGGTGGAAAATCCAGGGCCCGCCAAAGGGTCGCCGGAATACGGCACATGCCATGGCAGATCATGCCGGACCTTTGCGAACGCCGCTACAAGATCGGCGCTTTTTTCCGAGGCCAGCGCTGTCCAATCAGCCTTTGCGATAAAGGGTAGTGGCGCGTCTTCGATGATCGGCGGTGCAGGGTGGGTGGCATCCAGTTCTGTGAAGGCTCCGACGAACTTTTCGGTGCTGGGTAGCTGATGCAGATAGTCCAGCATCAGCCGATAGAACGGCTCTTCAGATGCGATGGTCATGATCCCCTCATTTTTGCAATCACCGTAAGATGCGACCGCAGAAACAAAACCGTCCGTTAGCGACAGGCGTGTCGTTACGGGTCCGGCATGCCGCGCATTTGACTAAAATCCTAAGCACATTCCCAAGGAGGTTCCTTCATGCTCACCCCGGAGCTCATGTTTTATTAAGCAGATTCATAGGGATAGGGATCTGACGACCGGAGTTTCAATGAAAAGATGTCAACGTTTCAGAGGAGCGGAAAACGCTACTCCATATCGACGTTCCGATCGGTATCCGTCAGATTGATACGGACGCTTACATCCCTGGCCCGCCAGATCGAGATCGCCAGCAGCCCCTCATCCCGCATTTCTGCAGAATGAACCGCCCCAGCGGGGACGTGGAAGACCTGCCCCGGGCCGCGCTTCTCAAACGGGTCATCATCAAGCCGAAACCATGCGCTGCCCGCCAGGACCATGTAGTGTTCTTCAGGGGGATGCGAATGATCGGGATAGATCAACCCTTTGCCCCAATAGCCCAACATCAGCCGGAAACCCCGGGCCTTGTATGGCCCTTCGGGCCCGGCCAGATCGGTCCAGCCATAGGCATCCAGAAATCTTTGATCAAAACCATCATCCGCGTCGTATGTCTGCCGCCATGGCAGGAACGGTGCGGCATCGATCAGGCGGGCCGTGACATCCGAAGTCGCTGCACTGGATGCGGCTTCGGTGCCCTTTAAAAGTGGCAGCATCGGTAAAACTGCGGGGGCCGGTATTTTGAAGGCTTCGATCGAGTCGATCATTTCGGGTGTCAGCGCAAGGTCTTTGTCCTTCGCCCGCAACAAACCGGTCATTGATGACATAAGGGCCGTGATCTCAGTCGGCATAATCATGGATCAACGGCATATCCAAAGCGTTCCAATAAAGGTGCGAAGACCTCGTTCACATGCGCCTGCTCTACCTCGTCCAACTCAGTCCGCCAACGACCCGATGCCCCCGACTGGATGTGTCGGTCGTTGATCAGCGATCTGGTATCTTCCACAAGCACCCGGTTTCTGTTCGACCTTTTTTTCAGATTGTCCAACTCCCCGCTTTGAACTTTCTTCATGATCGCTTCGTGCTTTTCCGAGGACGTTTCGTCCTGAATATGCGCAACATCTTCCATCCCCAGCCACAGCCCCAGCCTGCGTCCGATCTGAAAGATATGCGCCGACGGCTCCCGGACCAAAAGCTCGTAAGGAATAACCATCAGATCCAGCGCGGCAATCGTTGTCTCGAACTGAGTGAAAGAGTTTGTCGTCATCGTCGCGGCGGCTTCCAGGTCATGGTCATGCAGGCGCATCAAGGACACGCAGACATCGCGGGGGTCGCGATAGTTGATGAAGCCGGTAACGAAGGGTGAATTCGCCAACAACGTTGTCGCGTCGGAATGCCATGTATGAGTGTGGACCACCACGGCGCGATGGCGGTCCTTTCCGGCCCGTTGGATGTTGCGGATAAGCTGGGGCAACTCATCGCCATGGGGATTGGCCTGGCTGACCGCAGCGCCGGACAGTTTGAGAATCTGCCGCAGGATCGCATTGACCAGGACGGTGCCGGACCTTGGAATGCCTGCATTTATGATGATCATCGCGGGGCCTCAAGTCTGCAGCTGGATCAGATCGAACTTCAACAGCCACATTAGAATGGCCTCGACCGGGCCGTCGGCCATCTTGGTATCCCGCGACAGATCGGGGATCCCCAGGGGTCCGCTATCATGCACCATTTGCTGAATACCGGCGACCGCTTCGGGCCGAGATACCATCCGCTTCAGATGGGTCGCACCGCTCAGATTCATCATCTTCTGAACATCCGCTACAGTCACGCGCCGGACAGCGGTGAACTGCATTTCCGATGAAATCGCCATGCTTGGATATCGCCGGTAAAGCGTGAAGGGGTCGATCGAGGACGGGTCTGCAGGCCGTCCTTCCTGCGGCGGAACCGTTGTCATGCCCCTGGCCCGGCGCCCTGCCAGATCATCCCATAAAGCTTGGTATTGGGGAATGATCACGGACCAGTCATAGCAACGTTTCGCATGCTCCTGTCCGGCCTGGCCCATCGTTTTCCGCTTATCCGGATCCTCCACCAGAGTCTTCAGGGCCTGGGTCATGTCACGCACATCGACCGCAGTGCGTTGATGTACAACGCCCAGATATTGGTGATAGCTGTCCGCCTGGTCTTCGAAACGGTTTGCGATCTGCATGCCCCGTCCTGGGCGGGCCATTAGCGTCCGGGTGCGGTAGCCGGTAACTCCGTCGATGACTGTGTCCTTGAACCCGTTCCAGTCTGAACAGACAACCGGCAGCCCGGCAGCCATGGCCTCGACCGGAACCAGTCCAAAGGTTTCCTGGATATTGTCCACCGGCAGGGCAAAGATGTCGGCTGCTGACCAAAGCGAAAAACGCAGATCCGGATCCTTGCCATCTGGAAATTCAACCCGGACGTCGGGCGCCATTTCTTTCGCCGCATCGCGATGCAGTTTTTCGGTCGTCTCATCCCCAAACCAACCGGCCATCAGCAAAACCAGCTTTGTCCCGGTTTGCTCTGCGACCTGTTGCAAGGAAAGCATCAGCGGCGCGGGATGCATTTTTTCGAAGACCGACCGACGCCCCATCGACATCACGAGGACCTCGTCCTCGGCGATGGACAGCTTTTCGCGCCAGCGCGTGCGGTCCTCTGGATCATGGGCGAAACGTTCCGTGTCGATGCCCAGCGGAATGATCGGCAATTGCGGCACCGGCATGCGCCGCGCACCAAAACGCTGCGACAGGTAGTCCGCCGATTCATTGATGATCCCCGCAACAACGCTGTGTACGGCCTTCGAGGTGCAGATAATCGCATCCCAGTCTTCTACCGGGGCCGAAACCAGATCGTAAAGACTGGTGCAGATCCGCCGGGTCGACACAGTGTGGGTGATCCCGATCAGCGAATAGGCCTGCGGCCCGACCCGGCGCCGGACCCAGGAATAGGGTCCCAGCGAGGGCCCGGGTAGCATCATAGCACCATGTTCGGCGGTGCGCTGCGGTTCCTGCAGCATGGTTCCCACCACCTTACCGGTCCAGCCGAAGTCACCGACGGCCTTGGCAAAATGTTCGATATGCGCCTTCGAGCCCGCAACACAGCGCAGCGTATCCGTCGCGGCGTGACGGACATAACCGGCCAGAAAGGACTGCCCGGCCGCGCGCCGACCCGCCAGGGGCATCTTCTGGGATTCCATCGCATCAGGGTGATGAAAGATCGCGGCGGTGGCAGGCATGTTTAGGCTCCTTCACCAAATGGCCTATCATTGCGGCAAGGCAGCGACAATGACCGCCTGAAAGACATTTGGGCGGCAAAATGTGCCTGAAGAGTATTGCTATTCTGTCACGCAGGCCCGGTCAGGCGCGAACAATCCCAGCCGTCGATTTTTCGCTGAACCGTTTGCCTGAAAAACCATCGGCAAGGTGTCTTTATAAAGGGCAGCCATCCAAAAAAAAGCGGGCGCCCGAAAGCACCCGCCAAGCACAGCATAAGCTGTTAGTCGAGGGACGATGCCAATATCGGTATTCCCCATGGCGATTCCGGGAGTAGATCAAGGCGATTCTGTGCCGATTTCCGCGCCGGGCGCTGGACAGATTCGATCCAAAATTACATCGATCGGGGCCCAGTCGTCGGGTTCGAGACGGATCTGAACCGTGAAGGCCTGGCTGCGAAAAGCCTCGGGCAAGCGTACCGCGTCTTTCTCTGTCGTGACCAAAATCGCATTCGCGTCCCGCGCTTCTCGAACCAGGCGCTGCAGGATCTTCCGGTCATAGACCTGGTGGTCCGCAAACCCGTGGGAAGCAACGATATCGGCCCCCAAATCCCGCAAGGTTTGGAAGAACTTTTCAGGCCGGCCTATCCCCGCGAAAGCGATGACCTTGGCAACATCGAGCGCCAGACCGGTCTTTTGCGGAACAAGGCGAGCCCCCAGGACAGGTTTTGTCCCCAGCACCGGCCAGATTTGCGCGACCCTTTCACGGGACTTTTGATCACCGACCAGGACGATCAGATCAGCCCGGTCCAGGCCCTGGTGCACCGGCTCTCGCAATGGCCCCGCTGGAATAACCCGGCCATTGCCGAAACCCTGTCCTGCATCGACCATCACGATCGAGGCGTCCTTGGCCAGTCCGGGGTTCTGAAACCCATCATCCAGGATCACCAGCTTTGCGCCAGCCTCTGCAGCAGCCCGGGCCCCCGCAGCGCGATCATCGGCCACCCAGACGGTGCCATAACCGGCCAGCATCAGCGGTTCATCCCCAACATCTGCGGCACTGTCCGCATCATCATCGACCAGATGCGGCCCTTTGATGCGACCGCCGTAACCGCGGCTCACGATATGGGCGACAGTGCCGCGGACGGCCAGATGCTGCACCAAGGCCGCCACCATTGGCGACTTTCCTGCCCCCCCGGCGGTCAGGTTCCCAACGCACAACACCGGGACTGGAGCCTGTTCCGGTCGGGCCCGATCGATCCGCCACTTGGCCCCCAGTTGCCATAGGGCAGCGGCAGGCCAAAGCACACTGGACAGCCATCCCGGACGATCCGGAGGATTGGACCAGAATTCTGGCGCTTTCATCGCCCCTGCTCCATCAGGATCAGCAATTCCGCCGCGATTCCATCTACGTCGGGTTTCAGGCCGTCATGCGCAGCCGTCGCCGCCCGAGTCATATCCCGGTGCTCCGCGACGGATGACAACAGCCGCACGACCGCATCGCCCAGATCATCCGCGCCTTCAATTGCTCGACTGCCGCCCGCAGCGCCGAAAGCCGCATAGGCAGGCGCAAAATTATCGACATGGGGGCCGTGCAGAATGGCGGTCTGCAGGCTGGCGGGCTCGAACGGCGTGTGACCGCCCATCGGCACCAGCGAGCCGCCGACAAACGTGACCGGCGCCAACTGATACCAAAGCCCCATCTCACCCATCGTATCCGCCAACACCACCTCGGTCTCGGGGCCCGGCATGGCTTTGGTGCTGTGGCGCGCATGGTTGATCCCACGCTCCTCCATCATCCGGCACAGGTCATCGCCGCGCTCTGGATGGCGCGGCGCCAGGATCAGCAGGGCCTCGGGCAGTCTTTCTTGCACATGGGTCTGCGCATCCAAGACCAGTTCTTCTTCGCCGGGATGGGTTGACGCCGCCAGCCAAACAGGCCGGCCTTGGGTCGCGGCTTGCATCGCTTGCAGTTGATCAAGCTGACAGCTTGGGGCATCGACCAAAGCCTTCAGGTTGCCGCCAAAACGCGCATTCACGCCAAAGGCGCTAAGCCGGTGGCGTGTTTCATCATCTTGGGCCAGGATCATATTGAACCGGGACAGCAGGATCGAGGCCATGTCCGGCGCCCTCTGCCAACGCTTCGTGCTTTTGGCGGACACCCGGGCGTTCACCAAGGCCATCGGCACTTTGCGATGGGCCGTCGCTTCGATCAGCCTGGGCCAGAACTCGCTTTCGACCCAGATTGCCAGGTCGGGCCGCCAGTGGTCCAGAAACGGCGACACGGCCGCGTTCGTGTCAACAGGGACGTATTGGTGAGACGCGCCGCAGGGCAAGGCCGGTCCGATCTGCCGGGCCGATGAAACCGTCCCCGTCGTCACCAGGATCGCAGCATCCGATTGCATCTGCAGCGCCGCAATCAGCGGCAGCATCGATTTTGCCTCACCGACGCTGGCGCCATGCAGCCAGATCAGACGTCCTTCGGGCCGCTGGCGATCTGCCCGGCCCAGACGCTCATCCAGCCGGCCTGGATCTTCCTTACCCCGCGCCTTGCGCATCTGTAGAAGCGGCCAGGCCACAGGACCAGCAAGCCGGGACGCCATCAGGTACGCTGACAATGCTGAAGACCGACGCATCAGCCAGTCCCCGGCGCGGGATCGGGCGGAACCTCTGCCTGCCCGCATCGGCGGTCCGCCAGTGCTGTAATCCTGTTGAGCTCTTCTTCGATCTGCAGGGCATAGGCTGCGACGGTTGCATCATCGTCCCGGTCAGGCGGATTTAACGTTTCCCCGTAAATCTGCAGACCCGACCCAAAGGGCCAGGGCACCATGAAGCGGTCCCAGTTGTGCAGGACCTTTGCCTTTCGGGCGGAAAAAGTGATCGGCTGCACTGGTGCCCGCGTGACGATAGAAAGACGTGCAGCCCCATGCTGCGCCCGCATCCGCGGGCCGCGTGGGCCATCTGGCGTAATGGCGATCAGGGCCTTCCGATCGCGCAAGGCAGCTTCTGCGCCAACGAAGGCCTCGACCCCACCTTTGTCGCGGCGTTTTTCGCGGTCATATGTCGATCCACGGACCGCAACCACGCCAAACCGCGCGACCAGGGCCGAAATCAGATCGCCATCCCGGTTGTTCGAAATCATCGCGACGGTGTAGCGCCGCTGCCGCCCGCGCGGCACCCAGAAAACAGACATGAAAAGCCGCCCGTGCCAGCCGACGGCGATCACACCGGTCTCTCCCGTGAGCGCGCGGTCGTAGTTTTCACGCCCTTCGATCGACCACCGCGTCGTCCAATTCACCAGACGCATATAGAAGGCACCGACGATCGAAGACAACCAGCGTCCAGACGCCGATTGGCGCAACCAGCGCGCCACACCATCAAGCCTCAGCCTCATGACGCGCTAGGAATCCACCTAGTTTTCCAGTGCGTCCGGCTCGGCGCTGTCTTCCTGCTCTTCGTCGCGCAGCTTATGCAGATGCGCCACGAAGTAGCGCATGTGCGCATTGTCGACCGTGCGCTGTGCTGCATTCTTCCAAGCGGCGTGCGCCTTAGCATAGCTGGGGTAGACACCGATCACATCCAAATTGTCCGGATCACGGAACTCCGTGGTTTGCGGGTCCTTTAGCTCTCCACCAAAGACCAGATGCAGCTTGGTCGTCATGTCGAACGCTCCATTTCAAGGGGCCGGCCCAGGATCGGCGACCACTCCGTTGCGGCGCACCATACTGGCCCGCGCGGCAATTTCAATCGTGCCTGCCGGGCATTCGATGGTCCATGATCTGATCATGAAGATGCAGCGGTGCGGCAATAACGCCGTCCTGCATGCCAGCCGGGCTGTTGAACCTCAACGGCTGCCCCCAGCCGTCCGTGACCTTGGCGCCCGCTTCAGACAAGATCAGCGCACCCGCCGCAAGATCCCATTCATAAGACCGCCGGAAGGTCAGCATCGTGTCGAACCTGCTGTCGGCAACCAGGCACATGCGCCATGCAAGCGAGGACCGAAAATGCCGGGTCAAAGGCGGCACGCCGCCTGCCCAGTTACGCTCTCTCATCTGGACCTGCGCCGCCAGGACCGTCGCCTCGTCCAGACTGGCAGGACCGGTCACGGCGAGATCCCGGTCATTGTTCGTTGTCCCCTGCCCCCGCGCAGCGCTGTAGAGTTCCCCCAGCGCCGGCAGGTCAACGGCAGCGGCAATCACCTGCCCGCGTTCCGCCACCGCGAGGGCAACGGAAAAACCTTCGTAGCCTTCGATGAAGGCTCGGGTGCCATCGATTGGATCGATGATGAAGACCCGGTCTTTGTCCAAGCGGTCCTCGTTATCCTCGCTTTCTTCGGACAGCCAGCCATAGTCCGGACGAGCCCGGCCCAATCGATCCTCCAACATCTCATTTATTTCCAGGTCCGCTGCCGTCACAGGACCTGCATCATCGGGCTTTTCATATGTGCGAACGTTCGTCCTGAAATGCTTCCTGGCGATTTTGCCAGCCTCTATTGCCGCCGCCGACAGTAGGTCCCGATCTTCCTTTGGATCAGGCGCCAACCGTCAGCCCCTCGACCAAGAGAGAGGGCACCTGATAGGATCGATACGGATCGGCATCATTTGCAGCGATCATCGATTTGACCATATTGGGCAGGCTGCCGGCTATTGTCAGCTCGTTCACAGGGTAAGCGATTTCACCACCCTCGACCCAAAAGCCCGATGCGCCGCGACTATAGTCACCGGTCGTCGCACTGATCGAAAGCCCAATCATCGACGTCACGATCAATCCCCGGCCCATCTCGGCGATCAAGTCATCCCGCGAAGCCGGGCCTTGGGTCAGGACCACGTTGCTGACGCCAGGGCTGGGCGGCGCGGTGACGCCGCGTCTGGCATTCCCGGTCGAAGCCAAACCAAGTTTGCGCCCCGTCGCCGCGTCCAGGACCCAGCGTTCAAGGACACCATCCTCAATGATCGGCCGCCGCGCGCCGCCGATACCCTCGGCATCGAATGGGCGAGAGCCCAGACCCCTGGGCATAAGCGGATCTTCGATCAGATCCATCCCCTTCGGCAGCACCTGGCTTCCCATCGCATCGCGCAGCCAGCTTGCGCCGCGCGCCACCTGCGCTCCATTCACCGCGGACAGAATGTGACCGATCAGGCTGGACGCACACCGCTCATCATAAAGAACCGGTACCGCGCCACCTGGAGGCTTGCGCGGGTTCAGCGCTGCAACCGCGCGCTCGCCCGACCGGGTACCGATCGAGGCCGCCGACGGCATATCGGCGATGAACCGCCGTGTCTCCCCGGCATAGTCACGCTCGCGGGCAAGGCCCTCGCCAGCGATCGCCGAAGCGCCCACCGAAAAACTGGTCCGGCGATAGCTGCCCATAAGCCCATTCGTCGCCGCCAGCGTGACATCCATCGCCTCGCGCCCGGCATGGGCCTGTTCGACCTGGCTCACACCTGCGACGGCCAACGCGGCCTCCTCTGCCTCTAGGGCCAGGGCCTCCAGGGCCTCGGGCGCGGCAGGTTGAGCGGGATCTTCCAATTCCAGATCCGCGTCGATACCGGCTGACAACTCGGCCGGGTCAAGCAGTCCGACCGTAGGATCCTCGGGGGCTTCCTTGGCAATTGCCACGGCCCTATCCGCCAAGACGTCCAAGGCACCTGCTGAAAGATCCGATGTCGACACGCATGCTTGACGCGCTCCCAACAGAACCCGCAATCCCGCCTCGCGGGATTCCGAACTTTCCGCCTCTTCCAGGACCCGGCCAGAAACGCCGATGTGCACGCCCTGGGATGCCAGAACGATGGCGTCTGCCGCCTCTGCCCCGGCGTTTCGGGCCGCGGTCAGCAAGTGGTCGGCGATTTCTCTATCTGTCTGCGGCACGCTAAAACACCACGGAAAAGATCAAACGCAGCGCCAGAACACCAGTGGCAAGAAGGGTGATGATCATTCCATAGAACCGCAGTTCTATCCCTTTGCGGGCTTTCAGAAAATGAACGCCGTGCAGCACCCGACCGGTAATGAATGCCAGCGCCAAAATATGCAATAACCAACCCGTTGTGCCCAAACCTTCCGCCAAACCCAGCATGATCAGAAAAATCGGGATCGTCTCGGTCGCGTTGCCGTGTCCACGGATCAACCGCTCGCCATGCTCGCTCCCACCGGCGCCCAGCGAAACGCCTTCACCCCGCCGAAAGCCAACTACCTGGAAAAGAAGAAAAATTATCCAGATGGCCAGAAGACCGGCATAGAACGCTGTGATGGGAAGCGGCATGGTTATCCTTCTTCAGAGAAAGGCGGCGTGGACTCACGTAGCCTTCTTAGCGCAGGATTTTGGGGATGGACAGGTAAACGCACATTGCGAATGCAAAGCGCGCGCAACTAACGTTCAGGTTGTAAAATGCAGCCTGCAGTAACAATTTGCTACACAATTGCGGCAGAAATTTGTTAACTTTTGCAATGTGGGAAGGGATTTGCGTTGAGCAATTTCAATCTCCATGTTTGTAGCGAGGTAGTGAGGAAGTGATTGATGAGACCTCTCAAACTTTTATCGATCAGTACGCTGATCGCCGCTGGGATGGCCATAATGCTTGCCAGTCCAGCGTCTGCCGCAACAATTGTCGGTAAAGCGGTCGACGGCGTAGGCAGTTCTACCCAAGTTGGAAATACCGTAAATCGCCCAATGCTTGGCGATGCAATCGAGTATTTTATCCCGCTTAGTGGTTCGAGCTGTACATACGGCGTCAACGGCTGCGGCTTGTCTTCGGACATCGGGAAAGGTGGCCCCAAGCTATCGATGTTCCTGGAATTCAGCCCTGTGGATTTGGTTAACCCATCCACGTTGGATATTTGGTTCGAAGACCTTGACCTTAAAAGAGCAAACGATCCGTCGAAGTTCTTCGAGCGTTTCCGGCTCTTGGATGCGAGCGGCGATTCACTGCTCAGCGGTCAAGGGGTAAGCGGTAGTGGCTGGGTCGACAATATCAACGACATGATCGTCAATGGCGACCTAGGCGGTGGTTTCGACATCCAGTATTTGACGCTGGACCTTGGGGTGCTTCAGCAGAGTCCGTTCTATTTGGAGCTGGAGTTCAAGTCGAAATTCACCGGCGGATACAAGGTCAAAAATACACCTGAATACCTGACCGCAAAAGTCACATCGGTTTCGGCCGTTCCGTTGCCAGCAGGGTTCATCCTGTTGCTGACGGGTATCGGCGGGTTCGGCCTTGTGGCGCGGCGTAGGAATAAGGTCGAAGCTTAGCAGACCTTACACGAAAACCTTTTACGGGCCCTGCCGAACGCGGGGCCCGTTTTAATTCGTAAAGGGCGATATTGCCAACTCCGGCGTTCTAATGCGTCCAGGCGCCCCGGCGGTCATGGGCAAAGTTGCCGCCATACCCCTGAGGCCTAACATTCGGCCTGCGCTTCTTTGGCTCTTGAACCTGATAGGCAATGCCGTTCCGTTCGGCATAGTCCACAGCGGCTTCTTTGGTCTCGAAGGTCAGCTTGACCTGCGCTTGCGTGTCGCCGGACCCGGTCCATCCCATCAGCGGATCGATTTGCCGGGCCTGTGCCGGGGCATATTCCAATACCCAGTTCTTCGAATTGCCCTGACCGGATGTCATGGCGCTTTTCGCGGGTTGATAGATCCGGGCGTGCATTGGCTGTTCTCCTCGATCAGAGGGGTATTGCTGTGCCCTTTAATATTCGACCAACCCGATAAGATGGCAAGGGCTAGGTCGCTAAAATCCATCGATTTAGGTAAGAGCCTCAGCTGTCATCCGGCGGTCTACCGTTGCGGCGCGATCCGAACAATGCCTGCATCGGCTCCGTAATGGATCGAGCCATCCTCGACGATCAACGAATTCACACCCTGATCCAGCCACGCGTCCGGATCTCCGATCATGGCGCGCATAACAATCTGCCCGGCATTGGGACCGGTCACTGCCAGCCCGATCGCGTCGACCTGGCCCGAGGGTCCGACGCCCGACGAATAGACCGCATTAGACCCGGAAGAGATCGTCGGGATGCCGTTCATTTGCACCTGATCATTGGTCCAAGCCACCTGCCAGGTTTTCGATGCCCCGTCCCAGCGCATCGCGACCACACCTTTGACATCGGGCGCCGGACGGTATCCGCCATAGTTGGCGATCACCAGATGCCCCGCACCGAATGAGGGTGAGTTTTCAACCGTGCGGATAATCGGCGGCAGGTTCGTCGCCGTCAGACGCCCGGACCCGCGATCGACCGAAATCAGACGTGAAGGTCCGGTCGACGGGTCGGAACAATCGATGTTGCCTGTGAACGGGCTCGTGACGGCGCAAATGCCATCAATCATGACGATCAGTCGATCAATGCCGTCGTCGACAAGGGTCGGCGTTGTTCCGGTGCGTCCGCGAAACTGGATGGGTGTGCGCCATGCCACCTGCAGACGCCCAGCGCCAGGCTGCCAGTTGATCCGGACAAGCTCGGTTTCTGTAGCGATGTAAAAGGCAGTGCCGCCACCCGGCAGAGGCTCGGCCGGCACGTTATTCGTGGAAATACCCGGACCGACCTCGATGCACGCAACCACACGCGTCAAAGCATTATCCAGCAAGATCATGTAATTGACCTTTTCAGCGCCGAATGATCCGCGGCGGACATAGGTCGCGTTCGTGACGATTTCCCCGCTATAGCTGACGCCAATGCGCGTCGCTGAATATCCCTGCCGCCATCCCCGCCGCGGCACGGGGCAGGATGCGCGTACCACCTGGTCCGAAAGCTCAAACTTTGCGGCGCAAAGGATCGGCGACATGGGGCTTGGCCCATCGCGCAGGTCCAGGAGGGCTGGCTCGCGCCCTCTGCAGGTATCTTCACCGCGGCGAAGGCCCCTCGGTTGCGGCACAAGCACCCGCGCGCCGTCACGGGATGATAGCGCAATCAGGTTCCAGGAAATCGACCCCAGCCGGGTCAATGGATACGACCCGGCATAGCGCAATCCCCCAGAGGTCAGCGCATATTTGTATGCATGGGTCAGCGAGGCGCCCCAAACCGCGCGTGCACCCGGCGCGGCGTCATAGCTGGCATCAGTTACGACATGCCATGGCGAGGTCCCGAACCGGGTCCCTGAATCCTGTCTTGTGCGTTTCAGTTCGACGGCGTTGCCAGTGCCCACGGGCCCCGGCAACGGCGATGCCGCCTGCTGGGCGGGGTTCCGATGCGCCATAGGCCAAGATGACTCTGCCAAGTAAGGATTGGCAGAGGCACCGCCGGCCTGGCCCAGCGCAATAGCCGCAAAGGCATAAACCAAAATCCTGATCATCCGCGTCTCATCCCACATGGTTATGGGAATGGTACGCTGCGGGCTGGACGGTCCTACGGAACGTCCTGAAATTAAACGGTAAAACCCGGCTCGGAATGTCTTGGTGACTGAAACAGTCACGCCGCCAACCAGGTGCAGGGAGCGAGGGTGGGGTGGATGTTGCACCTAGCCGGCGGCGATCTGCTGCTTGCAAGAACATCAATACATCTTAAACGGGAAACGCGTCAACCAAGCACAAGCGCAAAACGGAAAAAAGTTAAAGCAAAATGCAAATGTTCGCCTTCTGTACCATTTGAGATTGAGAATCAGGGCCTCGACACCATATCATTTGTGCGTTTTCCCGGATGGAACCATGCTGACCGAACCCGACCGCCCGAATCAGCCAAATCATGAGAAGCTCGAAGGCGGGCACCGCTTGGTGATGCAGACGCCCTTTCAACCTGCGGGTGATCAGCCCACGGCCATTGAAGAGCTGGTCGAAGGCATCAAAGACGGTGACCAGGATCTGGTGCTGCTGGGCGCAACGGGCACTGGTAAGACCTTTACGATGGCAAAAATCATCGAGGCAACGCAGCGTCCGGCGATCATACTGGCCCCAAACAAAACGCTCGCCGCACAACTTTACGGCGAGTTCAAAAGCTTTTTCCCAGATAACGCGGTAGAGTACTTCGTCAGCTACTACGACTACTACCAGCCCGAGGCTTATGTTCCCCGGTCGGACCCCTATATCGCTAACGATGCCCAGATAAACGACCAGATCGACCGGATGCGGCATTCGGCAACCCGGGCACTACTGGAGCGGGACGATGTCGTCATCGTGGCCAGCGTCAGTTGTATCTACGGCATTGGTGCCGTGGAAACCTATGGTGCGATGACCCAGAACCTGCGCGTCGGCGATGAATACAATCAGCAGACTATCATGCGCGAGTTAGTGACCCAACAATACCGCCGCAATGATGCGGGCTTCCAGCGCGGGTCATTCCGGGTTCGTGGCGACACATTGGAAATCTGGCCCGCTCACCTGGAGGACCGGGCCTGGAAGCTGTCCTTCTTTGGGGAAGAACTGGAAAGCATCGACGAGTTCGACCCATTGACCGGGGAGAAGGTCGAGAAACTGGATAAAATCCGGATCTATGCGAACTCGCACTATGTGACGCCCAAGCCTACTCTGAACCAGGCCGTCAAAGGCATCAAAGAAGAACTGAAGATCCGCCTGGACCAGTTGATCCAGGAAGGTCGCCTTCTGGAGGCTCAGCGCCTGGAACAGCGGACGAACTTCGATCTGGAGATGATCGAGGCGACCGGCGTCTGCAACGGAATCGAGAACTATTCGCGATACCTCACGGGCCGGAAACCGGGTGAGCCGCCACCGACACTGTTCGAATACATCCCCGACAACGCGATCGTGTTCGCCGATGAAAGCCACGTCTCGGTCCCACAGTTGGGCGCGATGTATAAAGGTGACTACCGGCGCAAGTTCACATTGTCCGAACATGGGTTCCGCCTGCCCTCCTGCATGGACAACCGCCCGCTGAAGTTCGAGGAATGGGACGCGATGCGGCCTCAGTCCGTCTTTGTCTCGGCCACGCCCAGCAAATGGGAACTGGAGCGTACCGGCGGCGTCTTCACCGAACAGGTTATTCGCCCGACAGGGCTGATCGATCCAGAGGTCGAGATCCGCCCGATCGCGTCGCAGGTCGATGACCTGGTCGATGAATGCCGCCAGGTTGCCCAGAAAGGCTACCGGTCCCTGGTCACCACTCTGACCAAACGCATGGCCGAGGATCTGACCGAATACATGCACGAACAGGGGATCCGCGTGCGCTACATGCACTCGGACATCGACACGTTAGAGCGGATCGAGATTCTGCGCGATCTCCGCCTCGGTGCCTTCGACGTCCTGGTTGGGATCAACCTGCTGCGCGAGGGGTTGGACATCCCAGAATGCGCCTTGGTCGCGATCCTGGACGCAGACAAGGAAGGGTTCCTTCGGTCGGAAACCTCGCTGGTGCAAACCATAGGGCGCGCCGCCCGAAATGCCGACGGCAAGGTAATCATGTATGCCGATGGCGTCACCGGATCGATGGAACGCGCCATTGCGGAAACCAACCGCCGCCGTGCCAAGCAAGAGGCCTATAACGAGGAACACGGGATCACGCCTGAGACGGTGAAGAAGAATGTCGAGGACATTCTGGAAGGCACCTATGAAGGCGACACCGACATGTCCCGCGTCACCGCCAAGGTCGACAAGACGAAGATCGGTGCGAACCTGCAAACGGTTCTGGAAGGTTTGCGAAAGGATATGATGAAGGCCGCCGAGAACCTCGAATTCGAAGAGGCTGCCCGCCTGCGGGACGAGATCAAACGTCTGGAGGCCGTGGATCTGGCCGTCGCCGACGATCCCATGGCCCGCCAGGCGGCGGTGGAACAGGTCGCTGGCGCCGCCCGGCCCGAGGCACGGTCATCGTCCGGTAAGCCCGGCACGCGCGGATCGAAGTACAAGCGAAAGAAGAAGACCGGGCGGAAGGGTCCGTGAACCAATAATTTCCCAGCAAAATTCTAACGGCAACAACAGCTTATAGTTACATTTCAAGCTGAATGCAATTTTTACGAGAATCTGATACGATCAGATACTTTGAAAATAGAAAAATTCTGGGGGAAGACAATGAGACTTATATTGGCACTACCTGCAATCGCGGTTGCCTTTGCAAGCACACCGACACAAGCCGTTGAATGTTCCGGGATGGGTATTCGCCACCATGCCGATGCACAGGAAGTCAAAAAGATCGAGGAAGGCCCAACAACATATCTGGTACGAAGCACCGGAATGAATGTTCGCCTCAAGCCAGATGTTGCGACGGCCTGGCAGGAGTGTTCTGGTCTATGGACCGCGCAACAAAATGGAAGCGGCTCGGGCTTTGGAAGCTGCTATGCGATTGATGACGCTGGTGACAGCTGGGGCGTTACTTGGGAAGTAAAGGACGGCGAGCGGACATGGGAGACCGTGTTCGGAACCGGAAAACATGCGAAGAACATCGGTGACAAAGGAACATTCGTCTCGAACGTCGAAACCTTCTCCGACGGGTTCCGCATGAACCAGTGGTCGGGCGAATGCGCGGACTGACTAATGGAGGGTGCGGTAAACCGCACCCTACCCTCTCAGTTTCTTCAGCCCAAAGGCTCTAGGCCGGAACGGCGCGGCTACGGCCGCGAGCCCCCGCAATGCCAAGAACCCCCAACCCGGACAACAGCAGCAATATGCCCGCTGGCAGCGGAACAACAGCGGCACTGCCGGGCACCGCAGCTCCGAATGTGGAACCGGTGACATTATAGGATGTCAAAAACGTCCCTGATCCTGTCAGCGTGTCGATCGAGATCAGATCATTAGCAGCGGTCAACCCGAACAAATCGCCGCCGACCAGTGAAAGGCCAAAGACGCTCGAGAACCCGATATTACCGATCAGGCTGCCCATGCCGGTATTTGTATCGATCTCGAAAAGGCAGTCTCCACCCCCGGCACACCCTCCGGTGGACGTTCCGAACAGCGTGTTGCCGCCGGCATAGGCAATATCACCGGACGAATTAAATCCGCTGCCAACGGCACCAACAAGTGTCGAGGCACCGGTGGTTGTGTCCAGGGTGTAGAGTGAACCCCCGCCTGCCCCGAAAAGGGTATCATCGTTGTTAAACGCCAACGCGTTAATGAACGAATGACTTCCAAGCGCCACACCGGCCGCCGAGTTCTGCACGTCGATCGAGAACAGCGTCGAGCCGTTGGTTCCGAACACATCGCCCGAATTGTCTACGGCAATGTCGAACCAGGACGGCCCTGCATCATATGCGTTGGAAACTGTTCCGGTATTTGTGTCTAAGGTTCCAATTTCGCCGGTACTCGAGCCAACCAGAACCGTTGCTGCAAAAGTAGGTGCTGCGCTTGCAACAAGGATACTTAACATACAAGTTATTAGCTTCATTGTTTTTCTCCTAAAATTCAGATTTCGTTCAATATTCATCAGACAATAAACAGCGTCTGACGTCATTATTTTAACTTAAGGTAGTGCGCCTTGCAACTTCAGGTTTAGGCGTTCATGCACTGCAGTTTTTACTTGTAAGAACCTCCTGGAACCGGGTTCTTCAGTCTGAAGCCTAACACGCGCGCTGATCGCGGCCGCACAAACCAAGCGCTCAACCGCGAAAAAACCGCTCCTTGTGAAGTAGGCATGAACGCGTCGGCCCCGCCGCGTGTATGTACGCTGACGGGGCCCTATTTGATCTTTCACCTGACCAATCTGAGATCGGCCTTTCTCAGGGCATCGACAGAGTTACTCCGTCTACAGCCCTTCATGATTTCCAACGATGTAGGTGATTACCGGTTCGGATGCCCCAAATAGAGACCTAAGTTTCTATCCAAACCGTGGCCCCGCAGCAAAGCGAGGCCCGCATCGACTGTCCGGTGGACTCATGCCTCCCTCCTCGCTCTGTTTCAACATGGCTGATCCGACAATTCGCGGCTTCCTGGGAAGCCGACCCACCATCCGCTTACGCAGCTCACTGCGCAGCGCAGCCAAGTGAATGGTCGCTCTGACTGGCCGAAATGTCAAGTTTTCCGTCGCCGGCTCATAGCCAAATTTTGATGAACCAACGCTAAGCGGCGACCCGACTGTCTTCGTGGCGGCCAGCAATGCATCGTTCATCGCCTTAAGAAGCCGATGCGTGTATCATGGCGCTTTGTAGCGTATGTATAAGGGGGAAAACGACATGCGTCTGAAGTCACTCCTTTTTGGCCTAACCTTGGCCCTTCTATTTACAAATCATGCAACAGCCCAAAATGCTGCCGGCCGCTGGTCCTGCCAGGATGGCCGTCAATACACAGGGTCCCTGCGCGACAGTTCCGAACTCCGATCGTTCGAAATGCTGGTGCAACCAGATGGCAGCGTTCAAGGACAGGGCGTCGTGCAGATGGTTAACGGCGCAGCCCACCAATACAGCTTCAATGGTCGATGGGGCACGTCGGGCCGAGGATTTTTCTGGCGCGCGGCTTCGTCGCTTGGCGGCGCTGAAATGACCTTCGACTCGGTGATCCTGGATGGAGGCAGCATGGCCCGCGACTGGATCGATCCAGCCACCGGCACCCGCGTCTCAACGACCTGTCAGCGGATCGGGTAACATTTCGAACAGGTGGGCCTGACGCACAGGCATCATCCGATGCCATGTGCACTCGCCGCATCTGAAACAATCGAAACAAAACGAACGGTGCGCGGACAAACACGCGAAACACCGCATCGTCATATTCCGTCCTCAGCAAACACACCCGAGGATAGGAGGCAACGATGACACCCGATCAGGTCAAACAGGTTCAAAGCTCGTTCCAACAGGTCGTACCCTTGGGCGAAACAGTGGGCGAATTGTTCTACACGCGGCTCTTCGAGATTGATCCGGGGCTTCGCCGGATGTTTCAGAACGATATGGCCGAACAGGGCCGCAAGCTGCTGAAGATGCTGGCCATCGCGGTTCAAGGCCTGTCCCGGTTGGACGAGTTGGTTCCAGAGGTCCAGGCCCTTGGTCGGCGCCACGCCGATTACGGCGTCATCCCGGTGCAGTACTCGACTGTTGGCACCGCGCTGATGTGGACCCTGGAAAAAGGCCTGGGGCGGGCGTTCACGCCGGAAATCCGGAACGCCTGGGCGGCGGCATATGGTTTGTTGTCCTCAACGATGATCTCGGCGGCAAAGGCAAAAGCAGCCTGATCTCGCAGATCCGATGCCTTCGCTGGGGCCGCTCTCTCTTGGGAAAGCGGCCCTTCCCGGCCCGGATGGACGACTGGTCCTGAATTAACCGTATGGGTTTCGACCCGCTGTCAGGGCCAAAACCAAGATGCTTGATCAACCCACCATCCGCGGGTGGGATTGACCGCGGCCTCCCGCAGTCAGACACTCAAGCCATCAAATTTGGGAGGAACCTATGAACGTCCAGCCGTCCAAAGGCCAGATGCAAGGCCACACCCCGGAACAATGGCAGGCCCGTGTCGATCTGGCTGCCGCGCATCGCTGCGCCGTCATGCACGGCCTGCACGAAGGCATCTTTAACCACTTGACCCTGCGCGTGCCAGGCAAAGAAGGCCGGTACTATCAGATCCCGTTCGGCACGCACTGGTCCGAAGTCACAGCTTCCTGCTTCATGGAAGTCGGCTATGACGGAGAGGTCAAGGAAGGCGAAGGTATCGTGGAACGGTCCGCCTATTGCATCCATGCGCCGATGCATGACGCGCTGGATCACGCCGCTGCAGTCTTTCATACGCATATGCCCTTTGCCAGCGCCCTGACCCGGCTAGAGGATCAGCGCATTAAAGCCATCGGCCAGACCGAATTGGCCATCGCCATGCGTACCGGGTATGACGAGCACTATGACGGCCCGGGCCTGGACCCGGCCGAGGGCAAGCGCCTGGCCGAAATCTGCGGCAAGAACCAGATCATGATGATGGCCAATCATGGCGCGCTGACTTTGGGCAAGAACGTCGCCGAGGCCTATGACCGGCTCTACTATCTGGAACGGGTCGCGCAGGTGCAGATCTATGCGATGTGGACGAACCAGCCGCTGAAGGAACTGCCCGAGCCGATCATCGAAAAGACCTACGATGCCTTCCGCGGACAGGGGGCACCGAAATACGGTGACAAGTCCAATGCCCAATGGCATTTCGATGCGCTGAAGCGGATCCTGGACCGCAAAGAGCCGGACTATAAAGACTAGGATGAAGGGCGGTCTGAAACCGCCCTACCCTGCCGCAAGGTCACGGATCGACTTTATCCGGTCGGCGTCCATATTCATGGCAACGCCAAGAAAAGACGCGGACCAGACCAATGACTCTATCGGACCGCCTGTTCCGGTTTTCCAAGACCATCGCAAAGCGCGTGCCACCTGTCGGTGAGGTCATCGAGGGCATTCATCTGGTGCAGGCCGGCCCCACCGGCGAATGCCCTGTCGTTTTGATTCACGGCGCCAGCGGTAATCTCAGGGACTGGCAAACATCGATTATGCCCGGCCTGGCCCGAGACCATAACATCATTGCCGTCGATAGGCCGGGCTTCGGATACTCGGACGCTCTGCCCGGACACGGCGCGCGTCTGGACGACCAAATCACCGCGATCCGGCGCGCGATCCATGCACTGGGGCACCGGCGCTATCTGCTTGGTGGTCACAGCTATGGTGGGTCGCTGGTGATGCGCTGGGTTCTGAACCATCCGGACGAGGTCGCAGGTATCCTGGTGCTGTCGGCGCCGGTGATGGATTGGGGCGGCTCCGGTGTCGGGGCGCATTATCAGGTCGGCGGCAGACCGATGACCGGCGATGTTCTTTGCCGTCTGGTTCCGTTGCTGGCGGGGCCAGGCTATATCAACGGTGCGATCAAAGAGGTCTTCCACCCTCAATCCCCGCCAGTGGATTACATCCAAGACGGCGGTGTGGAACTGGCGCTGCGGCCACAGACATTCCGCGCCAATGCGGCAATGATGCTGCAGCTCTATCCGCAAGTGGTCGAACAAGCCCGGCGCTATACAGAGATCACGTGCCCGGTCGAGATCGTCCATGGCGACGCAGACGCGATCGTCCCGGCGCGTATCCACGCAATCCCTCTGTCGCAACTGCTGCCCCATGCCCGGCTGACCCAAGTGCCAGGGGTCGGGCACATGCCCCATCACGCAGCGCCGGAAACCGTAATCCAGGCGCTCAGCCGTCTGAGTGACCGGGCCAACGAAGACCGTGCACTAGTGCCACTCGCACACCGCAAAACAGGTGCAGCCTGAAAAAAGTTTTATCGCGGTGTAAACCGATCGCACTGCCCAGGTCATACATGACCAAATGGGTGAAGAGCGATGCATGACAAAGACAGAGATCTTCATGAGCTAGAGCGGCTGCTGGGGCACACAAAACCCGGCTACCTGGTGCTGCGCCATGAAAAAGAACTTCGGGCGGGCTCTGCTAGCCGAAAGCCTACTCCGCGCTTCACGCATATCGCTGCGGCCGCGGCGATCCTGGCGGTGATCACAGCCGTCGGCTTCGGGACGCTGGAGCCGGGTTCTTGGGGTACTTCTAAATCGAAATCCCGTATGGCGATGCCGGCACCCGGTGCAAAACCCTTAAGCTTGCGGCCAATGGGAAAGCTGAAAGCGACGGCGTCGTTCGCGCGGCCGCGCGTGACTGCGTCTTTCCGGGCACCGCGACGCCCATCGGCAAAGAAGGGCTAACCGATGCAGCCGGTCACAGAGGACTGGGATCTGCTGGCCCGCGCGCCTGGTGATGATGCAGCGCTTGGCCAACTTTTTCAGCGGCACCGCGATTACGTGTTCCGCATCGCTTGGGGTCTTTTGAATGAACGCGCGCTGGCGGACGATGTCGTCCAAGAGGTGTTCTTGAAAATGCGGTCCGGGCGCTTGCGGGCGAAGCCACGGGCGCGTTTCACGACCTGGCTCTACAAAGTCGCCATCAACACCGCCCGCGAGCAAGCCCGCAGCAGGCGCAAGATGTGGGGCGATCCAGCAGCGATAAAAGCCTTGGAGGCGGTTGCAGACCCCGCGACCGATCCCACGCGTCAGGACACATTGAACGACCTCGGCCAATCCCTGGCAGTGCTCCCGATCCGCCAGCGCGAAGTTGTCGTAATGCGTCTGTTGGAAGGGTTCGACACCGCCGAGACGGCCGAGATCCTGGGATGTCGCCAGGGCACCGTGAAGGCACATCTGCACCGGGCCACCGCAACCCTGAAATCCCATCTTGACAACCGACAACCTAAGGAGAAGACCGATGAAAAAGCTGATGATCGTGGCGCTGATGACCGCAACAGTAAGCTTCGCAGCACCAGCCTATGCCGATGACCACGAAGACTTCATCGACCAGGTTCAAGACTATCTCGAGCTTTCCGAACAGTATCTGAAACTGGCCAAGGAAAAGGACGCAGCCGTGTTCTTTGCCGTGGAAGGCATCGTTGAGATCCACGAAGAACGCGGCGAGCAAGCCAAGGCCGTGCCCGTTCTCCGCAAGGTCCTGGACCAGTTTCCGGAAAATCAGGCCGTCCGCAACATCATCCACTTCAAGCTTCGCGATCTGTTGCGGGAAACCGGGCAGACAGATCTTGCGCTAGCGCAATTGGAAACACTGATCGCGGAAAACCGCTGACAGAGAGATGCGGTCACAGGCGGCGCATGGCGAACATGCGCCACCTTGATGCGATCGTTCACTTGATGGTCTGCTTACCGGTGCTGCATCGCATCAGATTTGCATTTGGTTCTGAAGCGGACACGTGTTAGCGGATCGCTACTGGGATGTGTGTGCGAAACTGAAAACTCGCCACTAACGGAATGACAGCCGCTTAGCGGGTTACTACTAAGACCACGTCTTAAATTCATTGATCTGCCTGGACAGCACCGCCGCTTAAGCAGCGTGTCCAGGCTGTTAAACCCCAGCTGTGCGTCTTCGAACTCACGAAAACAGGAAGCTGTTCTCGCTGAGATCGCCTGCATCGACGCCACGGAGGAGCACATGTTCAGGATCCGTGTTATTCCCATAACTGATGCTCGTATGCCGCCCATCTTGCTCGATGACCAGTTCATCGAAGCTGCCAAAGCCGCCAAGCACTGCACCGAAGAACTGGATGACATCATTGTCGACATCGAAGTCCAAGATCTTGTCCTCACCATCACCAAACGCGAACTGGAAGATGTCCGACCCCTGGCCACCGCGTAACACATCGTGGCCCGCGCCAGCGGCCAGGATATCATCGCCTCGACCGCCCGACAGCCAGTCGTTGCCTTCCTCACCAAGCAGGATGTCATTGCCCTTGCCGCCAAAGGCGCGATCATTGCCGTCGCCCAGAAGGATGACGTCATCACCCCTGCCGCCGAACGCACGATCATGGCCTGTGCCTGCGAGGATCACGTCATCTCCATGGCCACCGAAAAGCTTGTCATGGCCTTCGTCACCTTCGACGCGGTCGTTCCCCCAGCCCCCGAACAGCAGATCATTCCCAGCATTGCCGTCGACAATATCGTTGCCGCCGAACCCGAACAGAATATCCTTATGATCAGTCCCGATAACTGGGTCCACGACCTCGACAGTGTAGTTGGTCACGAAGCTTTCATCGGCAACGCCGTCATTGTCGTTGTCGAGTTCGCCGGTCACCACGATGGTGTGCGTGCCGACGGGAACGTCTTTGATGAGCAGATGCTGACCATCGACCACCTGACTCGCGCCGAGGAACTCCGGCTCGATGCCCAAGGCGGTCAATGCATCCGGATCGAGCGGTACATCAACGCCGCCGAGGCCAGGAAAGAAAGCGCTGTTGTCCGCTGCCAATGGTCCTCCGACCGTGGGCTCCACCGCGTCCGGATCATCACCATAGGTCTCGCGAAAATCGACCAAATCTACGCCGAGCGTCTGCTCGAGGTCTTCACCATTGATAGTGACGCTGAGATCGAGTGCCGTCGGAGGAGCGGCAAACGGGAGGATGTTAACACTGGCGTCCTCGCCCACAACTTCGGATTCTGCGGTGCTGATCGCAACGCGGATGTTGAGCGGGATCAAAATGTCCTGGCCAGCTGCGACCAGCGAGGTTTCGGCAAGGAACGACGTGCCTTGATCGACCAGCGGACCAGGTATGTGAATATCGACAAAGCGCTGGTTCACAGTTCCCGGTAAGAGTGTGAGCAAGCGTACGTTTTGGATCGCCCGGTCAGCAATTGTGAGGCCATCAACGGTCGATTCAGGAGCGGCGATTTCCAACCCGCCAACTTCGCCAAGATGCGTCGTATCGGTCATTTCTTCCTCCTTGTAATAAACGACTCTTTGGCCGTTTGAAATTTCGGAGGCATAGAGCAGCGTTCAGCTACTAGCCGGACGTTTGATGGTCGAATTCAGGACAATATCTGGCCAAGAGCGTCTGGGTTTGGGTATTTCACGCATCCATCGACCGTGTTATGGTCAGTGCATGATGACGAAGTATAAATCTCCGGTCTCGATCTCCCGAGGAGGGACCAGGCTGGCCTGACGGCCAGTGATCCAAGCACCGCAAGAGTGTGGGTGCTGCCGTCTTGATTTTGAGTCGGTCACTCGCTTTTATCCTGTTGACGGAATTTGGGTCTAGCCGGGCGGGTGATCACGTGATCACGATGCTAGGGTGAGATAAAATGCCGAAAATTCGTTATGACCACTACAAGAAAGCCGCTGATTTGGTCCGTAAAGACCTTTGTGACTTGCAAGTGTCCGAACGGGTGGCAGCACGGTTGATCGGTCTATCTCGATCGACGTTCAACGCGTTTTTAAACCTTCAGCACACAAAGCCGCGCGACGGCACAATCGAGAAAATTGTCCGCGCAGCGTTTTTGGGCGAAGAGACCAAGCAGCAGCTACAGGTATTGCGAGAATACGAGTCGATGCTCTTCGCGGGGAAGATAAGACCTTTCGAATGACACGATTGGGCTGAGGGTCGTCGGGGACAGCAACGGTAGTTGGCCCGCCGCGTGGGGTACCCACGTACGGGCCTAAAAGCTGGTTCTTTCTTCGATCCAAAGTCCTCTGACGCAAGCCCCCAGTAGCCCAGACAGCGGCTATCTGGCTTAGACGGTGAATCTGAGGGTTTGGCTCAGATGACGGCTTCATCCATCAAGGCAGACACTGAACAAGACGACCGGTCGCATCTGGGTAGGAACAGGGCCCCAGCCCGATCAGCGATCAGGTCCAGCCTTCGAAGCGTCGGCTCCTCGCGACGCTGTCTTCGCTGGTGCTGGTCCCGTGACCAAGTTCGCCGCACTCTAGCTAAAACACTCCCCTGGACAGCGTGCACTCTCCGGGTGCATGCTTGGCAAGCGTGACACGCAGCCCGTGTCACCCAGTTACAGGGAGATTCTGATGCAGAAAGTTATCTTCGGCGCTGCCCTTGCAGGCGCCATGACCATGGCAGCCGGCGCCAGCGCTCAACAGCAGTTCGTGTCGATCGGAACCGGCGGCGTCACCGGCGTCTACTATCCGACCGGCGGTGCGATCTGTCGCTTGGTAAACAAGGACCGCAAAGAACACGGTATCCGCTGTTCGGCGGAATCGACCGGCGGTTCGATCTACAACATCAACACGATCCGCGCGGGAGAGTTGGAATTCGGCGTTGCGCAGTCGGACTGGCAGTACCACGCCTTCAACGGCACCTCTAAGTTCGAAGAACAAGGCAAGTTCGCAGACCTGCGCGCGGTCTTCTCCGTGCACCCAGAGCCTGTGACGATCATCGCGCGCGGCGATTCTGGCGTCGACAACATCACCGATGTCAAAGGCAAGCGTCTGAACATTGGCAACCCGGGCTCGGGCACCCGCGGCACCTGGGACGTGATCGAAGGCGCCCTGGGCTGGGAACGCTCGGATCTCGCCCTGGCGGCAGAAATGAAGTCAGCAGAAACCGGCCAGGCCGTTTGCGACAACAAGATCGATGCATACTTCTGGCTGGTTGGCCACCCATCGGCGCTGACCCAGGAATCGCTGGCAAGCTGCGACGCCAAGCTGGTGAACGCCACGGGTGAGGCCATCGACAAACTGATCGCTGACAACCCTTACTACCGTAAGGCCACCATCCCGGCCGGCATGTATGGCGACAACCCAGAAATCACCACCTTCGGTGTCGGCGCGACCTTTGTGTCGTCGGCTTCGGTTCCCGATGACGTGGTCTACACTGTGGTCAAAGCGGTCTTCGAAAACTTCGATCAGTTCAAGGCGCTGCACCCGGCGTTCGCGAACCTGAAGGAAGAGCAGATGATCTCGGACAGTCTGTCTGCCCCGCTGCACCCGGGCGCCGAGAAGTACTACAAAGAACGCGGCTGGATGTAAGCCTGCGACATCGACATTAAGACGGGGCCTTCGGGCCCCGTTTTTCGTTAACATCTCTGCATTACTTGCATCCCATAACCTTTTCCACAACGCAGCCAACCCATGCCAGACCCGCTCCAGCTGATCCTGCACGCCGCAGCGGCGGTCGCCGCTTTCTTCCAGTCCGTGACAGGCATCGGATTTGGCATGATCGCGGGTCCTGTTGTCCTGGTAATCTTGGAAGACCCCGCAGCGGTGGTGATCTCGACGCTGATGAGCTGGTTGATCGGATTGGTCCTGTTCCCGTTTCTGCGCCACGGCACCGATTGGCGGTTGGCGCTGCGACTGCTGGGCGGCGCGGTGCTCGGACTGCCCTTTGGGCTGTTTATCCTGGGGCTGGCTTCGGTTGCCGGGCTGAAGCTGCTCTGTGGTGTGGTGATCGCGTCGCTGACGGCGATGATGCTGCTTGGTGCGCCAGGGATGCGCACCAAGGGCCTGACCGGCGATCTGATCTTTGGCGCGCTAGCGGGCTTCTTTGGCGGCTGTCTGGCGATGCCCGGCCCGACCGCGGTGCTGCGCGCCGGTGGGATCGGGCTGGACAAGGCCACAGTGCGGGCGACGATGGTGTCCTTCTTCGCGCTGGTCTGGCCAATGATCTTTCTGGGCCAATGGGCGACACTTGATCTGAAGACTGAGACGTTCTTGAACGCGGCAATGTTGGTGCCCGCCACGCTTGCCGGACTGGCCTTAGGAAACTACGCGGCCACCCGGGTGTCCGAGCGGTTTTTCCGCGCGCTTGTCATCTTCTTTTTGATCGCCACCGCCACCAGTTTATTATTCGACGCGGCCCGGTCCGGGCTGGGGGATATGATATGAGCCTTGGAAGATTTTCCGAAATGCCGCGCGCAGGCCTTTCCGGCCCCGCGACGCCGTTGGAGCGATTGGACCGACTGGCTGCCGAAAACACCGGGGCGCGGATCTGGGCAAAACGCGATGACAGCCAAGGTCTGGCCTTCGGCGGCAACAAGGTTCGGCAATTGGACTATTATTTCGGCGCAGCCCTGGAGGAAGGCGCCGACACAGTGCTGATCACGGGCGCGGTGCAATCCAATTTCTGTCGTCTTTGCGCTGCCTTCGCCGCCAAGCTGGGCCTGGCCTGCCACATCCAGCAGGAAGAGCGCGTGGCAAAGAACGATCCGCTCTACCGGACATCCGGCAATGTGCTGATCGAACAGCTCTTGGGGGCTCAGTTGCATTCCTTCGCCACTGGTGAGGACGAGACCGGCGCCGATGCCAACCTCGAGACCATCGCCAACAACCTGCGGGCCGACGGCGCCAAGCCTTATGTGATTCACCTGGCCCCGGGGCACCCACCGCTTGGGGCTTTGGGATACATCGACTGTGCACGCGAGGTCCTGGACCAGGCCAGTGCCATGGATCTCGATATTGATCATATAGCCATACCTTCCGGCAGCGGTGCGACGCATGCCGGATTCCTCTTCGGTCTCCGCGCATTGGGATCTGAGATCCCCGTGACCGGCTTCTGCGTGCGCCGCCCGGCAGCGCAGCAAAAGCCCAGGATCGAAGCGCGCTGCCAGGAAATCGCTGATCTTCTGGGCGTGGATAATCCGGTGCGGCCGGCAGATGTTGTGATCAACGACCGATATCTGAAACCGGGCTATGGCATGATCAACCTGCCGACCGAGCGCGCCATCCGCATGGGCGCCCGCACCGAGGCGCTGATGCTGGATCCGGTCTATTCCGGCAAATGCATGGCGGGCGCTCTGGCTCTGGCGGGTAATCTGAGGCCGGATCAGAACGTCTTATTCATCCACACCGGCGGCACCCCGGCGATCTTCGCCTATGCGGGCAGCTTGGATGGGGTCCTCGGCGCATGATACCCTGACCGGGCGCCGCCAAAAAAAGCGGCCCAGGACAGGAGATGCCCCAATGAAGTCGAGTATCTGCGGACTAATCCTTTGCGCCACTGCGGTCGGGTTTCTGTCAAATGCCGCAACTGCCCAGCAAAACTATGCTCAGGAACGCGTCGTGGTGAATGCGTCCCCGATTCCGATAAACCAGCTTCCCGGCGTCCGCCTGATACGGTCGGGCGATAGTCTCTTGTTGGCCGTCAGACTGCTCAACGATGCGATCGAGCCTCAACGTCGCCGGGAAGAGCTGCGCAAAACCCTTGCCAATATGTTGGACGCGGCGTCTAAGGATCAGACCATCGAACTCAGCGTCGTCGACCCTGAAGGCTTCGTTGCCCCAATCACCGAAGTAGACCAGAACATCGATATCCTGGGCTCGAACCAGGAACGTGGGATGAGCCATATCGACATCCGCCTGAAAACGACCATTCCCGACGGGTCTATTGACGGGCAGGCCCTGGTCAAGCGGCTCCGCAGTTTCGTGAAATCGTCCGAGACAGAGGGCCGGACCGTGGTAAGCGCGACGGGCGCCGTCGACATCAGCATCCTCAATCCGGAACAGTACCGGGGCGATGTCATCAAACTGATCACCTCCGAAATCAAACTGATCACGACGGAATTGGGTGACGACTACAAGGTCATCCTTCAGGATCTTGAACGGCCGCTGGAGTGGCGCCGGGTCGGGATCATCGATCTGGAGCTCTACATTCCATATCGCTTTCAGATCATTCCGGGCACGATCTCTTCGATCCTGACGCCATAGCCGGATCACCGGCGGCAACCCCTAAGAACCGAAGACGCGCCAGACCTCGGTCCTTGCGCGAAGCGACCACGCGACTGTCCCGACGCAACGTCAGGCTGAAAAAACATCTCGACACGGCGCGATAGGATGTGAAACGCTTGCCGGATTGGCAGAACACGGGGAGCGCATCCATGGCAGAAGTCCGCGACGCAGATGAACTCGTTGCCTCGGTTGAAACCGGTGCCCGAAATCTCACCGGCAGCACGGCGCGCCTGATCCCGATCATCTGCTTCACCTGGGCGGTCTACCAGCTCTACATCGCCTCTCCGCTCCCCTCGATGTTGTCCGTCAACACAGGGATCGGCTTCTTCCAATTCATCGGCAGCCTGTCGATTTCGCGCAAAGTTCACCTGGCCTTCGCCCTGGTGCTGGCGACGTTGGCCTTTCCGCTGCTGAAAAGCTCTCCGCGCAACCGCATCCCCTGGTACGACTGGGTGCTGTGCCTGATGGCGGTGGGATCGCTGCTCTATATGCTGATCATGAATTCCCACATCGCCGGGCGTGCAGGCGCGTTCGACCATCCGTTCATTCCCTATGACATGACGGTTGCACTGATCGGCATTTTTGCGATCACCGTGGCGGTATTCCGCTCGCTGGGCATACCGCTCTTGATCGTCGCGGGTGTCCTGGCGGCATATGTATTCGTCGGCGGCGGCAACTGGGGCGGGTCGTCCTTCGTCAAAGGCGTCTGGCACTTCTGGATGCAGGAAGAGGGCATCTTCGGCAAACCGCTAGAGGTCTCGACCCAGACCATTTTCCTCTTCGTCCTCTTCGGCGCGATCCTGGAAAAAGCCGGGGCAGGCAATTACTTCATCAAGATCGCCTTCGCCTTGTTGGGCCATCTCAGGGGCGGTCCGGCAAAAGCGGCGGTGATCGCGTCCGCCATGTCCGGGATGTATTCCGGGTCCTCGATCGCCAATACCGTCACGACCGGAACCTTCACCATTCCGCTAATGCGCAAGACCGGACTGACCCCGGAAAAAGCCGGCGCGGTCGAGGTCGCGTCATCCACCAATGGCCAGTTGACGCCGCCGGTCATGGGGGCTGCCGCCTTCCTGATCGCCGAGTTCACCGGCGTTGCCTATACTGAACTGCTGAAACACGCGCTGCTGCCCGCCTTGGTCAGCTATATCGCACTGATCTACATCGTCCATCTCGAGGCGCTGAAAATCAACCTGAAGGGCCTGCCAAAGCCGCCCTCGTCGATAACGTTCCTCTCGAAGCTGATCGGCGTGCTCAGCGGCTTTATCGGCATCGGGATACTGTTCGCCCTGGTGCACTTCACCAAAGGGTTCGTGAACTCCGCATTCCCAGGATTGACGCTAGGCTATATCATCGCCGTCCTTGCAATAGCTTATGTGGTCTTGCTGGCGTTCTCTGCGCGAAGGCCGGACCTCGAAGTCGACGATCCCGACGCTCCGGTCACTGAATTGCCCGCGGCTGGGGCGACCGCGATGACCGGGCTCTACTACATCCTTCCAATCATCCTGTTGCTCTGGTGCATTTTGCCGACACCAGACAAACTTTCGGCCCACCTTTCGGCCTTCTATGCTTGTCTGCTGATGACCGGGATCACCCTGACCCAGCGGCCGTTGAAGGCGTTGTTCCGGGGCCAGGGCAACTTTGGCGCCGCCTTCCGCCAGGGCGTAATGGACTGGACCGATGGCATGGTCGCCGGTGCGCGCAACATGATCTCCATCGCCATCGCGACGGCAGCGGCGGGTATCATCGTCGGCTCGATCTCACTGACCGGGGCGCATGCTGTGGTGGGTGAGTTCGTCGAGTATCTTTCTGGCGGCAACCTTCTGCTAATGCTGATCCTGGTCGCGATCATGAGCCTGATCCTCGGCATGGGTCTGCCGACCACCGCCAACTACCTGGTGGTCGCGGGTCTGATGGCCCCTGTGATCGTCTCGGTCGGCTCGCAACACGGACTGGTGGTGCCGCTGGTCGCGGTCCACCTATTCGTCTTCTATTTCGGCATTTTGGCCGATGACACACCACCGGTGGGCCTGGCTGCCTATGCGGCGGCGGCGATCAGCCGTGGCGACCCGATCAAGACCGGTGTGCAGGGCTTTGCCTACGACATCCGCACGGCATTGCTGCCGTTCCTGTTCATCTTCAACACGGAACTGTTGCTGATTGACGTAACTCTGGCCAAGGCGGTCTTCGTCTTCATCATCGCTGTCGTGGCGATGATGCTGTTTGCTGCTGCAACGCAAGGCTATTTCTTCGCCCGCAACAAGTATTGGGAAACCGCGATCCTTCTGGTCGTTGCCTTCACCTTGTTCCGACCGGGCTATTGGCTGGATCAGATCCATGCGCCATACACCGATCATCCTGGGACCGAGATCGCGCAAATCCTGACCGACACCGACACCGGCACGGAAATCCGGGCCCAGGTGGAAGGGCCGCACTTCAGCGACGCCGACCGCATTATCAAATCAGTCATCACAATGCAGGTCGAGGACGGCGCGGGCGCCGCACAACTCGCCAAAATGGGTCTGAACTTCGCAGGAGAGCCCGGCCAGATCGACGAACCTTTCGGTGGCCCGTTTGGAAACCTGGCCACCAAGTTCGACTTCTATGGCGATGCACCGGTCAAGATCACGTCGGTCAGCACGCCGAATGAAAGGATGCCGAAGGAAATCTTCTACATCCCGGCACTGATCCTTCTGGGCCTGGTGATCCTGGTGCAACGCCGCCGTCAGACAGTGCCCGCCTTCTAACGGGTCACAGCGATGCAGACGGCAACGGTCCAGGATCGCGAGGCGTTCCTGCGGGTCACAAATGACCTGGATGCGTATCTCGATCTCTGCGCAAAGGCGCACCGGAAAAATCCCGCGCATCGCGACACCCTGGTGCAGAACGCCGCCGCATTGGGATATCTGGGCAGGGGCGATGAAAAGATCGCGCTGCTGGATCAGTGGCTCGACCATTCGCCGAACGACCTGCTGGCCAATGTAAACCGCGGTTTGGAATTGCTGATGCAGGGCCGGTATCAAGAGGCTGCGGCACACTATCATTACCGCAAACATATGCCTGGGGCCGTGGCCCAGCCGCCAAACATGGGCTCGGAAAGGATCTGGAAGGACCAGTCGCTGGACGGCCGGAACATCATCTTGCTGAACGAACAAGGCATGGGCGACACGATACAGTTTGTCCGCTTCGCGGCTGGGCTTCGGGATCAGTATCGCGCCAACCCGATCTTGAATGTGCAAGAACCACTACGTCCGCTTTTCGCAGGATCACCCGCGCTGCCACAGGTGTTGTTTGCCGGTCAGCCGGTCCAAGCGCATTACTGGATCTATCTTGGCGACTTGCTGCCCCGGTTCTGTCCAACCTTGGACAACGTGACCTTCCCCGGCGCCTATATCGCGCCGCCTGCCCTGCCGGATCCGCCGAAGTTTCCGCGAACCGGCAAGCTGCGCGTCGGACTGGCCTGGCGCGGCAACACCATCCATGGCCTTGATGCGTTCCGATCAGCCTCGCTGGAAGGATTGGCCACACTTCGGTCTGCGGGCGGTTGCGAATTCTATGCACTGACACCCAATGCCGGCGCCGAGATCGCCGAAGCCGGTGGCTGGGTCACCGATCTTTCCGACATCTCGCAACCCTTCGAGCGGCTGGCCCAGGTCATTGCGCATATGGATGTGGTGGTCTCGGTCTGCACCTCGGCCGCACACCTGGCTGCGGCCATGGGCAAACCGGTGATCCTGCTGCTCAGCGTGATCGCGGATTGGCGCTGGGGCCGAAACCGGGACACAACACCCTGGTATCCATCAATGCGCTTGCTGCGTCAGCGCAAATTGGGGGATTGGAGTGAACTGGCCGAACGGGCTGTGGTGCGCTTGGAAACTCTGTAAAGGCAATGCCTTTGTCTCAGCGACCGGAGCACAAAAGGCGGCGCGGCGGCACGATGCTTGCCGCTTTTTCCAAGGATCGAAAGATCTCGCGACCCGACCTGGGGACGTGGCTGCCCGAGGTCGGGTCGCACAGCACTCAAACTACCTCCACTGGGTCTCGAAACCAGCGTTCCCGCGCCAAAAGTCCAAGATCTCGTCTATCGCGCGGAAGTCGCAGTTGTTCGATCCGCAGGGTGCGTGGGCGCCCGTCTTGCCCGGGATCTCATGGTTGCCCCCGACCACAGTAATGACGCTAACCGGTTCTGCATCCGGCTCGACCGCAACGTAATCTTGCCTGACGCCGACAGTGATGTCCTGCTCCAAAAGCGCACCATCCCCTCGGCCCTTGTCCGCATAGGTCGTCTCGATGGCGCGTAGGAACGCCCCATTGCGCAGCACCAGCCAGAAGGCTGTCTCGTCTATGCGCGAGAAATAGTCGAACACACTGGTCGCGGGTGCTGTCGGCGTCAGCATGTAGCATTCCATGAACGATCGGGCGTCAGTGATCGCGGGACATGTGCCTGCGGTGACCTTTGCATCAATGTCGACGATAACGGTCTCGGTAGGGAACGCGAACTTGTCCGCCGTACCCCAGATCAGCATCGTCGGATGCTGCACTTCGGTGTTGGGGAACCAGGGTGCGACACCTGCTGCACCGAGCGCGTCGACCTTTTCTTGTGTGATGCCATTGGAAATCAAACCAAAGCCCGAAAACCGTTCGGCCAGCGGGTCGGTGATCATCAACTGCAACGCCATGCCCGCACCGTTCGAAAAGCCCAGTGCATAGTGGCCGAGCACATCGTAGCGCGCATCAGCCTCGTCCAGCAGGGCCTCGACCAATTGCAGATCGTGATCGTTGTTAGCGCCCGCCGGACCGCAGCTGTTGGGATTCGGATTTGCAAAATCGGCCCAGTCTTGAACACCGTAATAGGTCAAGTGTCGCCAAAGCGGGGTGCAACTGCTGACAGTGGCGGGAGGCACGCCCAGCGTCACGTCAGACTGGAGCGCTTGAGGCACGATGAAGATGACGTCCTGCTCGGTCAGGTGATCAACAAATGCAACAGCATTACGCCGGTTGCCACCGCCACCGTGGAATACGAACACGACCGGGCGGGAATGTCCGGTGGCGGGCGGCGGCAGCTCCTTTGGATTGTGAATGCAGAACTCCCGATCGACGCCACCAACGGTGATCGTACAGTCCAGAAACTCTTCATTGCCGCAAGCAGCGACCGAGGTCGCGCGCGTGCAGGCCTGGGCCTGCGCATCGGAAGCTGTGTTGAAGGCGATGAGAACGAACAGGGGTATGACGGCTAGGAAAACACGCATTGCGGGCACTCCTTTGTTGAAAGTCTGATCTAAAAGGCGACTCGAAATATTGCCATTGTACCACGACCAGCTTCATCACTGCAGAAAACCCGAACGATCACTCCCAGACACATCCGTCCCGGCCTTCCGCCTGAATGGTCCGTGCGCCGGCCAAAATCGACCGGGACCTCCGCTTCAGCCCTGATGTCGGCCGGCCTGCATTGCGAGTCTTGGGGCTGGGCAGCACCGCCGCCATCCGGGCTGCGTGGGTAGGTGTCACCGCCAAAGCCGGACGTCCAAAATGATGTTGGGCGGCGGCCTCGGCACCGAAGACGCCCTCGGCAAATTCGACATTGTTCAGGTACACCTCGATGATCCGCCGCTTCGGCCACAGGAACTCGATCAGAACGGTGAACCCGGCCTCCAAACCCTTGCGCACCCAGGACCGCTGGTGCCAGAGGAAGACGTTCTTGGCGACCTGCTGCGTGATGGTCGAGCCCCCCCGCACACGTCTGCCTTCGCGATTGCTTTCAATCGCGGCCTGGATGGCCTCGAAATCAAACCCATAGTGATCGCAGAACCGGGCGTCTTCCGCCGCGATCACGGCGCGAACCAGGCGGGGAGAGATATCCTCCAGATCCCGCCACTCTCTGTTGATGCCATCCAAGCGCCAGGCCTCCGATGCTATGTAAAAGCCGCCCGGCGGGTCGATCATCCGGTAGGAAAATACCCAAACACAGGCGAAGACCGCCAAGCCCAAGACCACCCGCGCGGGCCAGCGCAGCAGCCGCCAGAACCGCCCTTGAAACCGGCGCTGCTTTCTGCCGACCGTCTTTGGCGGCTTCCTGACAGGCACCTTCTTCGAGGCCTTCTTCCGGGTCTTCTTTGAGCTCTTTACCCCTGCCACATCTTTGCCTTTGGTGAATTGCCGCGCGGACCGAAGCGCTCTTTCAACGACAAGGCGGCCGTGACTGTGTCTGCGTAATCGAACCCACTGCCGGGTTCCGGCGCCAACAGATACCCCATATGCCGCCGCATGGCCGAAAAGACCGTGCGCCGGTCGCCCGGGATCTTCGGCGCATCGCGCAGTTGTGCCGAAATCACCCGGGGGCTGGTCATACCGGGCCTCGCACCCTGACCGATCTGCTTTAAAGGATCGGTCAGCGGCACGCAAAAGGCATCGCGGGGGGAAGACACATCCACCCAAAAGACCCTGGGATCGGACGTCACCTTTTGAATGGCCGCGACCAATGCACTCTGCCCAATCCCAAGTTGGGCCAACACGATCCCATGGGTCGAGCCGAGCGTCAGCAGTCCGATTGGCCTGCCTTCCGGCCAGGTTTCAAGCTTTCTGGCGACAGACACAACGGCGGCAATCCCACCAAGCGAATGGCCGATGACCAGCGTCTCATCCGTCTCGCCGGGATCAATCTGATCCGCCAGGTCATAAATGCGCATCGCGTACTCAGACCAATGCTGATCATTGCCCACCGCCAGCGCTCGCAAATAGGAAAAGAGGTCCGCCACAACGTCCAAGAACAGCCATCGAACCAATAAAAGCCCCAGAAGAGCACCAACGAACAGTGCAAGTATGGCGCTCATGCCCAACCAGAAACTGCAGACCGCAAGCAACACGATCGGAAACCCAAATGTCATCATCGGGGCCAGCATCAAGCCATACGCTTTGGAAGTCTGGTGAGATGGACGCGCAAAGATCGAAGACCACGACACTGCAAACAACGTGACCCAATACCGCCATGCCCGCTGCCAGAACGGAGCGGCGCGATACCCCCTGACCAGGTCTTCGTAGCGACAGTACCGCACATCCGTAACTACGCCTTCGCGGGTCGCCTGCCAGCCATCCTCGCCGTCGGGAAGGCCCTCCAGTGTCACGTCGAACCGCTCGGACGCGGCAGCGAAGATGCGCCGATACCGCGCGGTCGTCGCCGGATCAAAGCCGTGGAAATACCAAACTGTGCGGGAACTTACGGGCAAGACTGCTCCTTACATGTCAGCCACGCGGCGGACCCTAGCGCAGAGCCTGCCTGAACGGAACCTGATCGTGGTACAATCGCTCTTGTCACGCGAAGGAGCAAATTCCATGAGTGTCAACCGCATCGTCCCAAACGTTTCGACCGATGATATTGTGCTGGCAGATCAATTTTATGGCGACATGTTGCGCATGGATATCGCCATGGATCTTGGATGGATCGTTACATACCGGTCCCGCACCGAGCCAGCCGCACAGATCAGCGTTCTGACCAAAGATAAAACCGCGCCCGAAACACCGGATCTTTCCATCGAAGTCCGAAATGTCGAGAACGCGTATAATCGGGCTCAGCGGATGGGTTTCGAGATTATCCATCCGTTGACCGAGGAAGAATGGGGGGTCCGACGTTTCTTGGTGCGCGACCCATTTGGCCGCGTCGTGAATGTCCTGGGCCATGTGTAGCCCAGGACTCAATGCGGAAACTGGCTAAGCAGTTTCGGCCTCGGACAGATCGGACAGCGGATGATCCAACCGACTGATCATCTCGGTTGGACAGATCTGCCAGAATGCGCCGAGTTCGCGATCCCAATTGCGGAGCAGCTCTTTTGCCAGTGGACTGTCGGTCTGGGTGACGTGCTCGGCGACCATGCCGCGCAGCACGCTTTCCCAATGACCGGATTGAATGCGTTGGATTTGCAAGGTTTCCCTATTGGCGCGCTGTAAGAAAGCCCCTTCAGGGTCCCAGACAAATCCCATGCCGCCGGTCATCCCGGCTCCGAAGTTGTCGCCGACGGATCCCAGAATGACCGCCGTCCCGCCGGTCATGTATTCGCATCCGTTCGAGCCGCAGCCTTCGACAACAACCTGGGCGCCCGAGTTGCGCACACAGAACCGCTCCCCTGCTCGGCCGCTGGCGTACAGCTTGCCTGCGGTCGCGCCGTACAAGACGGTGTTACCGATGATCGTGTTGTCATGCGGGATCAGCGGGCTGTTCAATGGCGGACGCACCGTGATCACGGCGCCAGAGAGGCCTTTGCCGACATAGTCATTGGCATCGCCAAAGACCTCCAGCTTCAGGCCAGGCGCCGCGAAGGCACCCAGTGATTGCCCAGCCGTGCCGTTGAGGCGCACCGTCAGGTGGCCTTCCTGCAGATCATTGTTCATCTTGAACCGGCGCACGATCTGGGACGAGACCCGCGACCCAATCGTCCGCTGAGTGTTCTGGACGGTATAGTCCAGCTGCATCTTCTCCCCGTCTTTAAAGAACGGCCCGGCATCGGCAACGATCTGGGCATCCAACGTGTCGTCCACCGCGTTGCGCGGACGATCCAGGCGGTATTCGATGTCCCGGCCTTCATCGACACGCACCAGCATCGGGTTCATGTCCAGGTCATCCAGATGCGCCGCGCCCCGGCTGACCTGGGTCAACAGATCGGACCGGCCGATGATCTCTTCGATGGACTTAACGCCTAACGAGGCCAGGATCTCGCGAATTTCCTCGGCCAACAGACTGAACAGGTTCACAACCTTGTCCGCCGTGCCGGTGAACTTATCGCGCAGGCGCGGGTCCTGGGTGCAGACGCCCACCGGACAGGTGTTCGACTGGCATTGCCGGACCATGATGCAGCCCATAGCGATCAGGGCGGCGGTGCCGACACCGTATTCCTCGGCCCCCATCATCGCGGCGATGACAAAGTCACGGCCCGTGCGCAGCCCGCCATCGGTGCGCAGGGTGATCCGGTCGCGCAGATCGTTCAGCGCCAGTACCTGATGCGCCTCGGTCAGGCCCATCTCCCAAGGCAGGCCCGCATATTTGATCGACGTCTGAGGCGACGCCCCTGTCCCGCCATTGTGCCCAGAGATCAGGATCACATCGGCCTTGGCCTTAGCGACCCCGGCGGCGATGGTACCGACGCCGGTTGAGGCGACCAGCTTCACCGTCACATTCGCATCCGGATTGATCTGCTTCAGATCATAGATCAGCTGCGCCAGATCTTCGATCGAATAGATATCGTGGTGCGGCGGCGGGGAAATCAGCGTGACCCCCGGCGTCGAATGGCGCAGCTTTGCAATCTGAACCGTGACCTTGAAGCCGGGCAGTTGCCCGCCCTCGCCGGGCTTGGCGCCCTGGGCGACCTTGATCTCCAATTCCTGGCAATGGTTCAGGTATTCCGCCGTGACCCCAAAGCGGCCCGAGGCAACCTGTTTGATCTTGGCCGACGGATTGTCACCATTCGGTTCCGGATGGAAGTGCTTGGGGTCCTCGCCGCCCTCGCCACTGTCGGATTTCGCGCCGATCCGGTTCATCGCGACGTTCAGGGCCTTATGCGCCTCGGGGCTGAGCGCGCCCAGAGACATCCCCGGGGTGACAAAGCGCTTCCGGATCGACGTGATGCTTTCAACATCATCTACCGGAATGGCCGGACCCGCTGGCTTGAAATCTAAAAGATCGCGCAGGTGGATCGGCGCGCGGGCAGTCATACCCTCGGAATATTTCTTCCAAAGCGCATAGGAATTCTGCGTCACCGCGCCCTGCAGCATGTGCATTAGCTGGGCTTCCCAGGCATGGGCCTCGCCCTTGCGGCGCGATTTGTAGAGCCCGCCCATCGGCAGGACATTGTCGCCTTGATAGGCCTTGTCATGCACATGGCGCAGCTTCGTCTCGATGCCGGTGACGCCGATGCCGGAAATCCGCGACGGCATGCCGGGGAAGAACTCATTCACCACCGCACGGGAAAGGCCCACCGCCTCGAAATTACACCCGCCGCGATAGGACGAGATCACCGAGATCCCCATCTTCGACATGATCTTCAGCAGGCCCTGATCAATGGCGTGTTTGAACCGGGCGACGCCCTCTTCCGGCGTCATCTCCAAAAGGCCGCGATCGATCCGGTCGATGATCGCATCCTGGGCCAGATAGGCATTCACGGTCGTCGCACCGCAGCCGATCAGCACCGCGAAATAGTGCGGGTCCAGGCATTCGGCTGACCTGACATTCAGCGAACAGAACGTGCGCAGACCCTTCTGAGTCAGCCAGGAATGCACCGCGCTGACCGCCAGGATCATCGGCATGCCGATGTTGTCTGCATCCGCAGCCTCGTCCGTCAGGATCAGGTGACCCGATCCTTCGCGCACCCGTTCCTCGGCCCGCCGCCGCACCCGATCCAACGCAGTCCGAAGGGCGCCGGGGTCCGAGTTCGCCGGGAAGGTGCAGTGGATTTCGCGGGCCTTATCAGCAAACGCCTCGACCAGTTTTTCATACTGCCCATTCGACACTACTGGGCTGTCCAACGTCACAATCTCGGTCTGAGACGAATCCTGATCCAGCACATTCTTCAGGTTCCCGAACCGGGTCTTCAGGGACATCACCCGGTGTTCACGCAGCGAGTCAATCGGCGGGTTCGTCACCTGGGAAAAGTTCTGGCGGAAGAAGTGCGACAACGGCCGGTAGACATCCGACAGTACCGCCGCAGGCGTGTCATCGCCCATGGACCCGATGGCCTCCTTCGCATCCTCGACCATCGGGTGCAGGATCGATTCCATCTCCTCCATCGTATAGCCCGCCGCGATCTGGCGACGCCGCAGCTCTCCGCCCGTGAAGCCGGCAGGCTCGCGCACACCATCGACCTCTTGCGTCAGATCGCGGACCTTGCCGATCCATTCCGCGAACGGACGCTCGGCGGCCAATTCGTCCTTCATCTCGGTGTCGCGCAGCACCCGGCCCTCGGCCATATCGATGCCCAGCATCTCACCCGGGCCCAGCGCACCCTTCTCATCTATCTGAGTTTCATCGACCGGAACCATCCCGACCTCGGACCCCGCGATGACCAACCCGTCCCGCGTCACCACATAGCGCATCGGGCGCAGCCCGTTCCGGTCCATCCCCGCAACCACCCAGCGGCCATCGGTCATAGCCAGCGCGGCGGGTCCGTCCCAGGGTTCCATCACCGCATTCGAATACTCGTACATCGCCTTCCAGGCTTCGGGCATGGTCTCGGAGTTCGACCAGGCCTCGGGCACCATCATGGTCTTGGCCATCGGCGCCGACCGGCCCGCGCGGACCATGACTTCGAAGACGGAATCCAAAGCGGCGGAATCCGAGGAACCCTGGGCGACGATCGGCTTGATATCCTCGGCCATTTCCCCAAAGGACGCAGAGGCCATGCGGATCTCGTGCGAACGCATCCAGTTCAGGTTGCCCTTCAGCGTATTGATCTCGCCATTATGGGCCAGCATCCGGAAGGGCTGCGCCAACCACCATTGCGGAAACGTGTTGGTCGAATAGCGCTGGTGATAGATCGCAAACGCCGACACGAAGCGCGGATCTTCCAGGTCAGGATAGAACTCGGCGACCTGCTCTGCCAGCATCATCCCCTTGTAGATCACCGACCGGCAGGACAGCGAACAAAGGTACAAACCCGTGACCTGAGCCGCCGCGGCCGCCTTCTCGATCCGGCGGCGGATCACGTAAAGCTCCCGCTCGAAGGTTTCTTCGTCCACACCGCGACGATTGGCGACCAGGATCTGCTCGATCTCCGGGCGCGTCGCGTTCGCCTTGTCGCCGAGGCAAGAAATATCGACCGGCACCTGACGCCAGCCATAGATGTAATAGCCCAAGCGCAGGATCTCGGATTCGACGATGGTTCGGCAGACCTCCTGCGCGCCAAAATCATTCCGCGGCAGGAAGACCTGACCAACGGCAATCAGCTCATCCTCGCCCGGCTCGTGCCCCGTGCGCCGGATCTGGTCCTGGAAAAAGCCAACGGGGATCTGCACATGAATGCCCGCGCCATCGCCGGTCTTGCCATCGGCATCGACGGCCCCGCGATGCCAGACGGCCTTCAACGCGGTGATGCCGTGCTCGACCACTTCCCGCCGAGGTTCGCCATCAATGGCGGCCACCAGCCCAACGCCGCAAGAGGCATGCTCTTCCTCTGGCAGATACATGCCCTCGGCGGCCAGACGGTCCCGGTCGGCGGTATAGCTGTCGATCCAGTTGGTCATTGGGTTTCTCCAAATCTTGGCGTGCGAAATAGACTGCGCATCATTGGCAGCGCTTTCGGCGAACCAGTTGTAAAAATTCTCCGGGGTGCAGCTCGACCACGACGCCCTCGTCGCGGCTCATCCTCTGGAGCCACCGCATACGCGCAGCGAATTTATCCGCGTCGATTTTGTGATTGCTGACAAATTTGAGATCGCACTTTTGCAATGCACTCGCCGTGAAGGCGACATGATTGAATCTCAGTGATCTGTCGCAACGCCCATTTGTCAGCCTATCGTATCTGCGCTCTGTAATGCCCAACACATCGATCAAGTCAACACTGACGACCACCTCGTCACTCTGAAAATTGGGGCGTTTGCTGACCGCTCTCTTGGTCGCGATGCCGGTAATTGTAAGCGCGATTAATTCAGCACCTGACCCGACCGGGTCCTCGACGCCGCATGACCAACGTTGCCCAATAAGCAACGCTGACGATAGCTCTTTTGGATCACCGGCCGTGATCGCCTTTGCGTCATACGACAAAGTTAAAAGGAAAATGAAGACGAGCCACCTCATGCCAACACCTCCGCTTCGGTCCTGCGCGGGCGGTTCCCGGCAAAGGCATAGGTGTCGGGCTTGAAATCGATGAAAATCTCTGAATCGAAATTCAGTCTTGACCGATCCCGCAGCAGGAATGGGTTGATCGAGTGCACATCACTTTCCCACATCCGGTAGTACAGCGTGGTCCCGCACTTCGGGCAGAACGCGCGCTCGGCAAAGTCCGAGGACGGATAGGTTTCAATCTCCCCCTCCCAGACCGCGCCCGACACATCCATCGCGAACTGGGACATGCCGGTATGCCGGCGGCAGATGCTACAATGGCACGCATGCATATGCGCAGACGGCGTTCCCGCCACCAGACGCACGGCACCGCACAGGCACCCGCCGATATGTGGTGCATCCGTCATTGTCGCGTCATCCCCGCGAACGCGGGGAACTCCGAAAAACCCGAGAGATGCCCTGCGCGGGCATGACGGCAGGATATGACTGCGCACACCCTCACCGGAACCTCGCTTCGAACTCGGCGCCGGTCAGACACTTGCGCTCCCCTTCGAACGCATAGAAGTCCGGCTTTTCATCGATATAGATCTCGCCCTTGAAGGGCAGATCCGATTGGTCATCGAAGATGCCGATCGGGATACCGTGGCGCTCTCCACCCAACATGTGAAAGAACAGATGCGTGCCGCAGGTTCCGCAGAAGCCACGCTCGGCAAAGTCCGAGGATCGATACCGCTGCACCGGCCCTTCAAAGCTGGCCGTCTCGCAGGGCACAGCCATATAGGGCCCACCGCCCCAGGTTCGGCACATATCGCAATGGCAGGCCTGACTGGTCCCGAAAGGTTCGGCCGTAAACGTGACAGCGCCGCACAGGCACTTTCCGGTTCTGGTCATTGGTTCCTCCCCTGATCGGCCAGGAAGGCCTCCAACTTCGCGATCTCGTTCGCCTCAGTGCTTTGCGACGCGCCTTCCCATGGCGGCATCCACGACGCCCGGCAGTCGACGAAGATCTCTTCAGTCACGGTCATCCCGCCGTCATCATCCAGCACCCCGGGGCACAGATACGCCACCGATTTTCCCTGCATCCGCCAGAACAGCGTGGTGCCGCAGATCTTGCAGAAACACCGTTCGCCATGTTCGCTGGCCTGAAAACGGCCGATCTGATCCTCGCCCAAGATCTCGACATCCTCGACCCGAACTCCGAACAACGGACCGCCCCCTGTCCAGCGACGGCACTGTCCGCAATGACAGACCTGTAGGTTCTTGGTCGGCTGGCGGAACGAAAAACGCACTGCGCCGCAAAGGCATTGTCCGGTCTGCTTCATTGGGCCGATCTCCGCATCAAGATCAGCGATGGCCGCAAAGGCGCACCGGACACGACGTCAACACGCTGCAGCAGAAGATTAGTGACGGTGAAATCCAATTTAGAATCCAGGGCGAAGACAATCACATCCTCCACCAGAACCGACTCGCTATCGTCGTTCGTGAGCGTTCCCTCACCAAAGATTTGATACTCCAGATGCCTATGGTCGGCCGCCCAGCTGCCGTGCACCAAACGCAAAGTTCCACGGTCCTGGCAGAGGTTCAAATCGACCTGGACCGGCACAGGAACGATCAATGCATCGCCCGGTGGAACGTTCGACAGCGAAGCCAGACTGACCTGGGCCGTCGCCGAATAAGAATTGGCATCCAACTCCCCGGTACAGACCGCATCATTTGCGTCTGCGGCCCCCATGCCAAAAAGGTTTATAGCGCCAGCACAAATCGCAACGCGTGAAAGCTTCAAGATGTGCATCTCACCTGCCCCCAGTGAATTCAGACGCGGTCAGGCGCGAGGTGTCATCGGCAAACTCGTACCAGTCCGGTTTGTCGTCGACCCAGATATGGCTTTTGATTTTCAGCCCATGATCACCCTGCAGCGCATTCGCGGAAACCGACATGGCGTCGCCGGCCCGAACATCGCGCCAGAACAGGCTCGATCCGCAGGTCGTGCAAAAGCCGCGCTCGCCATTTTCGGAAGAACGGTACCAGCGTAACGTGTCCCCCTCGATGCTGACACCGGTCGACATGTCGACTTCCATATACGGGCCCGCGCCCCAGGTGCGGCACTGCCCGCAATGGCAGATGGTGATGCCGTGGTCTGGTATGCCCTGGAACTTCACCGCCCCACAAAGACATTCACCTTTTAATAATTCGGTCATGACGCTTGTCCTTTCCAGCGGGTTAACGCGCCCGCAGGATAAGGCCTTGGCCCACCTGAGAGCATGCGCTGCCCCCACCGTAAGCCGAGGCCAAGAAGCAACAGCAAATCATTTTTCTTGGTGTGCCTGACCACATTTTTTGCAACACCCTGAAACCACGTCTGGACCTGGCGTTCGAGTCGGTCAGATGCTGCATAGAAACCGTCCGTTAACCCGTCGACTTTTTGTACATACAGATGGCATACGCATGGCATACGGATGACATACGCGTGCGGTACGGATGGCATACACTTGGAATCCCAGCGCCAGCCAGGCTCACGCCCCTGACCTAGGATCGCCCCCGCGCGCGGCGAAAGGGCATTTTTCCTGGCGCCACCCATCATTCGGCAGCGATCTTTGCGCCTTCGTTCAAGCGCTCAATGATCGCGTCTGCAGCCTCGCGTCCGTCCCGGATCGCCCAGACCACCAAGGAGGCGCCACGGGCGATATCCCCGATGGCATAGACCCCGGGCATGTCGGTCTCGTGCGTGCGGAAGTCGGCCTTCACAGTGCCCCAACGGGTGACTGGCAATTCGGGACTGTCGAATAGGGTCGGCAGATCCTCTGGTTCGAATCCCAAAGCTTTGATCGCCAGATCGCAGCGTTCGGTATAGCCGGATCCGTCGATCTCTTCCGGCGCCTGGCGGCCGGTGACATCCGGCGGGCCCAGCCGCATCTTGATGGCTTTTACCCCGGTCACGGTTTCGTCCCCGGCAAAGCCCTTGGGCGCGGTCAGCCACTCGAAGATCACGCCTTCTTCCTCGGCGTTCTTCACCTCGCGCATTGATCCCGGCATGTTTGCCTTGTCCCGGCGATAGAGGCATTTGACCGAGGTCGCGCCTTGGCGGACCGCCGTGCGCACGCAGTCCATGGCGGTGTCGCCGCCGCCGATCACAACCACGCTCTTGCCCTCAGCGTTCATCTCGCCACTGTCAAATTGAGGCACATCGTCGCCGAAACCTTTGCGATTCGAGGCGGTTAGGTAGTCGATCGCCTGGACGATCCCTTTTGTGCCGGACCCAGGCCCACCAATATCGCGTGGCTTGTAGACGCCGGTCGCAATGATCACGGCCTGATGTTGGTCGCGGATCGCGTCAAAGGAAATGTCGGTGCCGATATCGGTGTTCAGCACGAACTTGACGCCCGAGGCTTCCAGTTGCGCGTTGCGCTGGACGACCACCTCCTTTTCCAGTTTGAACCCCGGGATCCCGTAAACCAGCAGACCGCCGGACCGGTCATACCGGTCATAGATGGTGACTTGCACACCTGCCCGGCGCAGCCGGTCCGCGGCGGCCAGACCGCCCGGCCCAGCCCCGATGATGGCGACGGACTCGGGACGTTCTGAGATTGGGATGATCGGCTCGACCCAGCCTTCCTCCCAGGCCGTGTCGGTGATGTATTTTTCCACCGCGCCGATGGTGACCGTGCCATGGCCGGACTGTTCGATGACGCAGGACCCTTCGCAGAGCCGGTCCTGCGGACAGATCCGGCCACAGATTTCAGGGAAGGTGTTGGTGGCCTGGCTGATCTCCCACGCCTCTTTCAGGCGGCCCTCGGCGGTCAGTTTCAGCCAATCCGGGATGTTGTTGTGCAGCGGGCAGTGCGACTGGCAAAATGGCACCCCGCATTGCGAACAGCGCGCAGCCTGCTCGGCAGCCTTCTCGGCTGCGTATTGCCGATAGATCTCTGCGAAGTCCTTCGAACGTTCGGTTGCCGTGCGTTTATCCGGCATTGACCGGTCAACATCGACAAACTGCAACATCTTTTGCGACATGCTATAATCCCGTAGCTAGCGACAAGCTGGCACGCGCGACCGCACGAAGGGCTGGATTTAAGCGAAATCCGTGCGGGATCAACTGTTTTCAACACGGTATGTCAGAAATAATGACCTAATACGCGTGCTTTGTCCAAATCTCTGGTCAATCTAACATGTTCTACAACTAGCTTTCAACCGAGGGGCGACTAATTAGGTAAAACTTACTGACGTAACTTTCCCCTTTCGCCCATTTCGAGTTCAGCCTAGGAACCCGGCGAACCCGGAGCGCAGGGATAAGCTTATGGAACTCTTCGATATTGTCGCTCTGGCAATCATCCAGGGAATTACAGAATTCCTGCCGATTTCGTCGTCCGGCCACTTGGCTTTATGGCCACTTCTGACCGGGCGGGCAGATCAAGGCGTGGTTATGGACGTCGCGGTCCACGTCGGGACTCTGGTGGCCGTCTGCCTCTATTTCAGAGCCGAGATCGGTCAACTCTTCATCGGCGTCGGGCATGTTCTCGCGGGCCAAACAAAGACGGAACCGGCCAGACTGGTCTGGTTGCTGATTATAGCGACGATCCCCGTGATCCTCTTTGGACTGGGGCTGAAGCTGAGCGACAGTCAGGCGGCTTTTCGATCCGTCGAGGCGATCGGTTGGGCCACCGTTATCGGTGCTGCCCTTTTATGGATCGCCGACCGAACGGTGCCGAACCGTGGTGTTGCTGAGACTTGGACCCGGCGCGACGCGGTTCTCATGGGCGTCGCTCAGGCCCTGGCCTTAATCCCGGGTGCCAGCCGGTCCGGCCTTACGATGACCATGGGCCGCTGGTTGGGCTTCGACCGCACCCAAGCCGCACGGCTTGCAATGCTGATGGCAGTGCCGACGATCATTGGAGCCGGGACCGTTGAGACCCTGGGCGTCGTCAGGGACGGCAATCTGGAACTGGGTGCAGAACTACTTCTAGGCGCGTCTCTCTCATGCATTGCAGCGCTGATCGCCCTGACCTTGATGATGCGTATGTTTGCCGGATCATGGACGATGCTGTGGTTTGTTCTCTATCGCCTGGCATTGGGCGGATTCCTGCTTTGGATCGCCTATTTCTAATTTTGCCATCGGGCCAGACGAAGCCATGCATGTCCCGGTTGACTTGATCCCGCTGCACCCATATCCCCGTCTGCGGGCAGGTGGCCGAGTGGTCGAAGGCGCTCCCCTGCTAAGGGAGTAGGCCCCAAAAGGGTCTCGTGGGTTCGAATCCCATCCTGCCCGCCACTCACATCCCAGATTACGTCGAATCTACGAGACAGGGCCCGCGCCGTCCGCTTAGGAGTTTACGTGCCGGCAGTGTCCTGAAGTCCATAGCTGCCAAAGCGTTTATGGGCGTCAGCCATCTGCTGATCTGACAACAGGACCGGTCCACCGATCAGCAGGGAATGGTAATATTGCTTGGCGAGCGTCTCCAGTTCAACGGCGCGCCACATTGCTTTCTCGAGCGTCTCACCAATGGTGATCATACCGTGATTGGCCAGCAAACAGGCCGACCGGTCCTGAATTGCCGCGATCGCCAGATCAGAGAGTTCCTCGGTACCGAAGGTCGCGTAACCGGCGCATCTCACATCGTTCCCACCAAAAGCTGCGACCATGTAATGCGCCGCCGGGATCGGTTTGCGGGCCATCGCCAGGGTTGTGCAATAAATCGGGTGAGCGTGCACAACGGCGCCTGCATCCGCGCGTTCCTGCAAAAGTCTGTGGTGGAACCGCCACTCGGTCGACGGCTTCAACGGGCCGTCCCAATTGCCATCAGAGCCATCCAGCGAGATCGAGGCGATCAGTTCGGGTTCCAACCGATCGTAGGACACCGCCGAGGGTGAGATCAGCATGCGATCTTCGAACCTTGCCGAAATGTTGCCTGACGTGCCTTGGTTGATACCGCTTACGTTCATCTGACGGCAGGCAGAGACAAGCTCGGCACGTAGCACCTTTTCCGCCGTCTTCATGAGGCTCTCCTTTAATGATCCAATCAAAGCCGAAGATCTAGGTAAGGATAGGCCGCGGCTGGGGTAAAGACCATTGCATTGCTTCTTAGCGCTACGACGCATCTTCCGTTTGCACTTGCCATCCAAGTTCTGAAAGACTTCACGGATGACACGCATTCCAGATCGCGGCTTCCCTGTCGCTGAATTCCAAGACCGCACGACACGCGCCCAGGCCATGATGGCAGCCCAAGGGTTGGACGGCCTGCTGCTGATGACAGAGCCAGAGGTGCGGTACTTCAGCGGATTCCAGACTTTATTTTGGCAGAGTCCAACGCGGCCCTGGTTTCTGTTGGTTCCAGCCTCGGGCAAACCGATCGCGGTGATCCCGGAAATCGGTGCAGAATTGATGCGAATGACCTGGATCGAGGACATCCGGACCTGGGCCGCACCGAACCCAATCGACGATGGTGTCAGCCTCTTGATTGAAGCTCTTGCGGATCTGGGCTCGTTAATCGGTATTCTGAAAGGGCCGGAGACTTTGCTGCGGATGCCGTTGGCGGATTTCGAACGGCTCAACGATGCCCTGCCCCGAACCAGATTCCTGGATGCCGCTCAGATCCTTCGGCAGATGCGGATTGTAAAATCTGCGGCAGAGATCGAAAAGCTGGCACATATCTGCGCCATCGGTTCGGCGACTTTTGACAAAGTGCCCGAAATTGCCCGGCCAAATCTGCCAGAAGCCGACGTTTTCCGCGCCTTCCGCCGCGAGGCACTGGCCCAGGGCGCGGACGACGCGCCCTATGTCGTCGGCGGAGCGGATCAAGGCGGCTATCGGGATATCATCTCTCCCCCTACTGACCGCCCGTTGCAAAGACGTGACATTCTGATGTTGGATACGGGCTGCGTTTGGGATGGCTACTTCTGTGACTTCGATCGGAACTTTGCGATTGGGGATGCGAATGACGCCTCGCGCCGGGCCTATGATGTGCTGTGGCGCGCGACCGAAGCGGGGATCGAAGCCGCAAGGCCCGGCGCGACGTGCCGGGATCTATTCCACGCGATGCGCGCCGTGATCCAAGAAATGGACCAAGGGTCCGGCGATGTGGGACGCCTGGGTCATGGGCTGGGTATGCAGCTGACCGAGTATCCTTCGCATGCGGCATGGGATGACACCGTGCTTCGGGAAAACATGGTGCTGACGCTCGAGCCTTCTTTGAGTTATGGCGATGGTCAGATGATGGTTCATGAAGAAGACGTCGTTGTGCAGGATGGCGCGCCCCGATTGCTGACCACGCGGGCGGCACCAGACCTGCCCGTGATATAGGAGCTTCGTACATGCATGTTCAGGGATCACCTGTCGTCTCGGCCAAATGGCAACCGGAAATGGATGCCGGGCGGCACCACCGGGCGCGGCTCGGTTTTATTCTGATGTCGACAGATCCGGCTGCCGAAGCGGATTTTGCCGATATGGCGCCGGAAGGGGTTGCCGTTCATGTGACCCGATTGAAGACCAACGACTACACCACCACCGAAACCCTTGCCCGACATATCGATCATATGGCCGAAGCCGCTTCACGCCTGCAACCTGAAGCCAGGCCCGACATCGTAAGCTATCACTGCACAAGTGGATCGATCGTCCTTGGAGAGGAGCGTGTCTTCGAAGAAATTCGCAGAGGCGCCCCATGGGCGAAACCAATGTGCATCGTCACTGGCGTGGTCGACGCCTTGCAAGAACTGGGCGCCGAGAAAATCGTCATCGGCACGCCTTATCTAGACGACATCAACACCGCCGAGGCTGACTTCATGGCGGCCAAGGGCTTTGAGATTCTGGACATTCAAGGCCTGAACATCGCCGATGGTGTAGATATGGGCCGGGTGACACCTGCTTACTGGAAAACCTTTGCTTTAGAGATCGATCGGCCCGATGCGGATGCAATCTTTCTGTCCTGCGGCGGCATTCGCGCGCTTGAGGTGGTGGAGGAGATCGAACAGGCTGCGGGGAAGCCTGTGATCACCAGCAATCAGGCGCAGTTTTGGAGTTGTCTGCGTCGCGCTGGGATCAATGACCGGCTGGAGGGTTTTGGCCAAATTTTTCAGCGCGATGGCGCGCTGTCCGGCTAACTCAAATTTCCCATAAAGAGATCGCGATCACTGCGGATAGCTCGCGCAGCGAAATCCACTAGGGCGCGGACCCGAGCCGTGCGTCGAAGATCGCTGTGCAACAGCAACCAGATCGATCGGTCAGGTTGCAAGGTCGCGCCCGGCACTCGCGCCAACCGGTCGTCTACATCGCCCATGAAACAGGGTAGAATGCTAATACCCATGCCTGCTGCCGCAGCCTCGCGCTGCAGCACACCTTCAGCGAAAATGTTGGTAAGGCGGGCCTTCGGAAACGGCGTCTGCCGCAGCCAGGCCGGGTCATTTTCCTTGTCCCATCCGATGACACTTGCCCCTTCCCCCTGGACTGCCACGGGATCGGGATGCGCCAATAGATAGTCCGGGGTTGCATAGAACGTTTTTACATATGTCAGAGCGCGCCGGCCGATTACGTCCTCGTCAATCTGATAGGCAATGCGAAAAGAAACGTCCGTTTCCGACCGTTGCAGATCCGAGATTTTATTGGTCACCAAGACGTCCAGATCGATCTGCGGATAAGCATCGCTGAATGCTGAAAAGACTTTGCTGATGTATCCGAATGCCAAGACCGGGGCGATACTGACCCGCACCACCCCTGAGGGGTCATCGTCCAGGCCTGCAAGGCGTCGGCGGATGACATGGGCCTGAGTCTCCATCGGTACTGCAAGTTCGAATAGCTCTTCGCCCGGCTGGGTCAGCGTAAGACCTGAAGTCGCCCGGTCATACAGCCGAGAGCCAAGATCTTTTTCCAGCGCCTTGATCGCGCGCGAAACCGTCGCGTGATTAACCCCCAAGGCGTCTGCTGCCGCCCGCAAACTGCCTGTGCGCGCAACCGTTAAAAAGACGCGCAACGCATCCCAGTCTTGTAGCGTTTCTGTCTGCGCCAATTGCAAGAACTCCACTTTGGAAGCATCGGATAGAATTCAATCCGCTCTGGCTCATTTAGTGCTGTTCCGGATCGAATTCCAGGCGCATATACCTCGGACAGGCTCTAAAGCGCCGGAGGTATCAATTGGCCAAAGTAACGGTCACCAAAACGTGCCCTATGCTCAGGGATGGTCGATCTTGGGCTCAACGGAAACGGCTTCGGTTTCAATCCGAATCTGAAAGGATACCGTTCCCTCCCGGATGGCCAATCGGTTGGGCCAGGAGCGTTTTGGCGATGTGATTTGCCAGTTGGAAGAACTATGTCTGAGAAGAGATGAACGGTTGTCCGGCCTATTCAGAGACGGGCAAAATAGTGGGAGTCGGCGTATGAACAGCCAAATGAAAAACACCGAGACGCGATGGGTTGAAGAATTGCCGGACGGCACGATCCATAACCCGGCGAATGCGTGGCATTTTATGCGGATCAAACCGGTCGCGGGAACGGTTCGGGTGACACGGGATGCCGAAGTTTTGGCCGAAAGCGCGGGTGCTGTCAGACTGATCGAGGTCGGTCGGGATTTCTATGACCCAGTGATCTATCTGCCTAGGTCCGATGTCTTGGTGGAGTTGGTCGATAGCCCCGAAACAACGCATTGTCCGTTGAAAGGTGACGCAATCTACTTTGATCTGGCTTCTGACGAAGTCACCGTTTCCAAGATTGCGTGGAGCTATCCTGACCCTTTTCCGTTCGCGGCAGAGATCACGCTGATGATCGCTTTCTTTCCGCAGCACGTGACGATCGAGGAGCGCCCCTTTTGAACATCAATGTTTCTCCGCGGGCGCAGCGAATTGCGGTTTATGCTGGCCCCGAGCATCTGGCACTGGCCGACTGGCGCAGGCGCGTGAATGCGCTTTACGCCAAAGTTCGCGGCATCGAAAGTGGTCGGGAGGCCTGGATGTATTGGCATCAGACCAGGTCGGCTTTGTTCAAACACCACCCGATGAGCCCTTTACCGGTAGAGGCGCGATCTGATTTCGAGACGATCCCTGTTTTCGAATACGATCCGTCGCTGCGATGCGAAGTCGAAACCAAGCCCGTTCATGGCCCGGATCAAAAGGTCGACGTCGGCGCAGATGGCACATTGTCCAGAAGACCGATTTTTCGAACCCTTGGTCTCTACGAACGATTTGGCGCGGAACTCACCGTGTATTGGATCAGCGGATATGGCGGCGGCCTGTTCCTACCATTCACAGATGCAAGTTCAGGCCTGCAGACCTATGGTGGTGGGCGCTATCTTCTGGACGCGATTAAGGGCGCAGATCTGGGTCAAACCGAACATGGCGACCTGATCCTGGATTTCAACTTTGCCTATAATCCGTCCTGCGCCTTAAACGATGCCTATGTCTGCCCATTGGCACCGGCAGAGAACCGATTGCCGCAAGCCATCCTGGGCGGCGAAAGACTAAATTAGCAAGAGAGACAGATTACTATTTATCCGCTGGTGCGTACTCGGTCGGCGTCTCGTGCGCGAGTTTCAGCGAAGTAACGAGGTCATCGCTTTCCATTAGCGGGACGGTCTTTGAATACTTTGCCAGCCCGTAGGAATCTGTCAGATGCAGGTTTGCTGCCAGAGCTTTGTCGTCGGGCATGCGGTAGATATAGACCATGTCGTATTCGCCATAGGATCCATATTGCGCGATCGGCGTCCCGCCAAAATCAGCGATTGCCTTGCGATGGATTGCTGCGCGGTCTCGGGTGTGATCGTTGGCCACCATTGCGGCTTTCTGATCGTTTTCGTACTTCACCATGTAAAGAACCAGAACGCTCATATTAGAACTCCTTCATTCGGAATTTTTTGTCAGACCAAGCTCACTATCAATGGCTTGCATCCGGGTAGGCCGAATATCCGGGTCGCCATATCCGCCACCACCGCCAGTCCTGACCACCAGGAGGTCGCCTTTTTCAACCTGGCGTCCGGTCTTGGACCTCAGTGTGATCTTGTCGTCCCCGCGTTCGATATGTGTCTCGGCCGGGGCGCCACTTTCACCACCGAATAGCCCCTCAGCCGGGCGGGTAAAGCGGTCGCCATAGGTGGCGAAGGTCACTCCATCCTGCAGAATGCGATAGGATCTCTCGAATCCCAAGCCACCCCGCCGGGCACCCGCGCCGCCAGATCCCGAACGCAGGGCGTAGTTCTCGACCCGCACAAAGGGATAGTCCATTTCCAGCGACTCGATCGGGATGTTCGCGCAATTGGACAGTGGACTGTCGACCCCGTCGCAGCCGTCGTTTTCCTGACCGGCTCCGTATCCGCCACCCAAGATCTCTAGATAGATGTTGTATCCGTCAGGCCCCAAATGACTTAGACAGACCGGAGTCGTCGTATCATAGCCTTCCGCCATAACCCGGTCTGGCACCACCTGGGCCAGAGCTTTCATCACGGCGTTGAACACCCGATAGCTTGGCAGCAACCGGGCGCGCACGGGCGCTGGCGGCTTCGGGTTCAGCACGGATCCGAACGGAGCCTCGACAGTGATCACTCGTGAAACACCATCGTTGAACGGAATGTCGGGATCGGTCAGCACCGATTTTGCACAAGCGATCGCTGCAGCGAAGGTGGACGCGAAAGGGTTGTTCAAGTTTGTCGCAACCTGGGTGTCCGTGCCATCAAAGCTTATATGGATACTGTCACCTTGGATTTCGACCTGGGCGCGGATCAGCACAGGTGTCTCGCCAATCCCGTCGTCGTCCATGGCCGCCTCGGCCTGATACACGCCATTGGGTAGCCCAGAAATCGCGGCACGCATCCGACGCTCGGAATATCTGAGCATCTCGTCCATCGCGCCGATCAACACGTCGCGACCGTACCGGTCGGCGAGGGCCTGTAGGCGTTTCGAACCGATAGTGTTTGCGGCGAACTGGGCGTTCAGGTCGCCTATCGTAGCCTCCGGCATCCGAACATTCGCAGCGATCATCCGCTGGAAAGATCCGCCATTCCAATCCCGCTCGATATTGTATTTCGACGGTGGGAAGATGATGCCCTCTTGATGGACGTCATCTGCATTGGGATTCAATCCGGGGGCCCCACCTCCGAGATCGATGTGATGGACGACCGAGGCGCTGAACCCCAGCAATTCCCCGTCATGGAAGATGGGTGAAAACAGGAAGATGTCCTGAATGTGCTGCCCGCCATGATAGGGGTCGTTGTTGATGAAGAAATCGCCGTCTTCCAGCGTCTCCGGCGGATAATGCTCTAGACAAGGCGCCAAGGTGTGAGAGATCGAGCCAAGCTGGATCGGGATCAGTTCTGCCTGCGCCACTACGCGACCATTCCGGTCAATTATGGCGGCAGAGCAATCCTGCGCTTCCCGCACAATGGGCGAATGCGCACAACGGATCAGCTTGGTCCCCATTTCATGCGACGCAGCGATGACTGATCGGGTTATTATCGCCTGCTCAATGCTGGACACAGACATTGGTTATGCCTCCCTATTTAGGATCAAGGCATCGCCCGCATCGCGTCGGACCTGCCAGCCCGGCGGGGCATAGATGGTCGAGGTACCGTCCTCGACCAAGATAGGTCCGGGCATAGGTTCGCCTGGGACAGCATTGCGCGGCAGAATACGGCAATCACGCTGCATTCCGCCTTCGGTAATATCGATGTTGCGCTCGGCTATGCCATCAATGTTCGAGTGATCACGGAACTCAGGAAACGCTTGGGCTTTGGCGCTGGCGCCGATGCGGAACGAAACGATCTCGACTGGATCGCCAGGCGGTTTCGAAAACTCGAAAACCCGATGGTGGGCATCGGCGAAAGCTTGGATGAGACCTTCAGCTGTCAACGTGCCTGGGTCCGCGGTCAACGGCACCGAAACTTCGAAGGCTTGGCCAACATAGCGCATTTCTAGAATGTGCTGAAAGTGGAGCGGATCCGTTATGCCAACGTCATGCATGTAAGCGGCCGCCTCGTCGCGTAGGGCGGTCAACCGGTTCAGCACCGTCTGCATGGACCCTTCTTCCACTCGGATCCGATCCGTACGTGCGCGGTAATGGACAAAGTCTGACATCAACAATCCGGCCGCGGACAGAACGCCCGCATTGGCGGGAACTACCACTGTTTCGATGCCAAGTTCCTCGGCAACCCTGGCGGCGTGTAATGGGCCAGCTCCGCCGAAAGGCACCAGCGCAAAGTCCCGGGGATCGCGTCCTCGTTCGGTTGAGACTTGTTGGATTGCGCGCACAATGTTCGATTCAGCAATTTGGATGATACTGTCGGCCATCTGCTGTGACGTGAGGTTCAGCTGATCACAATGGCGGGCGATGGCAGCCTCAGCCGCTAAGATATCCACCTGCATCTGCCCGCCCAGGAATGAACCCGCCTGCAGCGTCCCGCGAACCAGATGTGCATCAGTCACCGTCGCGTCCGTGCCGCCGCGCATATAGCTGGCCGGGCCCGGATCTGCCCCCGCTGATTGCGGGCCAACACGCAAGAGACCGCCATCATCGATCCAAGCGATCGACCCTCCGCCAGCGCCGACCGTCACGATATCGATAACCGGTGTCCGCACTGGCAGGCCGTCGATTTCTGTTTGCGGTGCCAGATCCGGGACCCCGTCCGAAATCAGCGAAACATCAGTGCTGGTCCCACCCATATCCAGCGTGATGATATTGTCGAAGCCCGCACGCCCGGCGAGCCCCAGCGCACCCATCACACCTGCGGCGGGGCCAGAGAAAAGAGCAGAGATCGCGTTCTTCGCCATCGCCTCGGCGGGCATGCGCCCTCCGTTCGATTGCATGATCGAGAACCGGCCCTGAAACCCACGGACATCCAAGGTCTGCGACAAGCGGTTCAAATAACCTTCGATCACCGGCTGGACATAGGCCGCCAGGGCAGTGGTCGAGGCCCGCTCGTATTCTCGGAACTCCCTGGACACATGGCAAGAACAGGTCACCGGTAGATCCGGGGCGCACCGTGCGACGATTTCTGCAATCTGGTGTTCGTGATCCGCGTTCACATAAGAGTGCAACAAGCAGATCGCGATGGCATCGTATTCTGCGCCCTCCAGGAACGTATTGATCCGCGCTTCGGTTTTCTCTTGATCCAACGGTTTGACAACGGTCCCGTCTGCAGAGACCCGCTCTGCGATTTCACAAACAGCGTTGCGATCGACGATCGGTACAGTCTTTTGATAGTGCAGATCATAGATCGCCCGTCGGTCATGGCGTTGCAGCGCAAAGAGATCCCGGGTTCCTTCCGTTACGAAGACACCCACACGCCCGCCCTTTCGTTCCAGGACTGCGTTGGTTGCAACGGTCGATCCGTGTACCAGGTCTTCGACTTCGGCCAGATTGATGCCAGCAGCCTCGATCGCGTGGACCGCACCGCGATCCGGCGCATCAGGCGTGCTGGGCACCTTGGCCGAACGGATAACGCCGTCGCGGACTTCGATCAAATCCGTGAATGTTCCACCAACTTCGATACCTACGCGCATGCATGCCCCGGGTCTTGCAGACCCGATTGACGCCCCGGTGTCCCGGCGAAGTCAAGGAGCATCAGAAATTGCAGGTGTTCAGGCGATCCGATTGGACGGTTTACCCGCGTGGTAGTTTTCGATTGACGCCAGCACCTGATCCCATACTTCGATCTGTGCTTCGTCGGATGCCCAAGCTGTATGCGGAGTGACGATCACATTGGGACGTTCAAGGATTCCCATCAGCGGATTGTCCGCGCTGGGCGGCTCGGATGTCAAACAATCGAACCCAACGCCTGCTATTTGCCCCGCATCCAGCGCCGCGACCAGATCGGCTTCGTTCACAAGACCACCGCGGCCGCAATTGATGATCAGAGGCTTCTTTGTCATCTTTGCGAATTCCGGCGCGGCCAGAACATCGCGGGTCGCAGGTGTCAGGGGTGCATGCACCGTAAGGATATCGGATCGCTGCAAAGTTTCTTCGAAAGGCGTGTAGAGAGGACCCAACCCATCGACGCCTTTATGCGCTGCAAAGAGCGTGGTCATCCCAAATGCCTGCCCTATGCGCGCCACGCCTTGGCCGATCACGCCTTCGCCAATGATGCCGAGCGTCTGGCCGCGCAGGTCGTTGATCGGAAAATCAAAGAAGCAGAATTGCGCAGCTTCCTGCCAGCGCCCATCGATGACGGCCTGGCGATAACCGACAATACCGCGCCTGAGGCCAAGGATCATGGCAAAGACATGTTCAGGAACGGTCGTATGGGCATAGCCCCGAACGTTGGAGACGATGATATCACGATCCTTGCAGGCCGGGATATCGAAGGCATCATATCCGGTCGCTGGAATTGTAATCATTTTCAAATCCGGCAGGGCTTCTATGTGTTCCCGTCGGATACCGACCTTGTTGCTAACTGCGATCTCTGCCCCTTGTAATCGTTCAACGATCTGATCCGATGACGTTCGGTCATGCTCGACCCATTCGTGATCGAATGATGGCTTCGTCAATGGGATCTGCGGCGCCATCGTCGATCGGTCCAGGAAAACGATACGGGACATTGAACAGCCCTTTCTGGTGGTCAAAAGAAAGATGCCCCGCCTTTTGGCGGGACATCCAGGATATCAGCGGGCAATAAGGCGAAAAAGCCCAGTGTGTCGACAGTTGCTCGTTACTCTGCGGCGATCCGGATCGCTGCGCCGTCGCCAGTTTGGCTGAAGTGCTCAACCGCTGCGCCAACACCGCAGCCGGATTCGAAGGGAATGCCAACATCGCGCATCGCGAGTTCAACACCGCCCAGGAACTGCATGATCATGATTTCATTCAGCCAGCCGAGGTGGCCGATCCGGAAGACCTTGCCCGCGACTTTGCTGAGGCCAGCGCCTAGCGAAAGATCATACCGGTGATAGGCCGTTTTGATCACATCGTTCGCGTCAAACCCTTCAGGCACCAGGATCGCGGTAACCGTGTCTGATTGCCATTCCGGAGCATTCGCGCACGTCTGCAGGCCCCATGCGTCGACCGCCGCACGGACGCCCGAGGCCAACCTTGTGTGGCGGGCGAAGACATTGTCCAGGCCTTCGTCCAACAACATATCGACGGACTTGCGTAGACCACGCAGCAATGTGACGGCGGGCGTATACGGGAAATAACCCTGCGCATTGGTTTTCTGCATGTCTTCGAAATCGAAGAAGCAGACAGGCAGCTTGGACCGGACCCGACAGGACAGTGCTTTCTGGCTCACCCCGACGATGGCCAGTCCCGTCGGCATCATGAAGCCTTTTTGCGAGCCCGAAACCGCAACATCGACGCCCCATTCATCCATGCGGAAGTCGATCGAGGCGATCGAACTGACACCGTCAACGAACAGCAGCGCCGGGTGCCCGTGGGCGTCCAGGATTTTACGCACGCCCTCGACATCCGAAGTCACGCCCGTTGCAGTTTCGTTCTGACACACCAGAACCGCCTTGATCTTATGGGTCTTATCGGCGGCGATATGCGCCTCGTACTCAACCAATGGCACACCTTGCCCCCAAGGCACGTCTACTGCGTTAACGTCCAACCCAAAACGCTGACACATGTCGACCCAAAGCCAGGAAAACTGACCGAAAACCGATGCCAGGACACGGTCACCAGGCGCCAATGTGTTGGCAATGGCTGACTCCCAGCCACCGGTGCCTGAGCCGGGGAAGACGAATACCTGGCCAGTTTCGGTTTTGAAGATCTTCTTAAGATCAGCCAACAGCGGTTTGGTGAAATCCGGGAAATCCGGTGCGCGGTGATCTTCCAAAGCGACGTCCATCGCTTGGCGGATTTCGAACGGCATGTTCGTGGGACCGGGAACGGCCAAGCCTTTATATCCAGGCATGTTGTCTTCCTTTCAGGGCGTGTTGGATCAGATTTGATAGATTGGGAAACGGTGGCACAGGGCGACTGCCTGGGCTTTGACTTCGGCCTCGATGGCTCCATTGGCTTCGGGACCATTCGCCGCGAGCCCGTCTAGGACCTGAGTTATCATCGCCGCGATCTGGTCGAACTCTTCAGTGCCGAAACCACGCGTTGTGCCTGCGGGTGTGCCGAGTCGTATACCAGAGGTGACCGTTGGTTTTTCCGGATCACCCGGCACACCGTTCTTGTTGCAAGTGATATGCGCACGGCCCAGTGCCTTTTCGGCATCGACACCGGTGACCTTTTTGGGCCGAAGATCGACCAGCATCAGATGAGTGTCCGTGCCACCCGACACAATGTCGAATCCCGTTGCTTTCAAACCTTCGGCCAGAGTCTGAGCGTTTTCGATAACCTGCGCCGTATAGGTTTTGAATTCAGGATGTAGTGCCTCGCCGAACGCAGCCGCTTTGCCTGCAATAACGTGCATCAAAGGACCGCCTTGCAGGCCAGGGAAGATCGCAGAATTGATCTTCTTAGCGATCGCCTCGTCATTGGTCAGGATCATGCCGCCTCGTGGGCCACGCAAGGTCTTGTGCGTGGTCGTTGTCGCCACGTCGGCATACGGGAAAGGCGATGGATGTAGTCCGGCCGCAACCAGACCCGAAAAATGGGCCATATCAACCATCAGATATGCACCTACTGCATCGGCGATACGGCGGAATTCAGAGAAGTTGATCTGCCGGGGGTAAGCCGAGCCGCCGGCGATGATAATCTTTGGCTGATGCCGGTGGGCCAGGATCTCGACTTCGTGCATGTCGATCCGCTGATCCGACTGACGCAAGCCATAAGATACCGCGTTGAACCATTTGCCTGACAGATTTGGGCGGGCGCCGTGAGTTAGGTGACCACCAGCATCTAAGCTGAGGCCAAGAATCGTGTCACCCGGCTTCGCCAGCGCCAGAAACACACCTTGGTTTGCCTGACTGCCCGAATTCGGTTGGACATTCGCAAAACCGCATTGGAAAAGATCGCAGGCGCGCTCGATGGCCAGTTGTTCGACCTCGTCGACAAATTGACAGCCGCCATAATAGCGGCGTCCCGGATAACCTTCAGCGTACTTGTTGGTCAGAACTGAGCCGGCTGCATCTAAAACGGCCTGGCTGACAATGTTCTCGGATGCGATCAGTTCGATCTCGTCCTGCTGACGAGCATGTTCACGTTGAATCATCCCGGCTAGATCAGGGTCGCGGACCGCGAGTGCGCCCCCGAAAAAGGTGTCATCCTGGAATAGTTGACCGTCCATGACGTATTCTCCCAATAGCTCGAAGTTTCTGGGCCCGCATCGATGCGCGGACTTGGATTAGGCAGCGGCCTGGTCACCTGCGGCGACAAAGGCGGCTTCTTCGTTCCGGACCAGCCGGGCGTTTACGACGCGTACGATCGCATCGGCGACAGGGTGGCGCATGCCGGTCTGTTCACCGATCAACTGGATCAGACGATCGACACGTTCGATATGCAGTGCACCGGCACCGACGGCACGGGCAGCAGAAGATGGTTTAGCCAGCGCCTTGGCAGCGGCAGCATATTTTTCAAATGCAACCAGATCTGCAGGGTCGGCCCCGAGTTTCGTCACCATCGCATTGACAAAGTTGTAGGTCGATTTGGCGACCTCTGGTTCTTGATGAACAGCCTCAGTAATCGCGCGTTGACCGCCCAGGGTCAGGCAACGGTAATTTCCTGCCAGCAACATCGCCCATTTGGCGAGCGGCACGAACAGGGATGTGTGGACACGCAGCTTGACCGGGACGTCCCGGCCGTCGAGCCTGACATCTTCAATGTCGCGCGACAGTTCGTGCAACATTTCGGTGTGCGCGGGATCAGCGAACTCTGCTGCTTTGAAGTTCGTGGGCAGGCCAACGTGTAGAACGTTGTTTGGCTCACCAGCAGGACGGAACGCCTGTGGGTCCGGCGAACAAAGCGACATCAGGCCAGGTTTGAACAGATCCCAGATGCTGGCGTCGGTATAGGCTGGTTCCAGCGCGCCGAAATCCAAATTTGCTAAACGTTGCAGATAGGGCAGCGGCGGCATGTTCATGATCGAGAGGCACGGCACCTCGGCCCTTGCGATACGGCGCATCAATGCGCGGATTTCGGGTGCAGCGAATTGCGGTTCCTGCATCGCCAGGGCAACTAGATCGTACTCGCTGGGATCGACATCCTGCGGCGTGCGGGCGTCGATGGCCCCCACGCAATCCGCGGATCTGATTGCGCGATGTTCGTCTTCGCCTTTCATCCTGATGCGCACCTCGGTGCCGTCACTGTTGATCAACCGTGCAGTTGCATCGCGGCAGACCAATGTTACGCGGTGTCCAGCCATCGCAAGCTTCGTGCCAAGAAGCGATCCATAGGAAGCGCCGAGAATAAGAACGTTACGTGCCATCGCTGGGGTCCCTTTCGAATCTGACGCGGTAAGCTGTTTCCGCTGCGTCAGTGCTTAGGTCGCCCACTTTCAGAAATCACGGCTATTCGGGTTGATGTGTAACGAGTGCACACTACAATCCCAAAATATGTAATGTTGTAAACTTTACACGGAGCGCCTAGCCAATATGAGCCAAGCCCAGAAACTTGAAACTCCGCGAAAAACGTTTGTTGGCCCGCAATTGCGCCAATTAAGGCGTCAAAGGCAGCAGACTCAGGCCGAGATGGCGCGAAACCTTGGGGTTAGCCCATCTTATGTGAACCTGCTGGAAAACAACCAGCGCAGCCTGTCCGTGCAGGTTCTGATGGCGATTTCGGACAGCTATCAGGTTGATTGGCGAGATCTTGTCAACGACGAATCATCGAACCTGTTAACAGATCTGAGGAACGCAGTTCAGGATCCGACCTTCGATGGCGACCGCCCGGATCTGCAGGAAATGCGCGCGGCAATCGATCATGCCCCGCGGCTGGTCGAGATCTTTCTCAAGCTCCATCGCAATCATCGGTCTGCCCTTCAACGGATCATGCGCCAGGGCAGCGAGCGGGTGTCCAGCGATCTGACGGCATCATCGCCCGAGGCAATTATTCACGACTTCTTTCGCAAGCATCGTAATTTCTTTTCAGAACTGGAAGGCGCCGCAGAACGCTTGCGGGAAGATGATCCCTGTGGCGCGGACGACGTTTATGCGACCCTGAAAGCCCGCCTTGCGAGGGTTCATGGCATAAAAGTCGAAAGTCTGCCCATCGAAGAAATGAGCGAAGCCTTGCGCATCTACCAGGCGGACAGCCGAACTGTTCGCCTGTCAGAGGCATTGGATCATACGAACCGGGTTTTCCAGTTGGCTCATGTTCTGTGCCTGGTGGAGTTTCAGGATCTGCTGGACGATCTGACGCGCCACAGCAAGATTCCTACTCAGGCCGGGCTGGCGCGATGCCATGTGGAGCTGGCGAACTACTTCGCAGCGGCTTATCTGATGCCATATGACGCCGTTCTGGATGCTGCCAGGCGCACAAACTATGATGTAGACCGGATTGCCGCGGCTTTCGGAGTGTCTTTCGAGCAAGTCTGTCACAGACTGACAACGCTGCAAAAGGAAGGCGCCAGAGGTGTTCCGTTCTTCTTTCTGAGGGTCGACAAAGCGGGGAACGTCACCAAACGTTTCAATGCGACATCCTTCAATCTGGCGGAGTACGGTGGCTCTTGCCCAGTTTGGAACATTCATACCAGCTTCCGAAATCCCGGCGTGATCCAACCACAGTTCGTGGAATTGCCTGAGGGCGAGCGCTTTTTTACGATCAGCCGTACCACTGACCGACCAGTCTTCAGCCGCGAGACCCAAGACCGGCGCCTTGCTTTGGCGCTGGGCTGCGAACTGCAATATGCGGATCGGATCGGATACGCAGAGAGCTTCAATCTGGAAGACGACAATATGTTCAGCCCCATCGGCATCAACTGTCATCTTTGTCCGCGTCAAGCGTGTTCGCAACGGGCGCACCAGCCGCTGTTCGTCGATTTACCCATTGACCCGACGCGCCGAGGCAACACCAGATACGAGAGCTGATATTAGGCTCTGGTTATGCCGCGGTACCGCTGGTATGACCTTGTACACCTAAATCAGCCGGAAGTCGGGAACAACCCGATTGCCCGTTATCTCTGACCGAGGCTACGCGTGGACATCGCAGCAGGGATCCTTGATTTCGTCTACATCTGGGGCATCATTGGCGGGCTGGTTGCGCTAGCTTTCCTGACGTTCGGCATTGATCGCATCGATGAGGATGCGCGCGGCGCATACATGTTCCGCGTATTGATTGTCCCGGGCGTTTTGCTGATTTGGCCGCTGGTCCTTTGGCGTTGGTGGGTGCTGGAGACGGGGCGTGACAAGTGGCCATTGCGCCATGCCCCGCCACGCCGCAGCCACTCAGCAGTCTGGATTGCACTCGCGGTCCTAATCCCGGCAATCTTCATCTCGGCGCTGGTTCTTCGCCCGACATGGCCGGCGCATATTGCGCCTGAACGGCTCGAGGCCCCTATCCAATGAGCGTCAAATACATTCCAGTCCAGTGGAACCGCAACAAATGGATTTATGACGCAATCGTGCTGTCCGCGATTGGGGTCTTTTTGTGGATCTTTATCCACCTGACCCCTGGCTGGCTTAGCCATGAGCGCCCGATAAACGCTCAGGTTCATAATGCACGTGCTTTCGGCGCCTGTGCCTTCGCGATGCTAACGTTCATATTGTGCATCGGGCCGCTTGCTCGCCTGGACAGACGATTTTTACCGCTGCTGTATAATCGCCGCCATTTCGGCGTCATCACGGTGTTCGTCGCGATAACTCATGCGGGCTATATCCTGGACTGGTACTTCGCGTTCTCAACCTCGGACAAGTACGAGGCCCTGCTTTTCGCGAACACAAGCTATGGCCAGCTGATCGGTTTTCCCTTTGAAGTATTTGGGATTTTTGGACTGTTCGCCCTGTTGGTTCTGTCAACGACCAGCCACGATTTCTGGATGAAATTCCTGACGCCAAGGATCTGGAAAGCGCTTCATTACATGATTTATCCTGCATATGCGGCCGTGGTCGCTCATGTCGGATTTGGCGTGATTCAGGACCTGCAAAACGACCTCTTCACGTGGATGGTCGGTCTTGGGGCTGGGGTAGTAATCGTGCTGCATTTAGTTGCAGCCCGGCACGAAACGCGAGCGGGTGATCCTTCAGTAGACGCTGAGCAGGGTTGGGCACCAGTTGCCGATGTTACTGATATTGAAGAGGGCTTCGCCAAGATTGCGGTTCTACCCGGCGGCGACCGTGTGGCAGTATTCCGGATGGACGGAAAACTCTCGGCGATTTCCAACGCGTGTGCCCATCAAAACGGACCGCTGGGCGAAGGTAAGGTGATGGATTGCCTGGTGACCTGCCCCTGGCATGGTTTTCAGTATGACGTACGCAATGGCAGGTCGCCGGCCCCATTCACCGAAAAGGTACCGACCTATAACCTTCGTTTAGACGGACAAATCGTATTGGTTGATCCGACAGCCAATCCGCCTGGCACACCGGTCGATCCGATTCCGATTCCAGTCGTTGATGAGGCACGAACATGACGCGCCAAGATGAGCCGTTCTTCGTCGGGTATCTGCCAGCGCCGGCCCAATCCAGGCGGTTCCTGTTGACCGCGGGCATCAGTACGGTCGCCGGTTTCATGGGAGCCGGCGCCCTGATTGGCATCACTCAGGACGATCCTGGTCAAGGCGCCTTTCGCTTCGATTATGGTCGCCAAACCGTGACAGGGGTTTTGGAACTGAACCCATATCCTTTGGTCAGGGTCACAGAAGGCAATGACCGGATTCCCATCGGTCATACACTGATGTTGGCCGCTGGCGGAAAACGGGGCTTGATGAATCGGGCGCGAAATCTGGATGGCAAATTGGTGACAGTGTCCGGCATAGTTTTGCAACGCGGTGATCTGGATATGTTGCAGGTCCGCGGCGGCAAGCAAGGCTTGGGCCCAGCCGATGGTGCAACGCCTCCGCTATCCCGCGAAGATCTCGGTCGTTGGCGCATCGCGGGGGAGATTTGCGACGGCAAGTGCCTAGCAGGTGCCATGCGCCCCGGACGCGGCCTGGCGCACAAGGCCTGCGCCAATCTATGCTTGATCGGCGGCATCCCACCGGTCTTTGTTTCGACCCAACCGATCGACGGCACAGAATTTCTGCTGGTCGGGGGTCCCGATGGCGGCGCTCTGCCAGCGTCGGTGTACAATCAGGTTGGGCAATTCATTTCTGCCGAAGGTAAGGTCGAACGACGTGGAGATCTGCTGGTCTTCCTAATCGACCCAAACACAGTGGCAGTGCTTTGACGAGGCGGGTTCTGTACCTGTTATTGGCCGCGGTTATCGGTATCGTCGCACTCTATCTCTCGCGGTTTTGGATCTTTGAGTTTTGGGGTCGCGAAGGTCTGTTTGAGATAGAGGCGTTGCGCCCGGCAGGAGGAATTGTCGGTCAATGGCTGCGCGGAACGATGCTGGCACCGTTCGAGCTGCTGATATGGATGGTGGGGTTGTTTCTGTCCTTGAGCGTTGTGCAACGCCTCCTGGATCGGTGGCGCTAAACCCCAGGAACGCATTGGCCGTTCGTCGGGTTTTGATTTCACAACCGCCTGCGAAATCACGATATAGACGCAAGACAATATCAATCACATCCCTATCAAATTTCCGCACAACCCTTGGCGGCAAACTATCGCTCTGGTAGAAAATTGGACAGTTCGCTTCATTGCCGTTTGAATGCGTTAAAAAATTTTTCCGCGTCCGTGAACCTTTTCACAGCAACCGGGTCACTCAGAACTACAAACAAGGAAGTGACACCGCATGCGGATCTTTAAATCATCTCGAAGTCCCAGTGTTGACTGGGCAAAACAATCGGACGGGGCACTGATGGCAGCTGTCGCGAAAAGCGACATGGCTGCCTTCAAAGAGATCCACGAACGGTACTTCGGAAAGCTCATGCGTTTCGCAAGCCGTATCGTCAGTAACGCCGATACCGCGGAAGAAGTCGCTAACGATACCCTCATGACCGTTTGGCGCACCGCAGAACGGTTCGAAGGACGCTCGAAACCCTCCACGTGGATGTTCGGCATCGCCTATCGGGTTGCGTTACGGGCCCGACAGAAGGCGGCAAGGCGCCAAGGCGATGTTGAACTGGACGAGGAACTTATCGGTTCGGAAGAAAGCGGCGCAGACGGCGTGATCTTGAAAACCGACCTTACCAACGCGTTGAAGCGCTTAACGCCCGATATGCGTGCCGTAGTGGAACTGACCTACTTCAACGGGTACATTTACACAGAGATCGCCGAAATCCTGGAATGTCCGGTGGGAACAGTGAAAACCCGAATGATGGCGGCACGAAGACGCTTGCGCGAGTTCCTGGCAGAAGACAAAATCTTAGGAAAGGAGCAGGCTCATGGCTGAACGCTCGATCACCGCAGATAAATCCCACGATGAAATCGACGAACTTATCCCTTGGTTCGTGAATGGGTCTTTGTCCGATGCCGACGCCGAAGCGATCGAACTCCGCTGCGCCGAGTCCCCGGAGTTTATGGCAGAGATCGATCGCCAATCAGCCATTGCCGCAGGCCTTTGCATGCTCGAGCCGGTCGCCGACGAAAACGGCGCCAAGCAACGTAGTTGGCAGAAACTCTCTGCTCAAATCGAGTCAGAAGAGCGTGCGCGCAAACCATTGGTTGAAAAGCGCTCCTGGTTTCCATCTGTAAAAGGCATGACGGCGTTAGCAGGAACATTTGCCGCCGTGCTGCTTGTCGCAGTGATTGCGACGTCGATACCTGATGATCAGGAATATCAGACGCTGACCAGCGACGGCCAGGAAGCATCGCTGATCATCAAGTTTCAGGCAGCTCCCGGAATCGATGAAGCAGCCCTGAAGCGCGTATTGGCTCAGCATGGCCTGACATTGGTTGGCGATGTTTCGACCGCAGGAATCTATCAGGCAAGTGCACCTGCAGGTGAAGATATGGAAGCCGCTGCCAATGCGCTTATGGCCGCCCCTGAAATCGTGTTTGCCGCGCCTGAGGGACAGCCATGATCCGAGCGATTATACTATCTACATTGCTAACTCTGTGCGCAGCTCACCATTCCGTTGCACAAACGCCGTGGCGGTTGGCCGACGCGGAAGAGATATCCTCCGGCACATATCTGATCCTCACGGTGCCTCTTGGCGACGTATCTGCAATGGAGGCAATGGCCGCAGAGATCGAGAACCGCTACGACGTCAACGTGGCTGCCGAGTGGCCGCTGGGCGCTATTGCGGTGCATTGCTTCGTCGTCGATGCAAGCTCAAGCAGCGATATAGATGGCCTCATCACGGAAATGCAGGCGGACGCGCTGATCCGCACCGTACAGAGAATGCAAGAGTTCGAAATTCTGGGTCAGGATTATCTGGACCCATTTTTTCCCGCCCAGTATGCGCTCAAAGAAATGAATGTGGTCAAAGCCCATGCTCGGTCAACCGGCTCCGGGATCCGGGTCGGCGTAGTCGATTCTGCTGTGGACGTGATGCATCCCGATCTCGTTGGTCGATTGGTTGAAACCAAGGACTTTGTCAGTCAGTCGGAAAAACGCACGGCGGAGGCGCATGGAACTGCAATCGCTGGTTTGATTGCGGCCAATGCGGATAAACTGGGGATGGTAGGCGTTGCGCCGGGTGCGAGTATCGTTGGTTTACGCGCTTGCTGGCAAAGGGCCGGGAAAGGCGGGCGCTGCAGCAGCTTTTCTTTGGCCCGAGCGCTGAATTTTGCGGTCATCAATCAGATTGATGTGCTGAATCTCAGCCTGGGGGGCCCACCAGATCCATTGCTTCAAGAGTTGATCGAAACCGCAACTTCAAATGGGATGGTTATCGTTGCTGCACTGGGAGAATCCGAAACACCGGCATTTCCGGCATCAATGCCTGATGTGATCGCAGCAGGGCGAAGGGACTTCGGCGGTATCGCTGCTCCGGCGACCGACGTGATCAGTACAGCACCCGAAGGGCAGTATCGCTACGTCTCCGGCTCTTCAGTGGCGGCGGCGCATGTCTCTGGTGTTGTGGTGCTTTTGCTCGCCAAACGGAATGATTTAACGCCCAGTGCCGTCACGCAGACGCTTATCCGTGCGCAACGTAACAAGGGAGACGGACCGGTTCTCGACGCATTTGAGGCGTTAGAGCTGATTGAGGATTGAGACCGTCAGTTAAGTAAAGGGCAAAGCCAACGACATGGTGCCAACACTTTTTTTGTCTACTTGCAATTCAGGTTCATATACTGGGCAGCAGCGAAGTTACGGTGCGACTTTCGAATAACGCAGAAAGAGACGGGTCCGTTCGAACGATCCCGCCTCTCTATTCATCGACTACATTATGTTTTGGCTAAGTTATCTCTGAACGATCTCGCCCGGCAGTGTGTTGACCGTCATGGTGTCATTCGGACGGAAGTGAACCACGGAACGGATCGACTTGCCGGCCTTCAACAGGTCAAAGGCAGTGTTGATCTGATCGTGTTCCATGTGGTGCGTGATGTAGGGGTCGACATCGAAGTCACCGCGCAGCCACTCATCGACCATGCCCGGCAGCTCGCTGCGGCCCAGCACACCACCGAAGGCGGTGCCGCGCCAGACCCGACCGGTGACCAGTTGGAACGGACGGGTCGAGATTTCCTGACCCGCACCAGCGACGCCGATCACGGTGCATTCACCCCAACCCTTGTGGCACGCTTCCAGTGCCGAGCGCATGAGCTCCACGTTGCCAACGGCCTCGAATGTGTAGTCCAGACCGCCGCCGGTCATTTCGACCAAGACGTCCTGAATCGGCGCGTCATGGTCTTTGGGATTGATGCACTCGGTGGCGCCCAGCGCTTTGGCGAGCAGGAACTTGTCCGTATTGATGTCAATGCCGATGATCTTTCCGGCACCAGCCATCACGGCCCCCTGGATCACGGCCATGCCGACGGCGCCCAAACCGAACACAGCCACCGATGCACCGGCCTCGACCTTGGCGGTGTTGCGGACTGCACCCATCCCGGTCGGAACCGCGCAGCCCATGACCGAGGCTTTTGCCAATGGCGCTTCATCAGCGATCTTGGCGACTGAGATCTCGGGCAGCACGGTATATTCGCTGAATGTGCTGGTGCCCATGTAGTGAAGAATCTGCTTGCCCTTGTACGAAAAGCGTGACGTGCCGTCCGGCATCAGACCCGCACCTTGCGTCTGGCGAATCGTCTGGCAAAGGTTCGTTTTGCCGGATTTGATATAAGGGCATTCTGGATCTTCCGGGACATACAAAGGTATTACCTTGTCACCCGGTTTGACCGACGTGACTCCAGGGCCGATCTCTTCGACCACACCGCAGCCCTCATGGCCCAATATGCACGGAAACAGACCTTCGGGATCTTCGCCCGATAAGGTAAAAACATCCGTGTGGCAAAGGCTGGTCGTGACGATGCGGACCAGAACCTCGCCCTCTTTGGGGCCCTCTAGGTCAATTTCTTCGATCTCGAGAGGCCTGTTAGGCTCCCAAGCAATGGCGGCACGTGTTTTCATCGTGGTTCTCCCCTTAATGTGTCAGTGCAGAAACTGTTCTTTCGCGTGCTCGTTCGGGTCCGTGACTGGATCCAGGACCAAGATAAGTCGCGTTTGTCCGCTCCCTTCGATGGGCGGAGATCGGTGCACCAAACCGGACATCGGATGCTCCGGCCATCGATTTCCACGGAAAATCATTGGCGTTCCGGTCGGCGCGGTCTGAACCAATTGCGGTTCGGCCTGGTCGAATGAAAACCCGTATTGGGTGCCCGTCCCTCGATAGGTGCAGATCAGGCGTGCCGTAATCGTATCCTTATGGAACTTTCGGCAGAGGTTTGTTGAGACAACGTCCAACCTCAGCATCAGATAGGATGTGTCCATCAGGCTGGCGAAGATATCTGCCAAAGCGGAAACATCGTCGATCAGGCGCGTCCTCTCTTCGCAATTTGGGGTGCCACAAAGCTCGCAGACGTGCGTGGCCGCCAGCCGCACCTCTTCAGAACGCAGGATAGTGCGTGTCTTGGGCAATCGATCAGGATCAACCCTATCGATCCAGGATTGGAAGCTTGTAAGGGGTCGTCTCGACCAAATTGCTGCGGCGCAGCCTGGACTGTGGATCGCAGAAAGACCCTCAGGAGAATTCGCCATTGCGATCGCAGCACTATCCAGCGTGTCGTGCATCAAGACCACGCTATGTCCTATATGGGCAGAGCCGGGACGATGCGGCATAGCAAGAAATGGACGTCATATACGTACCCTTTCGATAGGCGCCAATCTGCACACAGATCTCTACGCTTCTGTCCGAAAAGTCTACGATTTTAGCTATATTATAACATATCATCTCTCAAGTGGGATTGTGAGATGGTGTTCGAAGCCTACCCTGCAGCCTCTGCATGGCTCCAAGCTGGGAACGGGTCCGGCAAGTCAGGCAAGGTTTCAGGGCTTGTGGCCTGATCCTCAGGAACCAAGGCTGCGTCCAATTTTCCCTTTAGTTGCAGCCAATCTATACCTGCACCGATGAAGACGATTTCCTGACGCCGGTCGCCCCAAGGTTCGATCCAACGTTCGGCCATGTAGGCGCGCGCGCCCTCATTGTCCGGCCAACGCTCTTTCGGCACGGCGGCCCACCATGCCCCCAAGGCGGTGACCGATGAAAGCGTACCCGCAAGCGAGAATTCCAAAACCCACTCCGGCCGTGTGGCTATCCAAAAGTGACCCTTGGCGCGAATGACGCCCGGCAGCTTTCCATTTAACACGTCATTTATCGCTTCTGGCACGAATGGACGGCGTGCCCTGTAAACGAAACTAGCGACGCCATATTCTTCCGTTTCGGGCACATGGTCTGCAAAGCCATAGAGTTCCTTTGCCCACATCGGGTGTTCGTGGGCCTTCTCAAAGTCAAAGAGACCTGTGTTGAAAACACGATCGGCCGGGACATCTGAGTAACTAGTTTCAATGATCTCTGTGTCGGCATTCAGGCTGCGGATGATCTTACGTGCTGCATCAACCTGATGCGGCTCGGCATCGGGTACCTTGTTCAGTATCACCACATCCGCGAACTCGATCTGTTCGGTCAATAAGTGAACCAGTGTACGCTCGTCATCCTCATCCATGGTCTCGCCGCGATCATGAAGAAAATCTTGGCTGGCGTAGTCCTGTAGTAGGTTCACCGCATCAACAACCGTGACCATAGTGTCCAGCCGGGCCACATCAGAGAGGCTTTCCCCGAACTCATCCCGAAATTCGAAGGTCGCAGCAACAGGCAGCGGTTCGGAAATTCCTGTTGATTCGATCAGCAAGTAATCAAAGCGCCCTTCTGTGGCCAGACGCCTAACCTCGGCCAGCAAATCATCGCGCAGTGTGCAACAAATGCATCCGTTCGACATCTCGACCAGCGTCTCATCCGTGCGGCTGAGCTCCGTATCAGCCCTTACAAGATCAGCGTCGATGTTCACCTCGGACATATCATTGACGATTACGGCCACTCGAAGACCTTCGCGATTGTTCAACACTCGGTTCAGCAGCGTCGTCTTACCGGCCCCCAGGAAGCCGGATAGCACGGTGACGGGCAGACGGTTTTCTATGGCTGGCATGGTGGGTTCCTGACATGTTTCCTACCTATAGCTAATCGCATTTTTGTTATGTTATAACATAACTATTCTCAAGAGCTTCTTTGAAACCAATCAACGTTTGCAACCGTTGAATGGACTCAATTGGTCAGTTCCTCAGGCATTTCCGGGATGCAGGTTTTCAGATGGGCGTAGCTGACAAACAGCTTGTGTTACTATATAACATCACATTAATAGCTTGGTATCCAGAAAACGGAAGGTTTCGATGGCACGGCGCAAGGGCAGGATGGAGGACGACGTGTTGGCTCTGCTGAACCAACACGATCAGCCTCAGTCTGCATATGCGTTACTCGATCAAATGCGCCTGAACAATCCGAAGCTCGCCCCAACGTCGATCTACAGGGCTCTCTCAGCATTGACCGAGCGAGGCGCAGTTCGACGTCTAGAATCCATGAAAGCCTTTGTGGTCTGTAGACATGGCGATGAAGTCGACAATTGCGTCATGGCCATATGCGACGAGTGTGGCACGGTTGAAGAGCATGTTGCACCATCGTTGATCGATGATGTATCAGCCGAGGCTGCGAAGTCCGGATTTGCGCCAACGCGGCACGTGATCGAGGTGCATGGTCGCTGCTCGGACTGTAGGTTCGAGGGTGAAGTAGAATGAAAGCGCTGCAGGGTCCCTGGTTAAGGCTGCTGATGCTTGGGGCCATGCCTCGGATCGCGCTTGCGATTGGCATCATCCTTCTGCTTTGGGCTGGATTTTTCTGGGCAACTTCTCCAGTGGGATCCTAATGGCGCCAGCGTTGCAGTTTGAAGACCTGACGCTCGGCTATAACCGAGAACCCGCCGTCCTGCGGCTGGATGCATCGGTCGAGGAAGGCAGCCTAACCGCAATTGTCGGGCCAAACGGCGCGGGCAAGTCGACCCTGCTGAAATGCGTGACCGGATCACTACCGCCCATGACCGGAAGGGTCTTCCTTGGCGAGGCAACAAGGGACAACATCGCTTATCTGCCACAGCAGTCTGAGATTGACCGCACGTTTCCGCTATCGGTTGTCGACTTGGTTTCAATGGGCTTATGGCGCGAGATCGGCGCTTTCGGCGGGTTAAGATCCAACCATCGCAACCGGGTGAACGACGCTATTTCAGCGGTTGGATTGGAAGGATTCGAGCGCCGCTCGATCGGGTCGCTGTCAGGCGGCCAGGTTCAGCGGGCCCTTTTTGCGCGCTTGATGCTCCAGGATACGCCTATCGTACTGCTGGACGAGCCCTTTACAGCAATTGATGCACGCACCATGGCCGATCTGATCCAGGTCGTCCAAAGATGGCATGGCGAAGGGCGCACGGTCATGGCCGTTTTGCATGACTTAGATGCTGTGCGTACACATTTCCCGCGAACACTTATGCTGGCACGTGAACTGGTAGCCCATGGCCCGACAGCACAGGTTTTGACGGCCGAGAATCAGTTCCGTGCGCGGCAGATGTGCGAGGCCTGTGCCAACACGCCCCATACGTGCGGGCGGAGCGTCGCCTAATGTACGAGATACTGATCGAGCCATTCGCCGAGTTCGGTTTCATGCGCCGTGCGATGATCGGATGTATCGCGGTCTCTGTCGGGGCGACGCCGGTTGGGGTTTTTCTGATGTTGCGCCGGATGAGCCTCACAGGCGATGCAATGGCGCACGCGATCCTGCCCGGGGCGGCCGTTGGGTATCTGGTTTCCGGTTTGTCGTTGGGCGCGATGACGATTGGCGGCCTGATCGCCGGGATGGCCGTAGCGCTGCTATCCGGGTTTGTGACCCGCGTCACTCCGCTGCGAGAAGACGCAAGTCTCGCCGCGTTCTACCTAATCTCGCTTGCCGTCGGTGTTCTGATCGTCTCAACCCGTGGGAGTAATGTCGATCTCATGCACGTGCTGTTCGGCACGGTGCTGGCACTCGACAACGCGGCATTGGTTTTGCTCTGCGCCTTTAGCAGCCTGACCTTACTTACATTGGCTCTGTTCTTTCGGCCCCTGGTGCTGGAATGCGCCGACCCTCAGTTTCTGCGATCCGTCAGCGGTCTGAGCACTGCGACGCACTTCACGTTCCTGGCGCTAGTGGTGATGAACCTTGTAGGCGGGTTCCACGCCCTTGGCACTCTGATGGCCGTCGGCATCATGATTGTGCCGGCCGCCGCGGCAAGGTTCTGGGCCGTCAGCATTGGCGGACTTGTTTTTGCCGCTGTCGCCATGGCCATCATCGCCAGTGTTTCCGGCCTCTTGCTCTCATACCACTTCAGCTTGCCTTCCGGTCCGGCGATCATACTCGCGGCCGGCCTCGCCTATGTCGCGTCGCTGGTGCTTGGTCCGGTGGGAAGCATAGCAACGCGAATCCGGTCGCAACGCACCGGCGAAATCTAGAGGGATAGATCAATGTTCAATCGCAGAATGCTTCTGAAAGCAGCCGCCATCCTAACGGTGGCCGCAACAAGCCAAGCCTGGGCCGGTGACGGCAAGGTCAAGGTCGTTGCTACGTTCTCGGTCCTGGGTGACATGGTGAGCCGGATCGGTGGCGATCATGTCGCGTTAACCACGTTGGTTGGGCCGAACGGCGACGCGCATGTCTATCAACCGGTGCCTGCCGACGCCAAAGCGGTGAGCCGCGCTGATCTGCTGGTCGTAAACGGCTTGGCCTTCGAGGGATGGCTGGACCGGCTGGTTGAAGCCTCAGACTTCAAAGGGGTACGCGTAGTTGCGACCGATGGGATCAACGCGATACCCTTTGGCGAAGATGAACACCATGACGACGAAAAGAACGACGACGGTCACGGTGATCATGCGGACCATAAGGATGATGATCACGCCAGCCACAAGGACGATGATCATGCCAAACACAAAGATGACGATCATGGCGACGAACATGCTGGTCACAAAGACGAGGACGGCCATCACGATGACCATGCTGGTCATGAACACGGCGCATACGATCCCCATGCCTGGCAAAGCCTAGTCCACGCCGTAACATATGTGGACAACATCACTGCGGCCCTGTCCAAAGTCGACCCTGCCAATGCCGCAGTGTATTATCAGAACCGCGCGGCCTACGTAGCCGAAATAGAGGCCTTGGAGGCTGAGGTTCAAGCATCGGTCGCTGCCCTGCCCGAAAATGCGCGTACGGTTGTGACACCCCATGATGCTTTTGGCTACTTCGCGGACGCTTACGGACTGCGTTTTGAGGCGCCCCAGGGCCTCAGCACGGAAAGTGAGCCGTCCGCCGCCGATGTCGCAGATTTGATCCGGCAAATCCGTGCTGAAGACATCAAGGCCGTCTTCCTGGAAAACATCGCAGATGCACGTTTGCTGAAGCAGATCGCCGATGAGACAGGCGCCGCGATTGGGGGCTCGCTCTATTCGGATGCACTTTCCGAGCCGGAAGGACCGGCGGGGACCTATCTCGACATGATCCGTCACAACACCAAGACACTTGTCGGCGCGTTGGATTCTTAACGAGCGGCTCAGGATCTGGAGAAGGAACGCTCAATGCCAACGAACCGGGGCAAGACCAGCCTGAAACGTCGGCGAAGAAACGCCAGTCCGATGTACGAATTCGATCGCCTGCCGGTCGAACTTCGTGCTTGGTTGACGTCAGCAGTTTTGCCATGGAGCCCCCGGTCAGTGCGCCGTGTCTACGATCGGGCGATGGTGCGGACCAGAAATGTGGATAAGGCGCTGGGCGAGCTGAGACAGATCGAACAACGCGCCATCGCGAGGGACTCGAGGCGTGTTTGGGGACCTGATCACCCCTTCGCGATAGAGGATGCCGTCCAGTGAAGCGCATTCCCGTCACCATTCTGACCGGCTTCCTTGGGGCAGGAAAGACCACATTGCTGAACCGGCTGATCGATCAACCAGGGTTTGGTGACACGGCGGTTATCGTGAATGAGTTCGGCGAGGCCGGCGTCGATGGCGCCTTGGTCACCGGCGCAGATGAACGTGCCTTTGCACAGTCCGTGGGTTGCCTTTGCTGTACGATTTCGGGCGATATTCGTCTGACACTCCTACGAATTTTGGACGAGGCAGAAAACGGTCGAGGCCCAGACTTCGACCGTGTTGTCATCGAAACAACGGGGCTGGCGGATCCACTTCCGCTGCTGCAAACCTTTATGACCAACGACTACGTGCTCAGCCGTTTCACTTTGAACGGTGTCGTGACTCTGGTTGACGCTGTTAACGGTGCAGATGCGATCGAGCGCTTTCCAGAGGCGCAACGTCAAGTCACGGTGGCCGATCTACTGCTGGTGACGAAAGCGGATCTTGCACGCGATCCTGTCTCTCAAAGGGAGTTGGAAGCGCTGCGCTCTGACCTTGCGTACCGCAACCCCACCGCGCGGGTTCAAGAAGCCGACACGGCAACGCCTGAGGTGGTCTTTTCTCTGGCCGCATTCGACCCCGCCGGTAAGCCACCTGATGTTCGCGAATGGCTGCATTTTGGCAAGGCTAGCCCGGCTCAAGATCATAACCACGGCCATGACCACCATCACCATCACGACAAAAACAGTCACGGCGGCACTGCTTCGGCCTTTTGTTTTTCTGCGGCAGAACCAACAGACCCGCAGGCCTTAGAGAATGCCATCCGAGCCCTACAATCATCGTTCGGACCGGATCTCTTACGGATAAAAGGGCTGGTTGAAATGGCAGGCCAGCCCGGCTGCCCTCGGGTCCTGCATGTTGTGGGACATGTCTGCAGTGTGCCGCGTATGCTCGATGGTTGGCCACCGGGTATCGAGGCGACGCGGCTTGTCATGATTGTCGCAGGTTCCAAGCGGGCGGCAGCACCAAATGTGTTGTGCAAGTTTCTACCACACCTAAAGCCGTATGCGGCTGACGTGCCCGAGGTTGCATCGGCATAATCCAGAGGTGTCAGTTGGAATTGTAACCACCTCGGATGGGACGATGCCGTTGGACCACATTGATCCGCCGTGAAGCGGGCGCTTTTTAGCCCCAGCCGACTTGCGAGCCTGGCACGGCCGCCTGTTCCAACCACGCCATCAAGTGATGCGCAAAGGATCGGAAGCAGACGATTTCCCACTGGTCTCCGCTGACGCGCCAGATCCCAACGGCCAGCCCCGCCAAATGCGTGCGCCGTGCCGTACCTGGTGGAAAGGCGCGTTCCGAGACATCGCAAGGTACGCCCTTGGCCAGGACCTCGCCGACCTGTGCGCCCGATAAGCGGATCAGTGCCCGGGCGTCCGAGACATCCAGCGCCATATGATGCGTTTCGCCTAAAACCTCACCAGCGCGGGCGATCGCTGATGCCACACTATCGCGGGGCATGATCACCAGCAGTTCATCTGGGGACATCCAGACCACGCGCGTGTCACCGTTGGCCACGACGCCCAGTGTGGACGGCACCGCGCTGCCGGTAAGTTCCGAAATCAATGCCGCGATATCAGCACCGCCGATATCCCCGCGCAAGGTCATCTGACCCAAAGGGCCGACTTCTGTGATGCCGACATAGGCGCCACGCGCAGCAGCGCTGCCTAAGGCAGAAACTGGCTTAGACATTCGGCTTCTCCCCTTTCGGATCGTAGAAAACCGGATCGACGATCTCGGCCCGGATGATGGTCTTACCATCTGGGAAGTCCAACCACTCGCCTTGCCGGGAGAGCCCGTCTTCGACCAGGGCCATTGCAATCGAATGGCCAAGCGTCGGGCTGAAATAGGTCGAGGTAACATGACCAATGGTGGTCATCTTGGCATGCTCGCGCACTCGTTTCACCGCATGGGCGCCATCGGGCAGCACCGTCTTTGGATCCTCTGTGCGCAGGCCCACCAGTTGCTTCCGACCGCGGCGCACCAGATCAGGGCGTTCCTGCGCCCGCTTGCCAATGAAGTCCGACTTCTTCTTAGACACGGCCCAGCCCAGGTCCAAATCCTGCGGTGTCACCGTGCCATCGGTCTCATCGCCGATCATGATGAAGCCTTTTTCAGCCCGCATAATGTGCAGTGCCTCGGTGCCATAGGGCATGATGCCCTGGGGCTCACCGGCGGCATACAGCGCCTCCCATAGTTGCAGGCCATACCCGGCGGGCGTTGCGATCTCGTAAGATAACTCACCCGAAAAACTGATGCGGAAGATCCGCACTGGGCATCCCGCCAGCGTTCCTTCGACATAATCCATGAACTTCAGTGCGCCTGCGCTTAGATCAGCATCGCAGCCAGCGGACTCAAGCACCGTGCGGGCGTTGGGCCCCGCCACGGCGATCTGCGCCCACTGGTCCGTGACATTCGCTGTCCAAACCTTCATGTCCCACCACTCGGTTTGCAGCCATTCCTCCATCCAGGCGTGCACCCGGTCAGATCCGCCCGATGTGGCGTGGCAGAGAAACTCATCCGGGCCCGTCCGCACCACGACCCCGTCATCGAAGAGGAAGCCATTTTCGGTGCACATCAGGCCATAGCGGCAGCGACCTTCCTTAAGGTTCGACATCATGTTGGTATAGATCAAGTCCAGGAACTTGCCCGCATCCGGCCCCTTAACCACAATCTTGCCGAGGGTACTGGCATCCAGCATGCCCACCGCCCGGCGTGCGTTTAGAACTTCACGCGTGACGGCTGCGTGGCGGTCTTCGCGCCCGCGCAGATAGCAATAGGGTCGGTACCAATCGCCGACCGGTTCCCAATCTGCGCCATTTGCTTCATTCCAGCCGTGCATCGGCGTCTGTCGGATGGCCTTGAACAGCGGACCCTTCGCCGAGCCAGTAATCGCGCCCATGGAAATCGGCGTATAGGGCGGGCGGAACGTTGTTGTGCCAACGTCTGGAATGTCAGCGCCCAATTGCTCCGCCAGCAAGGCCAATCCGTTAATGTTTGAAGTCTTGCCTTGGTCCGTCGCCATACCCAGAGTGGTGTAGCGTTTGGTATGCTCGACGCTTTCATAACCTTCGCGCGCAGCCAGACGTACATCCGCAGCCGTCACATCGTTCTGGAAGTCGACAAAGTGCTTGGTGCCATGCCGATACGTGCCGACCGATGGAGTGAACCAGTGGGCAGCCATTGGGCTTTCACTGGGTGCTTCAACCTGGTCCGCGCCGATGATCTCGGCGGCGGTCAGATCGCCATTTGCGGCCCCGGTCATTCTAGCCATCGCTTGTCCGTCGGCACCAGTCGGTGGTCGGTCGGCGTCGGGGCGAAACATCGCCCGATCCGCGTCCCAAATGAGCTTCCCACCGCAATGCGACCATAGATGAACAACCGGGCTCCACCCGCCCGAGGTCGCAATAAGATCACAGAAGAGATGCTCTTCCCGCCCGCCGATCGTGTCGCCGTTCAGCGCGCCAGTAACGACCTCAACCACATGTTTACCGCCCTTGGCCTTGGCGATGCCGCGTCCGGGTTGCACGAGAATTCCTTTGGCACGCACGGCCTCGGGCAATGCGCCGGTCACTTCAGTCCGGACGTCCAAAACGGCTTGAACCGTCGCACCGGCGTCAGCCAAAGCCAGCGCCGTGCGATAAGCGTCGTCATTATTGGCGTACACCACGGCCTTTTGGCCCGGCACCACGCCGTAAAGCCCGATGTAATCGCGTACGGCCGAGGCCAGCATCACACCCGGCATGTCGTTATTGGCGAAGGTCAGCGGGCGTTCAATCGCACCAGTAGCAATTACGATCTGGCCCGCGCGAACCCGCCAAAGCCGGTGCCTCGGAGCGCCTTTCGCACCAGGCACATGGTCAGATACACGCTCGTAGACCATTACATAGCCATGGTCATATACGCCCGCCGCCATGGCACGGGTGCGTAGTTTCAGGTTTGGAATACCCGCGATATCAGCCTCTTGTGACGACACCCAGTCGACCGCGTCCTGGCCGTCGATCCGCTCTCCGTCCACCAACGCCCGGCCGCCCAGATGTGCCGTCTGTTCGACCAGCAGAACTTCTGCCCCGGTCTCTGACGCTTCGCGCGCAGCCTTGATACCAGCTATACCGCCGCCAATGACCAGCATATCCACGTGGGCATGGAAATGTTCGTAAGTGTCGGGATCCGGCGCTGAGGTTGCTTTGCCTAAACCGGCCGCCTTGCGGATGAACGGTTCGTAGACGTGCTTCCAGGCAACCCGTGGGAACAGAAAAGTCTTATAGTAGAACCCAGCAGAGAACACCGGCACCTTATCGGCGACCCAAGCGTTCAGCGCACCAACATCCGTCTCCAGGGACGGCCAATGATTCTGCGAAGCTGCCGAAAGTCCGTCATACAACTCTGTCGTCGTAGCGCGTTGGTTTGGCTCAAACCGGCCACCCTGGCCGACACCCATCAGCGCGTTCGGTTCTTCCGCGCCCGACGCCATGATACCCCGGGGACGATGATATTTGAATGACCGGCCAACCAGGGTCTTGCCATTGGCCAGCAGAGCCGAGGCAAGTGTATCACCTTGAAAACCCTGCAGGCTTTCCCCGTTGAAAGTGAAATTTAAAGGTTGAGAACGGTCGATCGCCAGGCCGCCGATTGGAAGACGATGTGCCATTTAGTACTCCCAATCAGGCCGTTTGGCCCTGATACGGTCGAGGATCTCTTCCGGAGGGCGCAAGGTCTGCGCCGAGTAACTCCCGAACACCTCTAAAGTCACCGTGCAGCGCGCCACGTGGAACCACTTGCCGCAGCCGAAGGTGTGGCGCCAGCGTTCGAAATGGATGCCCTTCGGGTTCTTCCGAGTGAACAAATAGTTTTGAAAATCCAGATCGGACGAGCCAGGACCAAACCGTGTCAGATGCGCCTCGCCACCGGGCGTAAGCTCGGTTTCCTCAACTAAGACATCGCAATAGGGGCAAAGCAGTAACAGCATATCCGTCCATCCATGTACCGGAATTGGCATAGCAAATCGCATGGGTCATCGGCTAGGGCGTGCGGGAACGCGTCGCATGGGGATTTGGTTGCGACACAACCTTGAAATTGCCGTAGCCCAGGCGCAACACCGACCCTGTTTTCAGGGTTGGATTCCTTGTAAGGGACCCGATCATTCCCCATATCAGAGGTGTAGAATGAGAGATCGATGGAGGTTTCGATAACCAGGTTTGTTCCAGTACCTACTGACACCGGATCACCATACGGCTTCGAAGCATTTTACAACGTTTTCTCTGACAACCCCCTGATATTGCTTATCTTCGTCCTGGCGATGCTGATCCTGCTTTTACGCTGGCGGCATCGGCATGCATTTCGTCGGTACCACGGCCCAAAGCTGAAGCACGAGATCGACCTTTACCTTAACGCCCGGAAACACCGGATCACCCGGTCGGTGCCGATGGTCGAAGCCAAGCAGCGCAAGGAAGACCCCCGGCCGGAATTCAATGTGGAGGGACGCCGGGTCAATTGACCGCGCCGCGGAAAGGACAGCAGAGACGACACTGACCAAGGAACTGGAGGCAACAGATCATGACCTGGAAAAATCTTGGGATCGAAGCCTGTGAACATATTAAAGGTCTGTTCCTGGACCTTGTAGACAGCGCGTTCCGCCCGACCAATGCCTGGCTGAACCGTTCCGATCACTGGCAGATCGATTTTAACTTCGAGGACGCGACGATCCTGGGCGAGCCTCATATAGAGTAGTTTGCAGAGAGGAGGTTTTGACATGCACTTCTCTGATTGGTTGACCGTTGGTGTCGCCGCCATCTTAGTTGGGCTTTTGATGTACGGGCGGGTTGCGATCTGGAAGAAGTACACCGACCGCAAGGCTCGTGAGCTCGAACCGGGTGATCCGATGTGACGCAGAAACGTCAAATCAAATCCTAAAACGGAGGATTACCAAAGGGCCGGATCTGGTCTGTTGTAAGAGGGAGAGATCATGAACTACGTCGATACGGTACTCACAATTGGCACGGTGTTGCTGGTGTCCCCGATGGTGGTGGTGCTTTTGACGTACACAATACGCGGCACCTCAAAATACCGGCTTGGAAAAAAGGCCGATCCGTTGGATGAATGCGATTGCGTGCTAACCGACGAAGACATTGTTGCAGAGGAGGATTGCCATGCATGCCGGTGATTGGATGACCATCGTGATCGCGGTTCTCTTCGTTGGGTTTTTGATCTGGTGGCGGATCAAGGTGCTGCGCGCCCGTAAAGTGGCCGAGCCAAGACGACACGGGCCGAAGACCAGCCCAGTCGACGGACCGGATCAGGAAGCCCTGATAAAAATCAGCAAAGTCGGTTCAGACGGAATGCATAATTTGGGTCAGTGACCTCACTCCGGCAACTCAGCCCTTTCCAGAAACACCTGGGTCACACCAAGCATTTGAGTGTGCAGCCTCGCACCATGTTCGATCTGCTGTTCCGTCAACTCAATATACCCGTCAGCGGTACGCTTCTCGACGGGCCATTCCAGCAACCGGTGGGCATCCAACTGATAGAACGACATGTCGCCATAGGGTCTTTTTCCATCGACGGCGGGCATCGGCCACTGATCAAAAGCTAGGGTGTCCTCAACATCGTATTCATTGGGCCATTCCCAATAAATCCCTCGTATCAGTTTCAGATGATCCTCGGTAACGATGACCTTTCCGTCCGGCGTCAGGCCCAGATAGGCGTCATCCGCTTCCAGCCAGTCGAACTCGCGACGCAGATCATCAGCGGTGATGTTCTTCATGGCATAGGTGCCGGGGGTAAGCTCTGCTCGTTCGCTAAAGTCAGTCAGATGGTTGGTGAAGTTCACCAATGCCGCCGCGGTTGCGGTGTCGTCCGAGGTTCCGAAGGCGCGCTGAACATCCCCCCAAGGGTCATTGCTGCCGAATGGTATCTTGCCACTCAGCTTCGGCGCGCCGCTTTCAACCCGGTCCAGAACCAGGACAGCCCGTCGGATCAGACTCAAACCTTCTGGCGTCACTGGAATCGAACGCCGAAGCGCTGAAAACCTCGTACGGCGGGTTCATCATGTAATCGACGACTGCATCGGGCAGGTCGATGTCTTGTGCGAAAGCGGTGCCGTAGCAAAGCGCCACTGCGCCAGCGATTGCCCGTACCGAGCGCATCAATGCGCAACAGCCGCAGCCACGCTTTCGTCAATCATCCTGCCTTCCCGGAAGCGGTCCAGGCTAAATGGGTCGGTGATCTCGTCACCGCCGTTCGCAACGAGACCAGCAGTGGCGAAGCCTGACCCTGGGATTGCCTTGAATCCGCCAGTGCCCCAACCGCAGTTAATGAAGACGTTCTGGACCGGTGTCTTTGAAATGATCGGTGACCGGTCCCCGGTCATATCGACTATCCCGCCCCATTGGCGCAGCATCTTCAACCGGGACAGCATCGGGAACGTCTCGCAAAGTGCCGCAACCGTTTCCTCGATATGCTGGAATGATCCGCGCTGAGTGTAGTTGTTGTAGCCGTCTGCACCCCCGCCGATGACCATTTCGCCCTTGTCGGACTGGCTCATATACCCGTGCACGGTGTTGGCCATGACGACGCAATCCATGACAGGCTTGATGGGCTCGGACACCAAAGCTTGCAAAGCAACGGATTCAACCGGCAACCGGAAGCCTGCCATATCGGCGAGCACCCCGGAATGACCGGCAACGACAATACAAAGCTTGGCGCAGTCGATCGTGCCCTTTGTGGTCTGCACGCCGGTGACTTTGCCGTTGTGTGTATCAATTCCGGTGACCTCGCACTGCTGGATAATGTCAACGCCGAGATCCGAGGCCGCACGAGCATAACCCCAAGCCACCGCATCGTGCCGGGCAGTGCCACCACGGGGCTGCCACAACCCGCCAAGCACTGGATAGCGGGGGCCATCGATATTGATAATCGGGCAGATATGCTTGACGTCGTCGGGCGTTGCCCACTCCGTGGCGATACGCGCCGCCGCATTGGCATGCGCCGTGCGCTGCAACGCCCGCTTTTCATGCTCTGTCTGAGCCAGCATCATCACACCGCGCGGGCTGAACATGATGTTGAAGTTCAATTCTTGAGAGAGGTCCTCGTAGAGCGAACGCGACAGCTCATAGACTCCGGCTGATGCCGGCTGTAGATAGTTTGACCGGATGATCGTGGTGTTGCGCCCGGTATTGCCACCGCCCAGCCATCCTTTCTCCAAGACCGCCACATTGCGGATGCCATGCTCTTTTGCCAAATAATAGGCTGTGGCCAGGCCATGACCGCCGGCACCAACAATGACCACTTCGTAACGTTCCCGTGGTGCTGGGTTACGCCAGGCGCGCTCCCACCCCTGGTGATAGCTGAGCGCGCGGCGCGCGATGGCAAAGGCGGAATAGCGTTGCATCTCTGTGACTTTCGGGCACCGTTAAGGATTGGGTCGGAACCTATCCGAATATTGCGACGATGCGAAACCGAAAGCGGCGGTGGTGCGACAAGAATCGACACGCTGAGCTAGCGGCGACGAAGGGTTCAACGGCACTTTCGCTGGATCAGAATACCCTGGTGTGACCCCGCAGGCCATTGCGCTGCGAATTGTGGGCGGTTAGGCGGTTGCAACTTGGCCAACCGCTTTGCCGGAGAGCAAATGACCGCCTTTGTCGTGATCGCTGCTTTGGGAATGCTTGTCGCCATTGGCGTGATCGCCGCGCCTTTGATCACGCGCCGCACTGACGCGCTGAACCATGACCAGGCTGACTCGCAGGTCTTTCGCGATCAGTTGGCCGAGGTCGACCGCGATCTGGCCAGAGGCGCGATCAGTCCTGAGGAAGCGGAAGGGGCGCGTATCGAAGTGTCGCGCCGTCTTTTGAAGGCGGATCGCGAAAGCAAGACCCGGTCCGGCCTATCGCCCGGTCCCAAGGGCCTGTCCCGCGCCGCCGCAGTAATCGTACTGGTCGCTGTGCCGGCCTTAGCGCTGAGTCTCTATGCCGAATTGGGCCAGCCGGGCCTACCAGGGCAACCATTAGAAGAGCGGATCACTGCCGCATCTGCTCGCCTGAGCCAGGCAGAGGCAGAATCTCGAGCTGCGTTGGATCCCGCTCCGCCAATTACCGACGAGGAACTGGCTGAACATCTGTCTCGCTTGGAAGAGATCGTCGCGACACGCCCAAATGACCCGGAAGGCCAACGGCTGATGGGCATCACCCAATTGCGGGTTGGGCGATATGTGGCAGCCCGCGAGGCCTTTGACCGGTATCTGGACCTGGCAGATCAGGTCAGCGCTGACACCCATGCCAGCCATGCTGAAGCGATGGTTCTCGCTGCAGATGGATATGTTTCCCGAGAGGCTGGTGACGCCCTGCAGCAAGCATTTCGCAAGGACCCTGAAAACCGGACCGCCCGATACTACGCAGGCGTCGCACTGGCCCAGTCCGGTCGATTTGCCGAGGCCATCCAGCTTTGGCAACGGTTGCGGGCTGAATTGCCGGAAGGCTCACAGGTTGCGCTAACATTGGATGCCTTGCTGGCAGATGCCCGCGGTCGCTTGGCAATGACTGTTCGGCCAGGCCCAAACCAAGAAGATATCGAGGCCGCAGGGCAGATGACGCCTGAGGAACGGGCCCAGATGATTGCCGGGATGGTGGCCCGGTTTGAAACTCGGCTGACATCGCAAGGCGGTGAAGTCGAAGATTGGGTCCGCCTGATGGCGATGTATATGCAGCTACAGCGCCCTGAGGATGCGCGGCGAATTTACGACCTGGGTGTCGCCGCACAACGTGAACAATCGGCCCGTTCTTTCATGAAGGAACAGGCACTGCTGTTGGGAATGAAGGTCGAATGACGCCGTTGGAGGATGTGCAGGATCTTCCGCCGATGGGAGCATTGATGGGGCTGGATCCCGGCACCAAAACCATTGGCGTTGCCGTTTCGGATGGGCTGCGTTTGACGGCAACGGCATTGGAGACGATCAGACGCAAAAAATTCACTCAGGATGCAGAGCGCCTGAAGGACATCGCACTCGGCCGCTCAATCGTCGGGGTCGTGATCGGCTTGCCACTGAACATGGATGGATCAGAAGGCCCGCGCGTGCAGTCGGCGCGCGCCTTCGCGCTGAATGTTACCAAGGCATTGGATCTGCCGGTGGCCTTTTGGGACGAACGTCTGACCACGGCCGCAGCTGAACGCACCTTATTGGAGGCGGATGCTTCTCGAAAACGTCGGAAAGAGGTGATCGATAGCCTGGCCGCCCAGTATATTCTGCAAGGCGCGCTGGATAGGCTGGCGGCGAGCGGTGGATCCGGCATATGAGCGACGAAATATGGATCAGGGACGAGATCGAAAGCCCCTGTAAGAAGCTATGTGCAATCCACCGCGCGTCCGGGTTGTGCGTCGGTTGCTACCGTACCGGAGACGAGATCGCACGCTGGTCGATCCTGTCGCCTGAAGAGCGCAGACGGGTGATGGAAGAGCTTCCAGCCAGGGAATCTTTGATTGCAAAGCGCAAAGGCGGACGCAAAGCGCGACGGACGATTCGATAATTCTCCGCTATTTCAGGATTTTCCGCTGGTTTGTTTGCAAGATTCACAGGGTTTCAAGCGATACGCCCCAAAAAGCGTTTACCTTTTGGATTCATTTGAAATCTTAGATAAAGTTGCTCGAGTCGCACCTTATTGGGCAAAATGCTGCTTATTCGCGACTGCATTGAAGGGGTTTTTGGTGCGTACTGATCTGATCTACTGGTTGGTCGTGGTCGCCTCGCTTACCGCGGTAGCGTTGTTCCTGGCCGGCCCGCCGGACGGAGGTCATGTCGGCTTCGTCAGATCCGCCCAATACCTGGTCTATTTTGTCGTCTTCGCTGCAGGACTGACCATCGCGGGCGCCGTACGCCTATTGGCCCGTGGTGGGGCGGAAACCGCACGACATTCGGTCCTTTGGGTCTGCATGGTGACCGTCGGCATCTTTGCCTATTCCAGCAAGACAGAACTGCGTGCGTTGTACGAGCACGCCAAGGGCGAGATTTACCCATCGGTCGCCCTTTCAACCGAACAAGGCGAGGCGCAGTTCCGCAGAACCTGGGATGGCCACTACCGTGTAGAAGCCCAGGTCAATGGCGTCACTGAGCGGCTGCTGATCGACACGGGTGCATCGATGGTACTGTTGCCCTATGAGCGGATTGCGGAATTTGGGATCGATCCGGCATCGCTGGACTTCCGGGTTCCCGTCACAACAGCCAACGGCAAATCGACAGTGGCGCCAGTCACGATCAAGTCCATCCGCATTGGACAGATCGAAGTTTCTAATGTGCCCGCTGCGGTGGCGCATCCAGGTCGCTTGAAGATGGGCCTTCTGGGCATGAGCTTTCTGGACAAACTTGAAGAGACATCGTTCCGCGGCGACCGTCTGATCCTGCGGCAATAGCCCTAAGGGCGATCCAGCCACCAACCCGGTTCAGCGCCGGGAAACGGATCCGGCCGAAAGTAAGCAATCATCCGCATACCCTCGCCGCCGGACCAAGGCGCGACCCCATGTAAGGCCAGCCGGTGGATCAGATACGATTGACCCACGCCTGCGTGAACAGTTACGCGGGCGCAAGTTTCAAAGCAGCGCCGTCGGGCAGCGACATAGATATCGGTGACATCTTCTGCGGACCAATCCTTGGGCGAAATACCTGCAAATCGATCCTGAAAGGCCGCGCGCATGATCTCGTGCGAGCCTTCATAAACAGTCACCGGCGCAGCGTTTGGGCCGGCGTCGGTCATCGGCAGTCCCAGGATAAATCCATGCACTTCACCCAGCGCCCGCCGCCGGTCCGGACCAACGCGCAATAACCCATCAACATGGGCCGCATCACGGTTCTTTCGAAAGCCGAAAGCTGCCTCGGTCTCCCCTTCCCAGGGTTGCGGATAGCCTGGAAAACAAATCGAGATCTGACCGGGATCCCAGGCAAAGCCGTCCAGTCCCAACTGGTCACGCACGAAGTCGATCACCGCTCCGGTTAATGGCGGCACGCCATCTGATGGAATTGCGGCATCAGCATCGTTCGGCAGCACATTAACCCCAGCGAACCATGTCCCTCCGCATCTAAGCCATTTGCGGCGTTGCTCCGGATCACGCAAAGTGGCCTCCGCCACAGGCGTCGCGCGGCGAACCCAATCCAGAACGTTGTCGTCAACAGCAAACCGCTGCCAGCCAAGGCTGAAAAAGTCGCCGTCTTCGGTCATGTCATTCGGCCGCCTGAGCCGGGACGATGGTCATCAAAGCCTCTTCGACCAATTCCGGACCTGCGCCAGGCAAGTGCGCGCCTTCCGATAGAATGCGCCGCCAGCGTCTGGCCCCGGGCCGCCCGGCGAAACTGCCAAGCATATGCCGCGTGATCTGGTGTAGCCGCGCACCATGGATCAGTTCATTTTCGATATATTCGTACATGGCACGGACGGCGATAACGGGGTCTACATCTTGCGTCGCATCACCGAATAGCAGGCGATCCGCACTGCCAAGAATGCCGGTCGGATTGTGATAGGCGGCGCGTCCGATCATGACGCCGCTAAACCGCGTAAGATGATTCATTGCTTGGTCCAAGGTTTCAATGCCACCATTCAGCACGATTTCCAGGTCAGGACGCCGATCCATGACCTGTTCTACCAGAGCATAATCAAGGGGCGGGATCGTCCTGTTTTCCTTAGGGCTGAGGCCCTGCAGCCATGCCTTGCGCGCGTGAACCGCGAAACTCCGCACGCCCTTTGCGGCAATGCGATCGATGAAATCCGGCAGGACTTTCTCAGGATCTTGGTCATCGACCCCGATGCGGCATTTGACCGTAATCTCCGGCCCGCCCTGGGCAGCCTCGAACATCGCAGTAACACAATCCGCGACCAATTCCGGGCTACGCATCAAACAGGCCCCAAAGGCACCGTTCTGCACACGATCCGATGGGCAGCCACAGTTCAGATTGATCTCGCAGAACCCATAGTCTCGGGCAATCGTGACGGCCCGGTGCAAAACTTCGGGTTCGGAGCCGCCCAATTGTAGGGCCAAAGGGTGCTCCAACGAGGAATGCTTAAGCCATCGCTCTGGGTCGCCGTGGATCAAGGCGTTAGCCGTAAGCATTTCCGTGTAAAGCAGCGCTCGACGAGACAATTTTCGGTGGAATACACGGCAATGGCGATCTGTCCACTCCATCATCGGCGCGACGGAGAGGCGCCTATCGACTGGTATCTTTGTGTTTCCTAGATCGTCCACGTTTTCCATCGGTCCGATATGCACCCAATTAAGTGCAACTTTCGCGCATCTTCGCCCAATCTTAGGGTGCTTCACCTAATAGTAGGCCTGCTCAGGATCATAGCCGGCTCTATATCTAGCGACCTCCTAGGAGCGGTCGCACGTCATAAACTAGGCAGATTGTTCGGCGCAAGTTAGAGCGATCGCCACTCGGTGCAATTCATTTACAGGCGGCGATCAGTGGACAAAGGCCGCCACGGCGCCACTAGCCCGCAGAACGCGGGCCATCCTAAGTTTGAAGCGATCCGGCGCTCACGGACTGCTGATTGTCGGTGCTGGCTCGCCCAGTCAAGGCAGTGTTAAAATCGCACCCGGCCACCGACGCCAAAGCGCCGAGGTTGGCCTGGAATGCCCAGCGAAACGGGGCTGCCAGTTGGTGTGGCCCCAAACAGGAACGCAGTTTCAGAATAGCTCTCGTCCAGAAGGTTATCAACGAAGGCATAGACCCCGATCTCATCACTGTCCCATCCGGCGCGGAGATTGATGATATCGAAACTCTCCAGGTCCAACGAGTTTTGAGGATCGATGGTGCGCGATCCAACGAATTGGTATTCGGCCCGCGAAAAGACGTCGCCAGACAAGTTAAACAGCTCAAGCGGATGTTCGTATTGAATGGCAGCGTTAAAGCTGACCTGCGGCGCGAACGGCACCTCATTGCCTGGTGTGACCGTGGGATCAGCCGAGGCTGTGATTTCAGTTTCCAACAGTGCGAAGCCACCCGATAGAGTAAGGCCATCAACCGGACGGACCGCGCCCTCGATCTCGAAGCCATAGGTTTCGGTATCGATGTTCTCGATGCTGGACTGGAAGGTGGTGAAGTCGAAGACCTGCACGTGCTCGTCCGTGGTATCTGTAAAGAACCCCGATAGGCTGAAGTCGACGGCTCCATCCATAAGGCTCCCGCGAACACCCGCCTCGTAGGACCATGTGAACGCGCTCTCGAACTGGCTGACCTGCCCGCCTTGTGCGAGGTCAGTATCGGTCAGCTGGAAACCTCCGGACTTCGCACCGCGTGAGGCCGATACAAACGCCGTCACGTCATTCGTAAGATCATAGGTGACGGCAGCCCGCCCGGTGACAAGAAAGAAACTCTCATCCCCGGTATCCGATGCCGTAGGCAGGAAAGCGAAGCCTGAAAGATCAGTATAAACGCTAGAGAAGTCCTTATTCTCGTATGTCAGCCGCAACCCACCTGACACACGCAACGCATCGGTGATCGGGACGATTGCCTCACCAAATCCTGCGAAGCTTGTCGTCGTGAAGGTGCTGTCGAAATCAGCGTTTATGAACCCAGTCGAATTGAAAATGATATCGAAGTCCAGATCAGACCTAAAGAAGTTCACACCCGCGACCCAGCTTCCGCCATCGCCAATTTCACCATCCAAACGCAGTTCCTGTGAAATCTGCAGATCTTCGTCGCGCAGGCTGCGGAAGTCTGCATTCGGGTTGATGGAGAAGGCAGGGGGAAAACCCGTCAGTGCCTGGAACACCAAGCCGTCGGTGTCGTCCGTATCGAAGGTCGAGGTGTAATATTGCAGACCGGTCAGTGCGGTCAGCGTGACGTCAGCGAAGTCGTGGGTGATCGTAAGCCCCGCACCAATCGTTTCCAGATCGTAATCAGAAGGAAAGTCGAGGAACAACTGAGGGAAGTCTGGGTTTTCGTTCAACACACCCTGAGTCACTTGCTCATCATAGTGCCCATATCTAAGGCCGAATCGCACCTCGGTCGCCTCGCCCACATCCCAGATCACTTTGCCATTCGCGGTGACGATATCTTGCTCGCGCGCATCGTCTCCGATCAGGTTTAGATCAGCAATGTCACCACCCCGCGTGTCGAACTGCGCGGATAATCGGCCCAACACATTCGCTCCCAACGGTCCGCTTGCGATCACGGCGGCCCGCCCGGACGAGAGGTTGCCAACTTCACCGCGGATTTCGAAGTAAGGCTCTTCGGTCGGATCAGCGGTTGTGATGTTGATTGCGCCCGCCTGGGCATTGCGCCCATAGATCGTGTTCTGCGGGCCTCGAAGAACCTCAATCCGCTGCACGTCGAAAAATTCACGGTCCTGCGACCGCACGGGTGTTGGAACCCCGTCGATAAACACCGGCACCGATGCATCGTCTGCCGATTGCGGAAAGAACGAACCAACGCCGCGAATATTTGGAATATTGCTGCCTCTGAGCCCGGTATCGACAAAGTTGAAGCCTGGCGTGCGTCTTCCAAATGTTCGAGCGTCGCGAATACCTTCACGCTCGATCTTTCCAGCATCAAATACCGTTGCCCCAAACGGAAGTCTTTGCAGGGGTTCTTCCAACTTTCGGGACGTCACGATGATTTCCGGGCCGACCAGTTCTTCTTCGCCATCCGCTTGCTGGGCACGTGCCGGACCGTTCTGCATTCCCAGTAATATCGTGAAGGTCAAAGTTGACACAGTGGAGTTTGTACGCAACGAAAAGTCTCTTATCATCAACAACATATCACTCTCCCCGTCGTTGGCGAAGAGAGCTTAGGCCATGCAAAAGCGCAGACGGAACGCATAAGATTTATGCGCCGGGCCAAAAGCTTTATGCGCGATGGCGACCGTTTCTACCGTGCACACTTGGCGCCACGCCGAACTTCCTGCGGTAGGCCGTGGCGAAATTACTCTGGTGTCGGTAGCCGGAATGATATGCAGCTTCCGCGACGGACCAACCGCCCTGTTCCAGAAGCATACGCGCACGGTTCAGACGAAGATCACGCAGATACACAAACACCGGCAGACCAAAGGCTCGCGGAAACTTGTCCTTTAGGCTGGCCAGGCTCATACCTGCGACACGCGCAAGTTCTGACAATGAAAAATCATGGTCGGGGTGGGCATGCAGCGCGTCTTGAACGCGCTTTAGCTTTCGGTGATCAGTTGGGTTGAGATCGGTGCTGTGCATAGCTCCGTCCTGAGCCAGTGCTACCGCCAGTATCTCTAAGGATGCGCTTTCGATCATAAGCCGCGCGATACCGCCAGTGAGCGATGGATCAAGCAATTCATTGGCTAGCCAAGCCGCCCGGCCCGGCGCCGCTATCGGTTTGACCGAGGTTTTGCGCGTCGCCTTATCAACCAAATCAGCCACGGTTTCATCAGCCAGGTCTTCCGACCGAACCCGCAGCAGCATTCCGCGGTTCCTACCAGCGGCAGGAACTTCAGAGGCAAGTCGCTCGTTATCGGCTGCAGCGACCAGGGCGGCACCACCCGCCGAAAGGTTGAGCCTGTGGTTGGAACCAAAGAGGCACTCTACCGGCGCACCATTGATGCCGATCGCTACAGACAGAGACGGATCAACCTGGCCCTCGTGTACGCAACGACGTAGCGTTCTTAGGTCAGAGGCGCAGAGGCCGATGCCAACAGGCAGCGTCAAAAAACCGATACGTCCCTCGAAGACCGGACCGCTTAACGCGCCGCGCGTAACCTCGAGATCCGAATAAGTATAGCCAAACTCACGTGCTGTGTTCGTGATATCATCAAGCGACAGGGTTCCTTCAGTCATCGTCATTTCAAAGGTCCCTTCCGGCTTCGAACGCGGTTCGGTCCTTGGGGGTCATCCGCTTCGCTGCCAGCGGGCTGCTTTTAAAGACGATACCTAGGCAGGTTGACGGTAGCAGAACCGCATTCACCCGACAACGCAGCGGTCTTTCACAGTTCCTGGCGGGATGAATAACATTGGTAAAGCGAAGTGGCGGCAGATATTCGCGAGGTTTTTGCACCAGCGGAGTCCGCAATCATCCGCAACAGGGAAATTTTCATCGCTGAGGCGCGATTGTTGGCGATCGCGATGCGTCAGTTCGTTCCGACTGCTAGTCCTTCAAAAGCTTTTCCAGCGCTGCCTGTTCTTCGGGTGATAGGGGTTCAGGCGCGGCTGGGTGTTGCGCCCGGATATAGCGCACGGATATCAACAAGCCGATCAGGAAGATAAAAGGACCTGCAAACCAAAGCGCCGCATTGGCTATGGAAAAAGGTGGTTTCAGCAGGACATATTCTCCGAACCTCTCGACCAGATAATCTTTCACCTGGGCGTCGCTATCCCCCGCAACCAAGCGTTCACGGACCAATAAGCGCAGATCTTTGGCCAATCCTGCATTGGAATCGTCAATACTTTCGTTCCGGCACACTAGGCAGCGAACTTCCTTCGAGATCTCGCGGGCCCGGGCTTCCAGAGCCGGATCATCCAAGATCTCGTCGGGCTCGACGCCGTAGGCCGGGGCACCCGCCAGGATTGCCATAATTAGGAGTGCAAGTGGTCCCGCGCAGCGCAAAGTGGCGTTGATCCAAACGCCTGCCTTGCGCATCGCAATCACGATCTTATACGGCAGCATAAGGGGCGCCAATGGATCAAACTTTAAGAATTTCCTTCCCATTACACTCAGCATCATTCTGCCGGTACGGCTGCGGCGCGTCTCGACGCGGCCCCAACCCGGTATCGCCTGTCTGTCAGGCTGATCAGTCCGCCAAAGGCCATGATCAACGAACCGATCCAGATCCAATTCGCTAACGGCTTGTAATAGGACCTGACCGCCCAGGCACCGCTCGCGGCTCGATCGCCCAGCACTAGATAAACGTCACGGGTCAGGCCCGGATCGATCGCAGCCTCGGAGGTCGGAGTCCTTGTGACGGGATAGAACCGCTTCTCGGGTGCCAGTTGGAACTGTTCGGCGCCACCCTTCATGACACTGAAGACCCCGCGCTGATAGCTGTAATTCGGGCCTTGGCCCTGTTCGACGCCCTGGAAGCTGATTTGATAGGGTCCAAGCGGGATCTGATCACCCGGATTGGCCAGGCGGATATCCTCAATTTCCCAGGCTGAAACGGCTGCGATGCCCATTACCGTCAGACCCAGCCCGGCATGTGCAACTGCCTTGCCCCAGTCCGCCCGCGGCAAACCGCCCAAGCGATCCAAAGCTTTGGTCCAGGCAACGCGGCCAAAGCCGGCCCGTTCAATCAACTCGGCCAGTGATCCAAAGATCAGCCATGCTGCGAGCGCGATCCCAACAGGCGCTAAAAGCGCCGTCCCGGATTGCAGACCCAATGTGATCCCGCCCAGGGCCAATGCCAGGGCTCCAGCCCACCAGAGTCGGCCCATCACTTTGGCCGCGTCTCCCCGTTTCCATGGCATCAGAGCGCCCAGGGGAAGGGCCAAGCAGAGTATCACCATGAACGGCGTGAAGGTCAGGTCGAAGAATGGCGCCCCAACTGAAATTTTTGCACCATCGAAGAATTCACGTACCAGCGGTGCCAGCGTCCCAGTGAAGACGATGGCGGTGGCAACAGCCAGAAGCAGGTTGTTCAGGATCAGCGCGCCTTCCCGGCTGATCGGCTGGAAGACGCCTTCAGACCGCAGTGATGGTGCGCGCCAGGCGTAAAGCGTCAGTGATCCGACGATCGCGATGCCAAGGATGGCCAGAACAAAAACGCCGCGTTCCGGGTCAGTTGCAAATGCATGGACCGAAGTGATGATCCCAGATCTGACAATAAAGGTTCCTATCAGTGAAAGCGAAAAAGCCAGGATCGCCAGAAGGATGGTCCATGACTTCAGGGCTGAACGTTTCTCCACCACAATGGCAGAATGCAGCAGAGCCGCCGCGACCAGCCACGGCATGAAGCTGGCATTCTCGACCGGATCCCAAAACCACCAGCCGCCCCAGCCAAGCTCATAATACGCCCAATAGGACCCCAGCGCGATGCCGATTGTTAGGTTGATCCAGGCCGCCAGGGTCCAAGGTCGGACCCAACGGGCCCAGGCGGCGTCGACCCGGCCTTCGATCAAAGCCGCCACTGCGAAAGAGAATGACATCGAAAGCCCGACATAGCCCAGATACAAAAATGGCGGATGGATCGCCAAGCCGATGTCTTGCAGCAGTGGGTTCAATTCAGCCCCGTCCAGCGGCACGTCGACCAAGCGCGCAAATGGGTTCGAGGTGAACAGAATGAAAAGATAAAAGGCGACGGAGATCATCGCTTGCACCGCCAGGGCACGCGCTTTTAAGGGCAGCGGCAAATCGCGCCCGAACGCCGCTACTGTGGCACCAAAAATTGCCAGGATCAGCACCCATAGCAACATCGAGCCTTCATGGTTTCCCCAGGTCGCAGAGACTTTGAAGACTGTCGGCATAAGCGAGTTCGAATGCGTCGCCACCAGGCGCACGGAAAAATCCGATACGACAAATGCATGCATCAACGCCGCAAAGGAAAGACCGACCAGCGCGAATTGGATCAGCGCTGCGCCTGAGGCGACCCGCATCCAATCCGCCCATCCGCGCGCCGCACCGAAAAGTGGAATGGTCATCTGCACCGCGGCTACCACCAGCGCCAGGATCAGTGCAAAATGTCCAAGTTCAGATACCATTTGGGCCTGCCTATCCGGTCGGTGATTAATATAGTGACAGAGCTGGGTCAGACCATGCAAGGCGTTGGGATGTCACGGAGCCAAAGTGAACATTTCTTGGAGACCCTCAGGTTCTGGTGCCGGGGTCAGTGCGATATCACTGCGGTCGCAAAGGTCGGATCGTATGCGCGGGGTGATCCCAGGCCAGACAGCGATATCGACATAGTCCTGATTTGCGAGGATCCCAAAGCACGTCATTTGCACCGCGAATGGATTGCTGAATTCGGAGAAGCGACAACAATCCGGCACGCAGATTACGGATTGGTACAATCGCTGCATATCGATTTTCGAGACTATGGGAAGGTGGAGTTTGGCCTGACCAATCTAGAGTGGCTTACACCGCCGATTGATGAAAAAACCAAAGACGTCATGCGCGGTGGGATCGTGTCTGTCTTTGACCCCAAGCGATTGATTGACCGGGTGCTCAGGTCATTGGATCAAAGCGGCTCTTCATGAGACCTACCATACTTGGCCCGGTACAGCTCCTTTGCCTGGCCGACCCAGTTGTCGCGCACGACGCGGCCGGGAAACGCCTCGATGGCCTCGTTCACCCAGTCGACATCGGCATCCGAGAAGTTTGCAATCTGGTGGAACAGGTAGACGCCCTTGTCATTCAGCACGCCCTCCATGACTCTGCCGACACCTTTGATTTCTTTCAGATCGTCAACTTCAGTGGGTCGTTCGGTCAACAGAGAAGTCGGTGCGGGTTTCGGCGTGGCTTCAGGCTCATTGGTGACAATTGGCTCTGGCTCCGGCTCTGGCTCTGAAGTTTCTTCGTCATCCAGTCCAGAAATGCGAAGGTCGACATCTCCGTTTCCAAATAGACGCCAGCCACTCGCTGACGGCATTTCATCTTCTGCGGCGTCAAAATCGATCTCCGCATCCAGCACATCGTCAGTTGCGTCGCCGTCATCTTCCTCCGCCCCTTCACCGGGGTCATCGTCCACCGAGGCCTCGATATTGCCCAGCCGAGCCTTCAGGCTGGCCACCTCGTCCTTAGACCGTTCCAAAGAAAGTTCGAGTCGCTTGCGCTGACGCTGGCACTCTTCCAACTGCGACTTCGGCGATGAATCACCGTCCATTGACGTACGGACCGAGGCGACGCCTTCCGTGCGCGCCTTCTCCAGCTTGCGATGAAGTCCCCAGCCCCACGCCAAGTAACCCAGCAAAAACCCAATCAGGGTGGCAATGGCCAAGTAGACCAGAATTTCGATCATCAATTGCAGCATCAGGTCTTCATCCTTCCCTGCCCCGCTCAGCCGTCACTTTCGGACCATTCAAAGGTGATCCTGCGGTTTTCGGCGCGGCCCTCGGCCGTGTCATTCGATGCAATTGGCTGTGCCTCCCCAAATCCTGTGGCTTGCATCGCATCGGGCCGAACGCCGCGATCAATCATGGCCTGCACAACTGCTTCTGCGCGCTGTTCGCTGAGCTTTTGATTATTTTCGTCATTTCCAACCGAGTCCGTATGCCCGCCGATTTCCAGACGGATGACTGAGCTGTTCAGACACCTGACCGAAACGGAGGCCAAACGGTTCAGCAGTGCCCTACCACTTTGATCGATTTCAGCCGAACCAGTGACGAAATTGATCTTATCGTCCGAAAGGGCGGCATCGACCTCTTGTTTGCATCTACCAATCGATATCGGGAAATCGACATCGGGCAGCCAATATCCGCGGCGAAAGCTCTCGGATTGCCCGGAACTCAGATTGGACCGGCGATCACCTTCGTTTGCCTCTGTTACGTCGGCAGTCATGTCCAGAGCCCAGCCGTCTTGCAACTTGGCATCAATCCAAGCCTCGGCTTCGTCCGGCTCATACCCGGGCAGCAATGTGCCATTCAGCGCCATCGAGCCGGCAGCAACCTCGGCATTGACAGTATCGAACAACATGAGGCCGTCGCCCAAGGCTGTCATGCCATTCAACCAGGCCTTCGCATCGCCCTCTCCGCCACCGGTTAGGCCATCGCCGCCTGCATCATCGCCAAAGGCGTCAAGAACGTCTTCCGGTGCCAAACCCTGCGGAAGGACACCACTGATCGCAATCTGACTATCACGCTTCGAAATGATGACAGCCGCAAGTGGTGCGAGTTCCTGAAACACAACGCTCAGATTCCATGACGGGTCCAGAACCGTACGCAGGGATGCCTCGGACCCAGAAGCGCTGAAGCCGCGCTTCAAAACGCCATCGATCGACACGTTTCGCCCAAAAATCCGCGCAGTGGCGGACTGGAACCGCGGCAAGACTATGGACAGTCCTTCCAACGGTTTGGACCAGTTCTGTTCCAGCGTCTCTTCCGATTCCTGCAATCCAGAAATATCGACCCCTGGTAAGGCGGCAAACATCATCGCCTTCGGCATTCCCTTAGGAAGAACCCCGCTGGCCACCGTCGAGCCATCCGGCCGCAATGTCACAGTCATATCGCCGGGTGGAGTTGGATTCAAAACGCTGACTTCCGTGGTCCAAACTTCGCCGACAAGCGGATCCAACCTTGCGCGGTCCGCATCGGTTTGAACCACGCCTGAAAGGCTGACGTCCAGACCGGCAACCGACAGTACCCCATTGTCCATGGCTTGAAGCGCCTCAAGCCCCTGTTTGACGCGGCTCGGCCAGTCGGCATCGGGCATTCCGGCAGCAACAGTCAGATCACCGGCAGTAGGTTGGCCGGATAGTGCCTCGGCCAGCGCCAGAATTTCGGTTTTTGTCTGATCATCAGGAGCGTGGCCTTCGACCAGGATCGACCCATCTGGCGCCTTCATCGCATTGAAGAGGAAACCTTCCGGGGGCGGTGCGCCCGTTACGTCAACCCACCACTCGCCCATTGGCGCAGCAGCAACCAGTGCCGCGATCTCGTCAACTGCAACCTTATCCCGCGCATCACCAGTCAGTGTGACCGCTTTGTCGACAATCTTCAGCGACCCGGACGTCATCTTGGCAAGCGCCTTTAGACCAGTCCGGGGCAACGCCGCCCAGTCGCCTTCAGGTACGCCGGAGGCGAGGACCACATTTCCAGCCACTTTTGCACCATCCGCAGCACTTTCCGCATCAGCAAAAACAGCGTCTCTGACGTCTGCCCGCGGCACATACCCAGAAAGTTCGATCGCCCCACCATCGGCTTTGACGGCGGAAAACGTGAAGGGCGAGGCGACAGACAAGATCTCTATATTGTCCGTCAGGCGGCCCAAAAGATACACCTGCGATGCCCTGGCCAGGATGGCATCCCGCACGGCTTGGCTGCTGACTTCGCCGGTCAGCGTGACGTTTCGACCATCGGTCATCACCGTGACGGCATCCAGGGCGGGATCTGCGATCGCCGACTTAACGCCGGTATCCACAATGGCTTGTATCTGCGGCGCTCCCAGTGCCTTGGAGTTGTTCGTCCCCAGCTTAACGGTGTGCCAAGCCAACCCGCAGAGGGCAGCGAGAAGCACCAGGATCAATAGGAAACGCATCTGCTCTGGCCCGTTCTTCCAAATTTGGCGCAGCGGGTGCGCGCCCCCAGTTTCACCCGCCGACCTCTTAGATTTGCAATTTAGAACTTTTGCCCGCAATCGGTAAACAAAATCATGGACCTATGGCGGTGGTTCTCGGGTATTTTCCCCAAAAACGTGTCCATCCGCTGACAAAGTTTTGTTTGAGTTGTGCTGACTGGATTGATCTTGGCGGACTTCTATCTGACCGTTCAGCAAGATAGACTGCAGTGCCGGATCAGGAGATGAGTGAATGAGCCAAAGATTTGCGTATCCGCTGGTGGCATTGCTGCTCTGCAGTTGCACCAAACCGGCATCGGCTCAGCTTGAAAATTTCGTCGAGGTCTGTGGTGACGTCAAGGCAAGCGCCAGCGATGTCGTCAACGCCTGCCAACGGGCGCTGGGAACGGGTAAGCTATCGAAGCGGGCAGAGGCGCAAGTCCGGACGAATTTGGGCGTCGCGCTTTACGATCTGACGCGGTATCGCGAAGCGGTCGATGAATACAGTGCCGCCGTTCAGGCTGAACCAGGTTTGATCGCAGCATATCTGAACCGGGCCCGAGCCAATGAAAAGTTGGGCCTGCTGCGCGAAGCGGTCGCGGATTATGCCGAGGTTTTGCGTCTGGACCCGAATTCGGCTGACGCCTATGTCGGACGCGGTGCAATGTTGCTGAGCAACGGCGATCCGGCCCGCGCGGTTGGCGATTTGAACCGGGCAATCACATTAGAGCCCGGCTGGATCTCACCTTACTTCAACCGCGGTCTGGCCTATCTGCAATTGAGGGATTACGGGCGGTCAGAGCTGGACTTTTCAACCGTGATCAGCCGCAATTCCCAGGATGCAGGCGCTTTTTTAAACCGCGGCCGGGCGCGGGCCGCGTTGGGAAATCAGGCGGCTGCGTCGGACTTTGATCAGGCCTTGGCCTTGGCACCTGAATGGGGCGGTGCCTGGTTCGCGCGCGGTCGATACCGCGACCAGCTGGGGCAACGTGATGCTGCGAACGGCGATTTTATCCGGGCGTTCGAACTGGGCTATCCTGATCCTTGGCTGCAAAAGCGAATTCGCGAGATCAACTAACAGAACGCACTCGCTAGCCTTGCCCAGCAAGATGATTTTGCGGGAAAGACGCGGAGGTTCAGAACAATTCCGGTCAAGGCCCACTTTGTTTCGCCAGGGGATGGTTTTCCAGCACCAGAGATTTAAGCCTCTCGTCCAAAACATGGGTGTATATCTCGGTCGTCGAAATGTCCGCATGGCCCAGCAACGTTTGAATCGACCGCAGATCCGCGCCATTGGCCAAAAGATGCGTCGCAAAGGCATGCCGCAGCGTATGTGGAGAGATTGTCGATGGATCCAGACCGGCCGCCAAAGCCAGGTCTTTTAGCGCCAAGAAGAATGCAGCCCTAGTCAGATGTCCCGACTTGCCGCGCGACGGAAAGAGGAACGGAGAAGCCCGGCCACCGTTTTCAACGGTCTTCGCCTCATCGCCGTCCCGGATCCCCAACCAATCGCTCAATGCCTGTTTGGCTGGCCGTGATAGGGGAACCATCCGTTCACGGCCGCCTTTGCCGCGTACCAGCACCATACGCGGATCGCCCCGAACCGCAGCGGCAGGCAGACTGACCAGTTCCGTCACCCTGAGGCCGGTCGCATAAAGCAGCTCCATCAGGCATCGCATCCGCACCTGCTTCGATCCTCTCGGGCGAGCCACGGCGTCCATTAATCGGGTAACATGGTCCTCGCTGAGCGTTCTGGGCAGCTTTTGCCCCCGGGTGGGCCCTGATATCGCATTCGCTGGATTGTCCGACCGCCAGCCCTCGGCATAGGCAAAGCGATAGAACTGCCGGATTGAGGACAGTCGCCGGGCACGCGTTGCGGGCGACAGACCAGCCGCGTCAAGATCTACCAGGTAAGCTTCAATCACCGGACGTGTGGCAATATCCAAGCTTTCGCCCTGTGCATTTAGCCAACCGACAAAATGCTCCAGATCACGGCGATAGCTTTGGATTGTGTTCTCTGCCGCGCCCCGTTCGGCATTCTGGGCATCCAGGAAAATTTCAATCCAGTGCTTGGTCACTGCATACCCGACCCTACTGGCCGCCCGAATTGGGCGCTTTCAGGTCAACGATGATTTCCTTCGTGGGCGGCGGTAGGTCCGCCAACATTGCATAGGCCGAAAGGCCCAGCAGCGCCAAAATAGCGAACCGGAACAAATATTTCAGAGCACGCCACATCGCGCAATCTCCTGCCTCTGGGCTTCTCTTTCCTTGGGACACGGCGTGATTTTGCAACGCCCCCGCACCAAGATTTCGGCCCTCCCGTTAGGGTTGTGCGCTGACACTATCCTATTCACTGTGTCTTGCGCAATTGTGCTAGAGCAATTTGCAGAATCAAAAAAAGTGGGGCGTGACAGATTTCTGTGGCCAGACAAACCAAGCGGCACGTGCTGCGTCGGTCAATCGCGATGATCGGCCTGATGGGCGCGGGCAAAAGTTCAGTCGGACAACGGCTGGCTGGGGCCCTTGGGGTGTCCTTCGTCGATTCAGATGATGCGATCGTCGAGGCCGCCAATCTGTCCATTGCAGAGATCTTCGAAAAATACGGCGAGGCCCATTTTCGCAGCGGAGAGCGGCGGGTGATCGCCCGTCTGGTCGAAGGCCCCCCGGCGGTAATCGCAACTGGCGGTGGCGCTTTCATGGATGACGAGACCCGGGCACTGTTAAACGCCAAAGCCGTAACAGTGTGGTTACGCGCTAATATAGATGTTTTGGTGGAACGAACCGCCGGGCGAACGCACCGCCCTTTGCTGAACCAGGGCAATCCCCGCGAGATTCTCGCCGATCTGATCGACAAGCGCTATCCAATTTATGGTCAGGCACATCTGAAGGTTGACAGTTTGGCCGGCCAAGCCCACGAGGCCATGGTGAACCGTATCATAAAGGCATTGAAGGCTGATGGCCGGGCCTTTGGTGCGGAAACTGACGAAGTGTAACGGCTGTAGTGGAACGTCTGAAATGGAACGCCTGAACGTCGCACTGAGTGACCGAAGCTATGAAATCCTGATCGGTCCCGGACTGGTGGCGGATGCAGGTAGGTTCATCGGGCCGATCCTGCCCCGTCCCTATACGGTAATTGTAACGGATCAGACGGTTGCAGAGTTGCATCTTGCCGACTTTCAAGCCGCTTTGACGGCGGCCGGGATCAAAAGCGAGGCGATCATTCTGCCGCCGGGCGAGGCGACCAAGTCGATGGTGCATCTGTCGGACACGGTCGAACGGTTGCTCACATTCAATGTCGAGCGCGACGACCTGATCATTGCCTTAGGCGGCGGTGTGATCGGCGATCTGGCGGGCTTTGCCGCCGCCGTCACCCGGCGTGGTATCGGGTTCGTCCAGGTGCCGACGACGCTATTGGCCCAGGTCGATAGCTCGGTCGGCGGCAAGACCGGCGTGAACGCCCCCCAAGGCAAGAACCTGATCGGGGCGTTTCATCAGCCGCGCCTGGTTCTGGCGGATATCGACGTCCTGGATACGCTGACGCCCCGGGATTTCCTCGCAGGCTATGGCGAGGTCGCGAAGTACGGTCTGTTGGGAGACGAGGACTTCTTCGCCTGGCTGGAGGTTAACGGTCCCGCGATGGCAGCGGGGGATGCAGGCCTGCGTGCCCAGGCCGTGCGCCGGTCTTGCGAGATGAAGGCAGAGATCGTCGCGCGGGACGAAAAGGAACACGGCGATCGCGCACTTCTTAACCTCGGCCATACGTTCGGTCATGCGCTAGAGGCCGCAACGGGCTATTCGGAGCGTTTGCTGCATGGCGAAGGCGTCGCTATCGGGTGTGCCCTGGCTTTCGAGGCTTCCGCCCGCATGGGCCTGTGCGCGCAAGAGACGCCCAGTCGGGTACGCGCGCATCTTGCCGCTATGGGGATGAATAAGGATCTCTCGGACATTCCTGGGGACCTTCCGGGTGCGGAGGCGCTCATCGACCTGATGGGCCAGGACAAAAAGGTTCGCCAAGGGCGACTCACCTTCATCATGGCGCGCGGGATCGGACAGGCTTTTGTCACGCAGGAAGCGGATATGGATGTGGTTCGTTCCGTTTTGGAACAGGCGTTGGCGGATCGTAAGGTAAACGCCTGATCTAGTTCGGGAATCGCCGACCTGATCAGGGAACCGGGATTGCGCCGACAGTACTCGCCTGTACCTTGTATTTCATGAAAATTTTACACGTTTTGTCAGTAGCCCTGACCTGCCTTGCCAGCGCTCACGCCCTGGCCGGCGTCGCCCCTTCCACAGATCTGCCAGAAGCAGAAACGAAGTCTGTGATGGCCGTACGGGCTCTGCTGACGCGGTGCCTGCCGCCGGTGCTGGATGGAACGGCTGCTGTGGACGCAGGTCTGTTCCCGGCCGAAGACTCGGTCGCGGGCCGCTTGCTGGGTAACCGTCCGGGACAAGTTTGGACGGACCGCGAGTTCGAGCTGATGCTGGTTCAGTTCCATGACACGCCGCTTTGCCGGATCATCGCGCTGGATATTCAGCCAAGGATCCTCGGCGACATCGTCCTGCGGGTCTTCGATGAAGTGGACACGCCCTTCCGCCAGCAGCGCTTCCGGGTGGACGAAGATGGCGGTTTCGCCGCCGTTTACCAGGCCGGTGAGGGCGCTAAGGCAATCATCGTTCGGGTCTCGACTGCGGTCAGTTCGGCAGGGCAGAGGTTCGCGACTCTAAGTGTCGAACGGCCAGTGGTTTTGAGCAACTGATCCGCGCAGGAAAGTGCCCATAAGAACACCCTCCGTGCCTATGCCCGGGGGGATCTCGTTCGAGAGCATTGCTCACCATAGACGACATCGCGAACGACGACTTGGATGACGACTTTTTTCGTTTAATTCCTCGTTAATGCGACAAATGCGGTGCGATTCCACCAAATCAGAATAGTTTCTTAATACCGCCCTCTCTGGGATAGGCCTCGTTAACCTGCTTCTGCGGCCAAGCCTTCGCAAAGAAATTTCCATCGGTCTTTTTGAACTTCGGCAGTTTCGCTGCGACCAAAACTGCCCAATGCAACGCGGCTAGGAGTTGAATCTAAATTCTGCTTCACCGGCTGTTGCCATATCCCCTTCACATTGCCGACGGGTCGTCATTGAGGCACCATTGGTCCGAGGCCTAATGACGATGCGGGCAGAGCCCTCGACTTGCACCGAAGGGCGAAACTACCTCGAAGCGGCGGCCTGTCGAAACCGCTCTGCGATCAGAACGCCATCCTTTTCTGGCAGCAATAACGGGTCCTTGGACAACGCGATTTTGGCCACAGCAAAAGACGGCCCAGGGGCCACGAACATCATCTGGACCAGGTCGTCGATCTGATCCATCCCGGTCACCAGCATCGTGTTTTGAATTCCAGCGCCTTGGGCGATCGCGCAGAGATCGGTAGTACCGGCCAGTCCAGGCTGGCGTCCGGTTTCGCCAAAATGTTCATTGTCCAGCACAAGGATTGAAAGGTTCTGCGGGGCCTGTGCCCCCACCACAGTTAGGGACCCCAGGCCCATCATCATCTCGCCGTCCCCGGTCAGGCAATGCACCCGCCGGTTCGGACGGGCCAGGGCCACGCCCAAAGCCGTCGGCACCGCCAACCCCATGCCGCCCCAGGAATAGAGGTAATCGCCGGAGTCCCCTGCCGCGAAGCAGTCCCAGGTCGGGCTGCCCAGGCCCGGCACCACCAAGGCGCCTTCGCGCCGTGCCAAAAGCGCTGCCGTGAACGTGCGTCGGTCCAGATAATTGTCGCTCATTTGCTGAACCCTTTCGCACCGATGATCCGCTGGCTGATCAGAACCGCGCAGGAGAAACCGCCATTGAAGGCCAGATCTGCAGCGGCGTCGAAGGTTTCTCCAACCTCTTCGGCCTTATCGACGGGGAAGCATTTCACACCCATCTGGGTCAGCACCGGTTCGGTCCCCTGCCCCATCAGAACCTGCCAAGGGTTAAACTCGCCCCACTGGCCGCGCATGGTCACCAGCATCAGGCAGGGTGCCCGCATGATCCCGGGCAGGCCAAGCGCATTGATGCAATTGCCGACGCCCGAGGACTGCATGGCGATCATCGCCCGCTGCCCGCCCAGCCACAGCCCGGTTACGATACCAATGCCTTCTTCTTCAGTTGTCAGCGTCACGACCCGCACATCGGGCGAGGCCTGACAGGTTTGCAACAGCGTCGTCAGCCCGCCATCTGGGATCGTTGCGACGGTCGATATTTCCTTTTCGCGGACGACGCTGAAAACGTCTGCCGACCAGTCGTAACCTGCCATCTCTGCCTCCCTTTCAGAGGGACGCTAGCGATCCATCAGTCGCACGGCAAGACAGCCCGCTGATCGAGGGAAAGGATATTGCGCTTATTTTTTAGGCCATAATCTGCTTACGCTTGATTATTTTGCCTAAATTTTATTCAGATTTAATTTATGTATTAATAAATAGCCATATTCTACGCTCCACCCGTTGCCAGCCCCTTGAACTTGGGTAGCGTTTTCCTACCCGGTCGATACCGGGGGATCATGCAGAACATCTCCATTAGGCCCGCGCGCTTGGGCCGAACGGGGCTTGGAGGTTTAAATGGAACAGCAACTGGCAGAGCAAGCCGCTGCCTTGGCCGAAATAAAAGAGGCCATGGAGTGGACGACAAAAGTCAACATGGAGGTCTTTTATTGGTGGTGCACCGCCTTCATGTTCATCATTCACGCAGGCTTCTTGGGGTATGAAATGGGTGCCTCGCGCACCAAGAACGTGCTTGCCTCGGGCGTGAAGAACATCCTGGCTTTCGCGTTCGTCATCCCGACCTTCTTTTTCATCGGATGGTGGCTTTACCTGGCATCGCCGGGCGGTTTGCCGGACTTAAGTGTCGAAACGGGCGGTGCGCCTTGGTCTGATGCAATGGGTCCAAACCTGACTGACAATGCCTCGGGTATTTTCTGGGCGGCCTTTGCGCTTTTCGCGGCCACGACGGCCTCGATCTTCTCAGGCGCAGTGATTGAACGGATCAAAGTCAGCGGCTTTATCATTCTGGCGATCCTGCTGGGATCTGTGGTCTGGATTATCGGCGGATCCTGGGCCTGGCATGGCGAAGGCTGGCTGCTGACGGAATTCGGCTGGCACGATTTCGGAGCGGCAGGATGTGTGCACATGGTGGCGGCATTCTTTGCCTTCGGCGTTTTGCTGAACCTGGGCCCCCGTATCGGCAAGTTTAACGCCGATGGCACCGCGAATGAGTTGAAGCCCCACAACGTACCGCTGTCTGTCTTTGGACTGATGGTGCTGTTTGTCGGCTTCTTCGGCTTCCTGGGCGGGTGCATTATCTATAACGGCACCGGACAGTGGACGACGATCTTCGGCAACCCCGTGACGCTATCCGCCGTGGCCTTCAACACCGTAATGGCCTTCGGAGGCGGCATCATCGGCGGATGGGCGATGACCCGCGATCCGTTCTGGATGATGTCCGGTGCCCTGGCCGGCGTCTTTGCCACCGCATCTGGCCTGGATCTTTACTGGCCGCCGCTGACCTTTGTCTTGGGCGTCGCCGGTGGTGCGCTTGCGCCGGTTGGTGCCAAATGGCTGGAGAAGACCTTCAAGATCGACGATGCAGTGGGCGCCGTATCTGTCCATGGCATCTGCGGGGCCTTCGGTATCCTGGCCTTTGGGATCTTCGCCTCGGGCTATCCGAATGGCGAGTACCCCGAAACCAACTTCATGGGTCAGTTCATTGGCATGGTCACGATGGGTCTCTTGGGCTTCATCCCGGGCTATGCGGTCTCGCTGGTTCTGAAACAGGTCGGCCTGCTGCGGATCCCCGAGCATGTCGAGATCAAGGGTATCGATATCGTCAAGGTGCCTTCCGTTGCCTATCCGGAAGGCATGCATACCCCACGCGCAGTTCCGGCCGAATGACCGGCCGGACCCGAACCTAAGGAAAGGACTTCAAAATGGGATCTCCAATCGAAAGCTGGGATGGGGCCGCAGCCTACTTCACCGGCGCAGGTGGATCGACGCCAACGATCATCCTGATTGTGTCGATCGTTCTTTGCATCGGCTTGATCGTGCAAGGCGCCATTCACGAAGAACACGCCTACAACAAGCACAAATAGCTTCTGCTGGATGCTGAATTTTGGCGGGGCCGCCCATCGGGCGGCCCTTACTTTTTTTGGCCTGGGCACCGCAATCTTCTGGGGGTCAAAACCAAAGAGTGGCGCCCTTTGCCCGTCCTGGCCAGTTTTCGATTGGTCTAGAACCGGTTCACAACATCTTGGCGGGCGGAAAATTCTTCGCTAGCGTTGCTTCCGTGGGGCCCTGTGACCGCAGGGTTTGTACATAGACACTAAGGGGACACCACGACCGGAAACATCCGGCGATGGTGTTAGGAGGTATCCATGGAAGAACAGGTCGCCGATCTATTGGCGCGCGTGACAGAGCTTGAGGCCGCTGCTGGCAAGAGCACCGTCACCAACACAGTCTTAGCGGAGATATACTACTACATATCCATCCCGCTGATGATCATCATTCACGCAGGCTTCTTGGCCTATGAGATGGGCGCATCGCGCCTGAAAAACGTTCTGGCTTCGGGGATCAAGAACATATTGGCTTTCGCCTTTATGGTGCCGACGTTCTATTACTTCGGCTGGTTCTTCTACTGGTATCTGCAGCCCGGACCATTCGAGTTCAGTTGGCAGACCGGCATCGATTTTGCCAATCCTATTGGCGAAGTGATGGGACCGAACCTGGCTGATCAGGCCACCGGGGTCTTCTGGGGCGCGTTCACGCTGTTCGCTGCCACCACGGCCTCGATCTTCTCGGGCGCTGTGATCGAACGCATTCAGGTCGCGGGCTTCGTGATCCTGGCGATCGTACTGGGCAGCTTCGCCTGGGTCGTCGGCGCCGCCTGGGGCTGGGCCGCAGGTGGCTGGTTGGTCACCGACTGGGGCTATCATGACTTCGGCGCGGCGGGCCTTGTGCACGCGATAGCCGGGTTCTTTGCCCTGGGCGTTCTGATCAATCTGGGACCCAGGATCGGCAAGTTTAATCCCGATGGGTCATCGAACGATCTTCAGGGCCACAACATGCCGCTGACCTGTATCGGCCTGATGCTGATCATCGTCGGTTTCTGGGGCTTCCTGATGGCCTGTCTGATCATCCCTGGCGAGAGCTGGAGCTGGTTCGGCGACAAGTGGGCCTCGATCTACGGGACACCCATGACCCTATCGACATTGGCCTTCAACATCCTGATGGGCTTTGCCGGTGGTATCATCGGTGCCTGGGCGATCACACGTGATCCGTTCTGGATGATGTCGGGTGCCCTGGCCGGGATCATCTCCTGCGCTTCGGGCCTGGATATCTTCCATCCGGCAATGTGCCTTGTTATCGGCTTCGTTGGCGGTGCCGCGTTGAAACCGGCAGCCGCGATACTGGAGAAGATGGGCATAGACGACGCCGTCGGGGCTGTGACCGTCCACGGGACTATCGGTCTCTGGGGCGTTCTGGCCTGCGGGATCTTCGCCTCGGGCTTCCCTGCCTTGCAGGCGGCACCTGAAGGCGCCGATATGCCGACAATCAGCATTATGGGACAAATCGTTGGCGGGATCGTCATGTTCCTGTTGGGTTTTGTCCCGGGATATGTCGTGTCGCTGATCCTGAAGATGTTCGGCCTGCTGCGTGTTGGCGAGGCAGCCGAGATCGCAGGGCTTGACCCAACCAAGGTGCCGCTGCGCGCCTATCCAGAAGGCATCGCCCCGTCGGCGACGCCAGCTGAGTAATCGGACAAGGAAGGAGAACCATCATGGGATGGCCATTTGAAAACGCCGATTGGGCCGAGGCCTTCGAAAGAGGCGCCTACTATGCGGGCCTGGGGTCCGAGATGCTGTGGGTGATCCTGTCGGCCATCTGCCTGATCGTAGCGCTGATCATGGGATCGATGCACGAAAAGGCGGCCTACCGCCGCGAAGAAGAACGCAACGGCAAGTAAGTCTGTGCGTCATGAAGTCGAACGGGCCGTCCATCGGGCGGCCCGTTTTCTTTGGGCATATGCGATCTGCAGGTAATGCCCTGTCGCCTGTTTAAAGATTTGCGGTCGCCTCAGCGCAAAGCCGCCGTTGGTATCCCAACACGTTTGGCATAATCTGGACCGACCGTTGGTTTGGTGGAGGTCACGTGGGAAAGCGAGCATTGTTTCCGGAAGGGTCGTACGCCTCGGCACGCGAGATTAAGGTCTCCCCTGGCGTAGTCTCGGGCGGCCACGTGTTTTTGACCGGAATGACAGGGAGCAGAGCCGATGGCTCGATGCCATCAGACCTTACCGAGCAGTTTCGGCACGCGTTCGAAAAGATTGGCTCGGTTTTGCGAGAGGCCGGACTTGGCTTTGACGCGATCGTCGAGATGACCAGCTATCATGTCGGATTGCGCGGCCATTTCGACACTTTCAACAAGATCCGGTCTGAATATGTCACAGAACCATTCCCAGCTTGGACGGCTGTCGAGGTTGCAGGCCTTCGACGCGAAGGCGCTGTCGTCGAGATCCGGGTTGTGGCGCAGATAGGCCCCCAATGAACCAACTGGTTCTGCAATTGATCCTGGGCGCCGGGCTGATCGTGATTGCCACTGCAATTCAGGCCGTCGGTGTTACCTTGTTGATGACGTACCGCCCCCATCTGGCCCGAAAGATTGGACAGATGCGCGCCGGTGCCATGATCACTGTGATGTCCTTAGGGGCGCTTTGGATGCTTGCCTGGCAGTCGCTGGGCGTTTGGTGCTGGGCTGTACTTTTGCGGTTGGTAGGTGCGTTCGACAGCCTGGAGCCTGCTCTGTATTTTGCGATCGCAGCCTATACGACCTTGGGGTTTGGCGATGTGTTGCCGCCCGAAGCATGGCGGATCATGGGGGCCATGATCGGTGCGAACGGTATGATCGCATTCGGCTTGGCAACTGCCGCGCTGGTGGCTTTTATCGAAGCGGTCCGGGATGATCTGATCGGCTGACATTCGGCTCCGCCGGTCCTGGCAAGCGCCAGCTTTCAAACACCATGTCTAAGGTTCGAGATTGAGCAAGAAACGGGTCGTCAGGACCCATGCCAATTCCCTATGCGTGACGCGATTTCTATAAAATGGAGATAGCGATGCCGCTGAACGGAAAAACGATCATTGTCACGGGTGCAAGCAGCGGAATAGGCGCCGCTGCGGCCAGTTTGTTCGCCAAGAACGGAGCCAGCGTGGTTCTTGGTGCACGACGGTCCGACCATCTCGCGCGTGTTGCCGAAGCCATTCACCGCGATGGCGGGAGCGCAGTTTGTTTGGCCGGCGATGTCGGAGACGCGCGCTATGCTGCCGATCTGGTCGAGCTTGCCTTCGACACGTTCGGAGGACTTGATGCCGCCTTCAACAACGCAGGCATCGTTGGCGAGATGGTATCGGTTCCCGAAATGACGGAAGGCAATTGGCAGGACGTCATTCAAACCAATCTTGCCAGCGGGTTTTACGCCGCAAAATATCAAATCCCGGCACTGAAAAAGAGAGGTGGATCGATCGTCTTCACGTCGACTTTTGTCGGCCACACAATCGGTCTGCCCGGGATGGCGGCCTATGCGGCCTCGAAAGCAGGCTTGATCGGGATGACCCAAGTTCTGGCAGCCGAGCACGGTCAAGACGGTATTCGCATCAATGCGCTTTTGCCCGGAGGGACCAAAACAGCGATGGCAGGCGATGACCCTAAATCGCATGAATGGGTCAGCGGTCTACATGCCCTGAAGCGCATGGCGGACCCGCCAGAGATTGCACAGGCCGCGCTGTTCCTAATCTCTGACCAATCATCGTTTGTCACTGGAACGGCGATGATCGTCGATGGTGGGAATTCGATCTACAAGATCTAAGCGTTGGTGGCCGTTTCATGACTGGCGAACGCGTGGGGCCCGGCGGCGCGAACCGCCGGGCTTTTGCGATTACTTTTTATCGGTCTTCTTGCTGGCAGCCGGCTTCTTTGCCGCTGCGGTCTTCGCCGGTGGCTTCTTGGCCGCGGCTGCTTTTGCTGCAGGTTTCTTTGCTGCCGCTGTCTTTGCTGCGGGCTTCTTAGCTGCCGCAGCCTTTGCCGTGGGCTTCTTTGCCGCTGCACTTTTCGCAGCAGGTTTCTTAGCTGCTGCAGCTTTTGCCGCAGGCTTCTTGGCTGCCTTCTTCTTCGCGGCCGCAGCTTTCGCCCGGGCTTGTTTCTTATCCTCGGTGTTGCGCGTGAAGTCGGACTTCGAATGCCGCTCGTGCAACTGATCTTCCAGCGGACCGAAGACCCGATTGACCTTGCGGCCCCGGATTACCGCAGGACGTTTTGCGATTTCTTCGTACCAACGAATAACGTTCTTGTACTTCTTCGCCTCGATGAAACGGGCGGCGTTGAAGCCTTTCCCGCTGTAAAGCTTGCCGGTTGTCAGCACGCCATACCAGGGCCAGATCGCCATATCGGCAATCGAGTATTCGTCGCCCGCGATGAACCGGTTGTCCGCAAGCTGTTTGTCCAGCACGTCCATCTGGCGTTTGACTTCCATGGTGAACCGGTCGATTGCATATTCCATCGGCTCGGGCGCATAGGCGTAGAAATGGCCGAACCCGCCGCCCAGATAAGGCGCCGAGCCCATCTGCCAGAAAAGCCAGTTCATCACCTCGGCCCGGTCGCCTGCTGCGCGCGGCAGGAAGGCCTTAAATTTGTCGGCCAGATAAAGCAGGATCGAGCCGGACTCGAACACCCGCACCGGCTGGCGTTTGGAATAGTCGACCATCGCCGGGATCTTCGAGTTCGGGTTCGCGGCGACAAAGCCTGATCCGAACTGGTCGCTGTCTCCGATCTGGACGACATAGGCATCGTATTCGGCGTCGTGACCTGCCTGCAGCAACTCCTCCAACATCACGGTGACCTTCACGCCATTGGGCGTGGCCAGCGAATAAAGCTGAAGCGGATGCTTGCCCCGGGGCAGATCCCGTTCAAACTGGGCGCCGGCGGTCGGACGGTTGATGCCGGAAAACTTTCCGCCATTCTCCTGGTCCCATTTCCAGACCTTCGGAGGTTCGTATTTTGCTGCCATGGAAGTGATATCCTTTTTTATTGGGCTTTGGCGAGTGACGCCTATTTGGACTGCACGTTGAAGGTAGGCCTTGTTTCCAAAAGCCCAAACACGTCCCTGTGCGAAAGATTACAAAGGTGCGCTTGCTAAGAACCCTATTTGAACGGGCGCTCTGGCCACCACGGAAAAACTCGGGCATGTCCTCGCTGGGTTTCATTTTGTATAGGGCTGCGCGTTTTTCAAGGAAAGATGCAATACCCTCTGCGGCGTCCTCGCGTGCACCCATAAAGGTCATACCGCGGCTGTCAACCTGATGGGCCTCCATCGGGCGATCTGCACCCAGCATGCGCCACATCATTTGCCGGATCATCGCGACCGAAACGGCCGAGGTGTTTTCCGCAATCTCGGCGGCGATTTCCCTGGCGCGCGGCAGCAGGTCTTCGGGTGGCAGCACCTCGCTGACCAACCCGCCCTTCAGGGCTTCGTTGGCCGGGAACACTTTTCCGGAATAAGCCCATTGCAGAGCCTGAGAGATTCCGACCACGCGCGGCAGAAACCAACTGCTGGCCGCTTCCGGAACGACACCGCGGCGCGAGAAGACGAAACCGAAGCGCGCCTCTTCCGAGGCAAGCCGCACATCCATCGGCAGCGTCATGGTCACGCCGATGCCGACAGCCGGGCCGTTCACCGCGCAGATAACCGGTTTGATCGAATCGAAAATCCGCAGCGTCACGCGCCCGCCGCCATCCCGGCGGATATCTTCTGCCTCGCGATCCGTGCGCTTCGCGTAGTTGAACGTATCACCGCCCAGGCTGAGATCAGCACCCGCGCAGTATGCGCGCCCTGCCCCTGTGATGATCACCGCGCGGACATCATCATCGGCATCGGAGTTGTCGAAAGCCTCGATCAACTCGTCCCGCATCTGGGCCGTGAACGCATTCAGTTTTTCCGGCCGGTTCAGCGTAATGGTAAGGATGTGATCTCGGACATCAGTGAGGATATGTTCGGGCATTGGGCGCTCCGGTCATGGCTGCCCTTACCCTTCCGCCAGACCATCACCAATGCAATCCCGGACGTGATGCACGCCCCCTTCATCTGGCCAGAAATATCTCGAGAGCGCGAGAGCAGAGCTCTCGCATTGGCCCGAAGGGCCAAAGCCAACCCACAAACCCAAGCGCTTAGTCCGGCGTCAGCATATACCCCGCACCGCGCACCGTTTGCAGATATCGGGGATTCTTCGGGTCTTGCTCGATCTTCCGGCGGAGCCGCGTGATCTGAACGTCGACCGCGCGTTCCTGAACATCTCCCTCAGTCCCGCCCAGTTCCTCGGCCAGGCGAAGACGGCTGACAGGTTCATTCGGTTGTTTAGAAAAGACGCGCATAAGCGCCTGTTCAGTCGACGTCAGCCGCACGGCGGTGTCGCCTCGGCTGAGCTCCCCGCGGATCAGGTCATAGCGCTTATCGCCCAGGGTCAGCGTCTTCGGCGGCTCGATCTCTGGCACGGCAGGCGCCGCCCGGCGCAGGATCGCGGCAACGCGCAGCAACAGCTCGCGCGGCTCGAAAGGTTTCGCCAGGTAGTCGTCAGCGCCGGCCTCCAGCCCCTCGATCCGGTCATCGGTTTCACCGCGCGCCGTCAGCAGTAAAACCGGAGTTTCGATTTCCTCGCGGATACGCCGGGTGAAGGACAGGCCGTCCTCGCCCGGCATCATCACATCGACGACCATAAGATCGAACGACAGCGCCTGCAGCAATCTGGTTGCATGTGCCGCATCGCGAGCCACGCTGACCAGATAGCCATTGCGCGCCAGGAAGCGTTTCAGTAGATCGCGAATGCGCTGATCATCATCGATGATCAGGATATGGGCGGCTTCCGGTCCGGTATTCATGGGTCTATCCGCCCGATCAAGGCCATGACGCGTTTGCGTTCGTCTTCATTGATCATCTGTTCCAGAACTTTGCGAAAGCCTGCCACGGCTTCAGGTCCAGCGGCACGATAGGCCTGCCGCACGCGATCGCGTTGAAGTTCGGAAAGCTCGTGCTCTAACGCCTCGCCGCTTTCAGAAAGGTGCAGGTTCCGTTCGCGTCGGTCCTGCTGACCGACCGCCGAGATAACCAAACCATCGTCGATCAGTTTTCTGAGCACGCGGTTCAAGGATTGTTTCGTGACCTGAAGGATGTCCAGCAGTCCTGCCACGGTTATCCCGGGCCGTCGTTTGATAAAGTGAATGGCGCGGTGATGCGCCCGGCCCAGATCCCGCCTTGCAAGCACCGCATCCGGGTCGCCGGTGAAATCACGATATGCGAAAAACAATAACTCAATCCCACGGCGCAACTGCTCGTCGGTAAGGTACAACAACATATCCGCATGCGATGTCCCCGCATCGCCGGATTGAGCCTGCATATCTGCGTCCTCCGATCCCCGTCTCACGAATTATGTCAGTCTTGTTGACTGATCTCAAGGGTAATGTTACCCGATCCCTGGGGCGGCTGAAAGATTCGGTCAAACGAACCCCCATCAACGCAACATTATACCGCAGGTGGAAAGCCACTACCCGCGAAGGAGACGAGCATGGCTGACGGTGCTGGATATCACGATCGCGACGGCTTCATTTGGCTGGACGGTGAGTTGGTAGAATGGCGCTCAGCCAACGTACACCTTCTGACCCACGCGCTGCATTACGGGTCCTCGGTCTTCGAGGGAGAGAGGTCCTATGGCGGCAAGATCTTCGAAGGCGTCAAGCATTCCGAACGGTTGCTGACGTCCGGCGAAATGATGGACATCCCGATCCCCTATTCGGTCGAAGAGATCGAAGAGGCGAAATATGCGACCCTGAAGGCGAACAACCTTTCAGATGCGTATGTCCGCGCAATTGCCTGGCGCGGTGAGGGCGAAGACATGGGGGTTGCGTCCGCCCGCAACGGCATCCGCATGGCTGTCGCCACATGGGAATGGGGCGCCTATTACGGCGATGCCAAGATGAAGGGCGCGAAGCTGGACATTTCGAAATGGAAACGGCCCAGCCCTGAGACGATCCCATGCAAGGCCAAGGCGGCTGGTCTTTACATGATCTGCACCATGTCCAAGCACGCCGCCGAGGCAAAGGGCTGTTCGGACGCTTTGATGTTCGACTATCGCGGCTATGTGGCCGAAGCCACGGGGGCGAACATTTTCTTCGTCAAAGACGGTGCCGTGCACACACCCGATCCCGATTGCTTCCTTGCGGGCATCACCCGGGCGACTGTGATCAACATGCTGAAAGAACGCGGTGTCGACGTGATCGAGCGTCACATCATGCCGGAAGAGCTGGAAGGTTTTGAGCAATGCTGGCTGACCGGAACGGCCGCCGAGGTGACGCCGGTCGGTCAGATCGGTGACTACAATTTCGAGGTCGGCGCACTGACCCGCGACATGTCCGAAAGCTATGAGCAACTGGTGCGTGGAAACCGCTGAGATCTGAGTTCAGGCCGGGTCAAACGACCCGGTCTACACAATGTCCGCCCACAGCGTTGCCGCAGGCGAGCGGTGCGCGGGGCCAACTCGCGCAGGCTGGTTTTTGATTTTGACCGACGAACAGATCAGCGTGCGGCCCAAAGACAGTTTCGCCAGGGATGGTCATTCGGCCTTATCGAAATCATCCGCAATCGCGTCGCGATAAGCACCGGTAAACGCCTTCGTTCCGTGGTGGCTGATTGTGGATTCCGTATCCAGCCAGATTTCCCCGCCGCATGTTTCCGTCCATCGCATGCTGAAGCTCTGATCTTCGCCATACATCAGCCCGCCATCCGGGGCGCTGAGATGGCTGAAATAGTCATGATACTTCAGGCCTTTGTGCAGCGGCACATGCGCCATGCGTGGCTTTTCAACCGCAGCGCCCTTGGCCACCATGGTCTCTGGCACCGCCCGCGTGAACAGCATCATACCCGTACCCGCAGCAGGCACGGTGATAAAGCCGTCCTTCGACTTCGCTTCCCACACGCCGCCGCCAAAGGCTGCGCGCTGATGGTTATAGGTCCAAGCCCGGCTGAGGATGTCGCGCATTGGCGAGCGGTCTTCTTCGGGAAGGTGGGCCTCTGCCTCGATCAGTTCGCGAATCCGGAGCCATTTCGGATGCTTCTGCGGATAGGCCGTGGCGGTGAAGTCCGCGCCGAATTCCAATAGGCGAAAGATCGCCTCTGGCTTAAAGGCCATGTCCGAGTCAAGAAACAGCATGTGCGTGAACTGTTCGCGGGTATGAAAGATGCTCATCAACTGGTTCCGCGAAAACACGATATCTGAAAATTCATAGGTTTCGAAACCAAACGCGATGCTGCGCCGGACCAACGCCTGCGTCAGGCCGATCAAAGACTTCACCGTCGGGGTCGAGATTTCCCCTTGGGTTGGCATGGCAATCAACAGCGTGGTTTTTGTCATTGATCGATCTCCGGGAAGTCGTCCATCGCCCGGGGCATGTACCGCCCGCCATGGCCACGCATGCCATAGTGCAGGATGCGGCTGTCGATATCGACCCAGATCTCTCCGCCGCAGTCTTCGACCCAGCGTTTGCAGAACGAGATGTCTTCAGACTCGATCAAACTGCCGTCTGGCGTCGGCATCTGGGAGAAGAAATCGCAATAGGGGGCGCCCTCGATCAACAGGCCGGGCGCTTTATGGCCCGTGCGGGGCCGGGCCACATCCTTGGCCAGCATGATCTCGAACACGTCGCGATGGATCAGCATGACACCGGTCCCCACGGCAGGGACTTTGATAAAGTTGCCATCCCGTTCGGCCACCCAATCAGAGCCGTCGAAATTCTTGTTGTAGACATTGTAGTCAAGCGCCACATCGACCAGGCTTTTGGTTGTATGCCTTTGATCCTTGGGCTTGCCGATTTCCGCCGCGGCCAGACGGATCAGATGGTCCCAGGGCAGATGGCGCTTTGGACAGGCGACGGCCGTGACAGGTTTATTGAATTCCAATAGTCCCAGGATCGTTTCCGGCAGGAACCCCATATCGCTGTCGATGAACAGAAGGTGGGTGAATTCATTGTCCGCGATCACGTTCGATGCGAAAATGTTGCGGCTGAACGCAATGTCGGAAAGTTCCAGGGCGCTGTAGCCCCAATGGATGCCGCGATCCGACAAGGTCCTGAAGAGGCCCGCCAGGAACCCGACGGTTTGCGACACAACAGTGCCGGTCGTCGGCTGCGCGATCAGGATCGATGGTGATTGGTTTTTGTTAACCATAGCGGACGATCGTGATCCTGCACATGAAACGGACGGTGCTCCGGCACCTTGGGATCACTAGCCCATCAAACTGGCGATGAACCAGAACTTTCATCAGGTGATATTGATCGAGGACGATTAACAAACATAATCTGTACTCAGGGAAGGGTAGACATTTAGGTCAGACTATTTTACCTAAATGTCAGCCATACCGCGAGAGGAGTCCCCGATGGACCTGCGCGATGCGAAGCTAGCTGACAGGTACGACCTGGATAAAGATCAGGTTCTCTTGTCCGGAACTCAGGCCTTGGTCCGCGCCACGTTGATGCAGCGCGCCCGTGACATCCTTCAAGGCAAAGACACAGCGGGCTATGTGACGGGATATCGTGGATCGCCTTTGGGCGGGGTCGATGGAACTTTCCAAGCCTCGAAAAAACATCTCGATCCGATGCAGGTGAAGTTTCACCCCGGCATCAACGAAGACCTGGCCGCCACGGCGCTGTGGGGCAGCCAGATGTCCGAGTTGAAGGGCGAAGGCAAGTACGACGGCGTCTTCGGCATGTGGTACGGCAAGGGCCCCGGCGTCGACCGTTGCGGCGATGTCTTCCGCCATGCCAATATTGCTGGGTCGTCGCCAAATGGCGGTGTCGTCGCGTGCATGGGCGATGACCACACGGGCGAATCCTCGACCACGCTGCACCAGTCTGAAATGGCCATGATGGACGCACAGATCCCTGTGCTTTCGCCGGCCGGTGTGCAGGAGTTGCTGGACTACTGCATGACCGGCTGGGCGTTATCGCGCTATTCCGGATGCTGGGTCGGCGTGAAGTGCATGAAGGACACGGTGGAATCCACCGCCGTCGTCAATGGCGACCCGCACCGGCTGCAATTCGTGCAACCCGATTTCCAGTTGCCGGAAGGTGGGGTGAACATCCCGCTGTTTGAAGAACCTTGGATGGGTGAGGTCCGCCTGAACGACTACAAGCTGCCCGCGGCCATGGCCTGGTCCCGGGCAAATAAGCTGGACCGCCGGACCCATGGGTTGGCGGGTGCCAAGGTGGGCATCATCTCTTCCGGGAAAAGCTGGCTGGATGTCTGCCACGCGCTGGACCTGCTGGGCATTGACGAAGCAACCGCCCGTCAGATCGGATTGTCTGTCTACAAGGTCGGGATGGTCTGGCCGCTGGAACCTGGAGAATTGAAGGACTGGGCCCAGGGTCTGGACCTGATCATCGCCGTCGAGGAAAAGCGCCCGATCTTGGAGAACCAGGTCAAAGAGATCCTGTTCAACGCCACCGTGCGCCCCCGTGTCGTCGGGTGGAAGGACGAAGACGCGAACGTCCTTTTCGACATGAAAAAGGGGCTGGACCCGGTCACCATCGCGATGGGTATCGGCGGCCAGATGGAGCTGGCAGGCTGCGCCACGGAAAGCATGCGCCACGCCATTGGCGGGCTGGCCGATGCAACGCGGTCGGACAACACGCCGGATGCCGCGACGCGCACGCCGTGGTTCTGCGCGGGATGTCCGCACAACTCATCGACTGTGGTGCCGGAGGGCGCGCACGCCTATTCCGGCATTGGCTGCCATTACATGGCGCAGTGGATGGACCGCTCGACGCTCGGTTATACGCATATGGGCGGCGAAGGCTCGAACTGGATCGGAGAATACCAGTTCTCGACCCGCGAGCATGTGTTCCAGAACCTGGGCGACGGCACCTACAACCATTCCGGTCTGCAATCGATCCGCGCGGCGCTGGGCACCGACGCGAATATGACGTTCAAGATCCTCTACAACGATGCAGTCGCGATGACCGGTGGGCAGAAGCACGACAACGAAATCGACGCCCTGCGCATCGCCCATGAATTGGTCGGCATGGGCGTGAAGAAAGTTGTCGCCGTTGTCGATGAAAAGGAGCTGGGCTGGGTCGACTACCCGCCGCAGGTTGCCGTCTTCCCACGCAAGGATCTGATGAAGGTCCAGGAAGAGATACAACAGATCAAGGGCGTCACAGCGATCATCTACCAGCAGACCTGCGCCGCGGAAAAGCGCCGCCGCCGGAAGCGTGACCTGTTCCCGACACCGCCCGAACGCGCTTTCATAAACCCAAATGTCTGCGAAGGCTGCGGCGATTGCGGGCTGCAGTCGAACTGCATTGCGATCTTGCCGAAGGAGACACCGCTGGGCCGGAAGCGCGAGATTGATCAGAGCGCCTGCAATCGCGATTTCTCTTGCCTGAAAGGATTTTGCCCATCCTTCGTCACCGTGGAAGGCGCGACGCCGAAGAAGAAGGCGACCAAGGCCTTCACAGTGCCGGATCTTCCCGCGCCCATCGTGCCAGAGATCGGTTCCACCCCCTATAACGTGCTGGTCACTGGCGTCGGTGGCACAGGGGTTGTCACGGTAGGTGCGCTGATCTCTATGGCGGCACATCTGGAAGGCAAGGGCGCGGCCGAAATGCAGATGGCGGGCCTGGCGCAGAAGGGCGGCGCGGTGGCGATCCACTGCCGGGTGGCGCAAAAGCCAGAGGATATCTCGGCCGTGCGGATTTCCGTGGGTGAGGCGGACGCCGTGATTGGCGGTGATCTGGTGGTCACTGCCGGGCAAAAGGCCCTGGCCCTTATGCAGCGCGGACGCACCGGTATGGTGGTAAACGGGCACGAGATCATCACCGGCGCGTTCACCCGGGATACGGACTTCACCATCCCGTCGGACAGCTTGCGCCTTTCTGTGGAACGCAAGCTGGGCGCCGACAAGGTCAAGATGATCGAGGCGAATGAACTGGCCGCCGAGATGCTGGGCGATTCCATCTATTCCAATGTTCTGCTGCTGGGCGCGGCCTGGCAGGCGGGCTTGGTGCCTCTGTCGCGCGAAGCGCTGAGAAAAGCGATCGAGTTGAATGGCGCCGGGGTCGAGGGGAACCTGCAGGCCTTCGAGATCGGCCGTTGGGCGATTGCCGATTACGAAGCCCTGTCGCGCCATCTGACGCCGCCCGCCGAAGTGATCGAGACCCTACTGGCCAAGATCCTGCGTCGCGAAGAGCATCTGGAAAGCTATCAGAACGAAAAGCTGGCCAAGCGCTACCGCGCGCTGGTCGACCGGGCGATCGAGGCCGAGCGCGCACTGGGACAGGAAGGATTCGCCGACGCCGTGGCCGAGGCTTACTTCAAGGTGCTGGCTTATAAGGACGAATACGAGGTCGCGCGGCTGCACTCGGAAACCCTGGAAGACGCGCTGGAGGATGCCTTCGACAATGTGGGCAAGATCAGCTTCCACATGGCCCCGCCGATCTTCGGACGCAAAGACGCCAATGGACAGCCGGTCAAGACCCAGTTCGGCCCCTGGATGTTCCGCGCGCTGAAGATCATGGCCAAGATGAAGGGTCTGCGCGGCACGCCGCTGGATGTCTTTGGCTACTCGGCTGAACGGCGCGGCGAGCGCCAGGCGATCAAGGACTATGAGGCCCTGGCCGGAGAGTTGATCGACGGGCTGACCCAGGCGAAGTTCGGACTGGCCGCGGAAATCGCGCGTCTGCCGATGAAGGTCCGTGGCTTTGGCCATGTGAAGGCGGCAAACGCGAGCGCCGTCGCCCGGGAACAGGCCGCGCTGATGGCGCAGTTCCGCGCCCCCGAGGCGCCGACAGCACAGGCGGCGGAATAGTTCGCGTCATCGCGGCCTGTGCAAATTGCTAAAATCCGTTGGCTTGCCTATGCTGATGTGGCTTACTGGCTGAAGCAACGGGAAAGAGATGATGCGCAAGCTGATCTGGGCGGTCGCGATCGCATTATTGGCATCAGGTCCGTCACTCGCCGATGTTCTGAGCAACATCAAAGACCGAGGATCGATCCGTTTGGGCATCCGGGCTGATGCGCCTCCGTTTTCCTATCTGGACGAAGAGACCGAGCCTGCGGGATTGGCGGTGAAACTGTGCCACGAGGTTACAAAGCGCCTGGCCATTGAGTTGGGTCTTGAAGGCCTGGAAATCGAACACAAGATCGTCAATGCCAAAACGCGCTTTCCGGCGTTGCAGGAAGGTTTGACGGATCTGCATTGCGGCCCGGCGACGGCGACATTGTCACGCCGCCAATTCCTGGATTTCTCGATCCTCTACTTTGTGGATGGTGCCGGAATTGCGACCCGCAAAGGCGCTTATGAAAAGGTCTTCGATACCCGAAAGGGAACGTTGGGTGTCGTCGCGGGCACAACAACCGAGGCGCTGGTGAACCAGTTGATTTCCGATGAAAAGCTCGACGCGGAACTGGTGACCTTTGCATCGCATAATCGCGGACTGAAGGCGTTGGCGGAAGAAAAGATCGATCTCTATTTCGGGGATCGGTCGATCGTCCTGTTCCAGATCGGTGCGCATGGCCTGTTCGACAAAATTGTCGTCCGCAATGAGGTACTGAGCTTTGAGCCCTACGCTTTGGCCATGCGGGCCGGAGAAAGAAACATGCAATTGGCCGTGGATCGCGCTCTGAGCGAGATTTACGGAGAAGGCCTGATCTTTGAAATTATCGATCAGGAACTCGGCACTTATCCGCTTTCGGATGCAGGAAGGGCGATCTATGAGATCGTGGGATTGCCGAACTGAAACGTCGCGGTTCAGAAATAGGTATGGCCAGGGTTGAGCGGCCGCCAAATTCTGGTCAGATCCCACCCAGGAACGCGAGCCAACCGGTGATGCTGATCACCGACAGAACTGTGCCAATCAGAACCGAATTTGCTGCAGTTCCGACGCCTCGATTATAGATCGTCGCAAAAATATAGCTGTTAATGCCGGTCGGCATCGCCGCCATGATGACCGCGGCCTTCACATAGGCATCGTCAAGTCCCATCAACGGATCCGCGACCAGCCAGGCCAGGCCAGGCTGGGCGATCAGGGAAAAGAAAGAGACCATCAGAGATTCCCCGATCTGGTCGCGCAGCCGGTATCGGGTCAGCACGCCGCCCATGGCGAAGAGCGCGGTTGGAATAGCGGCGGCGGCCAGCATATCCAACGCGTCTTCAACAACATCAGGGATAGGGAGTGCGACCAGGTTCGCCGCCATGCCGGCCAACAGCCCCATCATCAGCGGATTTTTCAGGCTGGTTGTCATCGCTTTGCGCAAACCGGCCAGGATTGTTTCGCTGTCCTGCCGGACGGCTTCCATCATCACGAAGCCAAGGAAGTAATTATAGAGCGAGTGGAAGGCGATAATCCCGAACACCGACGCCAGCGCTTCTGTACCAAACGCCCTTTCCGTGATCGGAATGCCCAACATAACGGCGTTGGGGAAGAAGGCGGCAAAGCCGACCGACACAGCCTCGCCCGGTCTGCGCCCCCAGAACCAACGCGCCGCGATCATCGCCAGGAAGAAGACGATCGTGCTTGCGATGAAGAAGGCGCCCAGCACCCATAAATTGATCGCTGTGCCCAGGTCGACCCGGTACATCGCCAGGAACAACAGGCAAGGCACCAGGACCGAGATCTGGAACTTCACCAGCGGATCCAACAGAGCGTCCGGCAGCGCCTGGGTCTTCAGGCACCCATACCCCAGCGCAACAATCAAAAAGACAGGGACGACGACCTGCAGCAGCTCCAGCAGGAGGCTCACGCGGCCGTTGCCCCGGGATACTCCAACACAAGGCCGTCATGGGCCGGGCTCACGTTCGGCGGCGTCTCGGCATCCAATGTCGCATAGTCCAGATCGACGTGCAGGTTTGTCAGGATGGCCCGGGGCGGATTTGCCTGGGCGATCCACGTCAACGCGGTTTCCACATTCGAATGGCTGGGATGCGGCGTATACCGCAACGCGTCCGTGATCCAGCAATCGGCGTCCGCTACCGCGTCCCAGGCCGCGTCCGGCATCTCGGAGATATCTGGCGTGTAAACCACCGGGCCAATCCGGAAGCCCAGCGCGGTGATATCGCCATGCGGAACTTCGAAAGGCGTGCAGGTGATTTCACCGCCCCTGCCGTCCACAACCACCGGCCCATCAATTCGGTGCCGGTCCATGATGGCTGGATAGGACGAGCCTTCGGGCGTCTCGAAGATATAGCCGAAGCGCTGGTTCATGGTCGCCTCGGTCCGGGCGTCCATCCAACAGGGCAGGCGCGAGCGGCGATTGAAGACCACCATGCGCAGATCGTCTATGCCATGCACATGATCGGCATGATCGTGGGTCAGGATCAGTGCGTTCAACCAACCTGCTTCGGCATCGATCAATTGCTCGCGCACATCCGGCCCGGCATCCAGCAGCACAGTGGTTTTGCCCTCGGGGCCTATCCGCTGCGCCAGCAATGCGCAGCGACGACGGCGGTTCCTTGGATTGTCCGGATCGCATGCGCCCCAGATCGGGCCCTTCGCGCCGATCCGCGGCACGCCGCCCGAAGATGCGCAGCCCAGGATCGTTATGCGCAGGATATCGGTCATGCGGCCGCCTTCGCAAACAGCCGGTCGAAATTGGCCGAGGTCGCAGCGCAGAAGTCTTCATAGCTGACGCCCATCGTCTCGGCCCCTTTTGCGGCAGTATGCGCAGTGAAGGCGGGCTCGCAGCGTTTGCCGCGATAGGGCGGCGGCGCCAGATAAGGACTGTCGGTTTCGACCAGAATTCGATCCAAAGGTGCGGTGGCGAATATCGCGCGCAGGTCATCGGATCTGGGAAAAGCCGCGATCCCGGACATCGAGAGATAAAAGCCCAGATCCAAGGCAGCCTCGGCCAGTGCCGCGCCGGAAGAAAAACAGTGCATCACACATGTATAGCGGCCTGCCTGGTGTTCCTCTGTCAGGATGCGCGCCATATCGTCGTCTGCATCCCGGGAATGGATGATCAGGGGCAAGCCGGTTTGACGGGCGGCCTCGATATGCAGCCTAAGGCTTTCCTGCTGCACGACTTTGCTTTCGGACGTGTAGTGATAGTCCAACCCCGTCTCGCCGATCCCAACGAGCTTTGGATGCGCGGCCAGAGCCACCAATTGCGCGACCGTCGCCATCGGTTCATCCGCCGCGTTCATCGGATGGGTGCCCGCGGCGTAGAAGACACTGTCATGCGCCTCGGCCAGGGCCCGGACCGTTGGTTCCTGACGCAGGCGCGTGCAAATGGTGACCATACGCGTCACCCCCGCGGCATGGGCGCGGGTCACGACATCCGGCAACTCTTCGATCAGTTGCGGGAAATCCAGGTGGCAATGGCTGTCGACCAGCTGGGGAACGGGCATTTGCGGTCCGGCGTTGTTTCAGGCCGCCGGTGTACGCACGCGGCCCAGGGTGGCGTCGATTTCCAGAAACGTATCTATCACGCATTGTGCCGGGTCAAGATTGACCGCCATCGCATGACGGGTTGTTGCGCTGATCCGGGCCAGCGTTTCGGCCCAGGCCTGGCCTTGGCTGGGATGCGCTGCAACCGCATGGATCAGCTCGGTTTCACCGTTTGCCGCAGCGGGCGGAGGCCCTGTGACGGCTGCACGCGCCAAGCGTGCCAGCAGCGTCTTAGTCAGGTCCAGAACCAGCGCATACCGGTCCGCACTGTCACGACCCGCACAAAGCTCGGACAAGCGCACCATCGTCGGGCGATCAATGCCGCGCCCGCCGCGCAGCATTGCAACGAGTTGCGCATAGACCTGCAGGCCATCCCCGGCCAACAGGCGCAGCGCCTTGCCCGCCGACCCGGAAGCGAGTTCCGACAGAGCAATCTCGGCGCCGTTCGGCAGCTCTGCCCCCGCTTGAGACAGGGCCTTTGCCAATGCATCCGGTGCCAAAGGCTTCAGGTCCAGCGTCCGGCAACGGGACCGGATTGTCGGCAGCAATCCGGCGGGTGAGTGCGTGATCAGCAGGAACAGCGTCTCTGCCGGCGGCTCTTCCAGGAACTTCAGCAGAGCATTCGCAGCCTGAACCGTCATCTCATCGACAGTGTCGATGATCACGACACGCCAGCCACCATCTGCCGCTGACATCTGCAAAAACCGGCGCATGGCACGGACATTGTCGACGGAGATTTGCGTCTGCAGCCGGGGCGGTTTCTTGTCCTGATCCCATTCCCGGCGCAGCACATAGAGGCGGGGTTCCGACTGCGCCGCAATGCGGGCCTGAACCGCGCAATCCTGCGGGGTTTCCAAAGTTCTGTCCGCGGGCAAGGGGTCACCAAACAAACCGCCGGCCGGTGGTTCGGCAATCAATGCGCGCGCGATCCGGTATGACAGCGTTGCTTTGCCGACACCTACAGGCCCGCGCAGCAACCACGCATGATGCAGACGGTCTGATGACCACGCATCCAGGAACCGCGCCTGCGCCGCGTCCTGACCATAGATCGTCAAAACCTCCCGAGGATGAGGGTGGTCCTCAACCTGATCAGCGGCGACGAGTTGTGCGTCTTCATCCATCAGTCCAGCCTTTGGGAAACCTGGTCCCACACGCGTGCTGCGACGATACCCGCATCGCCATCGGCGTCTATGACAGCGCAACGTTCAGGTTCGGCCTTGGCAATATCCAAAAATGCCTGGCGCAGTGCGTGCTGGAATTCTAGTCCCTTGCGTTCGAACCGGTCCTCGGGGCCACCCCTGTCCCCTGCCCTCGCCGCAGCGATGCCGGGGTCCATATCGAAGATCAATGTCAGATCAGCGTCCAGTCCGATCATAAGATCATGAATCTGATCCGCTGCACCCTGCAGGCCACGCGTGCCCTGATACGCGCGGGTCGAATCCACATACCGATCGCAGAGGACAATCTGCCCAGAACTCAAGGCCGGCTGCACAGTTCGTTCGACATGGTCCCGGCGCGCAGCATTGAACAACAATAGCTCGGCTTCCGCCGACCATCGGCCGGGATCACCTTCAACCAAAAGCGAGCGGATCGCCTCGGCGCCGGGGGCGCCGCCTGGCTCGCGCGTGATTGCGACCGAATGGCCCGCCGCCTTAAGCCGCTCTCCCAGCATGCTGATCTGGGTCGACTTTCCGGCGCCATCGATGCCTTCGAACGTTATGAAAAGCCCCATATGGGGCCTTTAGCCGGGAATCAGGCTTTCGAGCAACAGCTGTCCCGCCGCCTGTATTCGCGTAACAAAACCGCCCTTTTCGACGCTGTGTTTTGCGATCAATGGAACGGTGACCATCGGCAGGTCCGGCACGCTGATCTCGACATGACCGATCTCTTGACCCTCGGCGACAGGTGCCGGAACCGGGCCGTCAAATCGGATCTTCAATTGGGCTTTATCCAGGCTGCCATAGGGTGCGGTGACGGTGATGTCCCGTTTCGGCGTCAATGTCACAGTTGATGAGGAGCCGATCCAAACCGGCGCTTGGGTCATTTCATCACCCTGCGCATAGAGACGCCGTGTCTCGAATGCCCGGAATGCCCAGTTGATCAGACGTTCGGCTTCATGGCGGCGCTCGCTTTTCGAATTCATGCCGGCGATCACCATAATCACACGCCGCTTGCCGCGGACAGCCGAAGCCACCAAACCATAGCCGGCTTCTTCCGTGTGCCCGGTCTTCAGCCCATCTGCGCCAACGCCCAGGTTGAGCAGCGGATTGCGGTTCTGTTGTTTAACATTGTCCCAGGAGAATTCTTGTTCAGCGAACATCGGATAATATGTGGGGAAATCTTCGATAAGCGCCTGCGCCAAGATAACCAGATCGCGCGTGCTCATCACTTGGCGGGGATCGGGCCATCCCGTCGAGTTGGCGAAGCTGGAATTCGTCATGCCCAGCTCTAGCGCACGCTCGGTCATGCGCTCTGCAAAGACCTCTTCCGTTCCGGCCAAGGCTTCGGCCAGGGCGACTGCTGCATCATTGCCGGACTGAACAATCACACCTCGCAGCAAATTGCGCACGCTGACCAGTTTGCCCTCGCGCAGGAACATCTTCGACCCGCCCATAGACGCCGCCCGCTTCGATGTTCGGAACTTGTCCTCCATCGAAATTCGGCCCTGATCCAGCGCCTCGAAGGCCATCAGCAAAGTCATCAACTTGGACATCGACGCGGGCGGCAACGGGCGGTCCGCATCTTTTTCCAGCAGGATCGCCCCAGAGGTCGCGTCAATGACCAACGCTGCCTTGGCAGGCGTGCCTTGGCTTTGCGCAAAAGCGGAAAAAGACAGGCCCAGCGTGATCAGAAAGGCCAGGATTACGCGTGTCATTGCACGTCCTCCGTTTCGGTCAGCGACGGACCGGCACCGCATCCCTCACACCCAACTTGCGAAGCTCGCGCCGCGCGCGATTTCGCTCATTGGTGTTTTGGAAGGGTCCTGCGACAACGCGGGTCAGAGTCTTCCCGCCGGAATTAACTTTGTTGCTTTTCGCTGGAATGCCCTTGCTCTTCAAACGTGCAATCAGATTGGTCGCATTGCTTCGGACACCAAAGACACCGGCTGCCAGGAATGGCCGCCGCAACGGAGATGCCTCCTGCGGTGCGGGTGCTTTGGCAACTTGTTCCTGCTTTGCCTCGGGCTCTTCCTTGGGCGGATCTTCGAACTTAAAGACACGGTCTCTTATCGGCGGATCCACATCCGGGTCTTCATCCTTGGCGGCGACTTCTTCCTTGGCAGGCTCCGGCTTGGCTGGCTGAACCTGTTCAGGCTCGGTCTTTGCGAGTTCAACCTGTTCAGGCTCGGTCTTTGCGGGTTCTGCCTCGACCGGTTCAGGCTGCGCGGGTTCCGATTTGGCAAGTTCCGTTTCAGCAGGCTCCGCTTCGGCAGGCTCCACTTCAGCGGTTTCAGTTTCAGCAGGCTCCGCTTCGGCGGGTTCGGGTGTTGCGGCTTCGGGCGTTGCAGGTTCTGGAGTTGCAGTTTCAGATGCTGCAGGCTCGGGCTTGGCGTCCGCCGGCTGTTCAGGGTCGGGGTCTACGGGATCTGGCTTCGCCGTGGGCGTTGGGGCAGCCGCGACTTCAGTTTCAGGTTCCGCCTCACTTTCAGCGGGCGTTTCTGCGGTCTCTTCTTTGACCGGGTCCTTGTCTTCAGTTTCGACCGCCTGCGCGTCATCGCCATCCGTTTCTACGGTGGCTTCGCTCTCAACCGGCGTGTCGGTTTTATCCTCTGCCTCGGTCGATAGCTGAACCGGGGCTTCGATCGGAGTTTCGATCGGTTTGACCGCGACGATCCGAAGGGGCGTGTTTTCCCCAATCACCAACCCCAGCAGCTCCGCCGCTTCCGACGAAATCAGGACCGCGGCCCCCTCCAGCGCAGCGTCGCGTTTGAAGAGCGCGCCATCAACGGCCTGGCCATTCTGTTCGTTGTAGATCCGAACACGGCGCGCAGAGGCGGCCAGCGGATGTGCCACCCAAACGCCTTGAAGCGTTCGCTTGCCATCCCAATTCGCGCGACCTCGCGCCTCGAAAATATCGGGTGCCGGTGCCAGCAGAGGAGAGACCGCCGCAGGCCGCTTAGGCGTGGTGGTCGCCTGCGCTACCTGAACTCCGACGCCGCTTTGCGTCTCGACTGAGTTCGTCTCACCCGCAGTGGCTCCAGCGGCTTGAAGTTCGGCGCACGCACCTAGCGTTGCCAAGCCAAAAACCACCAATAACGGTATCGCGAACTGCCTTGTGTGCCTGCCCGACCGCGTTCCTGACATGCTGCCTCTCCTGCGTGGTCATTCTTGTTTCGCGCGAATTTACTGGACATGAGCCCGCAATGGAAGACCGCATGCCTATCACGTTATAGGAGAACGAAATATTCGCAAGTCGCGCATTGGGGTTTCACGGGTAGAGGGGTTTTTGATGTAGAATCAACACTTGGGGATCGGTGTAGATTGCACTGTCGGCGACTTTTTCCACGGATTATCGGACTGATCGGTCATCTGCTACTTTTCTAAGGCCGCAAACCCGGCTATGAGCGCCCCGACGGAGAGGTGGCAGAGTGGTCGATTGCGGCGGTCTTGAAAACCGTTGAGGTGCAAGCCTCCGGGGGTTCGAATCCCTCCCTCTCCGCCAGATCATCATAAAATTCTATTTAGATTCATATTCTTGAGGTGTGTATATACTTTTGTTCCCACATATGTTCCCACGTCGAGCTTATTTGATCGGACAGTCGTAGGCAAAGTGTGGCGGTCAGCGGAAGTTCGCTGCTATGCAAAACCGATTTTGGCAGATCTGCCAGAGCAGACATCCGACAGCGTGAGCGTCGACGCTCAGATTTACCTTTAGCCTTTCTCGGAAGCTGACTTAATGAGCGCACCCGTTCAACGTCGGCAGCGCGCAGGAAGCGGACAAGTTGCAAATGTGAGCGCGGCCCGTTCCTGCCGTTCGCCAACGCTTCTGATTGTTGCGGTCGCGTTCTCGTTTGCGGCCATTCGCGGCAAGTGCGAAGATCTTGGTCGAGTCAACTCACACTATGCGGGACAAACCTGCCATCTGAGCAAAATACTCGGATAACGGCGCAATCACCCAAAGCGGACGCGGATTCTTTGAAATGCCTTGGCTCAAAATGGATTTTTTTTAGAACTTTGCCGAAAACTGGGATTGGCGTTAGCGGCCGGTCATCCTGGATGAAGTCATAGGACCAGACATGGTTTGGATGTTCTGGTCGCAGACGTACGCACGACCCGTCGTTCACCCAGAGCCGCCCCTTTTTCTTCTGAGATTTGGGACCTTCAGCCCTTAACGCCGCCATATCCGTTCGACCTAATCCATGGCGCTGGTTCTTGAAGCAGCGCAGAGCCCGGAGCGCGACACCCCGCAGAATATCGACGTCGATCATTCCAAGATGACCGCCACCTTCATCCGTGATGATGGAGCCGAACCTGGTCGTCGACTACTACGCCAAGAACAAAAGCGGCAGTGGGCGAGACGCCCGCACATCGAACTCTCTGAAAGGCTGGGCGGTTTGGTCCAGCCTTTTTCGTTCATACAGCGACATTCACGAGGAATGTGGCGTCCTGCACGAATGGTGAGCAACCGCTCCCCTTGTTTTCCCAGGATTGACCAGAATTCACCCCAGTTTCGTCCATTAAGTAGCAGATTTCCCTCGATGTAATTTCTCACAGCAAGTGCGAAAATGGACTCCATTATCAAAATAGCGACATGGAGATCATCATGCCTAAGACGGAAGTTACCGCGAACAATGTGAAGCAGAAAATTTCAGAGATGCAGATCAAGGGTTTCACCAAAGAGTGGTGGATCAAGACCTGCCCAGACGGTGTCGATGGCGCTAAGGTTGAGAAAGCGTTCGCACCACTGAAGAGCATCGCAAACGAAGGCGGGCACCTGTCGCCGAACATGATGGACAAAAGTGCTGCCTTCATCCAGGCAATGGACAATCTTCTTACTTCGATCCGCAAAATACTAAAGGACACCAAGGATAAAAAGTCGCCAATCGCAAAGTTGTGCGATGCCTATATCAGCACGATCGCTGCAAGGGTCACAGCAGCGCAAGGGGCGCAGAACGCCCAGCCGGAAGCCGACGACTTACAGGCACTGGTGAAAGAGCACGTTGAACCAATTGCCCGCGCCAAGGTGCATTGTGACAAGGTTATCAAAGGCTTCAAACCCGTTCTAGAAAACAGCAAGAAAGCGCTGCAACAAGCCTTCCAAGCAGTTCGCGACCAACCGGACAAACCAACAGCTGACTCTCTAAAGATTTTGCAAGTTGCCCTGCAAGAGGCGAAGGCCACAGCAAAGGGCCGCCTGAAAGTGGAGCAGGCGTATAATCAGATAAAGGCTGCGACCAAACTGGGGCCTATGCCGGACAAAGTGAAAAACGTTGCAGAGTTGACAGTCGAAAAGCTGAACAAGTCGCTCCAGGTCTTGGAATACTGGCTAAGCGACGACCATCCGCACGCCAATTTGATAAAGGCAACAGAGAAAAAGTACATCGAGCTGCAACAGAAAGCTGGCATGAAAGTCGAGGAGAAATTTAAAGAGGAAGAATTTGAATTGGACGACCATGATGACCCCTACTATCTTGAAGAAGAAGACGATACGCCTGATAGCGAAGAATTGAGGGCGGTGAAGAACGTACTTAAAGTAGAAAGCGAAAAGATTCTTGAAATATACAAGAAAACATACTCACTTTCTGAAGACGTGAAAAAAACTTTCAAACAAGTAAGAGCGTTGATGGGAAAAGAATTTCCGGCCAAAAAGAAAGTGGATCTTGTAAACCTTCTCGTACAACAGACCCGCACTGATCTTGGCAATATAAATAAACTTCAAAAAGAAATTGATGAACGGGATATAGAAGAAGTCTCACAAAATTGGGACGTGAACGACAAATTTGTCACGGCGAAAACTGTGGAGGTTATAAAGAACACTGACCAATTGAAAGAGATGTTCCAAAAGGCCGTCAAGGTCCATACGGCTACAACGTCCGATCTCAGCAAGCTGAGTGACGATCCGGAGATCAAAACCGAGCGTGTCACACCACAATACAGCGACGAACTCTGATTTTGCAGGCGAGACAGGGCGGCTGAGTATTTCCCAGCCGTCCACCATTAGGTGCAAAAAACTAGGCACGCAGGGTGCCGCCCGACTTTTAAATATCGTAATGATGTGCAGGCTTTAAACGATGCGCACTTGGCCAGGATTCCCTCGAACATGGCAGCGGCCTTTTGCGTGGCGTCATCAACATGTTTCTAGTAAATGAAAATGATGGGCTGAACCATTGGTTGCCCCATAAACTCAATCTCTAAAATCATCGTTCCATATCGGGGCGATCACGGCATGAATTCGCCGCGAAATATTCAGTGGTCCTTAGGTCCAGTTGTTGCAAACAATACGGCCAACTGGTCAAACTCAGTTGCTTGTCTTGCGGCATCGCAAGAAACCCCTATAAGTCCCGCCTAAAAAGTACCTTTGAGGGAAGAGTATGGACGCGCTTGGTCTGACGCTGGAAATGGTCGTCGTGCTGTGCGTTCTTGGTCTGACCGTCTTCCTTTTTGTTCCAGGAAGCTGCCATTGAGATTAATCGAATTGATCACCATGTCCGATATCCAAACCAGCCATTCTAAGGCCATCAAGGATCTGTTTCCGCGCACGCTCATCCTGCAGCGGAAACTGTTTTCGGATAGATAGAATTCCAAAATCGCGGCACGCCCTTCGCGCCCGCAGTATTGCATCTGACGCCTCTTTGGTCTTTCCGAGATGTCCTAAAGCGCAAACCTCGCCAAGATGCGCAGTCAATCCCGCATCTGGCAAAAGCTGCGCCTTTCTGGACAATTCGACTGCCTTGTCAAATTTATCCAAAAGAACTGCTGCGAGCGCGTGACCGCCCAAAGTAATCACTTGTAAGGAATCTTGCGGACTGGTCAGCGTTGCCCTGTCGAACGCATCGATCGCCTCCCCAGGACGATTGATTTGTAAGTAAAGCATCCCGAGTACACAGTGTGACCATCCAAGATTGGGATTCAACTCTGTCGCCTTCTTGAGCGCCGCGATGGCCTCGTCGACTTCGTTAAGTGCGAACTTTGTTCGGGCAAGCGCAACCCAGGCGAAGGGCACTCTTGCATCTATCTCGAGGGCTTTTTGGGCATGATCGTGCGCCACCAATCTCAGACGCAGGGCCTCCGCGTCGTCAATTGCATGATCAGTGTCAAGCAGTTGAATACAGATCGCGTAAGCAAGCGTTGCATATGCCTCGGCAAACCTTGGCATTTGTGCAATGGCCCGCTCTAAGAACTCAATCGCTGCTTCTTGCTTGGCAGGCGCGAGGCTCGTGAAAAGGCCATAACCGCAGCAATAATTTTCCCACGCCGACAAGTCGTTTGCAGCTTTTCCGCTAGCTAGTCGATGTTCGTTCTCGTAAATCCGCGTTACTACACAGGTAGCAACTGCGGTCGTGATATTAACCTGATCGTCAAAAAGACTGTATGCAGACACTTCGTAGCTTTCTGACCATATTTGGGTCTCGGACTGAGATTCGATTAGTCCTATCGTGACACGTAACCCAGAACCCAATGGCCGCACCGTACCTTCGATCAAATAATGAGAACCTATCTTTTGGCCGATCTGCTTTGCTGTAAGACCAAGGCCTTTGATTGAAAATGATGAGTTTCTGGCCAGCACCCGGATCAGCCCGAAACGCGAAACCTGCGCAATGACTTCATCGGCAAGTCCGTCCGCTATCGAGGATAGGCCTCCGTCAGATGATAGGTTTTCAAACGGTAGAACAGCCAGAACACAAGGATAACCCGGTTCTACACTCACTGAACCAGTGTTTTCAACTTCACCGGCTGCATCCTCTTCAGGCGCAACGAAGCGAACGCCACGGCCATAAAAAGTGCGGATCAAGCCGTCTTCACGGCCTGCATCACCGATAGCTTTCCGAAGATCACGCACAGCGCTTGTGAATGTGGCATCCGAGATTGCCCTACCATCCCAAACGGCTTCGATAACTTCTTCTTTCGAAACAATCCGATCACGATGGTTGATCAAGAATTCAAGCAAAGCAAAGGGGCGCGGTGTGAGTGGCACTGGTGAGCCGTCGCGGCTTACCACAAGCATATTCGTATCGATTTGCAGGTTCCCGAATTGGTGAATCATCGCTCCCACCCGGTCGTTGAATCACGCCGCCGCAACTCATCCTATACTCATCCCAGATTTCCCCAGAATTCAAAGGATTTCACCCTAATTCTGAATGCGAAATACCCCAGATTGCCCCGAATTGCCCCGAATTGACCGGCAATCGAAATGGTAAAATGATGGTCAATAAGCGAATTTCACGGTAGGGAGATATCAGATGCCGATCCCAAACAAGAACGACATTCTGGGCAAAGGCTTCGACGCTGATTACTGGAGCAAAAATCGCGCACGCATTGCGCATGGCTCGAAAGTCGGCGCAAACATCAAGACGTTGAGAAAAATGTGCGGTGCCAACGGATACATTCCGGTAAAATATGTCAGCACGCCGGAAGACCTCGTCAAAGTCCTGGAAGCTTTCAAGAAGCTGCGGAATGCCATTGGTGTGGCTTCTGGCAAGGCCAAAGGAAAAGCGCCTGACACCGTTAAATACTGCAGCAACTTCCTCGCCGCCATATCGGTTCGAGAAGAGGACGCCCGGAATCTGTGCAAAGAGGCGCAAAACAAAGCAGGCGGTATGGATGGTAAGGACCTCAAAAAGGGTAAGGAGATTCATAAGGCGATCAAGGATCATCTCGTCACCGCCAAGGATACGCTGAAGCGTGCAAAAGCCCTGAACCTTGAGACCAAAAACCAGCAGAAGATCATTGCCGATGGGCTCAAGAAAAACCCACCAACCACACAAGAACTCAAGAAAATGCGAGACGCGGCAAATAATATAGCCGGCATCTACAAGTTGTGGGTCAACTTCGCAAAAATTTGCGCGAAAATTGGCACAGAGTGGAACCTGAAAAAAATACCAGAACAGATCAAACCCACCGTAGCACCGACGCTTAAAGCCATCGATGTCGAGTACAAGCAAATCGAGGCTGAACTGAAAAAGAAGGTTCAACAACTCGAAGTCACGAAGGCGACTACGGACTGCGACATTGCAGAGTCAAGGATCTATGCCGCACTTGTAAGAACCGAAGGAAAGCGCGCCGGGCAGATCTATATCGGTATGGCCAAAGTCATGGGCACAGTGAATGACGCAATGTCGTCCCTGAAAAAGGACGTGGCAAACAAAAACAAGAGCGGAATTTTAAAGCACGATTTGGTCAATGCAGTCGTCAACCATCAGAAGGCCCTGTTGGCAAAGCTGACCATACGGCAGAACGAGGTGAAGGCACTGAGGTCTCCCGCGATGTCGACGAAGTGGCCAAAACATGTGGTGGCCCATTTCGACAAACAGACCAAAAGCAGTCTCAGCACAATCACCACTACCCGCAAGTACCTTGCACAATGCGCATTGGACTTAAAGGCCATCGGCACCGAATTGGACGGGATGCTGAAAGATGTGGCAATGCTGATGGAAGGCAACTGATCGAGCATCAATTCAACGGGCATCTTTACCTTTAAGCTGCCCGTGCCAACCTAACGACGCCTAGACATGCGTGTTAACCACGACCGGCGAATGTCCGCTCCAGCAACCTTGTTTCTGCTTTGACGCACCGCACTATGATGCTGAATGGGCTCAATCCGGTCATCTGACGCTTTCTGTCAAGCTTGCGGGCTTCCAAGGTCGGCTTCGCGGGACGAAGCTGACATTCAACAATAAGGAAGCAATGGCTGCTTTATCTACGAAGTAGCCGTCCACATCACTGGGGTTTATGTCCGGTATTGGGCAAGACCGAGCGTTGCAAGAATACTGAGCCAACCGGTTTTCGAGAAGATTTTTCAAACCCAAGCAGTTTTTGAAACCCATACAATACGGGGGGTCTATGGTTCTGAGGTATCAATATTTGGGCAATTTCCTTCTGGCTGCTTTACCCAATTCTGCTGCACGGTCAGAAAAGCCTGGGAACATACCGGTTAGCATCGCCGTTACTTCAGGTGGCGCGGTATTCGGTGATCCCGCATTGAACGGCGGTGCGGGATCGTATTGCGCCAAAAGCTGCATCGCCATTGCGTAGGTTCGGTCCCGAAGAATCTCGATCATTGTCAAACCGAAATCGACGCCTGCGGTTACGCCAGCTCCGGTGATACGATTGCGATCTCGAACGACACGCGCGGGGTCAAGAATTGCGCCAAGTTCTGCGATGGCTGGTTCCGTCACCCAATGGCTGGTCGCGCGATAGCCGTCCAGCAATCCTGCGGCGGCCAGAAGAACTGACCCAGTGCAGACCGACGTCACCCAGTCCGCCCGGGTGCCACGGTCGGCCACGAAGGCCATTGTTTCGGTATCTTCCAATACCTCCAGCGCTCCGCCCGCCGAACCCGGAACAAACAACACCGTCAAGTTCCGTGGCACATCGGCGAACACAGCATCGGGGATCACAACAAGGCCAGTATCACTGCGAATGGGATCCATAGTTTTGGCCACGACCTGAACCGTTGCACCCATCAAGCCCGCAAACATGTACTGGGGGCCAACAAGATCCAGGGCCGTGAATCCTGGATAGGCAAGCATCGCGACCTTGTCTGGCCGTGTCCAGTGTTCCGGAAAAGCCGACATGTCGTGACTGTGTTGAGCTTCGTCGGACCCGTCCCCAGACCCGTTGGAAGCCTTGGCCGTTCCTGCCAAGGCAGCACCAAGCGCCGACACCAATAGCTTTCGTCTTGCATTGTCCATAACGCTCTCCTTCAGAATTTGACGGCAACGGTGCCGGTCGCAGCGATCCCCTCCGCAGGGGCGACCCGACCGTTGAAGTAGCCATATCGATCAAAATACGCATTGTCGGTCAGATTGGTGACCGATAGGGCTGCGTCGAAGTATTCGTGCTGATAGCGGATCGCTGCATCGACCGTGAAGAACGGATCTGTTTTGAAGGCATTGTTGTCGCTGACGAACTCGCCGGATTGGGCATAGATGCCTGCGCCAATGCTCAGGCCTTCAAAAAAGCCACTCTGAAACGCATACTCGCCCCAGAGACGTCCCGAATGGCGCGGCACGCCTGCGATCGCGTTGCCTGCCGGAATGACGCCCGTGCCTGTCGGTGCGTTCTTGGTGTACTCGGCATCAACAAAAGCATAGCTTCCCAGAAACGAAATCTCTGGGGTTGCGTTCCATACAAGATCTGCATCAAACCCGCGCGAACGTTGTTCCCCGTTTGCCAAAGACAGAAACGTTGCGGGATCGGTGACTGCCACGTTTTTGCGATCAATTTGGTAAGCCGCCAAGGTGCCCGACAGGCCAAATCCGAAGTCGAACTTCACACCTGCTTCAAATTGCCGGGATGTTTCGGCCTCTGGCGTTCCGAGGAATTGCAGAAAGGGTTGACCTCGCATGCCTTCGCCATAGCTCGCAAAGACCGAAAATTCATCTGATAGGTCGAAGACCACCCCAGCGCGCGGCAAGAGCCGTGTTTCCTCGGTTCGCGCGACGGCACCAGCACCCCTTGTTTCCACAACAACCCGCGCCAACCGGGCTGACGCCAACAGATGGACCCGGTCGTGGACCGTGCTTTGAATTTGGACAAAGCCGCCCATCGTCCTGTTCTCGACGAACTGGTTGTTCACCCCTGGGCCAGGATCGGTGTACGGAATCGGAAAGGCTGGCGCGGTCAGGTCCAGGAAGACCGGCAGGAAAGCAACATCGATGAAACCTTCATCATCCAACGCAGAATAGTCGCCACCGAATAGGACTTTATTCTTAGTTGGCCCATAATCGAATTTCGCCAACACTGATCCAGAGAAGCTAAGCTCATCCTGTTCCTGGAAAAGCTCACCCGCGGCCAAGCCCCATGTCGATGGTGGAACGAACGGGACATCGGCACTGAAGCCATCCGCGCCCACAATTGTCTGAACGTTCTCTTCAAACTCGGACTGTGACCAGCGGGCCATCAGATTGGCCGACCACATATCGTTGAATTCATGCTCTAACCGTGCGGTGACCGAAGCCGTGCGAGAGAAGCTGTCCTCGATATCCGCAGGACCAATGAAGAGATCCGAGTCAATCCGGAACGGCCCGGCAATCGTGCCGGTTGCGGGCAGCCCCTGATATTCCGGCTGCTCCCAGCTTGAATAGCGCCCCTGCAAGGTCAGGCGTGTCTTTTCGCCCTTCAGCATCAGGGTCGGGTTCACCGAAAAACGCTCTGTCTCGACCACGTCGATCTGATGGTCCTGACGCGTATACTCACCCGTGACACGCAACAGGACATTTTCCGTTATCGGTTGGTTCAGATCGAAGAATGGCTGGATCAGGCCGTCCGTTCCCAGGCTGAGACCGAGTTCGGCAAAGCGTTTGTCCTCGGGCAGTTTAGACACGATGTTAACGACACCGCCGGGCAAGGCACCAGATCCACCGCCAAACAGGATTGCCGATGGTCCTTTCAGAACCTCGATCCGTTCAACATTGATCAGGCTTTCGCGGTCCCCGGGCGCATACTGGTAGACGGTAAACCCGTCCTGAAACTGTTCTGTCTGGAAACCGCGCAAGCGGGTGCCGTCAAAGGCAGGTGTTGAACGTTCATCATTTGGTTGAACCGCTGCAACGTTGCGAAGAGCCGCGCCCGTACTGCGGACTTGTTGGCTATCCAGCACCGAGCGCGGAATGACTGTGACCGATTGCGGGACTTCCTTGATGGGGGTTTCGGTGCCTGTTGCGGCATCGGTCGTCAATGCTTGAAATCCATCCACGGGACCTGCCGTGGTTTGTTCAACGTCGCCCGTGACAACGATGTCCGCGCCCTTCAGATCTGGCTCGGTTTCAGTTTGGGCGATGGCTGCACATGGTACAGCGATAATGGCGGCGATGACCGCAACGCTTGATTTGAGTTCCATTGGTCCACGTCTGGCTGAGCGCGCCACATGGCGCAGTTTGCCGCCCGTCAGGCGGCGGATGGTTCAGCTGTGCGTGGTGTCAGGTGGGTCGCGCGGTCGATAGGAAGACCGGTGTCGGATGGCACTGCTTAGATTAGCACACGCTGTCAGTTCAACATGCGAAGCTGCCAAAGCACGGCAGGCAACGAAGATTTGCCCACCGGATAGAAGGCTGGGCAAAGACAACAGTGCGCAGGCAGGACATTCGTGATGTGAGCCGGGGCCTTTGCTTTCGAGACCACAAATCTCGAGTGACTCGCCATAGACCTTCGAGAGCTGTGCAAGCTGGTCTGGCTTCACGTCTGCAGAGGCTTGATGAAAAACACCAATAGAGGTTGCTACGATCAAGTGGATCGCAACGAGCATCTTTGCGAGCTTTGTCATCGGACCCATGCGCATAATTGAGTTTTGCGAACAAGACTGTCTGTTCAAAATCAATTTTCCGAAGAGCGTCATTCCGCCGCACAAACGCGTGACCGGACATTCGCGGTGCTGCAGCAAATTGGGAGTCTGGGCTCAAACCCGACCTTCGCTGTGCGCCGTACGAACGTCCGCTCTGGTGCAGCAATCCCACGTCCCTCCTTGGCGGCAAACGAACGGAAACGTCGCTGAGACTTCGAAGTTGGTGAATGAAGTTTGAGTAGAGTTCTACTCGGTTGTTGATCCATCCGGTGCTCGGCGTTGGATTGTCCGTGTTAAGGTAAAGGGCCAGCGCAACAAACAGGGCAAGCCGCTGAGGACGGACTTTGGTCTGGGCAGCACCGATCTCGTAACGCTACCGCAAGCTCGTGAACGCGCTCTGGAATACCTACGCATGGCACACCGGGGATTGAACCCACTTCAAAACGCCAAGCAGGACGTCCCCACTTTTGCCGAAGTGGCCGAACAGGTGCACATTGAACGTCTGCCAACTTGGAAGAATGCAAAGCACGGTCAGCAGTGGATCAATACGTTTCGCTATTATGCCTTTCCAAAGATCGGGCGTATGGCGGTGGATACAATTGGTCAGCCGGAAGTACTCATGTGCCTTTCTCCGATCTGGACCGAAAAGCACGAAACGGCTCGACGATTGGCACAGCGTATCAAGGTTGTCTTAGATGTAGCCCAATCAAAGGGTCTTCGGGACGGCGAGAATCCGGTGATCGCCTGCTAGGTCGCAACACGAAGAACGTCGCCGACGGTGGGTAGGTCGACTCCGGAAAGCGATAAAACTTTGGATATGCAACTCGGTTTGATTTTCATGTATACTATATCGGCACTTTTTTGCGGCCATTAATGGAATTCGATTTTCGATCGTTGCTTGTCTTACATGAGAGCTCTTAACACCCGCTTGGTAAAGGACGATCTCCTCCGCATCCATGCTGAAGATGCTGCGTTTACGCTTAGCCAGAGGGCATTGGCAGTGGAAGCGCCAAATTATCGGCTCATCGACATTTACGATTTAGAGCAACGACTTGTTGGTCATCTCGACGCCTTGGTCCTGGCTGGGGAGGCCGGATTGACCATTGCTCAAGCGGAAGCGGCGGAAGGGGGTCAAAACGCGGCCGCCGTCTTTGTCCATGTAGCATTGCGCCAACGTCGGAAGGAATTGCTGAATGTAATGGAATTTCCTGAGGATGATCGACGCTCTTTCTGCTGCAGATTGGCAGAAGCTGCGGCATGGTGTGCGCAGGAGGATCTCGCTGAAGTGATGTCCCAGTGGATGGGCAGTTCAACCCCGTTCCAGGCAGTTGCGCTTGAAATCTGCAGAATTCACCGGGTCGATCCGCGTCAACACCTCGACGCTCGGATTGGCGATTTTGATCCGGACGTTCAGGCATGTGCGATCCGCCTTGCCGGAGAACTTGGACGCCTCGACTGCCTTGCTGCCTTGCGCGAGGTTGGTGGCGATGACGCAGATTTAGCAGCAGTCCGGCTAGGTGATAAAAAAGCGCCGGAACGACTGCACGATGCCAGCGGCTTTCCTAGGGACTCAGAGATGGCGCGTTCATTTGCCGAGACGTTTCCGCAGGCACTTCGACGGGATGAAGCTATCGAGGCTATTCGCGGTTTGCTGGCGATACCAGGTACCCGACGCTGGGGTACGATCGCGATCGGTGCGCTTGGTTGGGCGGATGGGTTACCGAGCCTTTTGAATGCCATGGCCGAACCGTTGTATGCCCGCCCGGCGGTATCGGCCTTCGAGCAGATAACAGGACTTTATGTCGCTCACGAAGATCTCGAGATGGATGAGTTTCCAGAGGATCCGGAAGGCCCAGACCTTGGTTCGGTCGAAGAATTTATCGATACCAACACACCCTGGCCCGATCTGATGAAATTCGAGACGTGGATCGCTGGCAATCAACAGCGATTTACGAACGATGAACGATTACTGCTGGGGGTCAATGCCTGGACCTTCGGCGGCGTCCCGGAACCCTGGGTTAAGTACCAGGCACGGTATCGTTGGATTGCAACCACTCAAGCACTGCGCCAGCCAGATGCGCCTCTGCCAAATCACAGATCGCCGGTCCATATCGATGGGCGACATTTCACACGCCGTTGGTGAGAGAAATGCAACTTGAGAATACCACACCGTTTGCTGCCGATTTGAACTTTGCTTTCGAGAAAACGGGGCGCGAATTGGTCATCATCGCCATCAAGGCGACGTTTGACTTCGCCGCTCAGGGCACCGTCGCGCTGCCATCCGAGGATCAGCGCCCCCTGCTTTATTCGGATGAGTTCGGCCAAGATCCTGAAAAGGACGCGACACGGTTCGAGAACGATTTCGCACCGTTCAAACATCACTGTGACGTGCTTTGCGACGGGTCTGCGATTGCGCCAAACGGGCGGCCTGTGACTGCTTTGCATGTCGGTTTACGCCTAGGTCAGTGGTCGAAGGCGTTTGGGATCATCGGTCACAGGATCTGGTTGCGCTCGGCGATGGGACACAGGGTCTCTGATCCACGCCCTTTCACAGAAATGGCCATTAATTATGAAACAGCATGGGGCGGAACGGATCCTGATCCGGATACGCCGGGCCATGCAGCAACTTTCGAAAAAAACCCCTCCGGCTTAGGTTTCTATCCTCATAGGCGTGATCTTGAGGGTGCACCACTGCCTGTTACCCATGAACTGGGAACCGATGTAGCGAGCAAAAGCGGAGACTACCGTCCGATGGCGCTGGGCCCAATTGGGCGGCATTGGCTGCCAAGGCGAAAGTTTGCTGGTACCTATGATCAAGACTGGCTTGACCGCCGAATGCCATTTTTGCCGGATGACTTCGACAGCAGATATTTTCAGGCCGCGCCACCAGATCAGCAAATTCCATACCTCATGGGCGGCGAGCCGATTGAACTCTACAATCTCACCACAGAAGGACGACTTGGCTTCTTCCTGCCGCAGGAGCTTCTGACAGTGACCTTTCATCGTAAGTCCGGTCCGGTCACGCAGAAGGTCCCACCGATTGATACAGTCCAGGTTCTGGCAGCTGAACGTCAGCTTACTTTGACTTGGCGGACACGCTTTGCTTGCGATCGAGATATCCATGACTTGTCCGAAATCATCATCCGCCGGGGCACGGGGTGACTATCACCATACGCGGATATGGCATGTGGACAGCCGCCGGACATGATGGTCCGACAACGACGGCTGCCATGCGTGCCGGTGTGTCGGGCGCCGAACGTGCAAATCTTTGGGACTACTCCATAGGGGACAACCTCAACGCTTTCCGCGTCGCTGCGCATCAGTGGTGGGAGGGTGGCAGCTTTATTCCCCACCTAATTGCGCCAGTTATTGGCGAATGCTGGGGCGTGCTGCCGGACCTTGGTATAGATGATCCTTCCGAAGTCCCCATACTAATCAATACCGCACCGGAGGATCGGCCAGCACGCGAAGTTGCGCTTGATCAGATGATCCTCGACACGGTGCCAGATCTGCTAGAGCAACCTTGGCCTGAGGGAAGCAGCGTGATCTCTGCAGGTCGCGTTGGCTTGCCATATCTTATGGAAAAGGCGCAAACACTTCGTGGACCGGCTGCGATCTTGCTGGGCGCCGAAAGCTTCCTGCGGCAGGTCATTGTCGACCACTACGCAGAGAAAGGCCGCCTACTAACTGGTCAAAATTCCAGCGGTTTCATTGCCGGAGAGGCCGCGGCGGCTCTGATCGTCTCACGCGGGCAACATCGTGGCTTCCTGATCCGTGGCATTGGACGTGGAATCGAACCTTCTGCCGATGGCGGCGGTAAAGACAATCCGGTTTCGGGTAAGGGTTTGACCGATGCAATGCGGATAGCGCTGGAGGAATCAGGCACACAGTTTTATGATATCACTGTTTCAATGGGTGATCTTAACGGCGAGCATTTTAAATTTAAGGAGCATGCCGTGGCCACAATGCGCATGGATCGTTTGCCTCCCGAAAACCGCTCGCGCCGGCCGCGCGGACATCTGGAACACTGGAACGTGATCGAAACCATCGGCGAGACCGGAGCAGCACACATGTTCGCGGCTTGCGGCTGGGCGTTTGAAGCCGGGCGCTCCGGTTATCTGCCGGGCCGCGTCATGGTCTCGGCAGGCGAGGACGACGGGCGTCGCGTCGCGATGTTAGCGGAGTGGTCAGATGGGTAATGTCTTTGCAAATGGGAAAGAGGTTTCATCGAAGAAGACGACCAATAAATCCGCCCCCGCGATGATGAGCGTGTGCCTTTCACCGCCCTCTCCACCGGCCGGGCCCATCCCGATCCCCTATCCCGTCAGCGATATGGCGTCGAACACGACCGATGGGACAGGGTCTGTCTACATTAAGAAGAAAGAGGTCGGGAAGAAGAACGGCTCGAACTATAAAAAGTGCAACGGCAACCAACCCGCCACCCGCAATTTCGGAATGGATGTCGTGTCCCATACCATCCAGGGCAAGACGAAGTTCCAAGCCTATTCGTTCGACGTGATGTTCGAAAAACATGGCGCCGAGCGGTTCATGGATATGACGACGACGAACCACTCGAATACAGGGACCGCAGTTACTATCAGTGCTGCGAGCGTTGCCATCACGAAAGAGATGCAAGACGCCTGCAAGAAGCTACGGGTTGAGGTCGGTCGAATGCGAAGGGCTTCAAACGAGGCCAGCAGCCGGGACCAGAGGAAGAGCGGACATTTTCAGCGCGAGGTGTCACGAACGCACGGTGCGTTAACTGCGTCCGTTTCTTCGACAGCTGCCAGTGTCACACGTCGAACGTCAAACCAGCTTAATGCTTCTGCTTGTATGTTCGGCGATGACCCAATGAAAGTGGAACCAAAATCTGGAACGAAAAGTAAGAAGTCTACAGTGTGCGGCGGTGGCGTACCGTACGATGAAATGAAGCACAAGCATCATACAGAAGCTCAAATTCTGGAGAACGTTGATTGGAACAACCAACCGAAATGGATCGCCATTGCAACGGATTGGGCGGGATACGATGCGGATACGGGTGTCTTTGATCCCGATTTGCAGGATGGACCGTGTAACTACTGTAAAAAGAAACTTGACGAAGCCTGCGCGTGTGGCGTGGCGATAATTATCTGCGACTCTGATGGAAATGCTAAGAACCATTGCAAGTAATAATTGCAAGGAATTATGAAATGTGGGCTCAAAAAATTAGCGATGCTATCGTCATTCCTAGTGACTTCGGAATCGGAGAGTTTCCCACAGAATGGTCAGAACCATTGCATTATGCTGAGCCAGGGCCTCCACTAAAGATCGCGCTGATCGAAAAGACACAAAGCGCACTTCATGCGATATTTTCAGGCGTGATGATTTGGGCTGCTCGGCGCCTAGGGTACGTGACCGATGTCACAGCACTCGAAGACATCGCTGTAATGCTTTTTTGTTATCAGCAAGATCCAGATTATGTTTGCCAAGTCCACCCTCCGAGTATCCTTGAGTCGAGCCAAGCAGAGAGATACGAAGGGGTCGCGCTGTTCCTAGAACATCTGATTTTATACCAGCTATGGAAAAACGATTGGCGGTGGCCGCTTCTTCCACACTACAATACAGTCGCACAGGCAATCACGCTCATTCGATACCAGATGGGACCAAAACAACGTTCTTCGTTCGATTCCTGGATTACGAGAATAATTGAAAGAATGAATGATTTGGGCCCGCTTCCTGAGCACAAAGGCCTAATGCCGAGAGTTGCGCAGGAAGATCGGCCAGCAAGACGTCAGGTTGTGATGGGTCTTCCGATTCCGCCGCAATCCCTCGATTTAGGAATGGACATGAATGGATTCGATATGTCGGCTGCGTGGCATGATTTTTTGACGACTGTAGACTTTCGCAACAACCGTTTCTTAAAACCCCTAGAAGATGTGCAGCTTTCATCTGGGGAGCGTCCGTATTTTGATTCCAGATGAGCGTTGTGTTCGATGAGATCCGTCCTTTTTTCAAAGAAGCCGATATCTTTGGGCTCGAATATCCATGGGACGAATGGGATTCGGCATCCTACTTCATGAAGATTGACGAGAGTTTCGCTGCAAGTATTGATACGATCACAGACGTGGCGCAAGAAGCTCTCATCCTTTCCACGGTCGAATGGATTTGTGCACGTCACAACCGCGAACCACGGTCCATGGAGGTGTTAAGTTACATTGATGCTGCTTGGGCAGCCCTGCTAAGCGAGCGGTCAATCAGCTTTGAAGAGTTCTCAGAGGACACTTGGTTGGGGCCAGTTCTTGGACCACTTCGTTACGCACAACAATTGACTGTGGTTCGTCACTTGGAAGACGGCCACAATCGAGCGACGCTTCCTCGTGCCTGTTGGGCGCGCAACCTGGTGCTACACATCATTGGCGCCGCACATCGATCTATGTTTATTCGCTGGACCGAGATGAGTGTGAGCACATTGAATGAACATCACCAATTCGAGGAGCCGCGCTGGCACTCGATTTTTGCCCCCAAATTCTCGAATAACGATTTATGCCCGCCGGACGCATTCTCTATGTTTAACAGCTATGATCCGCAGATGCGAAGTGTATACGCGGACAAACATATGGATCGTGTGAGTGATTCTCGTTTTTTGGATGATCCGAACGATGCCTAATTCAACAGCACACTCGCACCCTGCACCCTATTCTGCCCCTCAGCGCGGCTGAGAAGTTGTTTGCCCTTAATCGTCACACGGCCATCCGCACACAAGGTGACGCTGCTTTTGCCACAGCGCAGAACAAGTTCTGAATCGGCTTCGACTACCTTCCTTTTGATTTTCGGCGGATTGATCAAACCGAGGATCAGAAATTCGTCATTGCGTCCGGTGATGCCAACCACGGCAGCATCGCAGCCCAACGAGCCTTCATCCAACGGTACCATAGCCAGTGCGTGGCGAATGATACCGCCAAGCTCGACCAGTGTCATTCCATCGTCGGAAAAGCCAGAGATCTTAGCAATATGGACCCCATTCATCGTTCTGAAGGCATCGGCAAGATCGTTCATAGCGACCTCCGCAAAAAAACCAATAAGCTATTCTACAACATCCGAACTGCGCCGGTAAAATACATTCTGCATTCTCTCAAGCAGCCATCACCTAAGTTTCTACTGGACCGATCCATGCGAAGAACTGATGCTCCCCGGCTCCGCAGGTTTACTGCGGGTTATGAAGATAAAAAATGAGATTGATTGTCGAAAGTGCATAACTGGCGCAACCTCCCAATAGGCGGGACAGCCGAAGCTGCGATGTCATCAGTCTTCCAAAGTCTGCAACCAAGTCGCAGACCTACGCGTTCGTTGATGCGAGCGAGGGCATTTACTGATCCACTCATGCCCTAAGGTGGCCGCCGGTGCTCAAAGGCCATTATATCTGAAAGCGCCTTGATCTGAATTGCTGATTGAAGTCAGAGGCCTTGACAGACGCGCAATTGGAAGCCGACGAATTGGTCATGACTTCGACCTCTTATCACCCAGTCCCGCGAACGCCATGACCAGCGCATTCTCCGACCCCTTGCTCGCCCCCTTTCGGCTTGGGCATCTGAAGTTGCGCAATCGGATCATGTCCACCAGCCATGCATGTGGTCTGGGCGACAGCGATCACATGCCAGGGGAGGCGTATCAAGCCTATCATGTCGCCAAGGCGCGGGGTGGTCTGGCGCTGACCATGTTCGGTGGATCTTCCTACGTATCGCAGGATTCTAAATGGGCCAGCGGCCAGTTGAGCGTGGCGACTGACCAGGTCATTCCGCACCTTCAGCAGTTTTCAGACCGGGTGCATGCCGAGGGGACTGCGTTGATGATTCAGATCACCCATCTGGGACGGCGTGCCGAGACGAACACACAGGCCTGGATGCCGACGCTTGCGCCCTCGCCCATCCGCGAGCGAGGCCATCGCTCGATCCCCCGTGAGATCGACCGTGCCGAGATCGAGCGTATCGTGCGGGAATTCGGCGATGCGGCGGTTCGTTGCAAAGAAGGTGGGCTCGACGGTCTGGAGGTGATGACACATGGCCACCTGATCGGTCAGTTCCTGTCTCCGGAAACCAACCGTCGGACGGACGATTTCGGTGGCAGTGCCGAGAACCGGGCGCGCTTTGGCATTATGGTGTTAGAAGAGATCCGGGCCCGCGTCGGCGATGATTTTGTGGTCGGTCTGCGCTATGCGGTGGATGAGGGTATCGCGGGAGGGCAGGATTTCGACGACTGTCTGGAGATTGCGAAGCTTTTCCAGGACCGGGGGCTGATCGATTTCGTGAACGCGAATTACGGACGCCTGGATACCGAATTGGCGCTGGTTGTCGACTGTATGCCCGGCATGCAGCAACGTCAGGCGCCCTGGCTGGAGAAAGCCGCCGCCTTCAAGCGCGAGATCGCCCTACCGGTCTTTCACGCCGCCAAGATCAACGACATCGCCACCGCACGCCACTCCATTCGCGCCGGTCTGCTGGACATGGTTGCCATGACCCGCGCGCATATCGCCGATCCGGACATTGTCACCAAGCTGAAGCGTGGCGAGGAGGACCGCATCCGTCCCTGCGTTGGTGCCGTCCACTGCATGAGCGAAAACCGCCCCACCTGCCTGCACAACCCTGCGTCGGGGCGTGAAAGGTTCTTTTCACATCGTGTCGAGGCAACCTCTAGCCACACCCGAAAGGTCGTTGTCTTGGGCGGCGGGCCCGCAGGGCTGGAAGCGGCGCGCATTTCGGCCGAGCGCGGGCATTACGTTGTGCTTTTCGAGGCGGCCAGTGCGTTGGGAGGTCAGTTGCGTCTCGCCGACAAGGCATCTTGGCGGCGTGATGTGCGCGGCATCGTGGCTTGGCGCGAGAGCGAGCTTGCGCATCTGGGCGTGGATGTCCGTCTCAATTCATACGCAGAAGCTGAGGATGTCATGGCCGAGGCACCGGACGTGGTAATCGTCGCGACCGGCGGTCTCCCTGACTTCAGCCTGATCAATGGTGGCGAGCTTTGCACTGACGCCTGGGATGTCCTGGGAGGGCATGTGCATCTTAGTGACGACGTTCTGATCTATGATGGAACAGGGCGGCACACGGCCCCGACGGTTGCCGAGATGCTGACGCAGGCCGGGCAGAACGTGCGCTACTACATGATCGATGATCTTCCGGCAAAGGAGTTGGCGTATGGCGAACGGGTGATCTGGAAGAAGCGGTTGGCAGAGGAAAAGATTGTACCAGTGGGTGACCACTCGCTGGTCTCCGTGCAGCGCGCGGGCAACGGCCTTCTGGCGACACTGATCTCGGACCTCACCGGCCAAGAGACCGAGATCGAGACCTCTGCCGTTGTAGTCGAAGCTGGGGTCCTGCCGCTGAGCGATGTGTACGAAGCGCTGCGCGATGGGTCGGACAACGGCGGTATGACCGACTTAAGCGACTGGGAGCCAGTAAATCCGCATCCACAACAGCACAAAGGCGGGTACGAGCTGTTCCGCATCGGAGACGCTGCTGGTAGCCGCAATGTCCAGGCCGCCATGTTTGATGCTCTGCGGCTTTGTCAGCGCCTGTAAGATTGCGTCATAGTATTGACCCGGGCATAGAGGCGACACTGATGAGATTTATCCGCTCATCAAAAGCCAATTTGTGCTCACAGGTGCGGTGCCTTATCGTTTCAGTTCGCGTCGTCGGCACCAGATTGCCAATCTTCTAGGCCGGCTTTTGGCGCAACTTGGTTGAAGCCTGGTAGCGCGTCTACATCTGAACTTTAGGTGTTGGCGGACGGCCCGTTCCTGCCGTTCACCTGAGAACTCTCGTTCGGAGTCGCGGCACGCTAGACCAGCCATTCGCTGCATCGCCGAACGACGAACCAAGATCTCAGTCGCTCAGTGGACAAAGCCGTTATCTAACAATTCCAGTCGGATCGACGCTTCGTTCCTCGAAGGTGCCACTTAGATAAAACGGATTGCTCACCATGTCTGAAATCCAAACCAGCCATTCTTAGGCCATCAAGGATCTGCCTCCGCGTACGCTCATCCTGCAGCGGGTACTGTTTTCGGATAGATAGCATTCCAAAGTCGGAGCGCGCCTTTTGTGCCCGCTGGATTGCATCCGAAGCCTCATTGATCTTCCCTAAATGTCCTAAGGCACAAACCTCATGCGCTGCCAATCCTGCGTCTGGCAAAAGCTGCGCCTATCTGTACAACTCGACTGCCTTGTCAAATTGGTCCAAAAGAACTGATGCGAGCGCATGACCGCCCAAAATAATCACAAGCAAGGAATCTTGCGGGCTTGTCTGTGTTGCCTTTTCAAGGACAATGACCGCGTCGTCTAGACTATTGATTTGTAAGCAAAGCATCCCGAGCAGACAGTGCGCCCATCCGAGGTTGGGATTTAACTCTACCGCCGCAATTGCCTCATCAACATCGTCAAGCGCAAATTTTGCTCGGGCAAGCGCCACCCAGCCGGAGGGCACTCTTGCATCTATCACGAGTGATTTTTGAGCATGATTGCGCGTTGTCAATTTCCGAAGCAGTGCTTCCGCAACGTCGATTTCATAATCAGTGTCGAGCGCTGCGTAAGGCGGAAGAGCAGCACAATGGCTCGACCTTCCTGCCCTATTTCGGCACGGTCAGGCCGACAAGCCAGTTTGGCTTCATCGACCCAGATGCCAACTTCTCTCCTCAGCGTCTACATGCACGACGGAAAGTTGAAATGCTGTTTGCTCACATGAAGAAGATCATGTGCCTGGATCGTCTACGCCTCAGAGGACCAAACGGAGCCAAAGACGAGTCACATTGGCAGCCACAGTCCACCACCTACGCAAGACGGCGAAGCTACTCCCGACACCGGTATGACGGGGTGTTTTGCATCGATTTCAAGGTCTTTTGTTGCGCTGCAACGCATTGTTTTTTAACAGAACTGGTGGGAAGCGGACTTTCGTTGCGGTGGCGAAGGGATCGACTCGCCTTCCCGCGAGCAGACATACAAATCGGCTATCAATGGCGGCTGTTACGAGGACTGCAAGCGTCCGGAAACGCGTGTTTCAAGACCTTTCCGCTATGGTTGTGATCCGCTAAGTTGTTAAAGAGTTTTTCGATCTACGAACCTCAGAGGCAGTTCGACAGATATTGATTGGGATCACGCATGTCATGTTGCGGGAGTTGCTGACGACGATCGCCCAAGCGCCGAATAGCTCAGCGCAGAGACCTTAAAGTGGAAAGAGTCAAAGCTGGACTGACGAAGGGCACTTTCGGCTGTGCGTACGTGATGTCATCTTCTTCAGCAAAGGATCGCATCTGGTCGCTTGCAACAAGCTTTGTCGTTAAGCGGTCAATGTTCTGTTTAAGCCCGTCATTCGCCGTTAGCACGGCGAACCCGATATTGAAGCCAATCGGGTGACGCCAGTCCAGAAGCCGGAGCTTGGTTATTGAGTTCTGACGCCGATGAAAGTCGTAGGCGGCGACATCTACGATTGCAACATCCGCCTCCCCATTCTCAATTTCCCAAAGAAACGTAGGCCCAGGGTTGAATGTCTTGGCCTCATCGATCACTGCTTGCGGCGCCTGGGCCGTCAGGATCGCACCGCTGAGAGTTCCTTGTTGGTAGGCCACTCGGTGACCCGACAATTCGGCCAGATCGTTCACTGCGCCGACAAAGCCCGGTCCTGCAACCAGTCCTATCTCTGCCCGCATATAGGGTTCAGTGATCGAAATAGGTGCGACATCGACCTGCTTGTGGCCCCAGTTGTCTGGCATGTCGTCCCATCGGGGTGGGGCCGCGCTTTCAAATTTCGGTTCGCCAAATGATCCTTCATAGAGGGGATGGCTGGCCACCAGATCGCAGAGCGGGAGTGCCAGCATGGCATAGGTCTCGCGAACCGGATCGTTTTCCTCTTCTGGTTCAGTTTCGAACCAAGTCACCGACAACTCTAAATCAAGCGCTTCGGCCAAGGCTTTTGATGTGCGATAGTCAAGGCCCACGCCACCTGAGCTTCGCTTACCAGACAAGGCGCCACCATTCCGGGCAAGGCACACGGTCAGATGCCCGGGCGTCATCAGATCGGTCAGAGCATCATTTGCGTGTGCCGCGGAGCTCTTCTCAGGCATGGGCCGCGTGCCACCCTTCGTGGCGACGTACGCCCAGATCGCGTCCAACTCTCCGTCGAACAGAACGTCAGCCCAGGCAGGCATGTCACCACGGCCATTGTTCACTGAATCGTAAAACCGTTGCTTCTGATCCAGCGGAAACTTCCGCAGGTCAAAGGACCCCGTGCCCGGATTGACCATGTCCTTACCGTGACACTTTCCGCAGAGCTGATCGTAGGCGGTTTTGCCACTTTTGATCTGCGCGTCCAGGTCCTGGGAAAGAACCGGCGCCCCGAAGAGCGCCGGCAGGATAAAAGACCCCGCAACCAGCAGGCCTTTCCAAGTCATGATCAGTTGCCCGTCAAGGCAAATGTCCAGATGGAGCCGCCCGGTGGTACGGCGGCCAATCGTTCATCGCCCGAGAACAGAACGTAAACCGCACCACCACCATTTGCGACAGTGATATATTGCTTGCCGTCCATCTCCCAAGCCACTGGCTGACCAACGATGCCCGATCCGGTTTGGAAAGACCAAACGGTCTCTCCTGAGTCCACGTCGATGGCTTCAAACTCTCCGGTCTGACGGCCCGTGAAGATCAACCCGCCTTCGGTCGACAAGACACCGCCCAGACGGGGGATGTCGACCTTGTTGGCCCATGCCACATTTCCGGTCATTGGGTCGATGGCACGCAATTCACCGCGGTGGCCTTCCGGCCAGTTCCAACTGAATTCGGCCCCGAAATAGAATACTCCCGCCCGATACTGCGGCTCGACCGCCTTATAGTTCATGCCGATGCGCAGCGTGTTGACAAAGACCTTCCCCGTAGTCGGGTTAAATGCCATGGGGGACCAGTTCTTGCCACCAAAGGCAGATGGCCAATAGGTGACCTCTTCGCCGGACACCGCCTTTGTATAAATCTCTGTGTGGACGGGACGGCCAGTGGCCAAGTCGATCTCTTCAGCCCAGTTCACCTCATCCACAAATTTGTTCGCCGCCAGCAGATCGCCATTCGTCCGGTCCAGGACATAAAAGAACCCGTTCCGATTGGCCTGCATGATGACCTTTTTGCCGTCGATGTCTGCCATGACCAACTCGTTCGTTGCGTCATAGTCAAACGGATCGTTTGGTGAAAACTGGTAGTGCCACTTGATTTCGCCACTCTTTGGATCCAGAGCCAGAACCGACGACGTATATAGGTTATCCCCGGGGCGGACGCCCGCATTCCAAGACGCTGCGTTCCCAGTGCCCCAGTAAACGGTATTGAGGTCTGGGTCATACGTGCCAGTCAACCAAGCCGGCCCACCGCCCCGTTTCCAGGCATCGCCACCATCCTTCCAGGTTTCCGATCCCGGCTCCCCCGGGGCCGGCACGGTATAGGTCCGCCAAAGGCGGTCACCCGTTTTCGGGTCGTACCCCTCGATGTAGCCACGGATCCCGTATTCACCGCCTGAGATCCCGACGATGACAACTCCATCTGCAATCAGGGGCGCAACCGTCATCGAATATCCAGTGCGGAAATCAATGGATTTCGAGCGCCACATCTCCTCGCCGGTCGCCGCGTCGATTGCAACCACATGAGCATCCAAGGTCGTGCGGTAGAGCATGCCCTCTAAGATCGCTGCTCCGCGGTTGACAATCCCGCAGCAAGCAACCCGCGGCGTCTCTGCCGGGTATTCTAGCTCTGTCTTCCAGATTTGTGCTCCGGTCTTGGCATCGATCGCCATGGTGGCCTTGTGGGTCGTGACATACATCACCCCGTCTTTCAGCAGGGGGTATGTTTCCTGCCCGCGATCATCGGCCAGGCTATAGGCCCAGACCGGGACCAGATTTTTCACTGTGTCCTTGTTAACCTGATCAAGTGGACTGTGCCTTTGCTGCCCGTAGCCACCACCATATGTCAGTATATCGCCAGGCGTCGCAGCGTCGTTTGCGAGATCCGTCAACGATTGAGCGCTGGCAATCGAGGCCAAGCCGAACGCCGTGGCCCCTAACAGAAAACCCTTATAGAACGGCATGATTTCCTCCCAAAGTTGTTTTGCTGTAAGAACATGATTTGGGATTCCAGCCATGTGTGCAACGATCCGACGGGTAAATAGTGCCATCAGTGACAGAAAAAACATCATGAGATGGACCGTAATCCCATGGATGATGCTCGCTTGCGCCATTGTGGCATCTATCGAAGTTCGTGCGGATGGCCGGCAGCAAGACACACGGGTTGATGTAGAGCTTGTGTTGGCGGTCGATGTTTCATTTTCCATCGGCATCGAGGAACGCGATGTTCAGCGTCTAGCGTATGTGGATGCCTTCCGATCCCCTTCGATCACATCGTCGATCACCTCGGGCTATTATCGAAGGATAGCGGTGACATACGTAGAATGGGCCGAGGCTGAATATCAACGTGTGGTGATCCCATGGCGACTCATTGCAAATCCTGCGGATGCGGCTAGATTTGCCGATGATCTCGAAACCGCGCCAGTGCACAGAAGCGGAGCAACATCGATCTCTGCTGCGCTTAGGTTTTCGGCCGCCCTCTTTCGCGACAATGGATATCAAAGCGATCGCCTTATAATCGACATCTCCGGAGATGGCCCGAACAATGATGGCGAACCAGTCTCGATGGCGAGAGACGCCTTAGACGCCTTGGGCATAACTGTGACTGCACTGCCTCTGGCGTCGGCTGAGTCTGAACTGACACCCGAGGAATTGACGTCCTACTACCACGCCTGTGTCGCAACGGGGCCTGGTTCATTTACGCTGCCAGCAACGTCCACTGAGGACTTCGCCCTCGCGATGCAACGTAAAATGGTTGCCGAGATCACGAGATACCCTTCGCCGCTCATGCCTCGCCACCCAGTGATACGGATTTGGCGTGTTTCCATCGACAAAGTGGATTGCTTGATGGGCGAACGACAGAGGCGCGAGGAATACTTCAACATGTTGCTTGATCTGACAAATGGTAGGCCTGAACGCTGGCAACCTGATAGCAAAACTTGGCCAGTGCCCTGAAGCGCCCAAACCAAGTGGTTCGATGTTTTCCTAACAACGCCTTTCTTGTAGTTTGGTGGCGACCCTGGATACCAATCGATGTTTACCGAACTCGCCAAACTTGAAAAGGCCCATCAGATTTCAACGGCTTCGGAGATTGCCAGCGCATCTTCGAGATTGACACCCAGGTAACGAACGGTGCCGGTTACGATCAGTTTGGCGAACTCGGCAGAGTGCAATTCGACGCTAACTTCACCATCGATTTCTGAAGACGCTCTAGGTTCCGAAGTGGCGCGTCCCAGAAGGCCTGTCCGGCGCAATCTAGGTCCGAAATTGAGTGGGAAGCGGACGGATGGCCCAAAGCTGCCTTTTCGCACCATCTGCATCACCGCAGCGCAACATACCAAAAGCATGCAGTTAATGCCGACTTCGTATGCCTGCCGCCAATCTCCCCGATACTTGGTCTGACATTGGCAGTGGTTTGCGGATTTCCCGATCGCAGAACAGGATTTGAAAGGCGTCTTGCAAGTCTCTGCGCGCATCTGTTTGACTGCGGCGAGTGGCAACAGTTTTTGAGGGCCGCGCTGGCGTGGTCCGCGCTGCCCAACTGAGCAATGCGTTGAACGATTCAGAGAGACGAGCATGGATATTCCCTATCTTTCCGAAGAGGTCATAGCGCGGCATCTTCATTATCCAGCGCTGATTGGCGTGATGGAAAAGGCGATGATCGAGTTGTCGGAGGGCGACGTGATCCAACCGGTGCGTCAGATGCTGCCAATCGAGCCGGACCAACGATATCTGGGCATCATGCCGGCGGCCTCCTCGGACGGTATGGGCGCCAAGCTAGTCGCCTTTTACCCCAAGAATGCCGGGACCGCGCACCACACGCATCTGGGGGTTATCGCGCTGTTCGATCCAGAAACCGGTCAACCGCTGGCTTTTCTGGATGGCCGACTGATCACCGAGATGCGCACCGCCGCCAATTCCGCGGCGGTCACACGACATGCCGCGACACCCGGTGCAAAGCGATTAGGACTGATCGGCGCGGGAATTCAGGGGGCGGCGCATCTCGCGGCATTGTCTGTTGACCACTCTTTCGACGAAGTCGCAATTTGGAGCCGCACGCCAGCCCACGCCCATGCCTTTGCCGATCGACATGGTGCACGCGTCGCTGCCACGCCCCAAGAGGCCGTACAGGACGCCGATATCGTCGTGGTGGCCACCAATGCCCGTGAACCTGTCGTGAACGGGGCCTGGCTGAAACCGGGATGTCACGTCAACTCCGTTGGCTCTCCGCGCCACGACTGGCGTGAATTGGATGATGCGGTCATGGCAAACACACTGATTGTGGACAGTCGGGAGGCAGTGCGGAAGGAATCCGGCGATGTCATACTTTCCGGCGCGGACATCTTCGCAGATGCAGGTGAGGTGATTTCCGGGCGCAAACCGGTAGACCGCAAGGAGACCACGGTGTTCAAGTCAGTAGGCGTTGCTGTGCAGGACATCGCCACCGCGCGGCATGTCTTCGACGTCTATAGAAGCACGGATGGGTGAGCTTGATCCCCTGATCGCTCCATTCTGTTCTCTCGCGCAAGCGTGATACCGGTTATTCGCGGCGCTTTTGAAACTCGGCCTAGCGACAGCAATCAGGCTGCCGACGAAGCCCGCAATCGACTAGCTATTTGAGTATTGCAGGCGCATTCTTGGAAACGACCGGTCGCGCGCGGTTGGTAGGATCGAACGCTCAGACGATACCCTTCTCGCGATAGGGCGTGTTCGCCTCGATCCGTTCAACACCCAGTTTGGTAAGATCGATTGTTTCATAGCGCCCACCCAAAATTGCCTCGCTCAACGCGAGACCTGTCGCCGGTGCCTGCATGATACCATGACCAGAATACCCGCAGGCCAGGTACACATTGCCGTTGCGCCATCTGCCGATAATCGCGTTCAGGTCTAAAGTATTACGCGCATAGTGACCGATCCACGAACGTTCGAGCCTTAGGGTTTCAAGCGCCGGAACGCGGTGTGCGATGGCAGGCCACACAATCTCTTCGAACCGGGTTGGATGAGGTTGCAAGCCAAATCCTGCTGGTTGCTGCCAATCCGGGAGCCCGCCTGCATACCCTTGCCCTTCCGGTCCAAAGGCCAGATGGGTTTCTGTTTTGAGGAACGGGAGCGGCTCGATCTCGGCCGGTGTCGTGAAGTAGTGGCTCTCGCGGCACATAGGTTCCACCGGCAGCACAAGGCCAATCATCCGCGCTATTTCAGCAGACCATGCACCGGTAGACAGGACAAAAACATCGGCTGAAAGTTGCTGGCCGGAAGCCAGATGGACCTGGCGTGACACCGCTCCGGCGGCCTGCCAATCGACAACCCGGTCCTGGACATAGGTGGCGCCGAGTTCCTTGGATTTGGCCCGAAGCCCCATCAACGCAGCATGGGGATTGATCCACGCATCGTCCGGCGAATGTACGGCCAAGTCGATGTCGTCGGCGTTGATCGACGGGAAACGGTCCTTCAGGCTACTTTTATCAAGCAGGTCCACGCGGGCGCCCATCGCCGACTGAAGACGAAAGTTCTTTTCCATCGTCGCGTGGTCACCATCGTCAGACAGGAAAAGGTAGCCACGGCGACGAAAGCCTATATCCGCATCCAGATCATCCACGGACATGTTTACTGAGAAGTCCTGAAAGAACTGGAGCCCGTACTGTGCCATCGAGATGTTTTCAGGCAGGCTAAACAACTGGCGGATACCGCCATTGGCATAGGGTGTCGCGGCAAACTCGTATGTCGGGTCGGGTTCGACGACGGTGACGGAACCAGCCGTACCGGACTTAGACAGAAAATAGGCGATCGCGGATCCGACGATACCGCCGCCAATGATCAAAATGTCACTTCGCATCAAGTGCACATAGCGGCTTTAAGCCGGGATCCAAACGGTCAAACTTTGGTTTTCCAGTTTTGGCCGTCGCAATGGGTGCAGTCACCGGAAATTGGTAGATGAGGCAACGGCCCTCATCAGACATTCGTGATAACTCCTGCTGCAATGTCACCGAAAGCCGAGCCGGCCGTTCGTTGCAAATGCAAAAATTAGTTTGGTAATTCAGCGATCAGCGGCCACTTGGGCAACATCTGCGCCACAGGCAGCATGCTGCCGACGACCATCTAATCGCTTTCCTCAACGTCAAACTGGTCTGCGATCGTCGAATGTATGATACCGGAATGAAGAGCCAGAAGGACGAGCTCGGCATCTAGGCTGTCGCCGGCAGAAATGGCCTCTTCAAGGCGTTTCTCGGTAAGTTCGGCGCCGGAGAGGGTATTGCTTGCAATGAACTGATCCTGACCAAGGATGGAATAGCTCAGCAGTTCAGCAGCTTTACTGAAGTCTGCATCACGAAGTACGTATTCTGCATCTGATGCTTTTTGCATGAGTCTGATGGCCGTGAGCTTCACCGCTTCAGGAACAGTTCGAGGATGCACGTCGAACTCCCGCAGCGCCTGATCTAGTGCCTTGAGGCTGTCAGCACGGCCAAAGATATTGAATAAACCAAGCATTTCAGAACAGTGTCATAGCCAAGTCGGATCGCAGTAAAAGGTATCAAGCTTTACGCGACAAGGTAAGGCAGCAATGGAAATTCGATACTCACGGCCCATTGCAGACGTTCAACTCACCCAAAGATCTCGCAATGCAGTATCGGACAAGCGGACCTTGACGATCATAACTCAGTTGCCCGTCACGGCAGCCATGCATCTCCAGCCATGGGAAACATATCACGTAGAGAGCCCACGTTGGATCTAAGCAACGTCCTCTTTCAACGCCTCCCATATCTCTGACGTCACCCGCCCCATGGGTTTATCGCGGCGCCGGATTGCATAGACTTCCGTATGACGGACCGGAAACCCATCCACTGTCAGTGGAACCAATGTGCCGCTTTCCAATTCTGCCTTGATCATATGCTCGGGCATCCCGCCCCAACCAAGCCCGGCAAGTATCACGGACTTCTTGGTGGCAAAGTCAGATACGTTCCAACGCTGCCCACCCGCCAGCAGATCCCGGCTTTGGTCGAAGTCTCCGCTCCCTGTTCCCGAAACAACCACCTGGACATAGCCCTGCATCTGTTGCCGGGTCAGCGGACCCGACAGGTGTGTCGGGGGGAAGCTTTTGTGCGCCACCGGTCTGATCACTGTAGCCCCAATAGGCAACGCCTCGACTTCGTCAATCGGCACGTCATAAAGGCCCGTAAAAATCAGGTCCGCCTCGTCCTGCATCAGGCGCGCAAGGGGCCCGCCCATCATCTCGGCATCCACCCGGATATGCGTGCTTGGGTACTTTGCGCCAACCTGACCCAGCAGCTTCAAGATCGGATCGAACGCCATCGTCGCTGTCATCGCTATCCGGACAACCGGCTCTTGCTTGCTGCGAAGGCTGGTCGCCGTTGATCTTAGGGCGTGGAACGTCTCCAGCACCCGGGCAGTCTCGCGATAAAAGACCGTTCCCTCCGTCGTCAGCTCTGGTCGGTAGGACTCCCGGGAAAACAGGTCAAACTGGATCTCGTCTTCGAGCTTGCGAATCTGATGGCTGATCGCCGATTGGGCCTTGTTAAGCTTTTCTGCCGCGCCGCGAAACGTTCCCGCCGAGACGATGGCTTCAAGGGCAGTGAGTTGATCAAGGGTCATCCTAATCTCCATATGATCTAATTATCAGATCATTATATTGAAATATCGATATTATCAATTGATCGTCTGGTTCACTACCTGGGGAGGATCTTAGTCAACCGAAAGGCCCTCAGATGAAACTCTACTACCTTCCCGGCGCATGCTCTCTGGCCAGCCACATCATGCTGCATGAAATCGGTGCCACCTTCGATGTCGAGTTGGTCGACCCGACCGCCGGGCGCACGGCATCCGGCGCCAATTACCGCGACATCAGTCCCAACGGCTATGTCCCCGCGCTAGAGATCGAGGACACCGTGA